>NZ_JANMXZ010000008.1:0-272508 GCF_031381455.1 Flavobacterium sp. | reverse complement strand
GCAGTGGCTGCTCGTATTAATGACTGCGAATGTAAAATGGTTATCACTTCTGATGGAAGTTATCGCGGAAATAAATCCATTGACTTAAAAGGAATTGTGGATGAAGCTTTACAAAAAACACCTTGTGTAGAAAAAGTATTGGTTGTGAAAAGAACGAATACCGAAGTAGCGATGAAAGAAGGAAGAGATCTTTGGTTACAACCCTTACTTGATGCTGCAATTCCAAATAACGTTGCCGAAATCATGGATGCTGAAGATCCATTATTCATACTTTACACTTCGGGCTCAACCGGAAAACCAAAAGGAATGGTGCATACCACAGCGGGTTATATGGTTTATACTGCCTATACTTTTAAAAATGTTTTTGCCTACGAAGAGAATGATATTTTTTGGTGCACCGCTGATATTGGTTGGATTACCGGACATTCTTATATTCTTTACGGACCACTATTGAACGGAGCCACAACAGTTATTTTTGAAGGTGTTCCTTCTTATCCTGATTTCAGTCGTTTTTGGGAAGTAATCGAAAAACATAAAATTACACAATTCTATACGGCACCAACGGCTATTCGTTCGTTAGCAAAAGAAAGTTTAGATTATGTACAACGTTTTCCGTTGAAATCGTTGAAAGTTATTGGCTCTGTTGGAGAACCTATAAATGAAGAAGCTTGGCATTGGTATAACGATCACGTTGGTGGCAAACGTTGTCCACTTGTTGATACTTGGTGGCAAACCGAAACAGGAGGAATTATGATTTCGCCAATTCCCTTTGTAACACCAACCAAACCCACTTATGCATCATTACCATTACCGGGAATTCAACCTGTTTTGATGGATGAATTGCGCAACGAAATTGAAGGCAATCAAGTTACCGGAAGTCTGTGTATTAAGTTTCCATGGCCATCAATAGCACGAACTATTTGGGGTGATCACCAACGTTATAAAGATACTTATTTTACGGCTTTTCCAGGTAAATATTTTACGGGAGATGGCGCATTGCGCGATGAAGTTGGGTATTACAGAATTACCGGTAGAGTGGATGATGTGATTATTGTTTCGGGACACAATCTTGGTACAGCTCCTATTGAAGATGCTATCAATGAGCATCCGGCGATAGCTGAAAGTGCTATTGTTGGTTTTCCTCACGATGTTAAAGGAAATGCTTTGTATGGGTTTGTTATACTCAAAGAAATAGGAGAAACCAGAAATCAAGAAAATTTAGCTATAGAGATAAATCAGATTATTTCTAACCAAATTGGTCCGATTGCCAAGCTTGATAAAATCCAATTTGTATCGAACTTACCTAAAACACGTTCCGGGAAAATCATGCGTCGAATTTTGCGAAAGATAGCAGAAGGTGACTTTAGTAACTTTGGCGACACGTCCACTTTATTGAATCCCGAAATTGTGGATGAGATTAGAGATGGAAAAGTTTAGTCTTAAGAATATAATGTAAAAAAAGCCTACTAGTTTCAATACTATTAGGCTTTTCATTAAGACTAAATACCTATTATAAAAACTTATGAAACTAGTTCACTTTGGTTTCTAAACACCAATTGACCATCAAAACTATCCAAGAGTACAATGCTATCAGTGGTTATTTTTCCAGCCAGAATTTCTTTGGAAAGTTGGTTTAACACTTCTCTTTGAATAACTCTTTTTACCGGACGCGCTCCAAAATGTGGGTCGTAACCTTTTTGTGCTAAATACTCAATGGCTTCCGGTGTTGCATCTAATGTAATGTTTTGATGCGCCAGCATTTTTATAACGCTTTTTAATTGCAAGCCCACAATGGCTGTGATGTTGGCGCTAGTCAACGGTGTGAACATGACGATTTCATCAATACGATTAATAAACTCCGGACGAACCGTTTGTTTTAATAAACCTAAAACTTCTACTTTGGCAGCTTCGGTTGCAGCTTCAATTCCACCCTTAAGATTTTCAAACTTCTCTTGTATGATGGCACTTCCCATATTGGAAGTCATTATAATTATCGTGTTTTTAAAATCTGCCAATCGTCCTTTGTTATCTGTCAGACGACCTTCGTCTAATACTTGTAATAAAATGTTAAACGTATCAGGATGTGCTTTTTCGATTTCGTCTAACAGAATTACGGAATATGGTTTTCTACGAACAGCTTCAGTCAATTGTCCGCCTTCATCATAACCCACATATCCTGGAGGCGCGCCAACTAAACGGCTTACGCTGTGACGTTCTTGGTATTCACTCATGTCAATACGTGTCAAAGCGTTTTCATCATCAAATAAATATTCGGCTAATGCTTTGGCTAATTCGGTTTTCCCAACTCCGGTTGTGCCTAGAAATAAGAAGGTTCCGATTGGTTTTTTCATGTCTTGCAATCCGGCGCGACTTCTGCGAACCGCATCGCTTATCGCTTCAATGGCTTCTTCTTGTCCCACAACTCTGTGGTGCAATTCATCTTCCAGTTTTAAGAGTTTTTCTCTTTCGCCTTGGAGCATTTTCATTACCGGTATTCCGGTCCATTTGGCAACTACTTCGGCAATATCTTCCCGAGTTACTTCTTCTTTTATCAAAGAAGTTCCGTCTTGTTTTTCTAGTAATTCTTTTTGAAATTTATCCAAACGTTCTTGAGCTTCTTTGATTTTTCCATAACGTATTTCGGCTACTTTACCATAGTCGCCATCGCGTTCGGCACGTTCGGCTTCGTATTTAAAATCTTCGATTTCGGTTTTTACTAATTGGATATTATCAACAACATCTTTCTCTGATTTCCATTTGGTGAAAATCTCATTCCGGTCTTCTTTAAGATTTGCCAATTCCAATTTCAACCCTTTCATTTTACTTTCGTCATTTTCACGTTTGATGGCTTCCAATTCGATTTCCAATTGCATAATCTTTCTATCCAAAACGTCTAATTCCTCTGGTTTTGAATTGATTTCCATTCGCAGTTTAGAAGCCGCTTCGTCAATAAGGTCAATGGCTTTATCCGGAAGAAAACGATTCGTAATATAACGTTGAGATAATTCGACGGCAGCAATAATCGCATCATCTTTTATCTGAACTTTATGATGCGTTTCATATTTTTCTTTGATTCCGCGAAGGATAGAAATCGCACTTTCGGTATCAGGTTCGTCAATCATAATCTTTTGAAAACGACGTTCTAATGCTTTATCTTTTTCGAAATATTTTTGATATTCGTCCAAAGTTGTGGCACCGATAGCACGCAATTCGCCACGAGCCAAAGCTGGTTTCAAAATATTAGCGGCATCCATAGCACCTTCGCCACCTCCAGCACCAACAAGTGTATGGATTTCATCAATAAAAAGCACTATATCACCTTCGGCAGAAGTAACTTCTTTTACCACGGCTTTTAATCGTTCTTCAAATTCACCTTTGTATTTTGCACCAGCAATCAGCGAACCCATATCAAGTGAATAAACGACTTTGTCTTTAAGATTTTCAGGAACATCGCCATCCACAATTCGATGCGCTAAACCTTCAGCAATGGCAGTTTTCCCAACACCAGGTTCACCAACCAGCATCGGATTGTTTTTTGTACGACGTGTTAGAATTTGTAATACTCTACGAATTTCTTCGTCACGTCCGATAACCGGATCAAGTTTTCCTTGGCGTGCTAATTCGTTAAGATTTTTAGCATATTTGTTCAAAGCGTTATAGGTTTCCTCGGCAGATGCAGAAGTCACTCGTTCGCCTTTTCTGATTTCGGCAATTGCTGCTTCTAATCCTTTCTCCGTAACGCCTTGGTCTTTTAAAATTTGGGCTACCTTACTTTTAGATTTGAATATGGCCAAAATTAAATGCTCGATAGAAACATATTCATCGTTCATTTTTTTAGCAATGATATTCGCTTCGTTCAAAGCATTGTTCGCTTCACGAGACAACATGATTTCGCTTCCTGAAACTTTTGGAAAACTTTGAATAGTGCTGTCTAAAATCTTTTTAAATAAATCGACATTCACATTGAGTTTTTTCAAAATGAATGGTGTTACGTTTTCGTCAACTTCCAGAATTCCTTTAAAAATATGTTCGTTTTCGAGTTGTTGTTGACCAAAACCTTGTGCAATTTGCTGTGCTTGTTGCAGCGCTTCTTGCGATTTGATGGTTAAATTATTTATGTTCATAGTTGTTGTAGGTTTGTTAAAATAATTTGATTGTATTTTAAGATGTATATCTTTGCCGAACATTGGTCAATTTGTATTCCAATGTAAAATTACAGACAGAATGTCTTTATTACATGATTTTTATCCTGTTAATGAGACAAAGTGTCTTAAAACAAGTTACTTATGAGTTTTTTAAAGAATGTGTTTGGTTCTAATGAAGAAAATCAATCGGTTTCAAAAGTAGGTTGGAGACAGCTTACAGATTTAGGTCAACTGAATGAAATAATTGCGGAATCAACAGTCAAGCCAGTTCTTGTTTTTAAACACAGTACGCGTTGTGGTGTTAGCAGAATGGTTTTGAAGCAATTTGAAAACGAGTTTGATTTACACGAAAAAATAACACCTTACTTTTTAGACTTGTTAGAACATAGAGATGTCTCAAATGAAATCGCTAGTCGCTTTGGAGTGTTTCACCAATCGCCACAACTAATTGTCATAAAGGATGGAAAAGCGCTTTTCAAT
Organism: Flavobacterium sp.; assembly: GCF_031381455.1. Taxonomy (GTDB): domain Bacteria; phylum Bacteroidota; class Bacteroidia; order Flavobacteriales; family Flavobacteriaceae; genus Flavobacterium. Next base: position 267,883 of record NZ_JANMXZ010000008.1, on the reverse strand, counting down.
GATTCGCATGGAAGTATAGATGCCGGAAAATTAGAGCAGTTTATTTAAGTTATACTATTTTAGTAAACCTATTTTCATTATTTAGAGCTTTCAGGATAAAGTTATCTTCTAATCCATTTACAATCCAAGTTTCTATTTTGCCTTCTTTGGCAATAGTTGCAGCTTCAATTTTAGATTGCATTCCACCAGTTCCATGAGAAGACTTCGAATCACCAATTTCTTTTTCTAATACTTTTAAATCAGTTACTATCGAAATGGTTTCAGGAATTTTATTGTTGATGGAAGCTTTGGTATAAATTCCATCCGTATTTGTGGCAATGATTAATATATCAACATTCAATAATACAGCAGTTAGCGCCGCCAATTTATCATTATCACCAAATTGAATTTCATCAGTAGCTACCGTATCGTTTTCATTTATAATCGGAATGTAATTATTTTTTAATAATACATTTATGGTGTTAACAATATTGACTTTGGATTGTTCCTTCTCAAAATCAGAGTAAGACAATAAACATTGGGAAATGAGTAAACCCAAATCGCTAAAGTTTTCCTGATAAATACGCATCAAATGAGGTTGTCCTATAGAAGCCAACGCTTGTTTTACAAAGACTTCTTTGTCTTGACTCTCTAATTTCACAAACTGTTTCGCTGCCGCAATAGCGCCAGAGCTTACTATTACAAATTCGTAGTTATCTTTTAAAGCAGCAATTTGCATTCCAATATCTTCAATCTTTCCTCTCGAAATATGATTGGTTTCTTTGGTTAAGGTATTACTTCCTAATTTTAAAAGAATTCTTTTTTTACCTGATTTGTCCATTGCCGTAAATATACCATTTATTAGAAACTAAATGTTGCAAACCTAGCGGTCCACGTTGGTGAAGCTTATCGGTGCTGATTGCTAATTCACCACCAAGTCCAAATTGTCCACCATCTGTAAAACGTGTTGAAGCATTTTGATATACTGCTGCTGCATCTACATTTTCCATAAAATCTTGCGCAATTACATCATTTGAAGTGATGATTGCTGCAGAATGTCCACCACAATAAGTATTAATTTTATCAATAGCTTCTTGGTTTGAGTTAACAGTTCCAATGACAATTTTATAATCTAAAAACTCTTCATGCCAAATCAAATCCGATTCAATTTGAGGAACGTTGGTTACTTTTGAAATAGTTTCATCGCCCAAAACAGTGACATTTCGTTGCTGCAATTCCGACACAACATTTTTTGTAAATGCTTCCCAGTTTGGAAGATTTATATCGATAAGTACTTTGTCTAACGCATTGCAAACCGAAATATTAGATGTTTTGCCATTAATGATAATAGCCAATGCTTTCTCTATATCAGCTTCTTGGCTTACAAACACAAAGTTATTTCCTCTTCCGCTTACAATTACGGGACAAGTAGCATGTTTTTTTACAAAATTGATTAATGATTCTCCACCTCTCGGAACAATTAAATCTACTTTTTGAGAAGGCTTTTCTAAGAACTGTTGGGTTTCTTTTCTATCAAAATTTAAATAGCTAATCCAACTATTTGGGATGTTGTTATCTGATAAAGCTTGGTGCCATAAAGACATAATCTTTAAATTAGACTGCAAAGATTCTTTTCCACCTTTCAATAGAATTCTGTTTCCTGATTTAAACGCTATAGCAGTTGCTTCAACGGTTACATCAGGTCTTGATTCATAAATGATTAAAATAGTTCCAAAAGCGGCTGTTTTGTTTTGGATTTTCATACCGTTTTCGGAGGTAAAATGGTATACCACTTTCCCAACAGGATCTTCCTGACCAACTAATTGCACTAAGGAAGCAATCATGCTGTCTATTTTTTGATCATCTACCAAAAGCCTTTTTGTCATTGCTAAATCATCACCAGAATAGTTAGAAATATCTCCTTGATTAACAAGTTTGATGTTAGATCTCTCTTGTTCAAGAAGTTTTGCCATTCTGGTTAGAATGGTATTTCTTTTAGCGAATGTGAGGGAATTAAGCATGATTTTATTTTTAAAAAGAATACTATCTTCTAAACTTATTTCTGGAAATAATATCTTTTAGTTTGGCTTTTAAATCGTTTCCGGTATCAAAAACCATTTGCTCATTGCTTGGAAACGGAACGACTCGTCTCTCAAAATTAGAATAATACGTTTCTTCACAAGCACGTTTATCACCTTTATAAGTTGAGTATATATTGCTAAACACAAACTCACTTGCTAATGGAAATGTCTCAATCAGCTGGTTGATTTTAAAGTTGATATAATCTACTTTGGCGGTAACCTGACATGATTTTATTTGTGAAAATTCATAAATAGAAATGCGAACCGTTCTCATATTATCCACTTTTACCGGATGTCCCAAACTATCTTTTACTACATTTCCATTTGCATCTAAAAGGTTTTTGACACCATCTTTAATCAGTTTTTCTTTTTCAAATTGTTTTTCTTTTACTTGCTCTGGTGAGATATTGATTTGACGGAAGTTAACTATCAAACCATAATCATAGTCAATTCCTTTTTGACGGTTGTTGTGATAGACTGTCCATTTATCATTCAAACCATAAGTGCTAAAATCTAATAAATCGTTTTCTAAACGAACCGGAATCACCATATTGGTTTCGTTCTTGGTATAAACATTTACAAAATCGGTTCCTTTTAACTTGGCTTCGTCTGTTAGTTTGGCAACATCTTTAAATCCGGGATTAATACTTTCTAAATAAACCAAATCATCATAAGCACGGCGAATCGTCATTTTGTCTTTGGTTACCAAAAGCGCTTTGGAATTGTCATACAAATATTTTGATAAGGCGTTTTTACTACTGACAATTTGGTCGGTATAATCATCAAAAGGAAATTGAGCGTCACGACCTTCTTTAAGTAATTTCAATGGCAATAAAGGTCGGATTTGTTCCTGACGGTAATTCAACTGAACGTAAGTGTTGTATATTTTTTCTAAGTTTTGCGGATTGGCATCTTTAAACCAACCATTGATGTCACGTAAATCGCGTTCTTTGGCTTTTGCAAAAGCTTCTTCTAGCATATAGACATAGTCTTGTTTTCCTTTCGCATTTTTGTTGCCGCGCAAACCATCAACTGCGTTAGTAATAGCAGCGTCATAGTCACCGGAAGTTAACAATTCACGGGTTTGCTTAACGCCACAGGAAGTAGCAATAATAAATAGGGCAAGGAGTGAAGTAATTTTTTTCATTTATTAAGGGTTTGAACAAAAATAGGAAAACCTTTTAAAAGAGTTTTATTCTTAAGTAAACAAATGCAATTAATCCATAAAAAAACTTACTCATTCATAAGTTGAATAGGTATATTTTTATAAATAAAATAGAATTTATTTTCTAATCACATGCTTTTTTTTTTAAATTAAAATGAAAAATATGCAATAAAAAATATTTCTATCCAACGTTTTATTTAAAATAAATTTATGGATGTTCTGGTGTTTTTGAATAAAGGGATATATCACCTGCGGTTAATTCCCAAACTGAATAATCAAGGTTATCAACGTTTCCATCTCCATTCAAATCTCCTGAACGATAGTAAGTAGATGGTTCAAAATCTATTGATTGTAACTCCCAGTCTGAATAATCAAGATTGTCAACATTTCCGTCTTGATTAATATCTCCTGTATAGAATCCAAATAAGCCTGAACCTAATTCAACCATATTATCTCCAAAAGCTTTATTAGCAGATGTTGTGAAATCATAGCTTATTGGAGAACCTCCAAATGAAACAGGATTTGCACTCCATGTTTCAAGTGTATTTCTATGCTTAATAGCTATATAATATGAACTATTTCCAACAGCAGGTGCAAAAATAGCTTGAGCATCACCATTTGTATTTAATAATGAGGTGGTAGTAGCAACTACCGCATAAGTAATTGAATTTCTTAGCTCAACTGTAATGTCATCAACATCTGTAGCAGTTGTAGTTGCCAACTCATTAAATTTAGCCGCTGTCATTGTTGATGAACCAGCATAATAACCTTGAATCATCATCTTAACATTTAAAACTGTCTGACATGTATTAATGGTCAATATCAATGTTTTAGTATCGGTACATCCCGCAGCATTTAACCCTGTTACTTCATAAGTACCACTTGCAGTATACGTTGTTCCGTTTGCTGTCCAGGTATAACTATCACAAGCTGTAACTGATTGTGAACTTGCTGTACTTTGGTTAATTGTCAAATTCAACGTTTGTGTATGACAACCGGAAACGAATGTAGCAGTACTGTTTGAAGCGGTATAAGTTTGACCGTTTCCTAATGGACCAGACCATAAATAAGAACCATCACATTGTGTTTGAGTAGTTGTTCCTGATGTAATAGCATTTACATTTATTATGCGGGTTCCTGTTAAGTCACTCGCTATCGAAGTACAAGATGTATTTGATAAAGTTGCAATTGAATAGGTCGTATTTGATGTAGGTGTAACATTTACACTAATAGTTGGAGCCGTTCCGCTGAATGGAATTGCACCCGGTGATAATGTACCACTTATAGTTCCTGAACCAGTAACTGAAATACTGATTGGAGTACTTCCGCCATTGCAAATAGTTGCTGTTCCACTGATAGCTGATGTCGGGCGTGCATTAACATTTATTATGCGGGTTCCTGTTAAGTCACTTGCTATTGAAATACATGATGCGTTTGATAAAGTCGCAACGGAATAGGTTGTATTTGATGTAGGTGTAACATTTACATTAATAGTTGGAGCCGTTCCGCTGAATGGAATTGCACCCGGTGATAATGTACCACTTATAGTTCCTGAACCAGTAACTGAAATACTGATTGAACTGCTTCCGCCATTGCAAATAGTTGCTGTTCCAGTGATAGTTGCTGTCGGGCGTGCATTTACATTGATTATTCGTGTTCCTGTTAAGTCACTTGCTATTGAAGTACACGATGCATTTGATAAAGTCGCAACGGAATAGGTAGTATTTGATGTAGGTGTAACATTTACACTAATAGTTGGAGCCGTTCCGCTGAATGGAATTGCACCCGGTGATAATGTACCACTTATAGTTCCTGAACCAGTAACTGAAATATTGATTGTGCTACTTCCTCCATTGCAAATAGTTGCTGTTCCATTGATAGCTGCTGTCGGACGTTCGTTAACTGAGACATTAGCACTAGATACCTGAGCCGACTGGCAACCATTTACAGAATTAGAAACTATTAAATTGTAAGTTCCAGAGGCAGACGAAGTAGTAGAAGTAATGATTGGATTAGCTTCAGAACTTGTAAATGAATTAGGTCCTGTCCAACTATAAACTGGGGTGAGGGGAGTATAAAAAGAAATTGTTGTATTACTAGATGTTATGGTTGCAAGACTGTTTTGATTGGTAAAACCAAAAGTGCCAGTGTTTGCTGTTGTTTGGCTGAGTAATTGAGAGGATATAGGAGTAGTGCTAACAGTTGCAGCACTTAATCCCAGACTGTAGGATACAGAAGCAGCAGTTTGAGTCATTGTTCCGTATACAAATTCAATATGGTTATCTGATTCATAAAACTTAATTTGCCAATTATATGAAGCGGCTGAAGAAGTACTAAAGTCCTTCATGTTTTTCCACTCAACTGTCAAAATTCTGGTGCCTGCGGTTCCTGAAGTAGTATAATTAATACTGTTATTAAGATCAGCTACCGTTCCAAGATTTCCTGATGTACGAAGGTCGTCCCAATTTGGAGCAACAATCAAACCGCTAGCAGCAGTAGTCCAGTTATTTGTATAACTATAGGCAGCAGGACTAGCCCCAGAGCCAGTTGCTGTTGAAGCATTATCAAAAGTGACAAATCCATTAGTACTTACCCTAAAGGTGCTATAAGACGTGCCATTATAAACAAAATTAAAACCAATGGGCTGATTATTGCTCAGGTTGTCATCTGTACTGGTTGAATTCCTCCATGTAGTTATTGTAGTTCCGGGAAAGATAGAAGTATAACTAGTTCCGGTATTCCTTAAAGCATTAAATGCACTAATTGTGGTGCTGGTTCCAGTAACAGAAGCAACATTATAGGAAGAGTTTATATTGATTGGGTTACCAGCACACAAGGTAGTAGGTGAAGCTGTTGCACTAACTCCTGTTGGAGTTGCATTTACAATTACTGTAAAAGTTTGTAGTGCAGAACTAATACATCCATTTCCGTTAGCTACTGTAATTGTTCCTGTATATGTACCAAAATTTGCATTTGCAGGGACATTAATGGTAATATTTCCTCCACCTTCTGTACCTGAAAAACTTTGATTGGTAACTGTTGTAAAGCTATTGTTAGGCCAAGCAGACCAAGTGATGCTATATGTAGTGGGTAAATTAGTAGTAGCTGTATAAGCCAATGTTACAGTTTTTGCAGTAGTGCTTTGACAAACATTACTAGTACTAGTTGCCCAAGCAGTAGTTGGTAATGGATAAATATTGATTGATGCAATAGAAGTGGCTGTACCACCAGCAGTATTTACAGTTACAGTACCTGAAGTGCCATTACCTGCCGTCACTGTTATTTGACTATTACTATTTACAACATAGGAAGCGACAGCAGTTCCATTGATGGTTACTGCATTTGTTGTTGTTAGGTTATTTCCTGTTATCGTAAATGTAGACCCTATGCAAACTGATGTGGCACTAATGCTGGAAATCGTTGGTGCAGGCGTCGTATTAATAATATTAAAGTTAATATTAGAAACATCAAAGAAAATATGATTGGTTCCTTTTACCATAATCCTATTTGTAGTTCCTATTGTATTTGGGATAGTAACTGCTTGAGTTCCATCATTTGGAGTTGCCGCTATTAATGTCGACCAAGTTGCACCCGAATCTGTAGATAAAAGAATATCAACATTAGCACAATTTACGCCATTTGACGTTGTTCCAGATACATCCCATGTTATAACTTGCGAACTACCTACACCATAGGAAACAGCGGTATTTGGTGATGTAACACTAAATGGTCCCGCTATTGCATTAACATTGACAATCATATCATCACTATTGTTTGCCGGTCCATCAGCTTTATTATCGCGAACAGTTAGTCTGAAATTCATTGTTCTTGCAACAGACGGTAAAGCTTCTACTAATATTTCTGTCCCCGAAGTGGTTAAGGCACCAGTTAAAACTGAAGCCATTCTAGGAAAATATCTTATTGGAGAGGTTGAAGAATTGTAAGATCTAAAAGTTGGACCTGATGTTCTTGTACCACTTGCTACAGAATTTGCCCCAGTTTCAGTAGAAGCAGCATTATCAAATTGTTCCCAATTATAGGTTAATACATCTCCATTTGCATCTGATCCTGATCCTGTAAGCATAAATGGTGTGCTTTTAGGAATGGTATAGTCTAAGCCTGCATTAGCCGTTGGTGTAGCATTTCCTGTTGCAATATTCACCGAACAAGTTTTAGCTTTAATGTTATTTGTTACCTGTTGAATACTAATGGCATGAAAATAAGCATCTGAATGTGGCTGAACATCTTGACTTGTTATACCTGCATAGCCCATAATTGTTGAACCTGAACCAGGTTCCATATTTGCGCCTGTTCCTTCATTATTCATAGAAAACGTATGATTTGCTCCCATTTGGTGACCAATTTCGTGAGCTACATAATCAATATCAAAATTATCTCCAGTAGGTATACCATCAGCAGGAGATGTTATTCCACTTCCTTTTGAACCGTTAACACAAATACAACCTATACAACCAGCATTTCCTCCGCCACCAGTAGCACCAAATAAATGCCCAATATCATAATTAGACTCGCCAATAATGGAAGTTAAAGTTGATTGTAATTGGGCGTTCCATTGCGACTTGTTTGCAGCAGGAGAATAGGGATCTGTTGAAGCATCAGTATAAATAACCAAATCAGTATTGGCAATAATAATTAATCGCACCCCGAAATCTTTTTCGAAAACACCATTACATCTAGTAATGGAGCTATTTATAGCAGCCAATGCTAATGCTATTGTGCCACCAAAATAAGCTGTATATTCTCCTGTACAAGACATTGCCAACCGAAAAGTTCTCAAAACACCGTCATCAGCGTTTGGTCTTAAAGTACTTGCATCAATTTGTGGAGCAACCTCATCAATAACACTGCATTCGAAACGCGAAAGTGATTGTGCTTTGTCAGCTTTTCTGTATACGGTATATGTTTCTAAATCAGCCGAAATTGGTTCTATGAAAACAGCAGATTTATCAGGAGAAAGTACCATAGATTTGAAACCTAGCGGAGAAACACTGAAATATGCTGTTGCCAAAGGATTGTCAATTCCGATTCCGATATATGATTTAATTCCTGGATATCTTGCCGCTAAAGCTGGATCCATAATTGAATTTTCGTAAATACTAAATTTTTCTAATACTCCATCTGCATTTGGAATGGATAATACAGTTCCAGATTGTTTCTTGTACACCGTTCTCGAAGGCGCATTTTTCAAATTTGATTTTAAACCTACTAAGTTTAAGTTGAAAAGTTTGTTTTCAGGGAGTTGCATTCTCGAATCAAGTGCAACCATGTTGTTTTTTTTGTTAGTATTATTCCAAAGATTAATTTTGTTTTGAGCAAAAGAAAGACTTTCAAATACCAACAAAATAATAATAAGTAGTCTGTATTTCATAATTAACAGTATTTCATTAAAATATTGAAACTAATTGTACCTAAATAAAAAGTTTATTTAGTAAAATTACTATTATACGTAAATATCATAATTTTATAATTAAAAAGGTGTATTATTCTTAAAAAAATTGTTAAAAGTAATTTTTTATAAATAAAAATATAAAGTACAATTCTTAATATGAAAATAATAAGATAATAAAGAAATTTAAAAGGTTCAGTCTAAAAATGTTTTAAACTCTTCATACGTCTTAATCTTTATGCTCACTTTGTCTTTGTTAAGCACGCTTTCAATTTGTGTCGGAATTGGTAATTTCAAATTCAATAAAGGTTCAACAGTATCAAGGAATTTAATTGGATGAGCCGTCTCTAAAAATACCCCAACGCTATCCGGTTGTTTTGCCATTTCTTTTTTCAATCCCAAATAACCAACAGCACCGTGAGGTTCGGCTATGTATTTTGTTCGGTTGTAAATGTCTTTTATGGCAGCTTCGGTTTCAGTATCAGTATACGAATAGGATGAAAAGTCGTTGTAAAATTCGGATAAATTGTTGTGATATAACTCCTGAATACGGATGAAATTACTCGGATTGCCCACATCCATTGCATTGGAAATAGTTGCGATAGATGGCTTTGGGTCGTAATTTCCTTTTTCTAAAAATCTTGGAACGGTATCGTTTGCATTTGTAGAAGCTACAAAATGAGCTATAGGCAATCCTAATCGTTTCGCCATGATACCAGCGCAGATATTCCCAAAGTTTCCACTTGGACAAGACAGAATAATTGGTTTGTTGTGTTTCTTTAATTGTTGGTATGCAAAGAAAATATAAAACATTTGCGGCAACCAACGCGCAATATTAATTGAGTTTGCTGAAGTAAGATTCTTGTGTTTCAAACCGTCATCAAGAAATGCTTTTTTGACCATATCCTGACAATCATCAAAAACGCCATCTACTTCAAGCGCTTTTATATTCTGACCTAAAGTTGTCAACTGTCTTTCCTGTATATCACTCACTTTTCCGGATGGATAGAGAATGATAACTTCTACGCCTTTAACACCCAAAAAACCACTGGCAACAGCACCACCAGTATCACCGGAAGTTGCTACTAAAACCGTATTTTTAATATCTTTGTCTCTATTGAAATAGTCCAAACAACGTGACATGAAACGTGCCCCAACATCCTTAAAAGCCATCGTTGGGCCATGAAATAATTCTAATGAAAACACATTGTCTTCTACAGGAACACAAGGAAAATCAAAGCATAGCGTTTCGGAAATTATTCTTTTGAGTTCGGCTTCTGGAATTTCATCACCGACGAATTGTTTAATGGCTTCAAATGCAATTTCTTCGTGAGACAAATTTTCAATATTGGTAAAGAAAGAATCGGGTAGTGGAGTAATAGTTTCTGGGAAATACAAACCTCTATCAGGTGCTAAACCAGCAACAACGGCTTGTTGGAAACTTACTTTATGGGATTTATTATTAAGACTGTAGTAATTCATTGTTAAGTACGATTTACGAAGTCGGAAGTACGAAATACTTTTTGTACCTCGTACTTCGTACTTCAAACTTTAAATTATTTTTGTTCCTTCATCGTTCACTTTTGAAATGTGAATGTCAAATGCAATTCCGCTATCTGCGTAGGCATCACTCATGCTTTTGGCAACAGTATTGGCAATAGTTTCTCCTTTACACAATGCAAAAATTGATGGTCCGGCACCGGAAATTCCGGAACCTAAAGCACCATTTTGTAGCGCAGCATTTTTTACTTTTTCAAAATTAGTAATCAAATGTTTTCTCGCAGGTTCTACGATGACATCATTTAGCGAACGACCAATGAGCTCGTAATCTTTGGTATATAAACCGGCAATCAATCCACCAAGGTTTCCCCATTGTGTGATAGCATTTTTCAAGGAAACAGTTGGTGATAAAACCGCTCGTGAATCCGAAGTCTTCACTTCGATATGTGGATGTAATACCACGGCAAATAATTCACTTGGACTTTCAATTTTTATCACATCTAATGGATTGTATCCGCGAACCAATGTAAATCCGCCGAGTAGGCAAGGAGCAACGTTGTCAGCATGTTCGCTACCACTGGCAACCACTTCGCCTTTCATGGCAAAGTCAACTAACTCGTGTTTAGTAAATGGTTTTCCCAAAAGTTCGTTGATGCCAAAAACCGCTCCGGCCGCACTGGCAGAAGAACTTCCAATGCCGCTTCCTGCTTTTATTTTTTTATGGATTTCAATTTCAAAACCAAAGTCGGATTGTATGGCATTCAATAATGCTAAAGCGGCTACGCCGGCTACATTTTTTTCTGTTTTCAAAGGCAAATCGGCTCCGGTAATTTTGGTTATTCTGATGCCTTTTTCAGCGACTTTTCGAATAATCATTTCGTCACCAATACCTTCGAGACACAATCCCATAACATCGAATCCGCAATTGAGATTGGCGATAGTGGCAGGGCAGAATATTTTGATTTCGTTCATTTTTACAGTTGGTGAGTTGCTGAGTCGCTAAGTTACTGAGTTTTTCTTAGCTACTCAGGCACTCAGTTTCTCAGTAATTTAATTAAACATTTCCAATTCTAATTACATCAGCAAAAATACCAGAAGCTGTAACTGCAGCTCCGGCACCGGCACCTTTGATGATTAAAGGCTGGTCCACATAACGGTCAGTGTAGAATTCGACTATATTATCTTTTCCTTCAAGGTTATAAAACGGGCTTTCTTTTGGAATGAATTGTAAACCTACTGATGCTTTTCCGTTATCAAATTTAGCGACAAATTTAATACGACTGTCTTTCGATTTGGCTTCAGCCAAAAGTTTATTGAAATGCGCATCATGCTTCGTTAATGATTTAAAGAAATCTTCGTTGTTGGTTGTGTCCATACATTCTTGTGGCAAGAAACAATTGTTCTCGATTTCTTCAATATCCATTTTATAACCGCTTTCGCGGATAAGGATTAATATCTTTCTTGCCACATCAACTCCGCTTAAATCAATTTTTGGGTCAGGTTCTGTAAATCCTTGAACACCTGCTTCTTTAACAACATCATGAAAATTATATTTATCACTGAAATTATTAAAAATAAAGTTCAAACTTCCTGATAAAACCGCTTGGATTTTATTCACTTTGTCTCCCGAAGCAATCAAATGTTTTAGCGTGTCAATGATTGGTAATCCGGCTCCAACATTCGTTTCGAATAAGAACGGAGCATTGTATTTTCGGGATAGATTTTTAAGGTTTTTGTAATTGTTATATTCCGATGAGCAGGCAATTTTGTTGCAGGTAACTACAGCAATATTCTCACTTAAGAACTTGTCGTAAATGCCTGCAATATCATAATTTGCGGTTATATCAACGAAGATGCTGTTGCGTAAGTTGACGTCTTTTACTTTAGCAATAAAGCTTTCTACATTTGCTTTTTCACCTGCTGCAAGCGCCGTTTTCCAGTCTTTCAGGTTGATTCCTTCTTCATCAAAAACCATTGTTCTTGAGTTTGACATCGCAATAACACGCAAATTGATTTTCAGATTTTCTTTTAAGAATTTCTTTTGTTGTGCAATTTGGTCAATGAATTTCTCGCCTACATTTCCAACGCCCATTACGAATAAGTTTAACTGCTTTGTATTGTCCTCAAAGAAACGCTCGTGCAATGTATTCAATGCTTTTTTGACATCTTTTTCATTAATCACAACGGAGATATTTCTTTCAGATGCTCCTTGTGCAATCGCTCGAATGTTCACATTGTTTTTCCCTAAAGTGCTAAACATTTTACCGCTAATTCCCTGATGATTTTTCATGCTTTCACCTACTAAAGCCACGATGCATAAGTCTTTTTCCACTATGGTTGGGTCAACTCTGTTTTGTGCAATCTCAATTTCAAAAGTTTTATCGATAGCGAATTTGGCTCTATCAGCATCAGCATTTAGAATACCAATACAAATAGAGTGTTCTGAAGAAGCCTGAGTAATAAAAATCACGTTGATGTTATGCTGCGAAAGCACTTCGAATAAACGCTTTGAAGAACCGGCAACACCAATCATTCCTGAACCTTCGAGTGTCAGCAATGCAATGTTATCTATATGCGAAATCCCTTTGATAGGATTTGCAGTAGCCTTTGGAGTATCAGAAATTAGTGTTCCGTAAATTTCAGGTTCAAAAGTATTTTTGATAAAAATAGGAATGCTGTCTTTCAATACGGGTTGTATCGTTGGCGGATACAATACTTTGGCACCAAAATGCGACAATTCCATCGCTTCCTGATAGGAAATAGTTTCTATCGGCTGTGCTTGTTTTACAATTTTTGGATTGGCAGTAAACATACCGTTTACATCGGTCCAAATTTCTAAAACGTCCGCTTTTACAGCTGCTGCTATAATTGCCGCAGTATAATCAGAACCACCACGACCCAATGTTGTTGTATTGCCATCAATTGAAGAAGCAATAAAACCGGGAAATAACACGACCTGATTGGTATTGGATTTAAAATAATCGGCAATCAATTTATTGGTTACGCCAAAATCAACGGCTGCTTTTCCGAAGTTCGAATCGGTTTTGATTAGTTCACGACTGTCTTTGAAAGCGGAATTGCTTACTTTTTGTTTTAGCGCTACGGCAATGATTTGAGATGATAACAATTCTCCAAAGCCAGCCACAATATCAGCGGTTCTATTAGATAATTCGCCCAAAAGATAACAACCATCTAATAAAGTTTTTAAGTGATTGATATGACCATTAATGGTTTCAATAAGATTGCTTTGTTCGCTCAACGGAATTAACTCGTCGATAGCATCTTTGTGTTTTTTCTCTATTTGGCTAACAATGTCTTTGTAATTTTTGTCTTTTGCTGACGCTGTTTTTCCAGCTAAGATTAACATATCGGTTACGCCACTGAAAGCAGAAACCACAACGGCTAGTTTGTCTTCTTTACTTTTATTGGTTACAATGGCTATTGTTTTTGAAATATTTTCTGCATTGGCTACCGAAGTTCCGCCAAATTTTAATACTATCATGATTTTTTGTTTTAAATTCCAATCCCGAAGTATCGGGATAAATTCCAAATTCCAATTAAATTTCAAACTCTAAAAGTTAAAAAAGATGCGCATTATTTGCTAACATTTGGATTTTGTAAATTGTTCTTTTGTGTTTTATTTGCTATTTGTATTTTATTCATTTGTGATTTGCATAACTTAGTTACTCTCTATCGAAAGCCCATGCATTATGATTATATTAAAGATTATACCCCAAACGGGGTTGTAGTTGATGTGGTAGCAACAGTAGTTAGAGCCAATAAATTAGCTGCTGATGCTGAAGTAAATATGTTTTTTTTGTTCCACATGTTTTTCAAAAATACTACTTTTTGAATAGGAAAAAAGTTTTAGCACCATTTTTATCAAAATCGTAGTAATATGGATAGTAGTCAAAAAAAATATACTTTTTTCCAGTTTAGACATGCTTTCATTATTAAATTCTCAATAAAATACTATGAACAAAACTTGTTTTTTAACGTATGTTTATTGAATTTTGGGGACAATTTGCACCCTAAAAATGGAAAACACACATTACATCAGTTCGGAAGTATTGACTTTAGAGACTTTACAAGAAATCATCTCTCAACATAAATCACTTTCTCTTTCTGAAGAAGCCAGAATAAATATTCAAAAGTGTAGGGAATATTTAGACAAAAAAATGGCAAAACATGACAAACCGATTTATGGTATTAATACGGGTTTTGGTTCGTTGTACAATGTGAAAATTTCGAATGAGGATTTATCTCAACTGCAGGAAAATCTAGTAAAATCGCATGCATGTGGTACTGGAGATGAAGTGCCAACTGAAATTGTAAAGATAATGTTGTTGCTTAAAATTCAGTCTTTAAGTTATGGACATTCTGGCGTGCAATTGGTAACTGTAGAGCGTTTGATTGATTTTTACAATAACGATATTCTTCCCATAATTTATACACAAGGTTCGCTTGGAGCGAGTGGCGATTTAGCACCATTAGCACATCTGTCATTACCATTATTAGGCGAAGGCGAAGTGAATTTTGAAGGTGAAAAAGTACATGCTTCCGAAGTGTTGAAAAAGTTTAACTGGCAGCCAATCGTGTTGCAATCTAAAGAAGGTTTGGCATTGCTGAATGGAACGCAATTCATGAGTGCTTACGGAAGTTATATTCTCCTGAAAGCCATGAAATACGCTTATTTTGCGGATGTGATTTCGGCTATTTCATTAGAAGGATTTGATGGCAGAATTGAACCGTTTGATGAACTAATCCATTTGATTCGTCCGCACAAAGGACAGATAGTAACGGCAAGACGAATGAGACAATTATTGCAAGACAGTCAAATTATTTCGCAACACAAAAAACATGTTCAAGACCCATATTCTTTTCGTTGCATTCCACAAGTGCATGGCGCTTCAAAGGATACAATTGATTATGTAAAAAAAGTTTTCAAGACCGAAATCAATTCGGTTACTGATAATCCAAATATTTTTATTGGAGAAGATGTCATTATTTCGGGAGGTAATTTCCACGGACAACCATTAGCATTAGCTTTAGATTTTCTGGCGATTGCATTATCCGAATTAGGAAGTATATCCGAAAGAAGAACCTATCAACTGATTTCAGGATTACGTGGTTTACCAGCTTTTTTGATTGACAATCCGGGATTGAATTCAGGATTTATGATTCCGCAATATACAGCCGCTAGCATTGCCAGCCAAAACAAGCAATTGGCAACTCCGGCTAGTGTTGATAGCATAGTTTCGAGTAACGGACAAGAAGATCACGTAAGCATGGGAGCAAATGCTGCTACAAAATGCTTAAAGGTTATGGAAAATCTGGAACGGATTCTGGCGATAGAATTGATGAATGCTTCGCAAGCGATAGAATTCAGACGGCCATTGCAGTCAAGTGAGTTTATAGAAATGTTCCTAAAATCATTCAGAGCTGATGTGCCGCTTGTAAAAGAAGACAGAATTCTGCATTATGATATTGAAAATTCGGTGGCGTTTTTAAATAGTTTTATGGTGGAGTTGGAGGATTAAATTTGTAACATAAAACTCAACAATCCTAAAATAGCAGGAACTGCCTGTACAAAGAATATTCTTTTAGAAGCGGTCATCGCACCATAAATTCCGGCAACAAAAACGCAGGAAAGGAAGAAGATGGCGATGTTTTTACTCCAGTCAATGTCTGTAATACAAAGCGACCAGATCAATCCAGCAGCAAGGAAGCCGTTGTATAAACCTTGGTTTGCTGCCATGACTTTGGTTTTTTCAAATTGGTCTTCGGGTATGGTTTTAAAAACTTTTCTTCCGCGAGTTGTCCACGCGAACATTTCGAGCCAAAGAATGTAAATGTGCAAAAGTGCAATAAATCCGACAATGAGTTGTGATAGGATGTTCATAATTTTTGGTTTAAGGTTGTTACACAGAGATTCACGGAGTTTTTTTTGAGATTCACTGAGTGCCATTCTGTTATAATTCTCAGTGCATCTTTATTTTTCTTTATGCATCTCTTTGAAATATTTTTTGTTACACAGAGATTCACAGAGCTATTGATTTTCGTTAAAAATCCTTTCAATTCTTTTATCTGGCACGAGCCACATCAGGGCAACCAAGATGTATATTCCGCCAGAAACTATTGGGTAAAAATTAGCAAACAAAATTGCTATTGTATATAAGACCGGTGACGATTTTCCTTTGAAATCGCTACCAATTGCTTTAGACAATAAAGAATCCTTGCCGTGTTCTTTTAAAATTAATTGTTGCAAAATGAAATACGCAATTCCATTCATTAACAAGATTATGCCATACAACATCATTGGAAAAGGAGCGAAGTGATTTTCACCGTTCCAGGCTGTTGCAAATGGAATCAACGACAGCCAAAACAACAGATGCAGATTCGCCCAAAGAATTTTGCCATTCACCTGTTTTACCGTATGCATCATATGATGGTGATTGTTCCAGTAAATACCAACATAAATAAAACTCAATACATAGCTAAAAAACTTTGGAAGTAAAGGTTCTAAATCATCATAATTTGATCCTTCGGGAAGTTTGAATTCCAAAACCATAATGGTAATAATGATAGCTAAAACGCCGTCGCTAAAGGCTTCGAGTCTGTTTTTATTCATGATGTTATTTGTTTACGCTTCCCAATGTTTTATGAATTTTTCGTTTGTGATGTGTTTGTTTCAGATTTTTGTCTCCCGAAATAATGCTTATATTCCCATCGATTTCCATCATGGCGAGTTTCACTTCTTTATAGTTTTCCACGCCATGTTCCCGAATTACTTCATCTAATTCATCGGATGATATTTCCAATTTGGCTAAAGCTTTGAAATCAACTTTGCCATCGTGAATCAGAATCAAAGGTGTGTCTTGTACTAAATCGTTAAAGGTTTTTGATTTGTACATTGCTTTTTTCAAAATATAATTGAAAGTAAACAAAACCAAAGCGGCTACTAATCCACCTGCAAGTGATGAATTACTTCCGACCATGGCATTTTGTACCGAGTTACTAATCAGTAAAATCAATATAACATCGGCTGTGTTGAGTTGGGATAATTCCTTTTTACCAAAAATTCGCAAAGCAATCACCATAAAAAGATAAACGGCAATACTTCTAAGAACTATGTCAAGATAAGGATTCATTTCTTTTTAGATTCTATTAAATGCATTATCAGCAGTACGATAAATGAAACGAAAATGACTGTCAATCCAATTACAATTAATGGAATTGATGTTCCGGTGTTCATAAAGTGAAATACTATTCCGAGCGCGGTGATAACAAATCCTTTAAAAAAGATAATTAGGGAAGGAATAAATTTTTTGTCCATGATAAAGTTATAAAATTAAAAAGCCACGAATTTAATTCGTGGCTTAAAGTTACTTTATTATTTCTTAACTCGTGGATTTTTTTGCTTTCTGGATAGCGACTGTCAACTCTTGCGTAGCTTCGTCTAAATCCATGAAAATGATATCTCCGACAGCAATTTTGGAGGTGATTATTTCCTCAGCTAAAGCATCTTCAACATATTTCTGAATTGCTCTTTTAAGCGGACGCGCACCAAATTGTTTATCAAAACCTTTTTCGGCAATAAACGCTTTGGCTTTGTCTGAAAGATTTAGAGTGTATCCTAATTCAGAAATTCTTCCAAATAGTTTCTTTAATTCGATTTCGATAATCAAATCGATATCGTGTTTTTCTAATGGATTAAAGACAATTACATCATCAATTCTGTTTAAGAATTCAGGAGCAAAAGTTTTCTTCAAAGCATTTTCGATAACACTTTTCGAATTGTCATCGGCTTGGGCAATTTTTGCAGCTGTTCCAAATCCAACACCTTGTCCAAAATCTTTCAATTGACGTGCTCCAACATTAGAAGTCATAATAATGATCGTATTTTTGAAGTCGATTTTACGGCCTAAACTATCCGTCAAATAACCGTCATCTAATACTTGTAACATCATATTGAAAACATCGGGATGTGCTTTTTCAATTTCGTCCAAAAGCACAACACAATAAGGTTTTCTTCTAACTTTTTCAGTTAATTGTCCACCTTCTTCATAACCAACATAACCCGGAGGTGCACCGATTAATCTAGAAATGGCAAATTTCTCCATGTACTCGCTCATGTCAATTCTAATCAAAGCATCTTCAGAATCGAATAATTCTTTGGCTAAAACTTTAGCTAACTGTGTTTTACCAACACCGGTTTGTCCTAAGAAAATAAACGAACCAATAGGGCGATTTGGATCTTTCAAACCGGCACGATTTCTTTGAATAGAACGAGAGATTTTCAAAACAGCTTCGTCCTGTCCAATTACTTTTCCTTTTATTAAATCAGGAAGATGTGCTAGTTTGTTGCTTTCTGTTTGAGCAATACGATTAACAGGAATTCCGGTCATCATCGATACGACATCGGCAACGTTATCTTCGGTAACCAGAATACGATTGCTTTTAGAATCTTCTTCCCATTGTTCTTGAGCAATAGCTAAGTCTTTTTCTAAACGTTTTTCATCATCACGAAGTTTGGCTGCTTCTTCATATTTCTGTTTCTTAACAACCGAATTTTTCAAGTCACGTACTTCTTCCAATTGACGTTCTAACTCCAGAATTTGTTTTGGAACATCAATATTAGTAATGTGAACTCTTGAACCCGCTTCATCCAATGCATCAATTGCTTTGTCTGGAAGAAAACGCTCTGACATATATCTGTTTGTCAATTTAACGCAGGCTTCAATCGCTTCGTCTGTATAGGTAACGCTATGGTGATCTTCGTATTTGTTTTTGATGTTATTCAAAATCGTAATGGTTTCTTCAACTGAGGTTGGTTCTACGATTACTTTTTGGAAACGTCTTTCCAACGCGCCATCTTTCTCGATATATTGTCTGTATTCATCAAGTGTAGTGGCACCAATACATTGTATTTCGCCTCTTGCCAATGCTGGTTTAAACATATTGGAAGCATCAAGTGAACCTGTTGCGCCACCAGCACCAACGATAGTGTGAATTTCGTCAATGAAAAGAATGATATCGTCATTTTTCTCCAACTCATTCATCACGGCTTTCATTCTTTCTTCGAATTGTCCACGGTATTTTGTTCCGGCAACTAAAGATGCTAAATCAAGCGTAACAACTCTTTTTCCGAAAAGAATTCGCGATACTTTCTTCTGAATAATTCGCAAGGCTAAACCTTCGGCAATGGCAGATTTACCAACACCAGGTTCACCAATTAGTAACGGATTATTTTTCTTTCTTCGGCTAAGGATTTGAGAAACTCTTTCAATTTCTTTTTCACGACCAACAACTGGGTCGAGTTTTCCTTCTTCGGCCATCTCGGTTAAATCACGACCAAAATTATCCAAAACAGGCGTTTTAGATTTTTTATTAGTCTTATTTGCCGGATTGTTAAAATTGCCTTCTTTCAAACTGTCATCTTGTCCTGAGTCATCATTATATGATTCGTTTGTTGGCAAATTATCATTAAAATCTTCTTCGCTTGGTGTCATATTTAAATACTGTTCTTTAACTACGTTATAGTCTATTTTCAGACGATGCAGTAGTTTGGTTGTTGGATCATTCTCATTTCTTAAAATACACAATAATAGATGTGCCGTACTGATAGACGTACTTTGAAAAACTTTAGCTTCGAGAAAAGTAGTTTTCAATGCACGTTCCGCTTGACGAGTCAAGTGTAGATTTTTCTTTTCGTTACTGATTTCCACATTTGGATTTGCCGGGCTGAGTACTTCAACCTTCTTTCGCAAATGTTCCAAATCAATAGAAAGATTATTGAGAATAGTAATTGCTTTACCATTTCCGTCTCTTAAAATACCAAGCATTAAATGCTCTGTCCCAATAAAGTCATGACCTAAGCGCAAAGCTTCTTCTTTGCTGTAGGTGATTACGTCTTTAACTCTAGGTGAAAAATTATCATCCATAAATGTAGAATTGGTGATGTAAATTTAGTTATTCAGAATCATTCTAACAAAAACTATTCCGACTAAATCTACTGTCAGCTAATTGACAAAAAAAATGCCAATAATAAAAGTAGGTGCACAAGTAATTTATTAACCAAAAACAACACCTATTTTGTTAATAAATCATTGAAATTTATGGGCAAAAATAGGTGCTAAAATTTTTAAATATTCTATATTAGCACGTTTGGAATTTAAAGTAATTTTTATTAAATAATTTATAGAATATGTCTGACGGAGAAAGGTTAATTCCGATTAACATCGAAGATGAAATGAAATCAGCTTACATCGATTATTCGATGTCGGTTATTGTCTCAAGAGCATTGCCAGACGTGCGCGACGGTTTAAAGCCAGTGCACAGAAGAGTGTTATACGGAATGTATGATTTAGGAGTTTTTTCAAATAGAGCTCACAAAAAATCCGCAAGAATTGTTGGAGAAGTTTTAGGAAAATATCACCCACACGGAGATACTTCGGTTTATGATGCCATGGTTCGTATGGCTCAGGAATGGAGTTTACGATATTTATTGGTTGATGGCCAGGGTAACTTTGGTTCTGTTGATGGTGATAGCCCGGCTGCGATGCGTTATACTGAAGCCAGAATGAAAAAAATGTCGGAAGACATTATGGCAGATATCGACAAGGAAACAGTTGACTTTCAATTAAACTTTGACGATACGTTGTATGAGCCAACAGTTATGCCAACACGTGTTCCAAATTTATTAATTAACGGAGCATCGGGAATTGCAGTTGGTATGGCTACTAATATGGCGCCACACAACCTAACAGAAGTTATTGATGGAACATTAGCTTACATTGATAACAACGATATTGAAATTGACGAGTTAATTACGCACATCAAAGCACCGGATTTTCCAACCGGAGGAACAATCTACGGAATGGAAGGCGTTCGTGAAGCATTCAAAACAGGAAGAGGAAGAATCGTTATTCGTGCTAAAATAAGTTTTGAAGAATCAAACGGAAGAGAAGCGATCATTGTTTCTGAAATTCCATATCAGGTTAATAAGGCAGACATGATTAAGAAAACTGCCGATTTGATTAACGATAAAAAGATTGAAGGTATTTCAAACATCCGTGACGAATCGGATAGAAATGGAATGCGTATCGTTTATGAATTGAAACGTGATGCTGTTCCGAATGTGGTTTTGAATACGTTATATAAATTCACTCAGCTTCAATCTTCTTTCAGTGTAAACAATATTGCGTTGGTAAAAGGAAGACCGCAAATGTTGAATGTAAAAGATTTGATTCATTATTTTGTTGAACATCGTCATGATGTTGTAGTTAGAAGAACACAATTCGAATTGCGTAAGGCGGAAGAAAGAGCACATATTTTAGAAGGTTTAATCATTGCTTCAGATAATATCGACGAAGTAATTGCATTGATTCGTTCTTCAAAAGATGGTGATGAAGCAAGAGGTAAATTGATTGAAAGATTCAGTTTGTCAGACATTCAAGCTCGTGCGATTGTTGAAATGCGTTTGCGTCAGTTAACAGGTCTTGAACAAGACAAGTTAAGAGCAGAATATGAAGAAATCATGAAATTAATTCAACGCTTGAGAGATTTATTGGCAAGCAAAGAATTGAGAATGGAATTGATCAAAGAAGAATTAATCGAAATTAGAGATAAATATGGTGACGCTCGTCGTTCGCTTATTGAATATTCTGGTGGTGATGTAAGTATCGAAGATTTGATTGCCGATGAAAATGTTGTAATCACCATTTCACACGCAGGTTATATCAAACGTACCAACCTTACCGAATACAAAACGCAGAATAGAGGTGGCGTTGGACAAAAAAGTGCTGGAACAAGAGATCAGGATTTCTTAGAGCATATGTATGTTGCCACCAATCACCAATATATGATGTTCTTTACGCAAAAAGGAAAATGTTTCTGGATGCGTGTGTATGAAATTCCGGAAGGAAGCAAAACTGCCAAAGGAAGAGCATTGCAAAACCTTATCAATATTGAATCGGATGACAAGGTGAAAGCATTTATCTGTACCCAAGATTTAAAAGATAAAGAATATACCACTAGCCACAACCTAATTATGGTTACCAAAAAAGGTCAGGTTAAGAAAACATCTTTAGACAAATATTCTAAACCAAGGATTAATGGCGTTGCTGCCATTACGATAAAGGATGGGGATGAATTATTAGGAGCTCAATTAACAAATGGTGAAAGTCAGATTATCTTGGCTGTCAAATCAGGAAAACTGGTTCGTTTCGAAGAAACCAAAACGCGTCCAATGGGAAGAACAGCTTCTGGTGTACGTGGAATTACGCTGAAAGACGCAACAGATGAGGTAATTGGCATGGTTACTGTAAACGACATGGAGAGTGAAATTCTTGTAGTCGCTGAAAACGGTTACGGAAAACGTTCTTCACTTGATGAATACAGAATTACAAACCGTGGTGGAAAAGGTGTAAAAACATTAAATATCACGGAGAAAACAGGTAAACTGATTTCTATCAATTCGGTTACAGATGCGGATGATTTGATGATTATCAACAAATCAGGATTGACTATCAGAATGGCAGTAGAAGATTTGAGAGTAATGGGAAGAGCAACACAAGGTGTGAAACTTATCAATATCAAAGGAAACGATTCTATAGCAGCTGTTACTAAAGTGATGAAAGATGATGTTTCAGAGCCGGAAGTTGATGAAGACGGAAACGTAATCGAAGTAGAAGCCATCGAAAGAGTGAAACCCGTTTTAGAAGTTCTTGAAGATGATGGTTCAATTGAAGACGACGACGAAGATGATGACGATATCGTCGAAGACGATGATGCTGAAGACGATTCTGAGGATGATGAATAGAAACTACAAATCACCAATTAGCCTATTTTAATTGGTGATTTTATTTATAAATTAAAAATTAAAAACAATGAAATCGTAGATTCACGAATTCAAATTAAAAACAAATAATAAAAGTCATGAGTAAAATCAAACACATTATACTGGCTTCGGCAATATTAGTTTCTGTTTCGTCTTTTGCACAAAAAGAGGAGTTAAAAAAATTGAAAAAGATTTATGAAAAAGAAGAAATTAAAGGGAATGATTTAACTGAATACAAAGCTTTAGTAAACAAAGTTGAACCACTTGCAACAGAAGAAGGCGATAAAATTTATGCAGCATTTTATAAAGCAATGGTGCCAGTTTTAGAATCCAATGCTATTGATAAAACAATGACGCCACAGCAACTTCAAATGGCTTATGCAAAATTAGTAACTCCAAAAGCAATTTCAGATTTGGCAGTTGGTTTGAATGCTACTTTAGATTATGAGAAAAAGTCAAGTAAAAAAGTATATACAGACGATATTAAAGAAACAATCGCTGCTTTTAAACCTACTTTTATAGACGTTGCTATTGCACTTGCAGATGCAAAGCAATATAAGCTAGCTTCTGAAGTTCTTTATGGAGCTTATCAATTAGACAAAAGTGATCAAGATAATTTATTTTATGCAGCAAGTTATTCAGCTAATGCTGAAGATTTAGATACAGCATTAGAATATTATTATGAATTAAAAAGACTGAAATATACAGGAGAAAGAAGCATTTATTTTGCTTTCAATACTACTTCTAAAGTAGAAGAAAATTTTGGTGATAACAAAAACTTACGTGATTTAGCCATAAAAGCCGGTTCGCATACAAAGCCTAGAGAAGAGAAAATACCTTCAAAAGCAGGTGTAGTTTATAAAAATATTGCATTGATTCTTGTTCAAAAAGGAAAAGTTGATGAAGCTAGAGCAGCAGTTGCTGAAGCAAGAAAAGCCAATCCGGAAGACAGCGGTTTGATTTTAACTGAAGCTGAATTGTATTTGCAAATTAAAGATTATGAAACGTATACTCGTTTAGTGAATGAAGCATTGCAAAAAGATCCTACTAATGTGGATTTGGTATATAATTTAGGAGTTATTAGTACGAATGCTAATAAGCTTGAAGACGCTGAAAAATATTATAAAAGAGCAATTGAAATAGACCCAAATTATTTTAATGCACTACTTAATTTATCTGAATTGCTATTAAGAGCTGACGAAAAATTTGTTACTGAAATGAACAAATTGGGAACTTCAGAAAAAGATAATAAAAGATATGAAGTTATTAAAGCAGAAAGAAATAAAAATTTTAAATCAGTGCTTCCATATCTTGAAAAAGCAGTTGAATTGAAAGGCGATAATGATGCAGCAAAGAAAACTTTATTAAGCGTATACAATGCACTTGAAATGACGGATAAATACAAAGCATTAAAAGCAAAACAATAAGACATAATTACCAAAGTTGAAGCATAAAAAAGTCCCGATTTTAATCGGGACTTTTTATTTCCTAAACTAACCAAAATATATTTAAAAAAATAATTATGCAACACCGTTTTCTTGAGTAGAAACTTTTTTCAAGAAAGATCTGATTAACACACTGTTTGTATTGATACCAGAGTTAATCAATTGTTTTTTGCTGAATGTTCCGTTTGATGTATTGTTATTTGTAGTTTTTTTTGAACCCATAAACCAAACTGCGAAATCCATTGTAGTAGAAGCAACAGCTTTATCAGTAGTGATAACCATTTTCACTTCGTTAGAAACAGAAACCTCAGTTGAAGTAGTTGCAACAACACTAGTAGTAGTTGTTTGAGCAAATGCTCCAGTAGATGATAATACTAATAATGCGAAAGCAACAAATAATTTGATGTTTGTTTGAGTTCTATTGTTATTAGCTGTTGTCATAATTTGGTTTCTTTATTATTTCTTCACCAAAACTACTGCAACACTTCTCAGCCTGAAAATATTTTCGATAACTAACCCCAAAACTCGTTTAAACGACAAAATCAATGAATTCAAGGGTTTTGGGCGTTTTTTTGTGCAGTTCGTCTATGAAATGTTAAAAAAAGAGGTATTTCACCGATGAAAAGCCATAATTTTCCATGAACTACATCATCAAATTGATTATCGCAGCAACAAATCAATGATTAGTGACAAAATCTTAGTAAATTAGCATCATAATATAATATTTGTCTCCCAAAATGAAAGTAGAACAAAAAGGACATACCACAACTATTAGAAACACCCAAAGCAATACAGCCGAGTTTTATCAAAAGCTACATCACGAGTACAATAGTTTTAAATCACAAAACCTTATAGTTGATTTATCTCATGATAAAGCGTTGACTATGGATGATATAAAGCTTTTTACCGACTTGATTAAAATTCATGCCAAAGCAAAGAAGTCATTAGTACTAGTAACCAATAGTGTAAATTTTAATGCTGTTCCAAAAAGCATTACGCTTGTTCCCACAATTTTAGAAGCTCATGACATCATAGAAATGGAAGAAATTGAACGCGATTTAGGATTTTAATAGTTATATGAAATTAACCATTCTTGGCTGTTATGCAGCAACTCCACGAACCATAACTAATCCAACTTCGCAAGTGTTGGAAATTAGAAACCGAATGTTCTTAATTGATTGCGGAGAAGGAACGCAAGTACAGTTGCGTAAAAACAAACTTAAGTTTTCCAAAATCAATCATATTTTTATTTCGCATTTACATGGAGATCATTTTTATGGATTGGTAGGTTTGATTTCAACTTTTATGTTACTTAATCGCCAAACTGATTTGCATGTGTATGGACCAAAAGGCATAAAGGAAATTATATTGCTTCAGTTGCGTTATTCTAATTCCTATACTGGCTATAATTTATATTTTTACGAATTGGATTCCAAAGAAAGCGAGGTTGTTTATGAAGATGAAAAGGTTATCGTGAAAACTATTCCATTAAAACACAGAATATATACCAATGGATTTTTGTTCCAGGAAAAAATTGGTGACCGAAAACTGAATGTTGATGCTGTTCAGGAATATAAAATAGATACGTGTTATTATCAAAAAATTAAAAACGGAAGAGACATCACGCTAGATGATGGCACTGTTATTCCAAATGCGGAAATTACTTTTGATCCAATCCAACCTAAAAGCTATGCATTTTGTAGCGACACAATGTATGATGAATCGATAATTTCCATAATTGAAAATTGTGATGTATTGTATCACGAAACAACATTTTTAGAATCGGAAGCTGACAAAGCCGAGAAAACAATGCACAGCACAGCGAAACAAGCAGCAACAATAGCTGCAAAAGCAAATGTAAAACAATTAATTTTAGGACATTACAGCACACGATACGATTCGATTGATTTATTCAGACAAGAAGCGGAAATAGTGTATTCAGATGTGCTGCTTGCCGATGATGGTAAAACATTTGAATTTTAATAAAAGTGTGCCCAAAAGAAATGTGTTAATTTTGTAGCGTAAAATAAAAGTAAAATGGAAGACTTAAGCAATTATAGAAAGTCCTATGAGAAAAGCCAGCTTCTGGAAAATACGATTCCAGAAGATCCAATCAATTTATTCCACAAATGGTTTTATGAAACCCAAGATTTTGGTGGTCCCGACGCTTCGGGAGAGGTCAATGCGATGACTGTTGCTACTATTGGTTTGGATGGTTTTCCAAAATCGAGAGTGGTTTTACTCAAAAAATTCAATGAGGAAGGTTTTATATTTTATACCAATTACACATCAGAGAAAGGGAAAGCCATCCTGAACAATCCTAATATTTGTCTCTCCTTCTTTTGGCATAGTATGGAAAGACAAGTTATTATAAAAGGAATAGCAGAGAAAACCTCGGGCACCATTTCAGATAATTATTTTGAATCACGACCAGACGGAAGTAAACTGGGTGCTATAGTTTCTCCGCAAAGCGAAGTTATACCCTCAAGAGACTATTTAGATAATAAGTTGAAAGAACTGGAATCAACTTATGAAGGAAGAGAAATTCCACGTCCGGAATATTGGGGCGGTTTTTTAGTTCGACCAATAGAATTGGAATTCTGGCAAGGAAGACCAAATCGATTGCACGATAGAATTAGGTACAAACTCCAAGACGATTTCAATTGGAAGATTGATAGACTTTCTCCTTAAATTGTAGTACTACTATTCAATAGTAACTGAACCACTCGCAAGAGTGGTTTTTTAGTTTAATGAACGGATAAAATAAGTATCGACGAAACGCATTAAAGTAGGAAAAATACCTATAGTAAAATAAAAATTATGCAATTCATCGATTTTATTTGTGCTTTAAACGTCAAAAGTTGTAGAATTGTTTAACGAAATAAAACAATACGTTCTTTCAAATTAAATTATATAAAGTGTTTGCCCCACATCTACTTTATTAAGAACTGTCAATATTAATCGAATAAAGTGTTTGCCCCACATCTACTTTATTAAAAACTTAACCTACTACTATGAAAGCAAAAATGTTTAGAGCATTGTTGCCGTTAGCAATCGTGTTCACTATGGTATCTTGTTCTTCTGATTCTTCAGAAGGTTCTTCAACTGACAACAAAATTGTAACTACCTACAATTACAACGAAACGGAGTTAAGGCTTGTTGAACTTATCAATGATTATCGTGCAAGTATTGGATTGAATACACTTGAAGTAATCAATCACATCTCTTATAAATCACAAGAGCACAATATTTATATGATTGATAATTCTGTTGTAAACCATGATTATTTCCAACAAAGATCTAGCAATCTGATCCAAGTATTGGGAGCAGATAGAGTAGGCGAGAACATTGCCTACAACTACCAAACCGCAGAAAGCGCTATGAGTGCTTGGTTAAACAGCCCAGCTCACAAAGACAACATCGAAGGTGATTACACTCATTTGGGTATATCGGTTACAGTTGACGAAACAACTGGAAAAAAATATTACACCAATATGTTTATGAAGAAAAAATAGTTTGATTATTGTTTTGTTTGATTTTGACAGATCGAAAAATCCCGATGCAAATCGGGATTTTTTTTATTTAAAACTTTAATTTTTACCACATAGATTCATAGAAAATAAGAATGATTATTCTATACTAAAGCAAAGCTTCTTGTTAAGTTTCAAAATCTATATTTCTATATGGTTTAAAGTTACTTCAAACTTCCCACCATATCTTCCGGTTTTACCCAAGCATCAAAATCTTCTGCAGATACATAACCCAATCGAACAGCTTCTTCTTTCAAAGTTGTTCCGTTTTTATGTGCTGTTTGAGCAATTTCAGCCGATTTATAATACCCTATTTTAGTATTTAAAGCGGTTACAAGCATTAATGAATTATCAACTAATTCTTTGATACGTTTATGATTTGGTTCGATTCCGCTGGCGCAATGTTCTTCAAAAGAAACACAGGCATCGCCAAGTAATCGTGCCGATTGTAAAAAGTTCGCAGCCATTACCGGTTTGAAAACATTCAATTCATAATGACCTTGCATTCCACCAACAGAAATCGCCACATCGTTACCCATAACCTGAGCACAAACCATGGTCAAAGCTTCGCATTGCGTTGGATTCACTTTACCCGGCATAATGGATGAACCCGGTTCGTTTTCTGGAATTATAATTTCACCAATTCCGGAACGTGGACCCGAAGCTAGCATTCTAACATCATTTGCAATTTTATTTAACGAAACTGCCAATTGTTTCAAAGCACCGTGAGCTTCAACAATAGCGTCGTGTGAAGCCAAAGCTTCAAACTTATTTGGAGCCGTTACAAAAGGATGGCCGGTAAATTTGGCAATATATTCCGCTACTTTCACATCATAACCCGCTGGTGTATTTAATCCGGTGCCAACGGCAGTTCCTCCAAGAGCAACTTCGGATAAATGTGACAATGTATTTTTTAATGCTTTTATTCCGTAGTTTAATTGGGCAACATAACCCGAAATTTCTTGACCAAGAGTCAAAGGAGTGGCATCCATTAAATGTGTTCTTCCAATTTTTACAACATTAATGAATTCCTTTGCTTTTGCATCTAACGTATCGCGCAGTTTTTCAACTCCGGGAATTGTTACTTCTACAGCAGCTTTATAGCAAGCAATGTGCATTCCTGTTGGGAACGTATCGTTTGATGATTGTGATTTGTTTACATCGTCATTTGCTTTTACCAGTTGTTCGCCTTCGCCAATTTTAAATCCGGCTAAAACTTGTGCGCGATTGGCAATAACTTCATTCACATTCATATTGCTTTGAGTTCCAGAACCAGTTTGCCAAATAACCAATGGAAATTCATCAACTAATTTTCCGACCAAGATTTCGTCGCAAACGGCTGCTATGGCGTCACGTTTTTCGGTTGATAAAACACCTAAATCACAATTGGCATAAGCAGCAGCTTTTTTTAGATAGGCGAAACCTTCTATGATTTCTTTTGGCATTGATGCAGATGGACCAATTTTAAAATTATTTCTAGAACGTTCGGTTTGTGCTCCCCAATAGTTGTCGGCAGGAACTTTAACTTCACCCATTGTGTCTTTTTCTATTCTGTATTCCATTGTGTTTTTAGTTTATGGTTTATCGTTTATGGTTTTTTAGCCCCGATAGTAGTGGAAATCCTGACATTGCGAAAAACAATCATGATGAGATTAGCTGCGCTCAGTTCGCTACGCTCGGGTGTCTTCGTTCCTCGCAATGACAGATTGAAACGAATAGCGGGAAACAGCTTCTAAAAAAAGCTACGCAAAATTACGCATAAAAACTATTTAATAAAAATTGATTTTGTTTTTGCATAGCTTAAATATTCCGCTTACATTTGCTTATAATTCAAAAAAATTCCGGAAAACATGTTTGAATTTTCACAGTATTTAGGTTTCTTAGCTTTCTTAACCATTTTAACCATTGGTTTTTGGTTGATGATGTTTTTAATAACTTTCGTTGTTCCTTATTGGATTTATGGAGGTGTTAAAGAATTGTTGCAAGAAAGAAAAGCAAAAAGAAACGCAGAACAAACAGCTTAATTTTAAGTTTTTGTTTTTGAAAAAGCCCCGAATTTCGGGGCTTTTTTCTTTATTATTATCCAGGAAAATCGCCGTTATCCTCCTGTTGGTTGCCTTTTGGTCTTTTATCTTTTTCATTTTTCTGAACATTAAATCTATAAGTAAACGAAAGATTGACTTGTCGTTGTCTCCATTGCATTTCACTATGTGAATTTACAATACCGGAAAGATAAGTGTCCATAATTCTTTTTCTCGAATTGAATACGTCGCTGACATTAAAGGCAACAGTTCCTTTGTCTTTAAAAACATCTTTGCTCAATGCTAAATTCATACTAAAATTACCCAAAGTGCTTCCCTGATTGTTTTTTTGCTCACCATTATACGTCATGTTAGTTTGCCAATCAATTTTGTATGGTAAACTAATTTTAGAAGTCAAACGAGTAAACCAGGAAGTAGTTTTATAATCAAAATCCTGAACAACAGGATTGCCTGTAAAGTCACTATAAGTATAATCACCATCGGTTTGTATGTAGAAGAAATTGAAGTTGCTGTTTAATTTCCACCATTTGTATGGAGAATAGTTCAAGGTAAATTCAAATCCGCTTCTGTATTCTGTTGCTAAATTAATTGGAGACGAAATAATAACTGGAACTCCGTTTTCAAACGTTCCTGTTTCTCTTCTTACTTGTTGGAAAACATCAGTTGTTTTATTTACATACAAAGAAGTATTGAAAGTAAGTTTGTTCCAACGTTTTAAATAACCTAAATCAATTGCATCAGTAAACGCCGGATCTAAATCGGGATTTCCGATAAAAATATTTACGTTGCTCGATAAGTTGTTAAACGGATTCAACTGTCTTCCTCTTGGTCTTTGAATTCTGCGGCTATAGCTTAATGATGCAGTGCTTCTATCGTCGATTTCATAATTAAAGATAGCACTTGGGAAGAAGTTGTTGTATTTTTTATTCGTAAAATCGTTTGTAGCTAATTGGTTTACATCAATATCTGAATCTTCGCAACGAAGTCCTAATAGCGTTGAAAATTTTTTAATTTTGAATCCGTACTGTGTATAAAGCGAGTTTACATTTTCTTTATATTCTAATGTATTGGTGAAGTTAGGAAACGGAACACCATTTCTGTCAACAGCATAATTAGTTGTATTTACCAAAAAATTGCCACGATACCCTAATTCAAACTGGCTTCCTTTTCTGAGTGGCAATACATAATCTGCTTGTATAGTATTTCTGCTTTGCGTTTGATTATTTACAGTTTCATCAATGCCTATTGTGCTGTTTGCGGTAGACGTATCCGTAATTTGAGCTAAATTTTTATCTGCATTAGAAGAAAATGAACCATCTATAGTTAATTTATGACCTTCTTTTTTGAAGTTTTTAGTTAAGTTGGTATTGAATTCTACATTTTTACTTTTACTATCTTCTTCGTTTATTCTGTTTCTGGTATACGTATAATCATAGTTTACGTCATAATAGTTTTGGAAAACATTGTCACGATTATCACCGTTGCTTCTTCTGTAATTAAAAATATTGGTCCAAGTAGTTGATTCGTTTAAAAACCAATCCACTCCAATATTTGCGTTATATGATTTGCTCAATCGTTCATTCTCTCTTGTTTCATTCATAAAATCTCTGGTAGAATTATCTGAGTTCAAATATCTTGAATCAGTAAATGCATTCCCCGGATTATTTCGATAGTTATATCCTTGCGTAGTGAACAAGTTAAATTCTTTTGTTTTATAATTTACAGTTCCAGTTAATCCATAGGTTTCAGGATCGCCAGCGTTAGCAATGACTGTTCCGTTTAAACCAATATTTTTACCTTTTCTTAGCACAATATTTATAATTCCACCACCACCTTCAGCATCATAACGTGCAGATGGATTGGTGATTACTTCTACTTTATCTAGTGCATCAGCTGGTATCGATTTGAGTGCATCAGCAATACTAATAGCATTTGATGGTCTTCCGTCAATAAGTACTTTTACATTATCATTGCCTCGTAAAGCTACATTTCCTTCAGCGTCAACAGTAACCGAAGGCACATTATCTAATACATCACTAGCAGTTCCGCCTTTTACCATCATATCCTGACCAACGTTGTATACTTTTTTATCGAGTTTTATTTCAACAGTAGATTTTTCTGCGCGAACAACTACTTCGTTAAGTTGGGTTGCATCTTCTTCTAAAACTATTGTTCCCAAATTTGTAGCTTGTGTCAGTTGTTTTTGACTAATGGTTGTTGGTTTAAAAGAAATAAATTCTAAAGTGACATCAT
Source organism: Flavobacterium sp. (assembly GCF_031381455.1). Classification (GTDB taxonomy): domain Bacteria; phylum Bacteroidota; class Bacteroidia; order Flavobacteriales; family Flavobacteriaceae; genus Flavobacterium. The sequence continues at coordinate 235,640 of NZ_JANMXZ010000008.1, read as the reverse complement.
AAATTCCTGGCACAACATCTATAGAATAATCACCTTTATTATCGGTAATTCCACCAAAAATCAACTTTGGGTTTTTATTGTTTTTTAAAGTTATGGTAGCGTATTCAAGCGGGAGTTTACTTGTCTTTTCGATGATTTTTCCTGTGATAGCAATTTTAGTACGTTCAGGCCTTTCTTGTCCGAAGACCGTAATAGATAGTAGTAATACAAGAGCGGATAAAAGATACTGTAACTTTCTCATAGATAATTTTTCAACTTTCGAGGCAAAATTACATTTTAGCATTTTAAACGTGTCCCAACGGTTTGTTAAATAAAGTCTTTCAATTTGGTAAGTTCTCTACCAATTATGGCTTTATCTCCATCAATAACTATTGGCCTTTCAATTAAAATAGGGTGTTTGGCTAATGCCTTTATGATATCAGGATCAGTTAGCGATTTACCTTTATACTTATCAATCCATATTGTTTCTTTTTGACGAACTAATTCAATGGGCTTGATTTTCAGTTTTTTAATCAGTGCTTTAAGTTCGTCAACATTTAATGGGTTTTCCAAATAATTGATGATTTCAAAATGCTGTTTGGATTCTGTTATGAATGCCAAGCAGTCTCTTGATTTTCCGCATCGTGCATTATGAAGTATTTGCAACATTTTTTTTTACAATGTAATATATTTTAATAGAAAAAAGTTAATTTAGGCGAAACAAAAAAAGCTATGTTTTTAGAAGAAGGATTTTTGCCAACAAATAAATTTTGGATGTATTTAGTTGGATCACTTATAATTTTTGTCGCTTCAGCCATTGGTCAATTGCCACTGGTTATTGCTGTTCTGATTAAATCATTCAAAACAGGGAAGCCTTTCCCAAAGACAGAAACTGATATAATGACTTTTTTATCATTAAACACAACCCTATTTCTGTTATTGATTTCATTTGTAGTGGCCTTCTTTGCCATTATTTTAATAGTGAAGTATCTTCACAAGCAAACTCTCTTATCTATTACTACTTCTAGAGAAAAAGTGGATTTTAAAAGAATATTTTTTTCGTTTTCACTTTGGGGAATTTTTACGGTAGGTTCAACATTGCTAATGTACTACACCAATCCGGATTCTTTTGTTTTAAATTTCAAACCGATTCCATTTTTAATTTTGGCTGTTATTGGAATTGCTTTAATTCCTATTCAAACTAGTACAGAAGAATATGTGTTTAGAGGTTATTTGATGCAAGGATTTGCGGTCTTGGCCAAAAACAGATGGTTTCCGTTGTTGTTGACTTCGGTTATTTTTGGAACGATGCACATCGCTAATCCAGAAGTACAAAAGTTGGGCTATATTGTTTTGGTATATTATATTGGAACAGGTTTTTTTCTCGGAATTATCACGCTAATGGATGAAGGAATGGAATTAGCACTTGGTTTTCATGCAGCGAATAACCTAGTTGGCGCTTTATTGATTACTTCCGATTGGTCAGCTTTTCAAACGAATTCTATTTTTAAAGATGTTTCTGAACCGTCAGCTGGATTTGAAATTTTGGTACCAATCTTTATTATTTTTCCACTACTATTATATATCTTTAGTAAAAAATATAATTGGACCAATTGGAAAGAAAAACTTACCGGAACAATTATAATTGAAGTTATAGAACTAATACAAAATACTGAAAATCATGAATAGTCCAACCTACGAAAATGTACATAATTTGTTCAAGTTGAATGGATTTCATCTGGATAGAGAAGATTTATGTCGTGTGGCGTATAGTTTTATCAAAGAAGGAGAAGATTTTGAAAAACCGGTAGGTGATTTTTTATTAGACTGGTTTGATAGTAAAAATTTTATTGAAATGGAAACTTCGGGAACAACCGGAGTGCCAAAAACAATTTCTGTCCATAAACAAGCGATGGTAGATTCAGCATTGGCTACTGGCGATTTTTTCGAATTGGAACCAGGCAATAAAGCACTGCAATGTTTGCCTATAAAATACGTAGCAGGCAAAATGATGTTGGTTCGAGCTATGATTTTAGGACTCGAATTAGAGTTTGTGGCTCCAAGTTCACATCCATTAGACAATAACGAAATTGATTTTGATTTTGTAGCGATGGTTCCCTTGCAGGCGCAAAATTCAATAGATGAATTAAAAAAAGTAAAAAAGATGATTATTGGCGGTGCAGCCGTAAATAAAGCACTGGAAAAGCAACTATTAAAATTGCCAATCGAAGTATATGAAACCTACGGTATGACGGAAACTATTACTCATATAGCCGCCAGAAAGTTGGGAGAAAAAGCATTTACAGTGCTGCCTCACGTTACGATTTCGTATGACGATAGAAATTGCTTGGTTATCCACGCTCCAAGGATATCTCCAGAAGTTATCATGACTAATGATATTGTTGAATTAGTAAATGAAAATCAATTTATTTTCCTAGGTAGAATGGATAATGTTATCAATAGTGGCGGAATCAAATTAATTCCAGAACAAATAGAAGAGAAGCTAGCCAGTAAAATTCAACAACGTTTTTTTATTGCGTCAAAACCGGATAATGAATTAGGAGAAAAAGTGGTGTTAGTTATCGAAGGCGAAAAACATGAGCTTGATGATTCGCTTTATGAGTCTTTGGATAAATACGAAAAGCCAAAAGAGCTTATTTTTATACCCAAGTTTAAAGAAACTACAACTGGAAAAATTTTAAGAAAAGAAACAATGAAATAAAAAAAAACGTTCCAATTATTTATTGGGACGTTTTTTCCTTTAAAGTAAACAACTTATTTTTCCATTTTAAAATAGTAATCAGCTGAATGTTTTCCGCTGCCATAAATGGTGTAAAAAATACTTACTGCCAATGTCACTAACGAAATGATTAAGTTGACAACATTCATATCTCCAATAAAATTTAGTAAGACGGCACCAATAAGAATAGGCAATTGCGCTATTAATGCCCAACGTGTCAACAATCCGAAAACAATCATAATACCACCCATAATATGAGCTGCCGCAATGTAATGGAAAGTTAACATGCCACCCATAAAATTACTTACGGGACCAATTAAATCTTCAAAACCGCGACTATTACTGACGAAATAACCGCCTTTGTAAATTAAAAAAATGCCTAAAATAATTCTGATGGCGTCGAACCAAAAAGTAGAGTGAGCATTTGCCCATTTGTTCAAACCTTTTACTGAAGTATCCATAATAACAAAGTTTAAAATTCAGTCTAAGTTACTATTTTTTAATAAGATACAAAGTTATTTTTTTAGTTTTTTATTTAACAGCAGTCGAAAAATAAAATTTATTGCTGTTAAAGTTCTTGCTCCCAAAAGGCAATTTTACTTTTTCTTTTGTTTTGGTTTTATTGTTGCTTACAAGTATACGTGTTACTTTACCATTGATTTCAACTTCAACAGGCATTACAAAATTAGGTTCATCTGTTTTCCATTTCAAAACAAGATGCCTTTTTTTATCCATTGAAACCAATAACTCAGGAATATTTTTGTGTCTTAAATACTGATTAAAAACAGGAGTCAGATTCATTCCAGTTTCGGTATTAAAAAAACTGACAACAGTTTCGGTATTAATTATTTTATGACGGAATGTTTCGGAATATTTCAATAGTATTTTCCACCATTTCTCATCATTGTTTACAATATGTCTCAGGGTATTTAAGAACAGTGCTCCTTTTTCATACATATCTGTAGAGCCTTCTTTATTTACACCATAAGTGCCTATAATTGGACTTAAATTATCAATATTTCTTTTGCAACCGTTTACATATTGTTGTCCTTTTTCATAACCATATTGACATTCAACATAAACATTTTCAGTGTAACAAGTAAAACCTTCGTGTATCCACATATCAGCAATGTCTTTGGATGTAACGCTGTTGCCAAACCATTCGTGCCCACTTTCGTGAATAATAATATAGTCAAAAAGTAACCCTATTCCAGTTCCGGATCTATCGTTCCCTAAATAACCTTTTATATATTTATTGCCGTAGGCCACAGCACTTTGATGTTCCATACCTAAATAAGGTGTTTCCACCAATTTATATCCGTCATCTGAAAAAGGATATGGGCCAAACTTACTCTGAAAGCAATCCATCATTGGTTTAACTTCTTCAAAATGCATTCGGGCTGCTGCTTCGTTTTCACGTAAAACATAGTAATCTAAATCCAAGCCTTTGTAGTTTTTATGAATGTTTACGTAGTCGCCTATGTTTACTGTTATTGAATAGGTGTTTATCGGATTTTTGACTTCCCAATCCCAACGTGTGTAACCATTTTTTATCCCGTTTTCAAATAACGGGACGCTTCCCATAAATCTTCCGTTGGAAACATTCATCAAACCATTTGGAACTGCTACTTTTATTGTTGCACCAAAATCGGGTTCATCGCTCTGTGAATCTTTTACCGGATACCATAAAGAAGCTCCGGTTCCTTGACAGGCGACACCAATCCATGGCTTTCCTTGTTTATCTTTCGTAAAAACAAAACCACCATCCCAAGGTGCATTTTTGGCAATAATAGGTTTTCCGGAATAGTAAAATGTTAGATTTTGTGTTTCAGTTCCTTTAATTAATGTAGTTGGAAAATCAATAAAAACGGCATTGAATTCCCTTTTATAATTAAGTTTTTTAGAGTTGAAAACAATACTGTCAATCTGCATGTTTGCAAATAAATCCAATTGTATTTTTGAAGTAGTATTGATTACTTTAAAGGTAATATTGTTATATCCAACTACTGATTTCTCTTCTGGATTAATCTTGATGTTCAAATTATAACGAAGCACATCAAAACAAGTTCGCTCCGGACGCAGTCCGCCTTGAAGCGAGTCTTTACGTGTTGTTTTTTCTTGTGCAGAAAGAAGTTGGAAGTTGCAAATGATAAAACTTAGAACAAGTATTTTTTTCATAGTTTACAAATAAAAAATCTAAAATATTAGTGCGACTAATTTTAATTTTGTTACGATTAAACCTGAATCACACCCAAATTAAATTTCTTTTCAATAGGCGAGTGGTTGGCTGCTTCGATTCCCATTGAAATCCAGGTGCGGGTTTCTAATGGATCAATAATAGCGTCCGTCCAAAGTCGTGCTGCTGCATAATAAGGAGAAACTTGTGCATCATAACGCGCTTTAATTTTATCGAATAATTCTTGTTCCACTTTTTCGTCTACAGTTTCTCCTTTGGCTTTTAAGGAGGAAGCTTCTATTTGTGCCAATACTTTTGCAGCTTGTGTTCCACCCATAACGGCAAGTTCGGCACTTGGCCAAGCGAATATTAATCTTGGGTCATACGCTTTTCCACACATGGCATAATTTCCTGCTCCGTATGAATTTCCAACAATCACAGTGAATTTTGGCACAACCGAATTAGAAACCGCATTTACCATTTTGGCTCCGTCTTTAATGATTCCGCCATGTTCAGACTTGCTTCCAACCATAAATCCGGTAACGTCTTGCACAAATACCAATGGAATTTTCTTTTGATTACAATTGGCAATAAATCGCGTGGCTTTATCTGCAGAATCTGAATAAATCACACCACCAAATTGGATTTCTCCTTTTTTGGTTTTGGAAACCGTTCGTTGGTTAGCTACAATTCCTACAGCCCAACCATCAATTCGGGCATAACAAGTAATTATAGATTTTCCGTAATCGGGTTTATACATATCCATTTCAGAATTATCGACCAACCGTTTAATGATTTCCATCATATCATATTGGTCGGTTCTTGATTTCGGAATTATTCCATAGATGTCTTCTTCTTTCAAGGCTGGTTTTTGAGACGCTTCTCTGTTGAAACCTGCTTTTTCATAATCACCAATTTTTCCAACGATGCTTTTTATTCTGTCTAAAGCGTCTTTATCGTCTTTAGCTTTATAATCGGTAACACCTGAAATTTCACAGTGCGTTGTGGCTCCACCAAGGGTTTCATTGTCTATGTTTTCACCAATGGCTGCTTTTACCAAATAACTTCCCGCAAGGAAAATACTTCCAGTCTTATCAACAATCATCGCTTCGTCACTCATAATCGGAAGATAGGCACCACCGGCAACACAGCTTCCCATAACAGCGGCAATTTGGGTAATTCCCATACTGCTCATGATGGCATTGTTACGGAATATGCGTCCGAAATGTTCTTTGTCGGGAAAAATTTCATCCTGCATTGGTAGATACACTCCGGCAGAATCAACCAAATAAATTATTGGCAAGCGATTTTCCATGGCGATTTCTTGAGCACGAAGATTCTTTTTTCCGGTAATAGGAAACCAAGCACCGGCTTTTACGGTAGCATCATTGGCAACAACAATAGATTGTTTTCCTTTGATGTAACCCATTTTTACCACCACGCCACCAGAAGGACAACCACCATGTTCGACATACATTCCATCACCAACAAAAGCCCCAATTTCGATGCTTTTGGCTTTCGTGTCAAGCAAATAATCGATGCGTTCACGTGCTGTCATTTTACCCTCGGCGTGCAGTTTTTCAATGCGTTTAGTTCCTCCACCCAATTTTACTTTGGCAAAATTATTTTTTAAATTGGCTAATAAAAGTTTGTTGTGATCTTCGTTTTTATTGAAGTTGATATCCATAGTGTATATTTGGCTGCGTTTGATGGGTGCTAAAATACGAAATCGTTTTCAATAAGATAAAGTAGTATATTTGATTTTATTTGATAACATTAAAAAAGCTTTTTCTATTTGTTAATATTCTCTTAACATTAGAAGGATACATTTGCACTATAAAAACGAAACAAAAATGACTTTAAACAGTATTTTCCAATTTTTAGTTCCAAAGGATAAAAAATTCTTCCCTTTATTTGAACAAGCTGCAGCAGGTTTGATTTTATTGGCAGAAACACTTCACGAAGCCGTTAATGCTCCAAAGGCAGAGAGAGAAGAATATTTTAGAAAAATAGAAGAGCTAGAAGCCGAAATTGAAGAGATTACTCATAAAACACATTTAGAATTAAGCAGAAATTTTATCACACCTTTTGACAGAGAAGATATTCATTCGTTGATAAAAGCTATGGATAATGTTGCTGATAACATGCATGGTGCGGCTAGTAGAATGCGTTTGTATCAAGTAGAAAAAATCACAAAATCAATCCGTAAATTAACGGAAATTAACTTAGAAGCTTGTCAATTAATTGGTGTTGGTATCAAAGAATTGAAAGAGATGAATCACAAGGCGATTAAAGATACCTGCAAAAAAATCAACAAATTAGAAAGTAAAGCGGATTCAGTATTTGATAAAGCAGTAGCCGATATTTTTGAAAATGAAACCGACGCAAAAAACGTTATCAAATACAAAGAAGTGCTTTCTGCATTGGAAATGGCATCTGATAAATGTAAAACCGTTTCGAATGTAATGGAACAAATTTCAGTAAAACACTCTTAAACCAGTGGTCAGTTTATAGTGGTCAGTTAGCATTCTAAATGACACTATTGAACACTAAAAACTGAGCACTGAACACTATTCATATGACTTTACTAATTGTAATTATTGTTCTTGCCTTAATATTCGATTACATTAATGGTTTTCACGATGCAGCAAACTCTATTGCTACCATTGTTGCGACCAAAGTACTGACGCCATTCCAGGCCGTACTTTGGGCTGCACTTTTCAACTTCATGGCGTATTGGGTTTTTGGTTTTGGAGTGGCCGATACGGTAGCCAAAACAGCTCATACCAGTAGCATTGATTTAACGGTTATCTTGGCTGGTGTCATTGCAGCTATAATTTGGAATCTTCTCACGTGGTGGAAAGGAATTCCATCATCATCATCACATACATTAATTGGAGGATTTGCCGGAGCAGCTATTGCACACGGTTTTCGTGATGTCACCGACCCTGAACATGCCGGATTTAAAATTGTAAACTGGATTAAAGATGCCAAAGAAGGGGAACTATTGCCATCGGGTGTTTTTATAGTAATCTTATTTATAGTATTTGCACCATTGTTAGGAATGTTGATTTCCTATTTTATTTCACTTTGGTTAATGTATTCTTCCAAAAAAAGTGTTTGGCCAAAAGTGATGACAGTTGTATTAATGCTCTTAGTTAGTTGGTTTTTATACAGTGTTTTAAAATTTGATATCGAGCCTGAAAAAGCTTTGTTCCATAATAAATTATGGTATTTCGTCAGTGAACCTTCTAATATTAAATGGTTCTTGGTTGCTCTAATTTTCTTTAGCTTGGCGATTTTTAATTTGTTTTTCAGTAGTTTTTCCACTGCTAAAGCCGAAAAAGTTTTAAAGAAAATGCAGTTGTTATCTTCAGCAGCTTTTAGTTTAGGACATGGTGGAAATGATTCTCAAAAAGTAATGGGTATTATAGCAGCTGCGGTCGCAGTATATATCAAATCCAACCCAAACATTGACTTGTCTGCTGGTTGGTTAGACTTAAACGTTGTATTGCCTTCAGAGAAAGATGGTGTACATGTGGATGGTGTAATGCCTAGTTGGATTCCGTTAACCTGTTATACCGTAATTGCGTTAGGAACTTTAAGTGGTGGATGGAAAATTGTTAAAACAATGGGTTCCAAAATCACTAAAGTAACTGCTTTTGAAGGTGTGATTGCAGAATCTGCCGGTGCTTTAACCTTATTTTCAACAGAACATTTTAAAATTCCAGTTTCAACTACACATACTATCACAGGTTCTATTATTGGAGTAGGTGTGACCAAAAGAGTTTCCGCAGTTCGATGGGGAGTTACTGTTAAGCTTCTTTGGGCATGGGTTTTGACTATTCCGGTTTCAGCAGTATTAGCCGCTTTAGTATATTATTTTTTGAAGATTTTTATATAGATAAATAACTTTTTTAAAACTAAACTCCTATTGATTCTTTATTAGGAGTTTTTTTGTGCAATTTTTTTCAAAGATTTTCTTAATCCTTTTGACAACAAGGCTTAATCAGTTTCCAATGTTAAGTTTTCTGTCAAAATGAAAACTTAACATAGGCGAATTAGTTTAAATGGTACATTTGTTATTATCAATTTTACATTTAATTAACGTAAAGTTTAAATAAACCAAATAATATTATGATAAAGAGAAGAGCGATTGCAAACAAAAACACAACTCCTAATGGAAATAGTGATCAATCAATAACTGCAGCGGACACCGATTTAAAACCAGAAGTACCTACAGTTGAAGTTAAACCCAAACCGATGCGTACCAGAACCAGAACTGCAAAACCAGCAGTAACAAATGAAGTTAAACCGGAGGCAATTGTAGAAAAATCTACGCCTTCCATTGAAGAAAATGTAGAAACTATGAAAGATTCGGACAAAGAAAAAGCTAAGAAAGCAAAAGCAAAAGAAAAACAAAAAAAAGAAAAAGCTAAGAAAAAAGAAAAGGCTAAAAAAGAGAAGCAAAAAGCTAAGGATAAGGAAAAAAAGAAAAAAGCTAAAGCAAAAGAGAAAGCAAAAAAGGCCAAAGCTAAAAAGAAAGAAAAGGCTAAGAAGAAATCTAAGTCTAAAAAGAAAAAATAATATTTCTGAAATATAACCGATAGTTGTGCTGTCGGTTTTTTATTTTATTACTAATTCAGATTTCTTACATTTGTGGGTAACACAACATACAAATCAAAAATGAAAAATTCTTTGCAATTATTATTGTTGCTATGTACCGTTTCTATTTATTCTCAAGTAACCATTAAGCAAACCAAACATGATAATGATATAAAATTATCGGCTTTACCTTATTACAGTTTTGGTAAAGGAATAGGGTTAACTTCTCCGGATAGTTTATTCCAATTGAACATTCGTTTCAGAATGCAAAATCGAGTCTCCTATATTGAAAATGATAGTGAAAACGGAGCGTATGATGGACAAGTGCGTCGTTTGCGTTTGCGTTTTGATGGTTATGTTGGGAATCCAAAATTCCTTTATGCATTGCAATTGTCATTTGCGCCTGGCGATGTAGGCGAAATAAAAGATGGCGAAAACATTAATATTATTAGAGATGCGGTAGTGTTTTACCGTCCGAATAAACATTGGAACATCAGCTTTGGTCAAACCAAATTACCGGGAAATCGCCAACGCGTTAATTCTTCAGGCGGTTTGCAATTAACAGACAGAACAATCAACAACGCAAAATTTACTATCGACAGAGATTTTGGTTTTCAAGTTCATAATTTGAATGAGTTCAAAGACAAATTTTCGTATAATTTCAAAACCGCACTTTCCGGCGGAGAAGGAAGAAACCAAACCGGTAAAGCTGATGATGGAATTGCCGTTACAGGAAAAGTTGAATTGTTTCCGCTAGGTGCTTTTACAAAAGACGGAACTTACTTTGAAGGCGATATTATGCGCGAGAAAAAACCAAAATTATTAGTATCGGGTGCTTTTCAACAAAACAATCATGCGCAGCGGGCACAAGGGCAATTGGGTAATGATTTATTTGAAAGAAGAACAATGAAGTCCGTTTTATTAGATGCGATGTTTAAGTACAATGGTTGGGCAGCGATGATGAGTTATATGTCGAGAACTACTAATGAAAACGCCGTAACTTTTAATCCGGATGATATTACCGAAAGCAATTATGCCTTTGTAGGTAAAGGATTTGATTACCAAGCGAGTTATATTACTAAAGCTAATTATGAATTTATCGCCAGATATTCTATTCAAAAAGTCGGTGAAGATATTCATACTTTGGCGCCAAATACCAAAGAGTATAGTATTGGCGTTACCAAATACATTTGGGAACACGCATTTAAAGTTCAGGCGGAATTGAATTATGATACTTTAGATTTTTTTAACGGAACTTCAAAAAATAATTGGTACCTGCGTTTTCAAGTTGAAATAGGAATTTAACTTTTATCGCATACTTAACAACTGTTGAACACTTTATTCTTTACTTTTATGTTAATTTTAAAAACAGTTAAAAATGAAAAGTAAAATTGCCTATATATTATTTTTTGGACTCATTATTTCAAAAGGTAATGCTCAGCCTAAAGCGGTCGAATACAAAGATGGAAATCAGGTATTAAGTGGTCTTTCTATTGTACCAGCAAAACAGTTGAACGATAAGCCCGGAGTTTTAATCCTTCCCGCGTGGATGGGAATTAAGGATCATGAAAAAGAAGTTGCCTACAAATTGGCAGAATTGGGTTATCAATCTTTCATTGCGGATATATATGGTGTTGATCAACGTCCAACAAACTACAGTGAAGCCGGTCAAAAAGCAGGCTATTACAAAAAAAACATAAAGGAATACCAAACCAGAATTCAGTTGGCATTAGACCAATTGGTCAAACATGGAGCTAATCCTGATGAAATTGTGGTAATCGGATATTGCTTTGGAGGATCTGGTGCAGTAGAAGCTGCCAGAACCAATATGAAAGTAAAAGGAATTGTGTCTTTCCACGGTGGTTTAGGTCGGGATGAAGCCAGAACTATCGATTCAATTGCTCCAAAGGTTTTGGTTCTTCATGGTGCTGATGATCCTTATGAATCAAAAGAAGAAATTGAAAAATTTCAAAATGAAATGCGCACCGCTAAAACCGATTGGCAAATGGTATATTATGCCAACGCTGTGCATTCGTTTACTCATAAAGATGCCGGAAATGATAATTCAAAAGGAGCCGCGTATAATGAAAAAGCTGATAAACGTTCTTGGGAAGCGATGCGGAATTTTTTAAAGGAAGTACTGTAAGCGTTACTGTTTCCAGAATCATACAATCCCGCTAGGGATTATATCTGTTATATAGCCCAATTTAATATACCATCCCTAACGGAATTAAGGACAGCTAATTTTTAAAATCAAGCAATCCCGTTAGGGATTAAATACAGGTAGGCAATCGATTGAGAGTAAATAAGAATCCCTTTAGGGATGGTATCAAAAAGCCCAAAACCGTATTCAGTTTTGGGCTTTTGCTTTTTTATAAAAATACAAAAGTCGATCTGGAGCGATCGACTAGTGCGGTGAGGTGTAACTTCCTTTCGGAATCCTCGATGCAAATATAGGTTTTAATTATGAATTATGTATAAGTTATTTTCAAAAAAATAAGCTTTGTTTCTTGAGCTTTTCAATTCATAACTCATAACTTATAATTCATAATTATTTAGAGTCTTTTACTAATCTTTTCAATATTGCCCATTGTTTCAAGGCTTCACGAGCATCAACTGCTGGATAACCAAGAACTACTTTCCCCGCTTCAACATCGGCAGCTACTCCGGAACCAGCACCAACAATAGCGCCATCGCCAATAGTTAAGTGGTCTTTTATAGAAGCACTTCCACCAACAATAACTCCGTTTCCTAAAGTTACCGAACCAGCCAAGCCAGAATTTCCTGCCATGATGCAGAATTTACCCAACTTAGAGTTATGACCAATTTGTACTAAATTATCAATCTTGCAACCATCACCCACTATAGTCGAACTGAATTTTCCTCTGTCAACGCAAGAGTTGGCACCAATTTCAACATTGTTTCCGATGATTACATTTCCAATTTGTGGAATTTTTACCAAGCCTTTTTCCGGACAAGGTCTAAATCCAAATCCATCAGCACCAATAGTACAATTGGGATGCAAAATGCAATACGCACCAATATGACAACGCTCACGAATTACAGTTCCAGACCAAATAGTGGTGTTTTTCCCAATGGTACATTCATCAAGAATAGTGACATTTGGGTAAATAGTAACATTTTCCGCAAGAACAACATTTGGCCCGATGTAACTTCCGGCACCAATTCGGGTTCCGTTTCCAATAGTTGCCGATTTGTCGATTACAGCAGTCGGATGAATATCTACTGAAAATACTGGTGGAGCGGGAGCAAAGAGTTCTAAAACTTGTGACATTGCTAAATCAGCATTTTTCACTTTTATAAAAGCGCGATTTTCTCCCGGTTCAATAGAAATATCCTGATTCACTACCGCCACACAAGCTTTGGAATTCTCCCAAAACTTTTCATATTTTTTGTTTCCAATAAACGAAATTTCGGTTTCAGTTGCCGCTTCTAATTGTTCGGGAGCAGTTATTTTGCAAGAAGTTGTACCAACAATTTCACCATGCAAAACATCGTTAATCTCTTGAATTGAATAAGTATTCATATTTGTGTATAATTCTGATTATTTCTCAAATAAAGATAAATGAATTTGAATATCCAACAATATTAACCTAAAACTGCCAACTGAGACTGCGACTGCTAGCTGATTACTCTTCTTTCTGTCCCATCATCATCAGATAGGCTTTCAAAAATTTATCAATATTGCCATTCATGACGCCATCAACATCACTGGTTTCATAACCAGTTCGGACATCTTTGACCAATTTATAAGGTTGCATTACATAGTTTCTGATTTGTGAACCCCATTCAATTTTCATTTTACCGGCTTCGATATCGGCGCGTTGTGCTTGCTGTTTTTTGAGTTCAATTTCATACAACTGTGAACGTAACATTTGCATCGCTCGTTGTCTATTGTCTTGTTGCGAACGCGTTTCCGAGCATTGAATCTGAATTCCGGTTGGTTTATGAACCAATTGGACTTTTGTTTCCACCTTATTTACATTTTGTCCACCGGCACCGCTTGATCGTGAAGTTGTAATTTCAATGTCAGCTGGATTAATATCAATTTCAATGCTGTCATCAACCAATGGATATACATAAACCGAAGCAAAAGAAGTATGTCGTTTGGCATTACTATCAAAAGGTGAAATTCGCACCAAACGATGTACACCATTTTCGCCTTTTAAATAGCCAAAAGAGTATTCGCCTTCAAATTCTAAAGTCACCGTTTTTATTCCCGCAACATCGCCTTCCTGAAAGTTAAGTTCTTTGATTTTATAGCCTTCTTTTTCGCCCCACATCATATACATTCGCATTAGCATGGATGCCCAATCGCAACTTTCGGTTCCACCTGCACCAGCCGTAATCTGAACAACAGCGCTCAAACTATCGCCTTCATCAGAAAGCATGTTTCTGAATTCCAGGTTTTCAACATGCGTACTTGTTAGTTCGAAGTACTCATCAAGTTCTTCTTCATTAGCATCACCTTTTCTGAAAAATTCGTAAATAATTTGAAGTTCTTCTGCCATGGCATTTCCCTTTTCAAAATCTTCGACCCATTTTTTCTTGGAGCGTAAGTTTTGAACAATGAGTTCAGCTTCTTTTGGATTGTTCCAAAAGTTGGGTGCAAAGGTCTTTTCTTCTTCGTTAGTAATTTCTATAAGTTTGGCATCAATGTCAAAGATACCTCCTTAACGCACCAAGGCGCTCCACAATACCTTTAATTTGTTCGGTATTTGTCATAAATAATGTAGTTTTGTATTTTATTATTTGAAGCTATTCCCGCTATTCGTTTCAATCTTTTTATTGTTTTGTCAAACAATAAAAAGGATTTCCACTACTATCGGGGCTAGGAATTCACCACAAAAATAGACTAATATTCTTTAAATGGAAATAAATTTAATCAGCGATACCGTTACCAAACCAACCCCCGAAATGCTTCAGGCGATGTTCAATGCCAAAGTAGGTGATGATGTATTCAAACAAGACCCAACCGTAAATGCTTTTGAAAAAATGGTAGCCGATTTATTCGGAATGGAAGCTGCCTTGTTTTTTCCAACCGGAACGATGGCAAACCAAACGGCAATTAAACTAAATACCAATCCGGGCGACCAAATTATTTGTGACAAATGGTCGCATATTCATTTGTATGAATCGGGTGGCGCTTCTGCTAATAGCGGTGTGAATTTCAATTTATTGGATGGAAACCGTGGCATGATAACAGCAGCGCAAGTTAAAGAAGGTATCAATGATCCCGAGTTTTATCATACACCAATGTCAAAAATGGTAGGCATTGAAAACACAACCAATAAAGGTGGCGGTGCTTGTTATCAAATTGAAGAACTCCAAAAAATAAAGCAAGTTTGTGTCGACCATAATTTGAAATACCATTTAGATGGTGCTCGTTTGTGGAATGCAATGATTGCTAAAAAGCAGCAACCAAAACAATTCGGAGCGTTATTCGATACGATTTCGGTATGTTTTTCTAAAGGATTAGGCGCTCCAATTGGTTCTGTTTTACTTTCAGATGCTGAAACGATGCATCGTGCTTTGCGTATCCGAAAAATATTTGGTGGAAATATGCGTCAATCGGGTTATCTGGCAGCAGCTGGAATTTATGCCTTGAAAAACAATATCAATAGGTTAGAAGAAGACCATCGCAGAGCAAAAGAATTAGGAGCTCAATTAGCGCAATGTTCGTGGGTTGCAGTTGTCGAACCTGTAGAAACAAATATTGTTGTCTTTTCGGCACAACCTCATATACATGACCAAGAAGTTATTGAAAAGCTAAAACAAAAAGGCATATCGATTAGTTTGCTAGCCAAAGGAAAACTAAGAATCGTTACGCATCTTGATTACCGCCAAGTGATGCATGAATATGTTTTGGAAGCATTGGAGAAATTGAGTTTCTAGGCCAACGCACCGCCTGGCTCCTGAAAAAAAACAATTCTCAGGATTAGCTACGCTCCGTTCGCAAGCTCGGGTGTTTTTTTTCGGTCCTATTTTATTTTTTCTATAGCTTTTCGGACTAGAAGTATATCAGGTTGTTGGCTCTCACATTTTTGAACTCCTTCGGGATATTTATCTTTGATGAAATCATTAAAATCCTGACAGTTTTTGAAGATGTTGAATTCTTTGTTTTTGATATCCCAAACAATCCCTTTTTCTCTATTCATTGTAGTTGCTACTGCAACTCCAACTACGACACCGCCAACACCAGCCGCAACTCCTTGTGCCCAAAAATTGGCTAACTCAGCTTCCGAATAATAGTAATTTTCGCCAAAACTTTTTACTCTTACAAATGAATTGGGATGGTCATTGGATTGCGCTCTGTCGGTTTTATTTCTATTGTCTAAAATGGCAGCAATCTGAAAATATAAATGGCCTCTATAGGAAACTGCAAAAGCGTTTTTTATTTTTTTATCCGATTGTAAATGGTAGAAGAAACATTCATCAGGAATGCCATACAAAATGGACTTATCTAAATCGACTACTTCTTTCGGAACAAGTTCTTCTGAGTTCTTTGGAATCTTATTTAAAAAATCTTCTTTTGTAGTATAGACACCATTTGGATACAAACCCATTGCTAAAGCTTTTTTTTCGTCTTCGAGCTTTTGTTTATAGGCAGCTGTTTTTTTTGTTTCCTCTTCAATAGCTAACTTTTTCTGTTTTACTGCCAACTTTAAATCGGCTTCACGAGTTCGGTCAACAACAGTCTTGTTAGTAAATACTTTCGAATCACGGCTGTCTTCAATATACTTAATTTCGATTACATCAAGGCTGCTTTCCGTTCCGGTTTTGATATCAAAGAACACAAACTTTCCGTCTTGTAGCCTAACATTGTTAAAAGCTATTTTTTGATTGTCTGCCAAAGTAATAACTCCCTTTTTGGCAAGCTCACTTTGGGATAAACAAACCGAGCAGTTTATCAGTAAAATAATAAGTGATAATTTGATTTTCATAGTTTTGGAGAAATTGTAGATGGCTAAAATATAAAAATTACTCCTAGTCTGATATTGAAAAGGGAATTTTTGAGTTTTATAGGGACAAAAAAATGCAAGTGTAAAAGAAGATTGAACGTACTAGCTAGCCCCGATAGCATTGGAAATCCTGACATTGCGCAAGACAATGATGATGGGATTAGCTACGCTCTGTTCGCTGCGCTCGGGTGTCTTCGTGCCTCGCAATGACAGATTGAGTGGATAGCGGGAAGATAGGTTCTAAATAATTGAAAGTTTGTGCTTCTGAAACGCTGCCTAATGCAAGCAAAAAATGTTAATTTCTAAGTGCATAACTTCCTTCAGCAACTTTGAGTCATAGTAGTAGAATGGTTATTTTTGTATGTTACCAATACATGATAAATGCCAGATTCTACCATTAAACCGCCAGTAGCCAAAATAATTCCACACACTTTGGAAAAACACGGACACGTTCGTATTGATAATTATTATTGGTTAAACCAAAGGGAAAATCCGGAAGTGATTGATTATCTCAATCAGGAGAATGACTATTACCATCAATCAACGACGCATACCAAGGAATTTCAAAAGGAATTGTTTGAAGAAATGAAAGCCAGAATCAAGGAAGATGACGAGTCAGTTCCTTATTTCTACAACGGTTATTATTACATTACGCGTTTTGAAAAAGGTAAAGATTATCCAATTCATTCACGCAAAAAAGAAAGTCTGGGAGCCAAAGAAGAAATCTTGTTTGACTGCAATGAAATGGCGAAAGGTCACACGTATTTCAATTTATCCGGCTTAAGCGTTAGCGAAGACAATACGATGGTGGCTTTTGGAGTTGATACGGTTTCGAGAAGACAATATACGATTCAGGTTAAGAATTTAGTTTCGGGTGAAATCCTTGATGTGAAATTAGAAAACACCACTGGAGGTTCCACTTGGGCAAGTGATAACACCACTTTGTTTTATTCCCGAAAGGATGAAGTAACGCTTCGTGCCGATAAAATTTACAAACACAAAATCGGAACGGCTGCCGATAAAGACACTTTAGTTTATTTTGAAAAAGATGAAACTTTTGATGTTTCGGTTTATAAATCGAAGTCGAAGAAGTATTTGATTATCAATTCTAGCAGCACATTGACAACCGAATACCAAACGGTTTTATCGGCTACGCCAGATGCTAAATTCAAAGTGTTTCAGAAAAGAACACGTGGTTTGGAATATTCGATGTCACATTTTAAAGACCATTTTTTTATCGTAACCAATAAAGACAAAGCAACCAATTTTAAACTTATGAAAACGCCTGAAGAAGCGACTTCAAAAGAGAATTGGGTTGATGTTATTGCGCATCGCGATGATGTTTTGCTGGAAGATATTGATATTTTTAAAAATTATTTGGTGGTTTCAGAACGCTTCAATGGTTTGAATCACATTCGTATTATGCCATGGAGTGGGAAAGGGGAATATTACCTGCCTTTTGAAAGTGAAACTTATATGGCGTACACGACAACCAATCTCGATTTTGACACTGAAATACTTCGTTATGGTTATCAATCATTAGCTACTCCGGCTTCTGTGATTGATTTCAATATGAAAACAGCGGCCAAAAACGTACTTAAAGAACAGGAAGTTTTGGGTGGAAAATTTGATAAAAACAATTATATAGAAGAACGTATTTGGGCCACCGCCAAAGACGGAACCGAGGTGCCAATTTCTATGGTGTATCGAAAAGGAATTAAGAAAGACGGAAAAAATCCATTGTTGTTATATGCTTACGGTTCGTATGGTGCAACTATGGATTGCCATTTTTCATCAGTTCGATTATCATTATTAGACAGAGGATTTATTTATGCCATTGCTCACATTCGTGGTGGTGAAGATTTAGGAAGAGAATGGTATGAAAACGGAAAGTTGTTAAAAAAGAAAAATACGTTTACAGATTTTATAGATTGCTCCCAATTTGTGATTGATGAAAAGTATACATCCACCGAACATTTATATGCCGAAGGTGGCTCTGCTGGCGGACTTTTGATGGGAGCGATTATCAACATGGCACCAAATTTGTATAACGGCGTCATCGCACAAGTTCCGTTTGTGGATGTTGTTACGACGATGTTGGACGAAACGATACCATTAACAACTGGAGAATATGACGAATGGGGAAATCCAAATGTTAAAAAATATTATAATTATATGCTTTCGTATTCGCCTTATGATAATGTACTAGCCGAGGCTTATCCAAACTTGTATATTTCAACAGGCTTGCATGATTCGCAGGTACAGTATTGGGAACCAGCGAAATGGGTCGCAAAACTACGCGTCTTGAAAACAAATAATAATCAATTATATTTGGATACAAATATGGATGCAGGACATGGTGGTGCCTCGGGAAGGTTTGAAGCCATTAAGGAAATCGCCAAAGAGTATAGTTTTTTGCTAGATTTAGAAGGAATAAAAAGATAGTTTAAAATATTTTATTAAATTTGCAAAGTTAAGAAGTCCGTAAAATTGGCTTCATAATATGCCTTGACTAGTTTATTTATGAAACAAGATATAAAAGCTCACGATAATGTATTAAGCCTAATAGGGAATACTCCTTTAATTAGACTAAACAAAATCACCGAATCTTTACCAGGAAATTTTTATGCTAAGGTTGAAGCTTTCAACCCAGGACATTCCACCAAAGATAGAATTGCATTATATATTATAGAAGAGGCAGAAAGACAAGGAATCCTTTCTCCAGGCGATACTATCATTGAAACTACTTCAGGGAATACTGGTTTTAGTTTGGCAATGGTAAGTATCATCAAAGGATACAACTGCATTTTAGCAGTTAGTTCAAAATCTTCCAAAGATAAAATTGATATGTTGCGTAGTTTAGGCGCAAAAGTATATGTTTGTCCGGCACATGTTTCTGCGGATGACGAGCGATCTTACTATAATGTCGCTAAGCGTTTGCATGAAGAAACTAAAGGTTCAATCTATATTAATCAGTATTTCAATCAATTGAATATTGATGCGCATTACAAATCAACCGGTCCGGAAATTTGGGAACAAACCAACGGAAAAATTTCACACTTAATTGCGTGTAGCGGAACAGGAGGAACAATTTCCGGCGCAGCCAAATATTTAAAAGAAAAGAATCCAAATATTAGAATTTTAGGTGTTGATGCTTTTGGTTCGGTGTTGAAAAAATACCACGAGACCAAAGAGTTTGACGCTGATGAAATCTATCCATACAGAATAGAAGGATTGGGTAAAAACCTTATTCCAACAGCAACCGACTTTGATTTGATTGATCATTTCATGAAAGTAACTGATGAAGAAAGTGCTCACACAACCAGAGAAATTGTCAAAAGAGAAGGGTTATTTGTAGGGTATACTTCTGGAGCAGTGATGCAGGCCATCAAACAATATGCTGAAGAAGGAGAATTTACAGAAGAAAGTAATGTTATTGCGATTTTCCCTGATCATGGTTCTCGTTATATGAGCAAAGTATTTAGCGATGACTGGATGAACGAACAAGGTTTCTTTGACAGTATCAATGCTGAAGAAGTTCAGAAAGTAGAATTTATCAAATAGATTATTAGATAGTTGGATTGTTAGAATTCTAGACAGTTAGATTACTTAGATATAAAAAAAACTCCAAAGCAATTTGGAGTTTTTTGATTTATGACATAAAGGTTTGAAACTATCTCATAGTTTTGTTAACATCGTTGTCATCATATTTTGCTTTAAACCGATTTAGGTTGTCTAGATTAATATCGCCTTTTAGGTCGATTACTTTTTCTTCAAGCAGCAATGCTATTAGAAAATCCCATTTTCTAGTTCGGAAGTTTTTTGATTGAATAGTAACTTTTTGTTGTTCAAAAACTATTTTCTTACCATCATCCTGTTTGATTTCTGTTCCGTTGTTGTCTACCTGCAGGTGTACCAATTCTTCTTTGGTGTTTAGTTTATAAACATACAATTCGTTATTAAATGATTTTTTGGCAAAACTGAAAGTTGGTTTTTCGCCTGAATAAACAACGTCATCCTTTAATTTAATTTCCTGTGCGGTTAGTGTGGTTGCTGTTAAAAGCAGTAACGTTAAATAAATTAGATGTTTCATAGCTTATGATTTTATGAAGACTAAGGTACAAAATTTCATAACACAACTTGTACTAAACTAGGCAGTTGTAAAACCGCTGTTAGTCGTTCGGGTTTATTGGTTCATTATATTTTCCAATTCTGATTTTTTATCACTATAAATTTTGAAAAATTCAATTGGATTTTCTGCTATTTTTTTAACTCTTACATTTTGGTCGTGATTTAATCGATAGATTATCCTTTCTTTATCAATTGCAATATAATTTCCATCTTCCATGTCAATAATAGTAAAGAATAATTGTCCGTCTATTTCAATTTCAAATGTGTTTTCCAAATCTAAAGAGCTTAATTTTTCAAGGTCTATTTCATTCAGAATTTTTAAAACAATAGCTTTTTCTGGATTTTCTAATTTTATATTTTTGATTTCAATTTTCTCAACTTTTGTATTGTTTAAATCATAAATTCTATGGAATTGTTTTGGATTTGGAATCTCAATTATGTTCAATGCGTCATGTAAATAGCCTAGCTTTATTGGCACATATTTTTTTGTCTTTTTCTCAAAAACAGAAACACCAACTAAATTGAAACAAGTATTATGATTTCTTTTGATTTCTCCATAAACTTTTGGATTGTAACTTCTTGTTAAGTTGATTCCTTGCGGTTTTTCCATGAAATTAATTCCATTGAGTTCCGACATTTCGATTACCTTCTTAAATTCTGGAAACTCACTTGATAACAATTCTGCAATTTCTATCTCAAATTGCTTTAAATGCCTTTTTGTTGTATTTCGGTTGAATATATTCATTTTGTCTTTGGGTTCCGTGAAATTGATGCTTAACGTTCCGATGCCAAACGACAGTCGCGGCTGAGGAACTGAGTTATTTCTATTTTATGACGGGGCATATACGTGAATGTATTTCATAATTTATTTACTTAGCAACCGCCTTTGCGAGGTACACGTTTATAAATTATTTTACTATCTCGTTCTACATAGTCGCCCGCTACTATTGGAATTGAATACTTGGGCGCGTACGATACGCTATGGCTTCTTATAATTATTTTGTCGTTAACTTTCAGGCTATGTAATTGCTCAAATTCATTGTTAAAATTCAAAATATTCTTCCCAGACTTTTCTGGCCCAAAAGCAAGAATATAATCGTCACCATTAATCCTTACCATCACTCCGAAACCTAATCTTGAGCCTGGCGGAAGAGAAAGAGAGGTTACAACTCCCTCCATATTGGTATAATCCCTAATGGACTTCCTTATTTTAGCAGCACCGGCATGTACTTTTTTACCTGCAGGAGACGCTTCCCATTTTTTGTACATTATACCATCAGGGCTAGCCTCCCATTTTTTCAATGCGGCTTTCCTTTCAGCAGCAGAGAGAGGCTTTGGGATTGACTTTTTAGAAGTTTCATTTTTAATTTCACGATTTGCAAATACCAGTCCGCTTACCACAACCAGCGGTAAGATCAGCGCATAAATGATTTTTTTCATATTTTTATGTTTAATTAATAATATGGTTTTATCTTCTTTTAAAGTTTATGTAGCAAAATTACTTTAATAGTCTTCATTGCAGCCGAAAAGCAGAAGTCCAAATGTTAAAGTCGTCAGTTTAATTTGTTTCATTTCTAATGTATGTTCGATGAGTAAGTGACGTCCAATGACCGATAACTTATAAATAATCGCAACTTATTTTTGCAAGCAAATTTGCTCCAAAGTAAAAGTAACAAAATTTCCCCTACAAAAAAACTCCAGGCATTGCCCAGAGCTTTATATCTAATATCTTAAATCTAATATTTAAAATTCTATTCCTCCATTGTATGATACACGTTCATTACGTCATCATCTTCTTCGATTTTTTCGATTAGTTTTTCTACATCTGCTATTTCAGCTTCTGTTAGTTTTTTGGTTATCTGAGGAATTCTTTCAAAACCAGAAGATAATATTTCAATGTCACGGCTTTCCAATTCTTTTTGGATGGCACCAAAACTTCCGAAAGGAGCGTAGATTAAGATTCCGTCTTCGTCAGCAAAGATTTCTTCGGCACCAAAATCGATAAACTCTAATTCTAATTCTTCAATATCAATGTTGTTATTCGGAATACGGAAATTACACGTATGGTCAAACATAAATTCCACCGAACCTTGTGTTCCCATCGTACCATTGCATTTGTTGAAATAGCTTCTGATGTTGGCAACGGTTCTGTTGTTGTTATCGGTAGCAGTTTCAATTAAAAGTGCAATTCCGTGCGGTGCATAACCTTCAAAAAGTTGCTCTTTGTAGTTGGCTGTATCTTTATCGGTTGCTTTCTTAATCGCACGTTCCACGTTTTCTTTCGGCATGTTAGCCGATTTTGCATTTTGGATAACAGCACGTAAACGGGAATTGGCTTCCGGATTTGGTCCACCTTCTTTCACCGCCATTACAATATCTTTTCCTATACGTGTAAACGCTTTAGCCATGGCTGACCAACGTTTCATTTTTCGACCTTTTCTAAATTCGAATGCTCTTCCCATTGCTAAGACTATTTTTAATGCTAAAATTGAGTGCAAAAATAAGGTATTATTCGGTTATTGCAAATGATTGAATTCTTCATTTTTGTAACCAAATTGTCCTTAAGGTTTTAAATTATTTACGTCATACAATATATTAGTGGCTTCTAGTATGTGAAAGTTTTGTCTAATATTTTTTATTCTTTCGGTAGTGTTGGTTTTCATAAAATCATCCTTTTTCTGAATCTTGATATCGGCAGCATTTAATTCAACGGTTATTGGATATACCTTTTCGGTTTCCTTTTTTATCTCTTTCCAAAGTGAATTAATTTGGTTTACATTATCAAAAATAGAACTGAATTGTAAAACTACCGGTGGCAAATCAGCATCGTACAAAGGATTTATTTTAGTGTTAAGGTCTTCTATTTCAATCGCATCTGTGTTTTCGGTCACTCTTTTTTTACTGGCTGCAATCGCATCGGCATAAATAACATTCTCAATATAATTGTATTTTAAAACACCACGTATTTCATCATTTTTAAGCGCAGTATCATAGCTGTTTTCTCTTGGCATTTGCTTGTCAAACAATAACGGAATTTCAACATCAGGAGTTATGCCATTGTACTGATTACTTTTTCCGGTTAATCGGTAGAATTTTTCCAAGGTTAATTTCAGAAACTCATCGTTATTTGCATTTAGTGGAAAGATGCGTTGCATGGTGGCTTTCCCTAATGATTTGTTTCCAATAACAATCGCTCGATTGTAGTCTTGCATGGCATTGGTGAAAAATTCGCTTGCCGAAGCTGAAAAGCCATTTATCATTATCACCATCGGACCATTATAAATTGTCCCCAGAATATCATCTGGAATGACTTCTTTATTATTTTTATTATTATTCATGATTGCCAATGGTCCATCGTTTATAAACAAACCTGAAAGTCTAACCGCTTCTTCCATTGAACCGCCACCATTATTCTCAACATCTATGATTAGTCCATCGATTTGATCTTCACCTAGTTTGTATATTTCTTTGACAACATCATGCGTGATGCTCGATTTTCCATTTTCAAAAGTGGAATAAAAGCTCGGAATTTTAATATAACCAAATGTAGATTTATCAGTTTTTAGTTTAAAACTAAAGACATTGTTTTGATAATCTTTCAAAATTTTTTTTACTAATCGAACGTTGTATATTTCACCACTTTTTTTTCTAAAAGTAAAAATTGCCGTTTTATACTCTTTGGAAGTGATGATTTCATCAATTTTTTTCATCGAAGCACAAGCAATTTCGTACTCTTCGTTTTTATACTTGATTTTTAACAATTGGTCACCAACATTTATTTTATCACTAAAATAAGCTGAACTTCCCGGAATAATATCGTCAACGGTCAATTCGTCTTTTTCAGATAAGGAAACATAGAGTCCAAAAGTCAGATTATCTGAACTTACAGTTGAGAAAAATTCCGATTTATCGTTTTCCGAAAAATATTCAGTATGTGGATCAAAATAGGAACAAAAGACGGAGTAAAAAATAGCATTAAATTCATCTTCCGACATTTGGTAGCTTTCCGTTTTGCATTCGTATTTATCAATGACTTTGGGTTTGTTGGAAGTACCAAGTGAATCAAAATTGGCTACTAAAGAATCTTTATTGGTGCTCAATTCAGCAACTTCGCGCAAGACATTGAACAGAATTCTTTTTTTGTACAAGTGTTTTAATTCAGTTTCATCGGTTGCATACGGAAAAGCTTTTCTGGAGAAAATAACTTTTTCATCACTGGAAAGTGGAAAATCTTCATTTTTCAAAGAAGCAATAATAGCAGCATAACGCGTGATAGATTTAGAATAGGCGGCGTAAAAATCATGAAGAAAAGAGCAATCATGCCCATTAATATAATCATCAATTTGGTATTCGTGTTTCTTCAATTCATTGATTTCAGGAGCAATAAACAGTCTGTTTTCTTCGTCTAACCGACTTAAAAAAGTTTTAAAAACATAAACGGATAAACTGTCGTCAATTGGTTTTGGGCGATAATGATTCTCTTGAATTAATGCATTGATGCTAGCTAAAGTTTCACAAGGATTCTTCTCTTTTTGGCTTAAAGCTAAAAGAGGAAGCAACAAAAGTGATATTAGTGTTTTGTTTATCAAAAGATTTAGTGAATTTCTATTTCAATGTCAATTTCAATATCAATGTCAATGTCAATTTCAATGTCATTATGCAAATCTAGTAACTACGTTTTTATTGATATTGTCATTTTGATTGTCATTGCCATTGTCTACTTTTTATAGAATGGCATTTTTACCACTTTGGCAGCGACTTTGTTGTTACGAATTTGTATAAAAATATCGCTATCAACCGCCGAGAATTCGGTTTTTACATAACCCATTCCGATTCCCTTACCCAAAGATGGCGCCATTGTTCCCGAAGTTACAATACCAATATTATTGCCATCAGCATCTACAATTTCATAATCGTGACGCGGAATTCCTCTTTCGGTTAGTTCAAAACCAACAAGTTTTTTGTTAACGCCAGCTTCTTTTTGTTTTTTTAGATTTTCAGAATTGGTAAAGTCTTTGGTGAATTTGGTAATCCAACCCAAACCAGCTTCTAAAGGCGAAGTCGAATCATTGATGTCGTTTCCGTACAAACAAAAACCCATTTCCAAACGCAACGTATCGCGTGCCGCCAATCCTACAGGTTTGATTCCGAAAGCTTGACCGGCTTCAAATACTTTGTTCCAAACTTGCTCTACATCAGAGTTTTTGCAATAAATTTCAAATCCGCCCGAACCAGTGTAACCTGTAGCCGATATAATCACATGTTCAATTCCGGCGAAATCAGCCACTTCAAAATGATAATATTTAATCGCTGATAAATCTATTGAAGTTAATGATTGCATCGCTTCAACAGCTTTTGGGCCTTGAATCGCAAGCAAAGAATAATCCTCTGAAATGTTTTTCATTTCCACACCTAAATCATTGTGCGACGAAATCCAATTCCAGTCTTTGTCAATATTAGAAGCGTTCACGACCAATAAATACTGGTTTTCTTTCATTCGGTACACAATTAAATCATCTACAATTCCGCCGTCGTTATTTGGCAAACAAGAATATTGTGCGCGACCAATTTCTAAAACAGAAGCATCATTGCTAGTTAATTTCTGGATTAAAGCCAAAGCATTTTCACCACTAAGTAAAAACTCACCCATGTGTGACACATCAAAAACACCGACACCATTTCTAACAATTTCGTGTTCGGCATTTACACCTTCATATTGCACCGGCATATTGTATCCGGCAAACGGAACCATTTTCGCTCCTAAACTTTCGTGTATGTGTGTTAACGCTGTATTTTTCATTTTTATTTTATATTGTAAAGAATTTTACCGCAAATTCACAAATTATTTAAATTAATTCTCCTTTTTAATTTGCGAATTTGCGGTTTGCTTTTATTGTAAATATGTTGATTTATTTTCTAACGAAAGGTGGTAATAATTTATTGCAAACTTCACCAAAACCAATTCGCACTGAACTGTTTTGACAATACCCTTTTATAGTTACTGAGTCATTATCATTTATGAATTTACGTTCTGAACCATCATTCATTTTGATTGGATTTTTTCCGCCCCAAGTTAATTCGAGCATCGAGCCATAACTATCAGGAGTTGGTCCCGAAATAGTTCCGGAACCCATCATATCTCCCGAATTGATTCGGCAACCGTTAGAAGTATGATGTGCTAATTGCTGAGACATCGACCAATACATATATTTAAAATTTGATTTAGAGACCAACGATACTTCAGTATTTTCAGGTTCAATGTAGACTTCTAAATTAATATCGAAAGTGTGTTTTCCTTTTTGTTGTAAATAGGGTAAAGGTGTTGGTTCTTGTACTGGACCTTTGCAACGGAAAGGGTCCAAAGCGTCCATGGTTACTATCCATGGAGAAATTGAGGAAGCAAAGTTTTTTGCCAAAAAGGGTCCAAGTGGCACATATTCCCATTTTTGAATATCGCGTGCGCTCCAATCGTTTAATAATACCATTCCAAAAATATAATCTTCGGCTTCGTTAATCGGAATATTTTCGCCCATAATATTAGCATCGGTAGTAATAAAAGCGGTTTCCAATTCAAAATCGATAGAACGTGACGGACCAAATACAGGAGTGCTTTCTCCATTTGGTAATGTTTGTCCCATTGGACGATGTACCGGAATTCCGGATGGCACTATAGTAGAACTTCTTCCGTGATAGCCAACAGGAATGTGAAGCCAGTTTGGTAATAAAGCATTTGCTGGGTCACGAAACATTTTACCAACATTAGTAGCGTGTTCTTTACTCGAATAGAAATCGGTATAATCGCCAATCAAAACCGGAAGCTGCATTTCAACATCTTCCATTTTAAAGATGACAATATCGCGGTGTTCCTGATTGTCCCGAAGTAGCGGATTGCTATGTTCAAAAATATCACTAATTCGGTTGCGGACTAATCGCCAAGTTTTTTTTCCATCCGATATAAAATCATTCAAAGTGTCTTGCATGAACATATCATCGGTTAGTTCAATTCCTTCGAAATAATTCAGTTGCTGTAATGCTCCTAAATCAATCGCGTAATCACCAATTCTTGTTCCAATAGTGATGACATCTTCTTTGGTTAAGAAAACGCCAAACGGGATATTCTGAATGGGGAAGTCGCTGTCTTTGGGGACAGTAAGCCAAGATTTTCGTTTGGGATTGTTTGTAGCTAAAGGCATGATGTGTTGAATTAATTGTTGAAAATTTAAGTAATCAAATATATCATTTCCTATTAATTTACCAAACCATTTTTGTAATTTTGAGCACAATTAATAGAAATAATTTCAAATGCAACGCGACAAACAAATTTTTGACTTAATCCTTGAGGAACAAGACAGACAAATTCACGGAATTGAACTAATTGCATCAGAGAACTTTGTGAGCGACCAAGTGATGGAAGCTGCAGGTTCGGTGCTGACTAATAAATACGCCGAAGGTTATCCCGGCAGAAGATATTATGGTGGTTGCGAAGTGGTAGATATTATCGAGCAAATCGCAATTGACAGAGCTAAAGAGCTTTTTGGTGCTGACTATGTAAACGTACAACCACATTCTGGTTCACAAGCTAATACAGCTGTCTTTGCAGCTTGTTTAAAACCCGGAGATAAAATATTGGGTTTTGATTTATCCCATGGTGGACATTTAACACATGGTTCTCCAGTAAATTTTTCTGGCAAATTATATTCTCCATCATTTTATGGTGTTGAGAAAGAAACAGGCGTATTGAACTACGACAAAATTCAAGAAATTGCAACGAAAGAGCAACCTAAAATGATTATTGCTGGTGCTTCGGCTTATTCTCGTGATATGGATTTTAAACGTTTCCGTGAAATCGCCGATAGTGTTGGAGCACTTTTATTAGCTGATATTTCTCATCCTGCAGGTTTAATTGCCAAAGGTTTGATGAATGATCCAATTCCACATTGCCATATTGTAACAACTACTACACATAAAACGTTGCGTGGACCAAGAGGCGGAATCATCATGATGGGAAAAGATTTTGAAAACCCATGGGGATTAACTACTCCAAAAGGCGAAATCAGAATGATGTCGCATGTTTTAGACATGGCTGTTTTCCCAGGAAATCAAGGTGGACCATTAGAGCATATCATTGCGGCAAAAGCTGTTGCTTTTGGTGAAGCTTTATCCGATGAGTTTTTTGCGTATGCGATGCAAGTACAAAAAAATGCTAAAGCAATGGCAGCAGCTTTCGTAAAAAGAGGGTATCATTTAATCTCTGGTGGAACAGATAATCACATGATGTTGATTGATTTACGTAATAAAGGTATTTCTGGTAAAGATGCTGAAATAGCATTAGGCAAAGCAGAAATTACGATAAATAAAAACATGGTTCCATTTGATGATAAATCTCCGTTTGTAACTTCGGGAATTCGTGTGGGAACTCCTGCTATTACTACACGTGGAATGATAGAAAGTGATATGGAAACTATTGTTGATTTAATCGATAGAGTACTTTCAAATGCTACTAACAACGAAATGCTAGAAGAAATCGCAGACGAAGTAAACGACATGATGAGCGAAAGAGCGATTTTTGTTTATTAAGCTAATAATACTTATTAATGCAATTATAAACCTTCCGTTTGGGAGGTTTTTTTTATGACAATTGTTAGACTTTAAAGGTTGAAATTGTCGTAAATTTGAGAGACAAAATTCTATAAACGCCCAGTTCATGAAATGCTATAAACTACTACTCTTTTCTTCTCTTGTTATTCTCCTTTCCTGCAGCAAAAAAGATAATGGCGAAATTAAACCTACTAAAGGAACTATAACTGAAAGCGTCTATGCTTCTGGTGTTGTAAAATCAGAAAATCAATATACCGTTTATTCGACCGTCAATGGTATTTTACAGAAAATCAATGTAACCGCAGGGCAGACTATTACGGAAGGTCAATCATTATTTCAAATAGAAAGTGATAAAGCATCTCTAAGTACAGAGAATGCTCGCTTAACCTATCAATTGAGTAATGAAAATAGTCGTTACATACAAGATAAAATTGCCGAAATGGAAACTAAGGTTCAAGTGGCTAAAGACAAACTAGCGTTAGACCAATCGGTGTATAACCGAAATAAAAATATCAAACAATACAATATCATTTCTGAAGTAGAGTATGAACGAGTAGAACTAGCTTATAAGAACTCGAAATCCAATTATGAAGCTGCTTTAAAACAATTATCCCAATTAAGAATCCAACTTAAAAATGATCAGTACAAAAACAGTAATAACCTAAAAATAAGCGAAAAATCACAAAGCGACTTTGAAGTAAAAAGTGCCTTTTCGGGAGAGTTATTTGATGTTTTGGTAAAAGAGGGGACATTAATAACTTCTCAAATGCCATTAGCAGTTATTGGAAAGAAAAATGCTTATTTATTAGAATTAGATGTTGATGAATATGATATGGTTAAAGTAATGGTCGGACAAAAAGTAGTTGTTACTTTAGATAGTTATAAAGGAAAAGCTTTTGACGCAACGGTAGATAAAATTTATCCCATTATGGATGAGCGCTCCAGAACTTTCAAAATAGAAGCTCATTTTGATTCTCCGCCAACAAAGTTATACCCAAATCTTACAGCGGAAGCGAATATTATCATACAAACTAAAAAGGATGTTTTAACCATTCCTAAAGGTTATTTGGTAGATGATGAATATGTTTTGGTTAACGAAGATGAAAAGCGCAAAGTAAAAATTGGCTTAAATGATTATCAGAATGTTGAAATTTTGAGTGGATTAAGTGCCGAGGAAACTATTTACAAACCTAAATAATGAACTTCAAACTTATTTTAAATATTGCTTTCCATTTACTTCGCGCTCGATTGAAACAAACAATTGTGGCTGCTGTTGGCGTCACTTTTGGTATCGCCATGTTTATTTCCTTAGTAAGTTTTATGAATGGATTGAATGATTTGCTCGATGGATTAATGCTAAACAGAACACCACATGTTCGTTTATATAACGAAATCAAACCTTCTGAAAATCAGCCTGTAAAATTATCTGATAAATATAAAAACAATATCAATTTTGTCTCTTCAATAAAACCAAAAGACAGAGGTAAGTCCATATACAACAGCAAAGCAATCATTCACTATTTAAAACAAGATAGTCGCATCATTGATGTGGCACCAAAAATTACTACACCAGTTTTTTTTAATTCAGGGACTATTGAAATTTCAGGAGTAATTAGCGGAATTGATGTAGCTGCAGAAGAAAAATTATTCACCTTAAGTGATTATATTGTAGTAGGTAAAATAGCCGATTTAGATCAAAACAACAGTATCATCATTGGTAAAGGATTGGCTGATAAAATGCTTTTAGTTATAGGTGATATCGTTCCGCCGCTTCTCGTCAGTTGCGAAGTTCGGAACTTTATATTTTCTGTTAAAGATAAAAATTATTGCGAAACGAGAACGTGAACTTACCACAAAATTCGCAATTGCGAGAAACGGCTGTTATGTGACGTTTGCAAATCTATCTTCTAAATTATTTATATAATCAAGCTCAGCTTTGTCCGTCAACATTTCTTTGAGTTTATCCCAATTCTGTTTGGCTAATATTGTTAAGTTTTTCCATTCAATATCACGCAGAATTTTCGAATCACTTAAAGTTCTTTTATCTGGCCTACTTGTGTATTCTCTAAACTGTTTATGAAAATCAAGAAAAAGTTTTGCTTCGTCTTTTGTAATAAAACCGTCTTCTGCAAACTTCTCCAAACCACTACCTAAATCCAAATCGTCAAAATAGGAACAAATAGCTTCTGTATAATCGCTAAAATAATCAACTATCGCGCCTTCAAGCCAAACTTTTTTCTGAAGTTCGTAATTCGATAATTCAAAAAGACTTTGAAACCATCTCAAGCGAATGTTTTTTCTTAATTCGGAATCCATATTTTCTCTTTAAGCAAAATTTTTCTACAAATGTCACATAACATAAAAATAACTTCAGCCAAAGGAAATTTAGCTTCCTTGAAAATTGTTGGAATATCTCAAATTGGCATCGCAGAAATAGATGATGTAAGCAGTTACACTTCTTTGGCAACAGCCCAAAAACTATTAGGCGAAGCAACTAATTATATTACAGATATACAAATTAAATTATACGATATCACTTCGGCACCTGATGTAGCAAAGGAATTTCATGAAAAATTTGACTTAGATGCTATTGATTATCAAACAGCCAATTCTCAGTTTGAAACAGGAAGCTCAGTAAGAAGTATTATCTCTTATGCGGTTGGAATAGTGTTGTTAATCGTCGCTGGATTTGGAATCTACAACATCTTAAACATGATGATTTTTGAAAAGATGGATAGCATCGCAATTCTAAAGGCTACAGGATTTTCAGGAAATGATGTAAAATGGATTTTTATTTCACTTTCGTTAATTATTGGAATTACTGGAGGATTATTTGGTTTGTTATTTGGTTTTATATTTACAAATATTATTGATAATATCCCTTTCAATACAGCTTCATTGCCAACCGTGACAACCTATCCCATAAATTATAATCCGCTATTTTATATCATTGGGATTTCATTTGCATTAATAACAACACTTATTGCAGGATTGTTTCCAGCTATAAAAGCTAGTAAAGTTGATCCAGTAGATATTATTCGAGGAAAATAAAATGAGTGACATAGTCTTAGAAACCAAAAAATTAACCAAATACTTTTACGACCCAATTAGGTTTCAGGTGTTGAAAGATATTGACATGAGTATTAATCATGGCGAATTTGTATCAATTGTTGGGAAATCGGGTTGCGGAAAATCAACCTTATTGTATTTGCTTTCTACTATGGATACTGATTATGAAGGCGAATTATACATTCAAGAAGAGCTTATTACTGGAAAACCTGATAAAGAATTGGCTCAACTCAGAAATGAAAAAATAGGCTTTGTATTTCAGTTCCATTATTTGCTTTCAGAATACAGCGTTTTGAAAAATGTCATGTTGCCCGGAATGAAACTGGGTAAACGTTCTGAAAAAGAAATTGAACACGATGCAATGGAACATTTACGAACTTTAGATATGGCCGATCAAGCCTTAAAGATGCCCAATCAATTGAGCGGAGGACAAAAGCAGCGTGTTGCCATTGCCAGAGCTTTAATCAACAATCCTTTAATTATAATGGGAGATGAGCCTACCGGGAATTTGGATAAAAAGAATAGTGATTTAGTATTTGATATTTTCAAAAAACTGACTTTGGAACAAAAACAAACTATGCTAATTGTAACACACGATAACGATTTTGCTTCAAAAACTAATAGGACTATAACTATGGAAGACGGAAAAATTATTTCATAGCATTCTTAGCTAAAAAAAATCGTTGTCATAATAAATCGTAAAATCCGTATTTTTGACCTTTAATTATTAAGCCACTTTATTATGGGAGTTTTACGTTTAGAATTGCCAACCGACCCAAGATGGGTAAACATCGTTGAGAAAAACATCGAAGAAATTCTAACAGATCATGCGTGGTGCGAACAAAAAGCAGCTACGAATGCGATAACAATCATTACTAATAATTCGGAACACGAAGATTTGGTAACCGATTTATTGGCTTTAGCCAAAGAAGAATTAGACCATTTTGAACAAGTCCATACTATCATAAAGAAACGAGGTTTAAAACTCGGACGTGAACGCAAAGACGATTATGTAAACGAGTTGGCACAATACATGAAAAGGAGTAACACAGGAAGCCGAGTTTCAGCTTTGGTAGAAAGATTACTTTTTTCGGCTATGATTGAAGCAAGAAGTTGTGAGCGTTTTAAAGTGCTATCAGAAAACATTCAGGACGAAGAATTATCAAAATTCTACAGAGAATTGATGGAGAGCGAAGCTGGACATTATACTACTTTTATAACGTATGCCCGTAAATATGGCAAAGGAATCGATGTTGAAAAACGTTGGCGCGAGTGGATTGCTTTTGAAGCTCAAATCATCGCAAATTACGGAAATAAAGAAACCATTCACGGTTAAAATCTGTTGATAAATTACTAATTACTTTTTGGAAAATCGATTCAATTTTCACCACTAAATTCTATATTTGATTCATTAGAATTTTAGTAAAAATGAGAATTGAAACCGATATAAAACTGGGATTTAAAGATGTAATGATTCGCCCAAAACGTTCAACTCTAAACAGTAGAGCACAGGTGAGTTTGGAACGGGAATTTAAATTTCTGCACAGTACACTCACTTGGACAGGAGTTCCCATTATGGCTGCTAATATGGATACTGTTGGGACTTTCGAAATGGCATTGGCTTTAGCCAAAGAAAAACTCTTCACGGCAATTCACAAACATTATACGGTTCAGCAATGGAATGATTTTATCAAATCGGCTCCAAGTGATATTTCCGATTATATTGCGGTAAGCACCGGAACAGGAAAGAATGATTTCAAAAAGATTGCTGAAATATTCGAACACAATCCACAACTAAAATTTATTTGCATCGATGTTGCCAATGGTTATTCGGAGCACTTTGTTGAATTTTTGCGTCAGGCGCGAAAACAATATCCTAACAAAGTTATTATTGCTGGAAATGTTGTTACCGGTGAAATGGTGGAAGAACTACTTTTAGAAGGTGCCGATATCGTAAAAGTGGGAATTGGTCCGGGTTCTGTTTGTACAACCCGAGTAAAAACGGGTGTTGGTTATCCGCAACTTTCTGCTATTATTGAGTGTGCCGATGCTGCTCACGGACTTGGCGGACACATAATCAGCGATGGTGGTTGTTCCACTCCAGGCGATGTGGCCAAAGCTTTTGGTGCAGGTTCCGATTTTGTGATGCTTGGCGGAATGTTAGCCGGTCACACCGAAAGTGGTGGGAAAATGTTAGAAATTAATGGTGAAAAGTTCAAGCAATTCTATGGAATGAGTTCCGAAACTGCAATGAAAAAGCATGTTGGTGGTGTTGCTGAATATCGCGCAAGTGAAGGAAAAACAGTTCAAGTGCCATTCAAAGGTGATGTGATTGAAACGTTACATGATATTCTTGGTGGAATCCGAAGTACGTGTACTTATGTTGGCGCTGCAAAACTTAAAGAACTGACTAAACGAACCACGTTTATCCGAGTTATTGAGCAGGAAAACAGAGTGTTTACGAAGTAATTACTTAATCGAACTTCAGATTATAAAAGTTTTGACCGCAAATTCCCAAATTAAAACCAATGTAAATAATTTGCGAATTTGCGGTTGTTTTTAAACTTTAACAACCAAACCATACTTTTCCATAAGCCCTTTCAATCCATCCGTAGAGAAAACAGCTTTCTTTAGTTTGTTTTTTTCTGGGTCAATGGTATAATCATAGCTGGTATAAAAGTCGGCTTTGTTAGCAATCGTGTCAATAAAGACAGCTCTTCTCAGGTTGCAATTGTCAAACACAGCTTCAGTTAAATCGCTTTTCATAAAATCCACTGAAATCATACTGCAATTGATGAACTGCATTTTCTTAAGTTTCAACGCATAGAATTTGGCATAATCCAATAAGCAATCTTTAAAGTTAAACTCATAAATCACTTGGTCTGTCATTGCAAAATTAACTGCAGTAAAATCACATTTGGTAAACTGTACGCCACGTAAGGAAACATAATTTATTTTAGTGTCTTTAAAGTTGCAGTCAAAGAAATTGCAATCAATGAAAGCCACACTTTGAAAAGTGCAATCTGTGAAGTCACAGTTGTGAAAGGTACAGTTTTCATATTCTTTGAATTTGATATCTGCTTCGAGAAAGAAAATATGGTCAATTTTTTCGTCAAGGATGTAATCTGAGGACATAATATTTTTTTAAGGAGCAAAACTAAACATTTTCAACAATTACTTTAACTTAAAATTAGTATTCGTTCTGTATACGTTTTAAAGTTTTAATATTAATTTTATTGGCTATGGAAAAGTATACAAAAAAAGGATTTTTATTCAAGCAATACGAAGCGCCGTTTCAATCTCCTTTCGATAAACTTTTTGAAATTTTCAAAGAGTTAATCACCCATACTTCGGGCGATTTTGACGAAGCTATTGATTGGTTGCGTCAATTAGACGTAGAATACAAACTCACGGATTCTAGTTATACCATTGACGACTTTATTGAAGATTTAAAGAAAAAAGGATACATCCGAGACGAATTGAAAGAAGATGGAACTTCAGGAACGGGTATAACAGCTAAAACAGAACGTGCCATTAGGCAACAAGCTTTAGATCAAATTTTTGGAAACCTTAAACGTTCCGGAACGGGTAACCATAAAACAAAATATTCAGGAAGTGGCGATGAGCAAACTGGTGAATTCAGAGAATATCATTTTGGAGATAGTTTGGAAAGTATCTCGCTTACAGAAAGTTTAAAAAATGCACAAATCAATAATGGTTCTGAAGAATTTAGATTAACTGAAAATGATTTGGTAGTAGAAGAATCGAAATTCAAGGCGCAAATGAGTACCGTTTTGATGATTGATATCAGCCACAGCATGATTTTATACGGCGAAGATAGAATTACACCCGCCAAAAAAGTAGCCATGGCTTTGGCTGAATTAATCACAACCCGTTATCCAAAGGACACGATTGATATTTTAGTTTTTGGTAATGATGCTTGGCCAATTGCAATCAAAGATTTACCCTATTTGAAAGTAGGACCTTATCATACCAATACGGTTGCCGGTTTACAATTGGCGATGGATATGCTACGCAGAAAACGAAATACTAACAAGCAAATCTTTATGATAACTGATGGTAAGCCAAGTTGTGTTCGTGAAAAAAATGGTGAATATTATATGAATTCCAATGGTTTAGACGAATACATCGTAGAACAATGCTACAATCAAGCGGCACAAGCCCGAAAATTACACATTCCTATCACGACTTTTATGATTGCCAATGATCCGTATTTGCAAAAATTTGTAAACCGATTTACGGAAGCCAATCAAGGAAAAGCTTTTTACACTGGCCTAAAAGGATTGGGCGAAATGATTTTTGAGGATTATGAAACCAATAGAAAAAAGAAGATTAAATGAGAGAATAGAAAATAGAGGATAGAGAAAAGAAGCAAGAAAAAATAAAACACTTAGCGAACTTTGCGTTAAACATAGCGCAGCCGGCAGGCAGGTTTACGGTTAAATAAAAAAAAATGAAAATAGAAAACATAACAACATTAGCAGAATTAAAAAAGTCGGGATACATTTCAAGAAGTATTAAAGACGAATTGAGAGATAATCTTCGGGCAAAAATAAAATCAGGACTACCAACGTTTGAAGGAGTACACGGATTTGAAAACACAGTAATTCCCGAATTAGAACGTGCTATTTTATCACGCCACAATATCAATTTACTCGGACTTCGTGGTCAAGCTAAGACAAGGTTAGCTAGAAAGATGATTGAACTTTTAGATGAATACATACCGATAGTTACTGGTTCAGAAATTAATGATGATCCTCTAAATCCAATTTCTCGATTTGCTAAAGATTTGATTACAGAAAAAGGAGATGCTACTCCAATTTCTTGGTTGCATAGGAGCGAACGCTTTTCAGAAAAGTTGGCAACACCCGATGTTACTGTTGCTGATTTAATTGGTGATGTTGACCCTATAAAAGCGGCTAATTTAAAATTATCCTATGCAGATGATAGAGTAATTCATTTTGGAATGATTCCAAGAGCGAATCGTTGTATTTTTGTTATTAATGAATTACCTGATTTACAGGCTCGAATTCAAGTAGCTTTGTTTAATATTTTGCAGGAAGGCGATATTCAAATTCGAGGTTTTAAGTTGCGAATGCCTTTGGATATGCAATTTGTATTTACTGCAAATCCAGAAGATTATACTAATCGCGGAAGCATTGTAACTCCTTTGAAAGATAGAATTGGATCCCAAATTTTAACACATTATCCCGAAAATATAGCTGTAGCAAGAACCATTACACATCAAGAAGCTAAACTGGACAAACAGCAATCAGAATCGGTGCATGTGCCATCATTAGCCAAAGATTTATTAGAGCAAATTGCTTTTGAAGCCCGTGATAGTGAGTTTGTTGATAATAAAAGCGGTGTGAGCGCTAGAATGACCATAACAGCATACGAAAATTTATTGAGTACAGCCGAAAGACGTGCTTTGAAAGCAGGACACGATACAACAACTGTGCGATTATCTGATTTTATGGGTATTATACCAGCCATTACCGGAAAAGTAGAATTAGTCTATGAAGGTGAACAAGAAGGTGCGGCCGTAGTTGCCCAACATTTGATAGGAGATGCTATTCATACTTTCTTTCCGGCTTATTTTCCAAAGATTGAAAAGTTAGAAAAAGACATTGATGCAAGTCCATACGCTAAAGTTCTAGAATGGTTTTTTACAGAAACTGGTTTTGAATTGTTAGATGACACCTCAGATGATGAGTATAAAAAACAATTGGATGCTGTAGTGCCATTAGAAGATTTAATCCAAAAATACCAACCCGATATGCCTTTGGAAGATAAATATTTCCTAAAAGAGTTTGTGCTTTGGGGATTAGTTGAATATGATAAACTTAGCAAGGATAGAGTAGAAGTAGGCTATCAGTTTAAGGATTTATATAGTAGTTATATTAATAAATTGTAAATTTGTTTAACTGGATTTTGCTTTGCAACATCCAGACAAAGCTCCGCTTTGATAATACTAAAAACGAAAAAAAACACTCAAGCGAGCTTGGTGTTTTTTTTCTTATTTTAGTATTCATTCGTGACCTTGACTGGATTCAAACCAGTAACCTTCTGAGCCGTAATCAGATGCGCTATTCAGTTGCGCCACAAGGCCTTTTTTGTGGGTGCAAATATAGGCAATACAATTAAATTTGCAAATGAATTCCGTAATTTATTTTGTAACTTCTAAAGCACGAGTGGTGACATAATAACGCCAACCAATGATAGCCATTTGCCATTTTTTGGCTTTACTTAAATCCAGTTGCTGTTTGGTGTAACTAGGTAATAACAGTTTGTTTAGTTTGGCTAGTACTTTATACATAGTAAATGTTTTGTACAAAATTAAAAAAGCAACTCGTAATTGACTTGCTTTTTTATGATTTATTTTTTCTGATTTTTAAGTTCAGCTCTTGCTTTTTCGAGTTCAGCTCTGGCTGCATCCATCTCGGCTTTTGCTTTTTGCATTTCTTCTTTGGCCTGCAGCATTTCAGTTTTGGCTTTTTCCATTTCTGGTTGGGAAGCCTCTATTTCAGGTTTGGCACGTTCCATATCTGCTTTGGCTCTTTGCATCTCTTTTTTTATAATGGGACGCATTCTTTTCATTTCAATTTTTGCATTTGCCATGGCATCTGTTCTGATTTTAACCGCATCGTTCCAGTTGATATAAACATGTTTTTTATCACCATCAGCACCTTTGCGAGAAGAATCTATTAATTCGTCTAATTCCTTTTTACTGATAACACTTTCGTCACCTTCGATTACTTTTCCATTCAGAATTACCAATGGTTTCGCTCCATCTTTTTTGACAATTATTTTAGTTTCTGTATCAGCGTCATTCCAGAAATGTTTTGGAAATGACGGAACTTCTGCTGCTTCCGGAGCTTCTGGTGCTTCAGGAATTTCAAGTGACTCTGGTACTTCAGGTGCCTCAATATCAAAGTCAAAATTAAAATCAAAATTGTCAGCTACTCTGGTACTGTCTTGGGTAGCTAATTCAATAACCCGGTCTTCATTTCGGTTGTTGGTAAAGATTCGTACTTGTTTTGGACTTCCAAAACCAATGCTTTCATCATTTTTATAAAAATGAATTGGTTTTATTGGTTCTTTTCCGTCAACTTGTGAAACACCTTTATTACCATCTTTGTCTTTATATTCAACTTTTATCCCGGTGATTTCACCAGCACTGTTTCTTTTTACTTTTGAATATTTTAGGGTGATACCGTGCTTTTCTTTTAAAAGGGCAGCTTCTTTTTTCAATTCTTCTTCGGAGGAGTTTTTGTCTAAAACAACACGGATTTCATCGCCGTGTTGGACTCTTTTGGTAAAGGTTGATTCTTCTTTTTCTTGCGCAATGACTTTGATTTGAAATAAAAGTACAAAGCCAATTAATGCCGGAATGATAAGGGCATACTTCCATGAATTTCTTTTGTGGGACTGATTTTTGTTTAACATAACGATTCGTTTTTTGATTAATGATTGATAAAAATTATTGGTTATTGATAGACAGCTTTGATGAGAAACTACTTTCAGTAAAGCGTGTTGATACGATTTTTTGTCTTCCAATTGTTCAATGGCTTTTTGGTCGGCGATGTATTCCAGATTTTGTGTGATTGCTTTTTTGTAAAGCCAAACAAACGGATTAAACCAAAACACAATGCAGAACAATTTGGCAACCAAAACATCTAGAGAATGTCGTTCTTGGCTATGGATTTTTTCGTGCAATAAGATGCTTTGTAACTCATCATTTGAATATAAATCAGAGTTGTAAACGATATAATTAAAGAATGAAAATGGTGCTATATTTTCATTTAAATTAACTAGTTTAAACTTCTCTTTTCTAATGAAATGTTGTTGGTAAAGCATTCGATAAAGCGATGTAAAATTAAAAACAATTTTAATCACTAAAGCACAGGCAATGATAACATAACTAACCCAAATAAGTTGCATCCAATCAAATGCTTCAACAACAGGAACATCTTGTATGGCTTTGGTAGATTGTTGAGAATAGGCAACTAAATCTTCCATAGATATTTTTGGCTTTTCTACCAGTATAATTTTTTTGATAAAGAAAAACGGTAATAGGAGCGAAGTGAATAAACCACTTAATAGAAACCAACGATTGCTGTTGAAAAAGGTTTCTTTTCGAACCAAAAAATAATAGGCCAAATAGAAAACGGCAATCAATCCGCTAGATTTTAAAAGATAAATAAATACTGATTCCATATTTTTTTTAATTTAAGATGATAGATAATAGACTAATAGATGATAGACTTCTTAAAGGGTTTTGTCTATTATCTATCC
Source organism: Flavobacterium sp. (assembly GCF_031381455.1). Taxonomy (GTDB): domain Bacteria; phylum Bacteroidota; class Bacteroidia; order Flavobacteriales; family Flavobacteriaceae; genus Flavobacterium. Next base: position 195,040 of record NZ_JANMXZ010000008.1, on the reverse strand, counting down.
GTCTATTATCTGTTATCTATTCTATTTTTTATTCTCTATAATCGCTAAAATTTCTCTTAATTCTTCGGCAGAAATCTTTTCTTCTTCCGCAAAAAAGGAAACCATATTTTTATACGAACTATTGAAATAGGTATCAATAGCCGTATTCATAAAGCGTTTTCTATAGTCTTCCATTTTAACTTTTGGAAAGTATTGATGCGTGTTTCCATAAGCATTGTGAGAAACAAAACCTTTGTCTTCTAAATTTCTTATAATGGTTGAAAGTGTATTGTAATGTGGTTGCTCTTCAGGAATTTCAGCCATGACCTCTTTTACAAAAGCTTTTTTCAGCTTCCATAAAATTTGCATGATTTCTTCTTCCTTGTTAGTTAACTTTTGCATAGTTGTTATATTTGAAATCAAAACTACAACTATATTTTTAGTTACACAACTACATTTATAGTTATTTAACTATTTTTTAAGGTTTTCAAATCGGAATAAATGAGTAAGATTTAGATTTATAGTATTTTGTGTTCTTTTTGAATCAAACGCAAAACCCAAATACCAAAAATAACTCCTAGTAAACCTAAGATTCCCATAACAAACCAGTTTACTTGATAGCCATGATATTCGATGATTTCCATACCAACTTTGGAGCTTATTATGTGAGCCAAACTAAAACTCATGGTATAAATTGCCATATATCTTCCTTCATGACCTTTTGGTGCACGACTTAAGGCAACTGAATTCGAAAAAGGAAAAGCAAACATTTCACCAACAGTCATAAATAGCATCATTATAATTAAAACTCCAGACCAAGTATTGATAAGCATTAGGAATATGCTTATTGCCATTAAGAAACAACCCATCGTTACTACTTTGACTTTACTTATTTTATGACGTTCTACATAACTCACAATCGGCATTTCGAGGAAGAAAATAATCAGACCGTTCATGGTTAAAAGTAAACCGGTTTGAAACTCCGTTAAATTAAATTGCTCTCTGTGATACAAAGGAATGGTGGTGAATACCTGAAAAAATAAAATACCGGAAACCAAACACGTAAAGAGGAAAATCCAAAACGGTTTGTCTTTAAATACGGAATGCGTCAATACATCATCGGGATGTTTCTTATCAATAAAAGGTGACTTCTTCTTTTCTTTTACTTTGATCCAAAAAATTAGAATGGCGATAATACAAGTCGTTCCATCTATCCAAAACAAGCCACGATAGCCAATACTCATGATAATTAATCCGCCTAAAGCCGGACCTGCAGCAAAACCAAGATTTATTGCCAGTCGAACTAAAGTCAACGCCCGAGTTCTATTCTCGGGTTTGGCATAAGCACCAATCGATACAAACATGGCAGGACGATACATATCGGCAACGACCATAATCATAAACATACTAATGCATAAACCAACGAAACTGGTAATAAATTGTATCACAAAAAACATCATTCCGCTGGTAAGTAGACTAAAAATCATGATTTTATAAAACCCTATTTTGTCTGAGAGTTTGCCACCAAGCCATGCGCCAATAATAGAACCGGTTCCAAAGCAAACCATAATCCAACCGACTTCACTATAGCTAAAATGTAAATCTTCCTTTAAATATTTGGATAGAAATGGCAACACCATGGTTCCGGCACGATTGATAAAAGTGATGAACGCAAGTATCCAAATTTCTCTTGTAAATCCTTTGAAGTTGTTGATGTAGCGTTGAAAGGCAGTTTTGAGCATTGATGATTGATTTTCTCCGCTGCGCTCCAAACAATTCGGCAATGCCTCGGGTGATTTCGCAAAGTTACAAAGTTTCTGACTTACTAAGTTTCTGAATTATCAAAGAATTTTTATAGTATTTTTGTTGAAAACAATCCGATGAAAAAAATGCTTTTCCTTTTGTTATTGCTTAGCGTTGTTACGATTTCAGCCCAAGAAACATCTTCTAAAGAATTCCAACAAACACTTAATAAAGAATATGGCGATAAGGAAGAAAGTCCGCTTACGGAAGAAGATTTCAAGACCTTCAAAGGCTTGGATTTTTATCCAATAGATGAAAAGTATATAGTAAAAGCCACCTTTATCCGCACACCCGAAGAGAAAATATTTAAGATGAAAACCACCGGTACGCGAACACCGGAGTATGTTAAATACGGTCAATTGATTTTTAGTCTCGACGGTCAGGAATTTAAATTAAATCTGTATCAGAATATTGATTTGATTAAAAAAGAAGGTTTTGCAGATTATCTTTTTCTTCCTTTTTCAGACTTAACTTGTGGAAAGGAAAGTTATATAGGTGGACGCTATATCGACATGCGGATTCCGAAAAGAGATACGGTAAGTATTGATTTTAATAAAGCTTATAATCCTTACTGCGCATACAACCACAAATATTCCTGTCCGATTGTGCCACTCGAAAATGATTTGCAAATAGCCATTTTAGCAGGTGTCAAAAAGTTTCATGATTAATGCCGTTCTACAATTTACATACACACAAGTTTACTAACGACGCTACTGTTTTGGAGCTGGTCAATCAATATCCTTGGGAGTTTGATAATGCAATCCCACAGTATTCTATTGGCATTCATCCTTGGTATATTAAGGAAGAACGATTGGCAATTGATTTGAAAACGATAGAGGAGAAGCTACCATTAAAAGAATGTTTAGCACTTGGTGAATGTGGATTGGATAAACGTATTGAAGTTCCGATAAAATTGCAAATCGACGTTTTTGAAAAGCAAATTGCTTTGGCAGAACAGTATCAGAAACCATTGGTATTGCATTTGGTGGCAGCTTTTGATGAACTTCTCGAAATCAAAAAGCGTTTGAAGATTTCTGTGCCGATAATTATCCATGGGTTTTCTAAAAATGAACAAGTCGCCAAGCAATTAATTGCTAACGGATTTTATTTGTCTTTTGGAAAATACTTATTGCAATCCCGAAGCTTCGGGACTGAATTAAAAGAAGTCTTTCAAACAATTCCAAACGATAGATTCTTTCTTGAAACCGATACTATTGAAGAAACTTTGGAAGAGGTTTATAATTTAGCGGCAGAATATAAAGGCATGACGTTAGCTGAAATGAAGGCACAAGTCGAACAGAATTGGAAGACTGTTTTTTAATCCAATAGAATGATTATCACTCCTTGATAATTTTCTTGTTTATCGTTCCAAGTGATGTTTCCATTTTCACAATGTATAGTCCTTTAGCCAAATCAGAAATTGCTATAGCGTCAAAATCATTGTTTACAGTCTTCACGTTTTGTCCCAATGAATTGATGATTTGAATTTTGGAAATTGATAATCGGTTGGCATTTATATAAATTACTGACTTAGCCGGGTTTGGGTTTAGGGATATTTGTTCTAAATCAAAATTTGGCGAATGAAGCTGAGAATTTCCAAATACATAATTTATAAAAATTGGGTTTGAAATAACTAAGGTCATATTATCTCCTACTCCTGAGAGGTAATACTGTCCGCCGGATTGCATAAAGGAAAAATAAGCTCCTTCAAATGATGTATGATTAGAGTAACCGCAAAGAAGCAGTGTGCTTGAAAAATTGTTGAACAGTATAACATCAGCAAATGGAGAACTGAAAGTTCCGTTAAATGAATTACATGCTCCTTCGCCACTAAAACTAAATGCTTCTGTAAAAGTTACATAAGGTGAAATGGAAGGAGTTATAGCTGAAATAGGGTGATGGATATTATCGTCAGTAGAATAATAATCGTATAAATACCAAGTCTGAAATAAATCCGGATTTGGGTCTTGCGAAAAACAGTTTATACTGCAAATGATTGATGCTAATAAAAATATATTTTTCATTTATGAATGAATTAAGGTATTACTATAATGATATGCCCTGCTTCAACTAGTGTCTATTTATACTCTTTTAAAAGGTTGTAACTTCCAATACGTTAAACTACGCCAAACCCATTCTAGTGGTCCAAAATAAAAATGACGTAACCATATCGGACTTAGAATCAATTGCAAAATCCAAATGGCAAAGGCGAGATAGTAGATTTGATAAAATTCGAATACGCCATAATAATTCAATCCGTAACCAAAAAAGAACAACGTGCAGATAACCGAATGCATGATGTAATTGGTAAAAGCCATTTGTCCAACTGCCTCGAGGCGACGGAAAAGGCCTTGTATTGCTTTTGATTTGTACAATAAAATTAGTGTAGCGGTATGTGCCATTACCAACAAAATACGTTGAAATGGATAAATTAAATTAACCCAATCTATGGAAACTTCCTCCATTTTTTTGAGGTTCGCTTCTAATGTAGAATACGTAACAAAATAATGATATGAACTGTATATTACTAATGGAAGACCAACACCATAGCCGATTAACATTACTTTTCGATAGTTGTCATTTGACCAATTTCCCGTAAGGAATCCCCATTTATATAATGCAAACCCAAGCAGCATAAGTGCAATGGAATCCCAGATTCCGAAAAATAAGTATTTAGTTTGACCATCAAAAGCCATTGGGCGAAGATAGCTGGCTACTGTGCTATAATCGGACTTCATTTTTTGGGTATTTTCTTTGGCATCCTGGCGGTTTGGAATCATGGTTTTCTCGACTTCTCTCCAAGTAATCAAGGCTTTGCTTTGCTCGGCAGTCAACGTTTTATTTTCGCTTTCCGCTTTTTTGGCTTCAACATAATCGAGACGTTTTTCACGAATTCCTTGATAAAAATAGGTTCCCAGTCCGAAATCAATTATGGCTACTAAAGGAATAGCAAGAACTAGGTATTTTGGATTTACGTTGCGGAACAAATACACTATCATTCCACAAACGGCATAGAGATATAGAATATCGCCAATCCACAAAACTAAATGCGCATGAATTAATCCAAATAACAACAGCCAAAACATACGACGATAAAACAAACCATGAGTGGATAGTCCATTTTGTATTTTCTTACCAATAAAAAGTAATACACCAGCTCCAAAAATCATACTGAACATGGCGCGCATTTTGCCTTCAAATAGAACTCCAATAATAGTGCTGACCCAAAAGTTAATATTGGAAGGATCATTTTTATAAACTTCTGAAGAATAATTGGGCATGGAAAAACCCGGAATATTCATTAATAAAATACCCAAAAGCGCAACGCCTCGCAAGGCATCAATAAGTTTGATTCGATCGTTTTCCGAAACTGGGGCATCAGTAATAGAATTAATTTCCATGTTAGTTGTTTTTTTGATTGTTATCTGTTTTTTTTGATGTAGAATTAAAACTACAAATTATCTTACTAAAAAAAATAAAAAGAGTTGAAAGTTGTTAACAAATTGCTGATTATAAGATTTTAAGAGGAACTTTTTGTCACTTCAATAAGTTCTGGAAAGGCTATAGGTTATATGTCATGATTGATGATTTTTTGCTTATTTTTGCCACTTCTAAAATGTCTAAAAATCTATCCCGAAGCTTCGGGACTAACAATCTTAAAGATGGCAAAGTGGCAGGAAAGAGCAGAACTTTTATTTAAAACAGAAGGGTTAAATAATTTAAAAAATGCTAACGTATTGGTCGTTGGACTTGGTGGCGTTGGTTCGTTTGCAGCAGAGTTTTTAGCTCGTGCCGGTGTGGGTAACTTAACCATTGTAGATGGCGATGTTGTAGATATTACTAATATTAACCGACAATTGCCTGCATTACATTCAACTGTTGGTATGCCGAAAGTTCATGTTGTTGGTGATAGATTGATGGATATTAATCCAGAATTGAACTTAACTCGAGTAGAGGAATTCCTTTCTCCGGAACGCTCTTTGGAAATCGTTACTCCCGATTTTGACTATGTTTTAGACTGTATTGATAGTGTTACGCCAAAACTCAATCTGATTGCGGCTTGCAAAAGAAAGCGCGTCAAAGTAATTTCGAGCATGGGAGCAGGAGGAAAGATGGATGCTTCAAAGGTGAAAGTTGCCAATATAAAAAATACAGCACATTGTCATTTGGCGAAGACCATCAGAAAGCGTTTAAAAAAAGTTCATATAGACAAACTGAAAGTGGTCTACTCTTCTGAAATACAGGATTCCAGCAGCTTGAAAATGACTGATGGAACCAATTACAAAAGATCTTTTTACGGAACCAACAGTTATATGCCGTGTCTTTTTGGTTTGTATGCTGCAGAGACGGTGATTCGGTATTTATTGAAGAAGGACTCAGCAACTCAGCGCCTCAGTCACTTAGCAACTTAAAAATATGATAAATACCGTAATCTTCGACATGGATGGTGTTATTGTTGACACGGAACCTGTACATCATTATGCTTATAACCAACATTTCACGCAACTCAACATTGATGTTTCTCCCGAAATGTATGCATCGTTTACAGGCAATTCGACTAAGAATATTTTTGAGCGATTGAAGCTTCAATTTAAACTTTCTGAAGAAGTCAACGCTTTGGTTGAAACCAAGCGCAACTTGTTTAACGATGCTTTTGACAGCAAAGAAGATTTGTATTTATTGGATGGTGTAGAGGATTTGATAAAAGATTTACACAGCAACGGAATGCAGTTGGTTTTGGCTTCATCTTCAGCAACGGTTACTATTAACAGAATTTTCAATCGTTTTGGATTGAATAAGTATTTTACGCATATCGTTTCCGGAGAAGATTTTCCAAAGTCGAAACCACATCCTGCTATTTTTCTAAAAGCTGCCGAATTATCGCAAACGCCAGTAGAAAATTGTATCGTGATTGAAGATAGTACCAACGGAATAATGGCGGCCAAAGCTGCTGGTATTTATTGCATTGGTTACGATAGTTTTCATTCTAAAATGCAAGATTACTCTTTGGCAAATATGGTGATTAGTGATTTTAAGGAGTTGAGTTTTGAGAAGATTAAAAGCTTAGTATAAAATTCCTCTCTTGAGGGGAATAAAAAAAGCCAGCTTTCACTGGCTTTTTTTATGATTTGATGTCAAGTTTTATTTCTTTATTTCTACATCTACATCTTTACTGTCTACGTTAACTCCGTCATCGTTTATTTTAACGGATGTTCCTTTCTCTTCCTGTGGAGCCGGAACTTCTTTTACAATCGTATCTTGTACTACTGTTGTAGTTTCGGTAGATTCGACTGTTTTTTCAACTTTTTTGTCGCAAGAAGTTATCATTAAAAATGAGAACAATCCAATGCATAAGACAATTTTTTTCATAGTGATTTATTTTAAGTGAATGCTAAAGGTAGTTTAAAAGTAATGGATAAACTACTAATTGTCATAGTATTAATTTAGCCAACGGCTACTTTGTAAACTTTGAGACAACGTTCCCGAGCTTCTTTATGATCAACTATTGGATTTGGATATTTCAAAGTATTCAATTCGGGTATCCATTTTTTGATGTAAACGAAGTCTTTATCAAACTTCTTGATTTGTTCGGTTGGATTGAATATTCTGAAGTAAGGCGCCGCATCAACGCCGCTTCCGGCTGCCCATTGCCAGTTGCCCACGTTGCTGGCTTGTTCATAATCTAAAAGTTTGTTAGCAAAATACGTTTCACCCCAACGCCAATCGATTAATAAATGTTTACACAAGAAACTGGCCACTATCATTCGCACCCTATTGTGCATGTGCCCTGTTTCATTAAGTTCTCTCATTCCTGCATCTACAAAAGGATAACCGGTTTTGCCTTCGCACCATTTTTGGAACAGCTCTTCGTTATTATCCCAAACAATGCTATCATATTTTGGTCGGAAACTTGAATTGGTTGTGTGTGGAAAATGCCAGAGGATTTGCATAAAGAACTCTCGCCAAATCAATTCTTTTAAGAAGGTTTCATTTTTGCTTTCGATTGCTTTTGAAACCATCTTCCGAATAGAAACAACACCAAAACGCAGATAAATTCCAAGATACGATGTTTTATTCATCGCAGGGAAATTGCGTGTCGCTTCGTAATTATCGATTAAAGAATCTGAAATATCATAAGGCGTAACCTTGATTTTTGAAACTTCAAAACCAATAGCTCCCAAGCTCAAAAACGAATAGGAGTGAGCTGTTAATTTATTTAGTAACTCTTCTGATTTGTAATGAATTAATTTGGTTTTTCTAAAGTTATCTTTCCATTTATTTGAAAAGGGCGTATAGACTACATAAGGAGTTCCGTCATCCTTTACCACTTCGCTTTTTTCAAAGATGACTTGGTCTTTGCTGGTTTTGAATTCGATGTTATTATCCTTGAACAAATGGTACAATTCTAAATCGCGTTTGCGCGCATACGGTTCGTAATCGTGGTTGGTAAAAACGGTTTTAATCTGATTTTCATTAATCAATTTGATAAAGACTTCAAAAGGATTTCCGTGAAAAACTGCCAATGATTTTCCAATCGCTTGTAGCTGATTTTGTATTTTTTCTAACTGTTGGAAAATAAAAGTTACACGCGCATCATCTTTGGCTAATTGAGAAAGTATGGTGTCATCGAATATGAAAATTGGCAACACTTCTTCTCCGCTGTTTAAAGCGTGAAAAAGCCCAACATTATCTTCTAATCGCAAATCGCGTCGAAACCAAAATAGGTTCATTTTTGTTGTCAGTTTTCAGTTATCGGTTAATTGTTAACCGTGGACAATACTCTTTATGAATTTACTAAAAGTGATGACATGCCACCGTCTACATGAAAGATTTGTCCTGAAATCCAGGAACTCTTTTCGTTTAAAAGAAAATTCGCCATTTGTGCAATGTCTTCTGTTGTCCCAAATCGTTTTAAAGGATGACGTTGCGCTGATTTTTCTCTTTTCTCCTCATTGCTTAAAAATTTGTCTGCCAATGGTGTATCAGTCAAGGATGGCGCGATTACGTTTACTCTTATTTTTGGAGCGTATTCGGCTGCCAATGCTTTGGCAAAACCTTCAATGGCTCCTTTTGAAGCGGCAACACTTGTGTGAAAAGGCATTCCCATTTTGACTGCCACTGTGCTAAATAAAACAATACTTGATTGTTCAGAAGCAGTTAGTTGTGGTAAAACACTTTGAATAACTTTTACCATCGAAAAGAAATTAAGTTGCATATCACTTTCAAATGTTTCTAACTTTAACCCACGAAACGGACGCAAATTAATACTTCCCGGACAATATACCAATCCATCAATAACTGATGGTAATTTAGAAGTGTCAAGCGTATCCGTTGTTGCATCAAAAGGAACATGAGTAACGTTTAGATTTGACAAATTTTCGTTCGTTCGAGAAGCTACAAAAACATTGTTTTCGTTTTGTAATTCTTTTGCCAATTCATTTCCGATGCCATAAGAGCCACCAATTAATAGTATGTTTTTCATCTTATTGTTCTTTATATTCTCCAAAAAGTTCAATTAATTTTTTGCTGCGATAATTAAAGATTTCCTCGAGTTTTGGCTTTACCAAAAAAGGATGCACGATTTGTCCCAAAATTCCCATCGGAACTTTATAGTCAACGATGTCTTCCATTTCGACACCACCCGGAATTTCTTTTAGGAAATGTTTGTGGTGCCAAAGTGCATATGGTCCAAAACGTTGCTCATCAACAAAATATTTTTTATCTACGACATGCGTAATTTCAGTAACCCATTTCATTGGAATTCCCGAAACCGGAGTTACAATATATTGAATTATTTGTCCAGCAAACATAGCTCTTTCATCTCCCGAAAGGGTTTTAAATCCCATATAATCCGGAGTTATAATTTTCAAGTTTTTTGGATTAGACAGGAATTCCCAAGCTTGATCTAATGAAATTGGTAAATTCTGTTTGGTATGTAATGTATAAATCTTCATTATATTTTTTGTGTAAAAGTAATAATTATTGTTTATTAATTTACGAAAAATATTAAACAAAATATTTAAGTTATTCTTAACACACATCAATTCATAGTATTTATAAATTTGAAAAACTTCTAAACAATCACCTTATGAAAAGAATTATTTTCGTTTTAGCAACTATAATTGCTAGTTATGTCCTTAATGCTCAAGTAAAAACTCCCCAATCAAGTCCACATTCTACGCTAGCACAAGTTGTTGGTTTGACAGATGTAACCGTAGATTATTCTCGTCCAAGTGCTAAAGGTAGAGTTGTTTTTGGTGAGTTGGTTCCTTTTGGCAAGCTATGGAGAACTGGTGCCAATGCAAATACTACGGTTTCTTTTAGCGAAGATGTAGTAATTAACGGTACTACACTTAAAAAAGGAAAGTATGCTTTATTCACCACACCAAAAGCGGATATGTGGGAAGTTGTTTTTTATACTGATACTGATAATTGGGGAACACCAGAAGAATGGGATGCCAATAAAGTTGCTGTTCTAGTTAATGTTGATCCTACAGTACTCAACAATCCTGTGGAATCGTTAACTGTTTCAATTGGAAATCTAACCAATGACAGTGCAACATTAGACATTGCTTGGGAAAAAACAATGGTTTCTGTCAAATTTGATGTTCCAACGCAAAAAGCTGCTTTGGCAAGTATTGAAAAAGTATTGGCTGGACCAACAGCTGGTGATTATTTTTCTTCAGCTCAATACCTTTTTCAATCTAATGGAGATTTGAATAAGGCATTAGAATATGTAAACAAAGCGACTTCAATGACTAAAGCCGGAGCAGAGACTCCGTTTTGGTACTTACGTCAAAAATCATTAATCCAAGGTAAATTGGGTGATAAAGCTGGAGCAATTGCTACTGCAAAATTATCTTTGGCTGGTGCTGAAAAAGCAAAAAATAACGACTACGTTAAGATGAATAACGATAGTATAAAAGAATGGAGTAAAAAATAGTTTTCCTTTTCAATAAAACTAACCACGATTTCTGTTTATGATTTCGTGGTTTTTTTATGTGATTATTTTTTGTTTTCCTTTTATCACAAATTGAGAAAGTATAGATAGAATTACTGTTAACGAAGCACCAATAAAATTCAGCCACAAATAACCCAATTTTTCTTGTCCAGTCGGATAGATATGAATGGTGTAATAGTAGATAAAAAATATGGTTATCTGACTAACAACAGCACTATAGAAAATAGCATTAGCTTTTACAAATTTGATATAAAAACCAACCAAGAATACACCTAAAACCGTTCCGTAGAAAATAGAACCTACAATATTTACCAACTGTATTAGGTTTTCAAACAAGGTACCAACGCAAGCAAAACCAATCGCAATTACGCCCCAAAGTAAGGTAAAAGACTTAGTAGCATTCACAAAATGTTTTTCAGATTTTTCGCCTTTGATGTTTCTTTTGTAGATGTCAATAGCAGTGGTGGAAGCCAAAGCGGTTAATCCGGAAGCGGAAGATGACATCGCAGCAGAAAGAATTACGGCTAACAAAAGTCCGATTAGACCTGAAGGTAAGTAATGCAGAATAAAATAGATAAACACATAATCTTTATCGTTGGTTTCTGCTTTTTCATCCACTTTACTAATGATTACTTTGGCTTCGTCATGCAAATCTTTTTCTTTTCCGGATAATGATATTAATTTTTGTCTCAGGATTTTATTGTCGTAACCTTGGTTGAGATGGTCAATATAAATAAGGTTAAACTCTTTCTTTTCTTCGGATAATTGTGCTAATTGTTTTTCAAGTGAATGGTATTCTATTGCATATGTTGATTTTTCAATCGCAGCTTTATTAACCGGATTGAAGTTAAGTGGTACCGGATTGAATTGAAAAAACACAAAAACCATTACTCCAGTCAATAAAATAAAAAACTGCATTGGCACTTTCAGAAAACCATTCATGATTAAACCCATTTGACTTTCTCTGTCTGATTTCCCAGATAAATAGCGTCCAACTTGTGATTGATCTGTTCCGAAATAGGAAAGCATCAGGAAAAATCCACCGGTTATTCCGCTCCAAAAAGTATATCTATTTTCGGGGTCGAATGAAAAGTCTAGTATGTTCATTTTGTCATTGGCACCAGCAATATGCATGGCATTGGAAAACGTCATGTCATTGGGCAACAAATGCAATATCAAAAAGAAAGTAACAAACATGCCTAACATTATGACAAACATCTGTTGCTTTTGGGTGACATTTACGGCTTTCGTTCCGCCGGCAAAAGTGTATATAATAACCAAAATCCCGATGATAATATTGAGCATCGTTAAATTCCAACCCAAGATAGATGACAAAATAATGGACGGTGCATAAATGGTTAAACCTGTTCCTAGACCACGCTGAATAAGAAATAATATAGCCGTAAACGAGCGCGTTTTTAAATCAAATCGCTGCTCGAGATATTCATAAGCGGTAAATACTTTTAGTTTGTGATAAATCGGAATAAATGTCATAGAGATGACTACCATTGCTACAGGCAAACCAAAATAGAATTGCACAAATCCCATTCCGTCATGATAGGCTTGCCCGGGAGTTGAGAGGAACGTTATCGCACTGGCTTGTGTTGCCATTACAGAAAGGCCGACTGTCCACCAAGGTGTTTCTTTGTTACCAAGAATGTAATCTTCTACATTTTTGCTTCCTTTGGTTTTGTATACGCCATAGAAAACAATAAATAAAAGTGTTACCGATAAGACAATCCAGTCGAGTTGTTGCATGGCTTAAAAGAATAATTGCATTAGTACAAAAAAGATAATAATGTAAATGATATTAATCACCAAAACCCAAGTGTAACTGTTCTTCCATGCGGTTGTTTTTTTATTTTCCATAATTTACTTTTCTATTGCGATGATATTGGCTAATAATCTATAGGCGCCCGAAACTCCTTCGGGTAATTCTCTAAAGAAACTCAAACCAGTGTAAACATAATTTCCTTTGCCATATTTTGCAATTAACAGCGCTCCGTTTTTTGGTTTTTCTCCTTTGTCATTAGAAGAAAGAATAGGAGTAAAGGCAACATCCCATTCATTCGGATAATACAATCCTTGTTCTTGTTTCCAGCCTTTGAAATCGTCAGCAGTGATTTTGTTTGGATAGTTTAAAATCGGATGATTTGTAGCTAAAAATCGAACTTCAGCATTTTCTTCGGTGACTCTGTCTCGTGAAATTTTTAACGGAAAAGGCGACATATCTTTGGTAACCAAATCGTCTGTTGTGTTGTATTGCACAATCATTGTTTTACCATTTTTTACAAAATCTAATAAAATGTTTTGTTTGAATGCTAATGCGTTTACAGTATTATAAGCACGAATTCCAGTCATAACCACATCATATTTTTCTAGCTTTTCAGTAGAAATTTCATCTGGTTTAATGATGTCAACTTCATAGCCCATTTGGGTTAAGCTTTTTGGAACTTCATCTCCGGCTCCCATGATATAACCAATCTTTTCATTCTTGGTTTTAATTTTTAACCGAATCGCTTTAGCTTCAGCAGGTTTCAAGACCATTTGTTTGTAGATATGCGGATAATTGATGTCGATTTTGTTTTGATCAAATGTTTTGCCGTCTATGGTCACACTACTTTTGATGCATATTTCACTGGCTTCTTCAGATGGAGAAACACTAAAAACGGCTACTACTTCTTGACCTTTTTTATCAATAGTAAAAGGAATTTCCGTTGGTGATACTTCCCAACCTTGAGGTAATTCTAGTTTAATGTTGCCATTGATGGCATCTTTACCGGCTTTTACTTTTACGGTAACGGTCTTATCTCTATCGTTATTGAAAATATAAACTTTCTCTTCGAAAGCAGAAGTCACTGCAGGAACAATATCAAGCGGTTGATAGACTTCGCCTTTTACATCGTCGTTGTATTTGTAGACCACATTTCGTTCAAACGGAATCTCTACACCGTTTATATTTAACCAAACACCAACTTTTATTTGTCTGATTACATCTGGCAAACCAATATTTTCTTGATTATCCACACGATACATCCCAACACTTCCATTTACGTTGAGCCAATACGGATTGGTATAATCAAATTCATTTGATATTTGAAGTTCAATATTTTTAATGAAAGGAATGTTATATTTTAAATCTTCAACAGTTTCTGTATTTGATTCTAAAACAGGAACTGCTCCAATTCCTTTTAAGTTTATTTTGATTGAACTTCTATTTATAATTTCAACTTTTACTTTTAATTTACTGTTAGGTGTTATTTCTTGTACATCGCTAACTGCTTCAAAATACAAACCGGCACAACCTGCAATAATTTTTTTTATTTCTTCTGATTTGATATATTTCCAATGTTGGTCTTCCAAATTTTCAAGTAAACTATAGGCTTTCACCAATTCTGGAATACTAGCTGCTGGATTTTTAAAATCAAAGTTCTTTTCCACGTTAGAAAGAATATCTCCAATTGCTTTACCGCCTTTTACTCGGCTCCAAGTGGTGTCGATGCCATCAAATATGTTCGTTTTATCTTTGGGAGAATCACCTTTTAGAAATTCTAAATATTCGTCTTCTTCGCCACGAGTTCCAGTAGAGCCAAAGCCTTGCGACTGATGACGACTTCTGCTAAGTGCCGCAATTTCCTGATTTGATTTACCCAGCGATTGGTAATATGTTCCGATTTGTAGTTTGCTTAAATTGCTTTTATCGGCAGCGTCAAATTTTTCTTTGCTGCCATAAAACCACCACGAGGTGTTAAAAAACAAACGTTTGGGTTGCCAGATAGTTGTGTTTTGTAACTGATTTGGAAAAACTGAGGCATCATTGACTTTGTCAAAAGCTTCATAACTCAATATAGCAGAGGAGGTGTGATGACCATGAGTTGTTCCAGGGGAACGATGATCAAAACGGTTTATGATTACATCGGGTTGGAATTTACGAATAACCCAAATGATATCACTTAACACTTGATTTTTATCCCAAATTTGCAATGTTTCATCCGGATTCTTCGAGAAACCAAAGTCATTGGCACGCGAAAAGAATTGCAAGCCGCCATCAATTTTGCGAGCTTCAATAAGTTCTTGTGTTCGGATTACGCCAAGTTGCTCACGCAGTTCAGAACCAATTAGATTTTGTCCTCCATCACCACGAGTCAATGATAAATATCCCGTTTGCGCTTTGACATTATTAGACAAGTAGGCAATTAATCTTGTATTTTCATCATCGGGATGAGCTGCAATATATAAGACAGAACCGAGGAAGTTTATTTTTTGGATTTGATTGTAAAGTTCTGCCGCGTTGGGTTTGGCTGGTTGTTGTGCCAATCCTTTTAGGCTTAGTATGAGTAGTGAGAATAGTATAAAGTGTTTCATTAAAAATGGTTTGCCATTGCTCAAATATAGTAATTTTAGTATTCAGTGTTCAGAGATTAGTATTCAGTTTAACAGTTTTTAGCTTTTGTTTTATACAAAAAAACCTCTTATATTATATAAGAGGTTTTTTTAAGTAAATCGAACATGTTTTTATTCAGTTGAAGCTGAAACTGTAACAGTTTGATTAGTAAATCTTACTTTGGAATTGTAAGGATACATTTTTTTGTGGGTTTTGAGAAGTTGGTATGGTTCCTCTCCATCAAAATCGGTAACGGCAACTCTTACTTTGTTGTATATTGAATAGCCACCAAAATTAGTTGGTAAATTTTTTGCTTTTTCCCATTTCCCGTTCACCTTATAATGATATACCAATTCAAGTTTATCAAAATAAGCTTCTAGGTTTGGAAAATAATAATAGCGAACATAGCAGTTCGTTTTAGAATCAATTGGTAACGATGAAATATCATCATTTTGAGATGTCTGCCCACTAGATAAATAACAAGTGAAAAGAAGCAACATTACTAATAGTTTTTTTAATGATTTCATGATTTTGACATTTTTTTTAAGTTTTGGGGCACAAAAACGATACAATCATTTTTACAAAACATAAAATATTATTAGAACAAAGATATAGAACTTATTGTACAAAAATTTGTTTAAATACATAAATAATCGATGAAATGCACTTTATTTAAATTTTTTTAAGAAATATATTATTTAATTTATTATTTTGCTCATTTGCAATAGCACTTTAAAGTATAAAAAAAGCAAAGATGTTAGTCTTTGCTTTTTAATAGATATGTTTATATTTTATTTCTTTCCGTGCCCTTTGGATTTTCCATTCCCATTTTTATTTCCATGTTCGTTCTCGTGCTCATTCTCGTGCTCATTCTCGTGCTCATTCATGTGCCCATTCATGTGCCCATTTCCATTTCCATTCCAATTTTTTCCATTTGGTTTTCCTTTTCCTTTATGTTGACCATAATGGTTACCATTGTCGTGACCGTTTGCTTTCCATTTTTTTCCAACATATTTCACTTTATGTTTACTGTAATATGTATAAGGAGCATTTCCTTTATAATCTGTTAAGTAAACAGTCTGACCTTTGTATAAGTCATAACCTCTGTAACGGGTTGGAAGGTTTGCAGTACGAACCCAAGCACCATCTCTTTGATAGATATAACGTTGAGATGGAACATCATAATAGGTTTGAATATCAGGAAGATAATAATATCGTGTTGTGGCAGGCGCTTTTGGTGCCCATTTCGGTGCTACTGGCCCATATTTTTTATCTACCTTCACTGCCACTTGAGCCTCTGTATTAAATGCCATTGCTAACAAAATTGCAAGCATCAAAAATTTAGTTGTTTTCATAATTTATTTATTTAATTTTAATATTATCTGAACCTTAGAAATAATCATGCCAAAAAAGGCATTGTTGCAATTATACTTCACAAACTTCTTTTCTAGATTCTTTTATAGTTGAGCATTATTACTCATTGTAAAAATAAAGCTAAATGAAATGAAACTGTTACACATATATCGCTATAAGTTATGGAATTCACACCTGAAATGGAATGATACAACTTAGTTTAGCTATTCAATCAATAAACTAATCCGTAAATTCTTTGTCTTCAAATTTAGATGTGATAATGGAAATACCCTTTTGTAGTAGTAAGTTATTTGGATAGGTAATTCGTTCTCCCTTTTCAGTTTTTAAATATATGTGAAACGCTTTAATATCTTCAATTTCAGCTTGAATAGGGAAGTCTTTATCATGTACTTGAATAATATCTCCAATTCTAAAAGGAAAAAAGAAAAATAAAATTATGCCTGAAGTAATGTTACTCAAGATAGACCATTGGGCAAACATGGCTACACCAACAACTGTTGTTACTGATGATAAAGTAAAAAGAATGTCTTTTTTTTGAACACCCCAAATAACAATAAGGCAAATTATTGCCAGGATATTTATTAATAGGTGAATGTATTTTATAACCAAATTAGTTCGGTGTTCCATGATGGACGATAATTTGGCGTAACGACGAATTAGTTTGGCGGAAACTATTCTCAAGAATATAATAATTGCTAAAAGAATTCCTGTTGCAATAACTTCTTTGGTTAAACTTGAAAAGAATGACATGATTTTTTATATAAAATATCTAACTAAAAACTATTTTTCAATTGTATCATTAGTACTATTTCCATCTTCTTTAGAACTATCTTCTGCTGGTATAGTTGGTGATAAATCGATGCCTAAATCTACTATTGTTGACTTGTTATGAAAATTGTAATGTGGAAATTTGATTTTATGCCATTCATAGGTTTTTGGTAAATCATCACCCAATAAATAGCCCCAAGGTTCAAGTGTGTCGATTCGGTCAAAAATAACTTTTATGATAGCAATAATTGGTATTGCCAAGAACATTCCAGTAATGCCACCCAAAACATTTCCGACGATAATTCCGATAATCGAAACTAAGGCATTGATTTGCACTTTTGAATTTACAAACATTGGCACAAGAATATTATTATCAATAAACTGAACAATTAAATTTACTCCAATCACCCCAAATACAATCGTTAAATCCGTAGAGCCTGAAAGCGAAACGGCAATAGTCAAACCACCTGCAAATAATATTCCTATATAAGGAATCAAATTTAAAATACCCGTTATTATTCCGAGCAGTATGAAATATTCACATCCAATAAAATACAAACCTAAAGTAGTTAATACAGAAACTGTAATCATTTCAAACAACAAGCCTGTAATATAACTTTGAACCGCAATCTTTATTTGAAATAAAACTTCACGCAGTTTTTTGTGACTTTCGGGTTTCACTAATTTGCACAAAAAAGTGATAAAATGATTTTGATACAACAAAAACAGGAAAGTGTAAATAGGAATCAATATTAGATTCAAAAGGATATCTGCAAACGAACTTAAAGTGGTGCCTACAATTTCCTTGCCCGAAGTCATAGTGTCATTCGTGGCGTTGGTGATAATTTCATTTTGTTCTCTTTTGCTAAGATTAAAATTATCCCTAATCATTCGCTGAAGGTGTTCAAAATGATAGTAGAAATTATTTTTAATTTTTCCCCAGTCATTTGCCATCTCGCTTATTTGCATTGATATGAAATAGAAAACTCCCAAAAACAGTAACACAAAAAGAACAATTGCAAAAATGACTGCAACAAAATGAGGAAAGCGTAGTTTTTTTATCAGAAAGCCAACTACAGGGCGAAGCATTATCGCAAAAAGGAGCGAGAGCAATACTGGGGAAATAATTTCCTGACCAAAAAAGAACGTAATGAATAGTAGTGTTAAACATATCAGTATGGCTGAAAGTTTAAAATAGAGTGGTAATTTTATAGTGTCAGACATCGTAGGAAGTTTTTAGTAAAGTTACTCTTTTCAGTCGCGATTACTCAAATAATGATATACTTTTTCGGTTGGCAGTCCAACAACATTGGTGTAAGAACCATCAATTCTGTTAATTCCAACTAAGCCAATCCATTCCTGAATGCCATAAGCACCAGCTTTGTCAAAGGGTTTATAGTTGTCGAGGTAATAATGAATAGCTTCATCCGAAAGTTGATTGAAAGTTACTTTGGTAACATCAAAAATGGTTTCCGTTTTTAGTACCGTTTTAAAGCAAACCGAAGTTATTACCTCATGCGTTTCATTGGATAATGATTTCAAAATGGCAAATGCATCGTCATAATCTTTAGGTTTTCCCAAAGCTTTGTTATTCAGCCAAACTATTGTATCACTAGTCACCAAAAGTTCATTTGCAGCTATTTCTCCTTCAAAAGCATTGGCTTTAAGTTGGGCTAAATAGTTAGTTATTTCTACACCTTGCAAATCATCCGGATAAATTTCTTCAATATCTTTTAATCGGATTTCAAAATCCAAATCTAAGTCTTTGAAAAATTGTTGCCTTCGGGGTGAACCGGAAGCTAATATTATCTTATATCTTTTAAGTTTATCCCTTAACATTCTCCATGATGTTTAAATTGATTGCTAAAATAGAAAGTATTCCAAAAAATATTATCCATTTCAAAACAGTGCTTAGCAAATGAAAATCTTCTTTTGTTTTGGCATTCCAAATTTTAACCACAAAGAAAATCATTGGTGCCACAACAAAAAGCAAACCATAAATCACAGCATAATAAAGCTTAGTCGGCATTAGGTTACTGTTCATATACCAAAGCAAAATTAACGTAGCAATGATACCTAATGCTGCAGCAATTTTTGAAGTCTTTTCATTTCCGATTGCAATTGGTAATGTACTCATTCCGTTATTGTAATCGCCTTCAACATCTTCCATGTCTTTCACTATTTCTCGAATCAAATTAATGATAAATGCAAAAATCGCATAGTCAATTAATATTGAAAAAATAACACCCATTTCTGTTTGGTTCCCTTCATAAGTAGCGGGTAACAAATCAAAAAGCCCTATAATAATAATACTAAAAGATAGGAGCAGCGCCACAACGACATTGCCTATTAAAAGCATTTGTTTTAAACTCGTAGCATACATATATAATGTGGCAGAAACGATTATAAAGGCACCGGCGAAACTAGGTTTTTGAATTACGTTTGCTAAATAATATCCAATACCAACACCAGTTATATTGAGAGCAAAATACAAGTTGTAGGCCGCTTTTTCAGAAATCAATTTACCAACAATTACATTCCTTTTATCGTTATCATAATCCGTTTCCTGATCTAAAATGTCATTGATAACATACCCGGCAGCCGCAATTAAAATGGTTGCAAGCACCAACAATCCGTATTGCCAATCGTTTAGCGACAAAAAGATGTTTTGGAATTTTAAAAATCCATAACGAAAAAGAAGCTGCATAAAAGCAAGAAGTAGTAGGTTTTGGTAACGTATTAATTTTAAGTATTTCATATTTAAGTGTTCAGTGTTCAGTTTTTAGTCTCAGTTTCAGTTTTCAGTCTCAGTTTTCATTACTGTTAACTGCGACTGAAAACTAGTCACTCAATATTAATCGTGTTTCCCATTATAGTACATATGCCATTTGCCTTGCACTTTCATCACTTGTTCTATGATTTCCCGAACTGCACCTTTTCCACCTTTTTTATGTGAAATATATTTGCAGATAACTTTTATTTCCTGACTTGCATCTTGCGGACAAACTGGTAACCCAACTAACTGCATCACGTGATAGTCAGGAATATCATCGCCCATATATAAAACTTCATCAGGGTTTATCTTGTATTGTTTGATGTACTCATTAAAAGTGGCGACTTTATCAGGCGAAGCCAAATGAATATCAGTAATCCCTAAATTTTGTAATCGGATGCGAACGCCTTCATTATTTCCTCCCGAAATGATGCACACGTGATAACCACTTTCTATTGCAGCTTTCATCGCAAAACCATCACGAATGTTCATGATTCGGAGCATTTCACCGGATGGTGTAACGTGAACCGAACTGTCGGTTAAAACACCATCTACATCAAAAATGAAAGTCGTGATGTTGTTTAGTATTTCTTTATAACTTTTTCCCATTATCGATAATAGATTTTGTTAGCAATTTATAGATTTCTTTTTGGTTGTCATCTTTTAAAAAGTTCAGATGCGCATTTATTATTTGAGTGTCTTTACGTTTGGATGGTCCGGTTTGCGCTTCATTTGGCGAAAGCTTCAAAATTTTAGCAGCCGTTTCCTGGATTAATGGTTTTAAAATATCAAACGACAAATCATTTTCTATGCAAATATCGTTACCAATTTGATACAAATGATTGACAAAGTTAGAAACAAAAACAGCTGCTATATGCAATGCTTTACGTTGTTCTGAATCGACTTTGTAAATAACATTTGAAATAGATTTAGCAATGGTTTCCAGCGTTTGAAAGTCATTCTCGTTTTGTGCTTCCAGACAAATCGGAATGAGTTTAAAATCGACTTCTTTTGATTTGGAAAACGTTTGCAAAGGATAAAAAACACCCTGACGGTTTTTGCTGTCTATTGCATCTATCGAAACACTTCCTGAAGTATGAGCAACGAATTGATTTTTAAATGAAAGTTCTTTGGAAACTTCTGCAATTGCATTGTCAGTCACGGCAATAATTGTTAAGTCAACAGTTTTTAATTCACTTAAATCTGAAGTTATTTTGTCGATTGGAATCAAATGAGAAACTGCTGTTGCCTTTCTGGAAAATACCTGAACCAATTCAATATCAGCAGTTTTACTGAATGCTTGAATAAGATGTTGGGCAACATTTCCGGAACCAATAATCGACACTCGAATCATGGGGCTAAATTATCGAAAATAAATTTCATTTTTTAGTTTTAATAAAAGAAATCCACAACTCATAAAAAAGTATTAAAACCCAAAATAAATGCAGTTGTAATTTATTTATTTACGTTATTTTTGTACTCCCGAAAATTCGGGATTTTTAAAAATTTATTCCAACTTATGGAAAAGAAAATATACTCGATTTTATTCTCTACACGTTTAATGGCTATTTTGTTTCTTGGATTTGCAATAGCTATGGCAGCCGGAACATTCATCGAAAGTAAATACAATACCGATACAGCAAGAATTTGGGTTTACAACGCCTGGTGGTTCGAAGCTATTATGATGTTTTTCGTGATTAATTTCATTGGAAATATCAAACGTTACCAATTGTACAAAAAGGAAAAATGGGCAACTTTATTACTGCATCTATCATGGATTTTTATCATTTCAGGAGCATTTGTAACCCGATATATTAGTTACGAAGGAATGATGCCTATTCGTGAAGGCGCTGTTTCAAATCAGTTTTTTTCGGATAAAAATTATTTAACGGTTTTTGTTGATGGTATGTACGAAGGAAAAATGATGCGCCGAGTTTTTGAAAAACCATTGTTACTTTCTCCCGTTACCAACAACCATTTTTCTATTGACGACAAGTTTGCTGAAATTCCATTTGAAGTCGAGTATAAAAACTTTGTGCTCGATGCCAAAGAAACTATCAAAGAATCAGCTACTGGTGATGTTTTTCTGAGGTTAGTAGAATCCGGTGGAGGAACACGTCACGAACACATGCTTAAAGAAGGGGAAATTCAGGATATTCACAATGTGTTGTTTGCTTTAAATAAACCAACTAAAGGCGCGATTAACATTGATACTAAAACCAATACAATTTCTTCTCCGTTTGATGGACAATTCATGCGAATGGCAGATAAGTTACAAGGAAAAGTAATCAAAGATTCTGTTCAGCCATTGATGTATCGTTCGTTATATAATGTTGGCGGTGCCCAATTTGTAATTCCCGATCAACCAAAAAAAGGAGTTAAAACCTATAAAGCCAGTGGTGATTTCAAAGCAAAAAATGGTGATGATGCCATTACGCTGGTTTTAAAAACAGATGGCGTAGCACAAGAAGTTACGCTGGTTGGTTCCAAAGGAAAACAAGGAGAGCCAAAGATTGTCAAAATAGGAAGTTTAGAGTTTACTTTGAGCTATGGAAGCAAAGTGTATACATTGCCTTTCAGTTTAAAACTGAATGATTTTATTGCGCAAAAATATCCGGGAACTGAGAAAAGCTATTCGTCTTATGAAAGTAAAGTTACCGTTCAGGATTCTACCAAAAAGTATGACGCCCGAATATATATGAATCACATTTTGGATCATAAAGGATTTCGTTTCTTCCAGGCATCTTTTGATCCTGACGAAAAAGGAACAGTGCTTTCTGTAAATCATGATTTTTGGGGAACAACAATAACTTATATCGGTTACTTTATATTGTTTTTTTGTATGTTATTAATATTGTTTACTAAAAACACACGGTTTTCTGATTTGAAACGAAAATTAGACAATGTAAAAAAGAAAAAAGCCAAACTTTTATACATACTAATTCTGTTTGTTTCTTTTAATGGATTCGCTCAAAATCATGGTAATCATAATGATTCTCCTTCCCAAAAACAGCTCGATTCTATTCTGAATAAATACAAAGTCTCCGAAAAGCACGCATCCCAATTTGGCCGATTGATTATTCAGGATGATGGAGGTAGAATGAAACCTATCAATACTTTTTCTTCTGAATTGTTGCGAAAAGTAAGCCACCAAAACACGCATAACGAAATGAATTCTGATCAAGTTTTTATTTCGATGACACAGTTTCCAGCCGTTTGGTTTGAAGTCCCTTTGATTTATATCAAAAGCGGCAATGACAGTATTCGAAAAATACTCGGAATAAAATCAGATGCTAAATATGCTACGTTCCGTTCGTGTTTTGATGACAGAGGAAATTATAAATTATCGCCTTATTTAGATGAAGCTTACAAAGCGGCTAATCCAAATCAGTTTGAAAAAGACTTTGTAGAAACCGATAAAAAAGTCAATCTGTTGAATGCGGCCATAAGCGGAAAAATATTACGGATATTCCCAATTCCGAAAGATGCCAATAACAAATGGGTTTCGTTTTTAGAAGCGAATCATCCAACAGGAACAGCTTTAGACACAATCAAAAATGCGTTGCCACTTTATCTTGACGCTTTGTTGAAAGCCACACAAGACAACAATTATACGATGGCTAATACGTATTTGGTTGGAATGGAAAACTACCAAAAGAAGTTTGGAAAAGCGGTTCGTCCATCAGATAAAAAAATAGATTATGAGATATTGTATAACAAATACGATGTGCTGCAAAAATTGCCTTATTGGTATTTGACAGCAGCAGCTTTGCTATTTTTGTTTATCATAATTGGTATTTTTAAAGACAGGAAATGGGTGACAGTAACAGTTAATGGTTTGCATATAATAATTGGATTCTTATTCACTTTGCATACGATAGCATTAATTTTTCGCTGGTACATTTCGGGTCATGCGCCTTGGAGTAATGCGTACGAAGCCATAGTTTATGTAGCTTGGTCAACGATGTTCTTCGGGTTGGCATTTGCTTGGAAAATGAAACCGGCTTTTTCACTTAAATTCGTGAGTTCTTTACTTTTCGGAATCTATTATAAAAGCACTTCCAAATTAACGGTTGCTGCCTGTGCTTTTGTTTCGGCAATGATATTAACAGCAGCTTATGCGAACTGGATTGACCCAGAAATTGCGAATTTGCAACCAGTGCTTAATTCGTATTGGTTGATGATACACGTAGCGGTTATTGTGGCTAGTTATGGACCATTTGCCTTAGGAATGATTTTAGGTTTTGTATCCTTGTTATTAATGCTTTTCACCACTGAAAAGAACAAAGCCAAAATGGAACTGAACATCAAAGAAATAACGATTATCAACGAAATGGCTTTGACTGTTGGATTAGTAATGCTTACCATCGGAAACTTTTTAGGCGGACAATGGGCAAATGAAAGCTGGGGAAGATATTGGGGTTGGGATCCAAAAGAGACTTGGGCATTGATTAGTATTATGGTGTATGCTTTTGTAATTCATGCTCGTTTTGTTCCTGCTTTGCGCAATAAATGGTTGTTTAACCTGATGGCAATGTTTGCTTTCTTGTCGATATTGTTTACCTATTATGGTGTGAATTTCCATTTAGTTGGTTTGCACTCGTATGCCAGCGGTGAAGCAAAATCATTGAGCTGGATTTGGTATTCCATCGGAACGATAAGTTTAATTGGACTTATTACTTATCCGAAGTATCGAAAGTATTATAAGAGAAAATAGAGGAAAGAGCAAAGAAGAAAGAGAATAGAAATATTTCAATAATTAAAAAAGGTTCAACATTTGTTGAACCTTTTTTAATTATTATTTATTTGACTTAGATTTTTAGACTTTTCCCAAAGTATATAATTGTTCCATTGTTGGCGAAGCACTTCCACCAGTTGGTTCTAATGTTATTCCGAATGCTTCCGCATCTCCGGTTTTCTCAACAGCAAATATTCTGCTTCTGTTTGCAGTGAAATTGCTTAACATACCAATACTTGTGGGTGTTAATTGCGGTTGCAATTTTAAAGACCAAATTTGGTATTCTTTTCCTTCAGGTGGTTCCGGTAATCCGCTGGCATCTACATAAACCACTTGAGTTTGTTTATTCCAGTAGATTTTTGCTTTGGCTGTTGGTGCTACTGCTTGTCCGCCAAGCGCAATAACAGTATTGGTTTCATCTCGAATGACATTTAAAACAGTTTCTGTTTCTTTGTTTTTCGTTTCTAAGACTACTACAGTTTTTTGCAGATATTCTTTCTCTTTTTTAGTGGTTTCAATTTCTTCTTTACTGTCATTCAGTTTTGAATATTGAAAACCAATACCAATCAACAATGCAACAGAAGCAGCCCAGCCAATGTAGGTTGATGTATTGCTTCGTGATTTCATCGTTACAACTTTACTGTGTTTCAGTTCAAGTTGTGCTTTTATTTTTTCAAACTGACTATGAGAAATAAAAGGAGAAAAACTGCTAGAAAGGTTAATAATTGCCTTTTCAATAGATACAATTTCTTCTTTAACTTCTGAATGTTTGAAAGCCATAGCGGTAACTTCATCGTTTTCTGATTCGTTTAACAAACCATAAACATAGAGTTCCAAAATTCCTGATTCAATATACTCTTTAGTTTCCATTTATACTTTTAAAAAATTTCGTAGGTCATTCATACACGTGCGATTTTGGGTCTTAACAGTACCTAACGGAATAGCTAATTCATCCGATGCTTCCTGTTGAGTGAATCCTTTGAAGAACAATAAGTCGATTAACTGAATACATTTTGGTTTTAGTTTATTTACAAACTCTCTTACTCCAATACTATCTATTTTATTCGTCAATTTATTACTGTCATCCAGCAGATGTACGAAATTATCAGAAGATAGGTTTTTTTGACTGTTATTATAACCTTTAGAACGCAGTTTGTCAATAGCTGTATTTCTGGTGATATTAAGCATCCAAGTATACAAACGTCCTTTACTTTGATTATAAGTATCGATGTTTTTCCAAATTTTGACAAAGACTTCTTGAAGCACATCTTCAGCTTCTTCCCGGTCTTTAATCAAATTAGTAATGATACTGAAAAGACTTTTGGAATACATGTCATACAACTGCGTAAATGCCCTTTCTTCCTTTCTTAATAATAGGGGTAATAATTCTTCTTGTGTCATAGCGCTTAAAATTATTTATTGTAAAAATAGAAAACTTTTTTTTAAAACAAAAAATTTAATGTTTAGCAATTTTTTAACATTTTTTAAAACCAAAAGAAATCTTCTCACGTACATGCTTGTATTAACGTCAAAATTATAACATAATGAAAAAAACAAAATTACTTTTAGGTCTGTCGCTGGTGGCGATTTCAGGTCTAATTTTTATTGCTGCAGATCACGCCGATGCGCCTGCAGTAACTGGTAATGCTTCAGACATTACAGATGTGTACGCCTTTCAAGGGCAAGACACTAACAACATGGTATTTGTAGTAAACACTCAAGGGTTATTATCTCCAGGAGCAACAGCTACGGCAACATTTAGCGAAAATGTTTTAACAGAAATCAACATTGATAACAATGGTGACAATGTGGAAGATTTAGTGATTCAAGCGATTAGAAAAAACGATAAGATGTATTTCTTTGGTCCAGTTGCGCCTAACACTACCGGAACAACTAGCACAGTTAAAACAACCGCAACAGCAGGAAGCGTTGAAATTTCTAAATATGGAGAATCAGCCATTACTGCGCAACAAAATGGGATGAAATTCTTTGCTGGGCCAAGAGACGATCCTTTCTTTTTTGATTTAGGTCAATTCAAAGCCATCTTGATGGGAACTGCTTCCGGATTTAACAATCCAGGAACTGACACATTTGCCGGAACTAATGTACTATCTATAGTAGTAGAAGTTCCTAAATCTTCATTAGGGTCTTCTTCTTCAATCAATATTTGGGCTGAAACCAAAAGTAAACTGTAACTAACTTAAATATTTAAAAATCATGAAAACAAATAAAATAACAAAAATTGTTTTGGGTTTAATGTTTACTTCTGCCTTATTTGTTGGCTGTAGTAATGATGAAAACATAACATCAAACAATGCTAAAAGTGGAGGTTTTGGACCATACGGAATTAATTTCGCTGGGACTTTTGTACAAAAAGATCAAATGGCCCGACCAGCAATAAACACAGTATTTATAGCTTCGGGAGCACCAAAAGATGCCTTCAATGCAGCTATTCCATCACAAATGGGATCAGCGTATCAATCTATTTTCCAATCAAGATTGTTAGCTTTAAATCCGGGTTACACCACAAA
Organism: Flavobacterium sp.; assembly: GCF_031381455.1. Lineage (GTDB taxonomy): Bacteria > Bacteroidota > Bacteroidia > Flavobacteriales > Flavobacteriaceae > Flavobacterium. The sequence continues at coordinate 167,728 of NZ_JANMXZ010000008.1, read as the reverse complement.
TGCATTGGGTTTGACTGCTAATCAATTTACAGGAGTTTTAGCAACAGATGTTTTGAATGTTAGTAAAACAGCACCGACTACTTTCTTTGATGGTACTAATGTGTTGACAGGAAGAGCTTTGGCAGATGATGTCATTGATGTTGAATTATTATTGATTTTTGGTGGTCCAACTGGTGCTTCAAATTCTGGTTTAACTTCTGATAATGTTGGTGCAAATGATAAAACATTTTCATCTTCATTTCCCTACTTAGCTTCGGCTTGGTAATTTTTTATATTTATGGAAAACAGAGTATGTAAATTATTTTATGTGCTCTGTTTTTTTTATAAATACTATTTTTTTTAAAGTCATATACAAAATAGATTTAAAAACTTTCCAACTATATATTAAGATAACAACATAGTTCAAAATAAAAATTAATTTAAAACACACTGATTTAAAAGGGTTTGATAAAAAATAATAATAAAATACTTATTTAAAAAAACCAAACACTTTCCGAAATCGTAACTGTAATTATAAATATTAAAAATTTAATTAAAATGAAAAAAACAAAACTTTATGTAGGTCTGTCGCTAGTAGCGATTTCAGGTCTAGTTTTTATGGCAGCGGATCACGCAGATGCTCCAGCTGTAACAGGTAATGCGAATGACATTACAGATGTGTATGCTTTTCAAGGGCATGACACTAACAACATGGTCTTTGTTGTAAACACACAAGGATTACTTTCTCCAAGTGCTACAGCTACGGCAGCATTTAGCGAAAATGTTTTAACAGAAATCAACATTGATAACAATGGAGATAATGTAGAAGATTTGGTTATTCAAGCCATTAGAAAAAACAACAAGATGTATTTCTTCGGGCCAGTTGCGCCAGGAACTACAGGAACGACAAGTACTGTAAAAACGACTGCGACTGCAGGTAGTGTTGAAATTTCTCAATACGGAAGTGCACCAATTACTGCAACCCAAAATGGCATGAAGTTTTTTGCCGGACCAAGAGATGATCCTTTCTTTTTTGATTTAGGACAATTCAAATCTATTTTGATGGGAACAGCAACAGGATTTAATAACCCTGGAACTGACACTTTTGCAGGAACAAATGTATTGTCAACAATAATAGAATTACCAAAATCAATGTTGGGTTCATCTTCAACAATTAATATTTGGGCAGAAACTAAACAAAAACAATAATTAATCCATTAAAATATAAAAAATGAAAACAAGTAAATTAAAAATAATAGCATTGTCACTAATTGGTGTAACATCAATGCTAGTGAGTTGTAGTGATGATAGCGCATCAACACCAAGTTTTGAAGGTAGCTATGTTCAACAAGATCAAATGGCTAGACCGGCAATAAACACAGTTTTTATTGCTTCTGGAGCGCCAAAAGATGCTTTTAACGAAGCTATTCCATCACAAATGGGAGCTGCATATCAAGGTGTTTTTCAATCAAGATTGTTAGCTTTAAATGCAGGTTATACTACCAATGCATTAGGACAAACAGCTGCTCAATTAACAGGTTTGTTATCTACTGATGTATTGAATGTAAAAACAACAGGAACAACCACTTTCTTCGATGGTACTAACGTATTAACTGGAAGAGCTTTGGCAGATGACGTTATTGATGTAGAATTATTATTGATTTTTGGTGGTCCAACTGGTGCTTCAAACCCAGGATTAACCTCTGATAATGTTAGTTCAAATGACAAACCTTTTTTGACCTCATTTCCTTATTTAGCTTCGGCTTGGTAATATATTTATTTAGAGCGCAATTCGTTTTGCGCTCTTTTTTCAACAAACTAAAACAAAACAAAAATGAAAATAATTAACTACTTACCAGTACTAATTCTTTTTGGATTATCAGTGTCAAGCTGTGACAAACAATCTGAGAAAATTACAAACGCAAACGACTACAATAAATATTTGAGCAATAGCAGAAATCAATCTTTGACTTTTGCGAAAAAAGAAATTGACTTTTGGCAAAAAAAATATGATAAAGCTCCAAACCAAATTAGTTATTTAGGAGTTCTGGCTTCCAATTATTCTAAATTATTTGAGATAACAGCAAACATCGATTATTTAAAAAAGGCAGAAACCTTATTAGTAAAATCAAACGAAACGTATAAGTATTCAAGTGTTGGAACCATTCGGGCTTTGGCCAGAAATTATATTTCACAACACCGCTTTAAAGAAGCGTTGGAATTAGCTAATAAAGCAAAAGCTATTGGTGAAGGTTTAAAAGAAACCAACAAATTGCTTTTTGATGTCCAAATGGAATTGGGGAATTATGCCGAAGCGGAATCGAATTTACTGCAACTTAACGACAAAAATGATTTTGATTATCTAATTAGGATAGCCAAATGGAATGACCATAAAGGCGACTTGAAGACAACCTTAGTTTTTATGGAAAAAGCTAAAAAAATCGCCGAAACCTATGATAATAAATACTTAAAAACATGGGTATATTCTAACCTTGGTGATTTCAATGGACATGCAGGAAACATTCAAAAATCATATGAATACTATCTAAAAACATTGGACCTTGATCCAAATAATAGTTATGCACTTAAAGGAATTGCTTGGATTGCATTCTCTTATGAAAAAGACACGAAAGAAGCCAAACGAATTATAGATGTAGTTTCCAAAAAGCATAATTCTCCTGATTTCTATTTGTTGAAAGCTCAAATTGCAGAGTATGAAAACGATAGAACATCAAAATATGAAAACATAAATAAATACATGTCAATGCTTGAAAACGAGAATTATGGTGCCATGTACAATAGTTATAATGTTATCCTTTTTGCCCAAGAAAAAAGCACTAGTTTAAAAGCATTAGAAATTGCGAAAGTAGAAGTAGAGCACAGACCAACTCCCGTTTCTTATGATTTATTAGCTTGGTCATATTACAATTTGGGCGACAAACAAAAAGCACTCGAGATTGCACAAAAGTATGTTGAAGGGAAATCTTTCGAGCCTAAATTAAATTATCATTTAGCTACAATTTATAAAGCCAACAATAAACTAGACAAAGTTTGGCCAATAAAAGAAGAGTTACTAAAAAGCACTTTTGAATTAGGTCCAAACTTGGAAAGAAAAATTATCAGCTTGTAATGAAATGGTGTTTAACATATGTGTTAACAATTTTCTCTACATGTCTTCATAGTCAAATAAAAAGAGGAATTGTAAATGACAGTATTGGAAATCCAATTGAGAATGCTTATGTCATAAACACTAATTCTCAAAGTCATGCTCATAGCAATGAGTTTGGTGCTTTTAGTATTGATAAAACAAACCAAGGTGATGTGTTGAGAATCTCAGCTTTAGGATTTAAAAAAGCCGATTATAGTTTTCAATCTAATGATTTTACTGTTGTTTTAGAAAACGACATTTATAAACTGGATCAGGTGGTTATACAACCAAAAATGAATGCGATGAATGTAATTTCAAAAATAGATTTGCAAACAACACCTGTAAATTCTTCTCAAGAGATTTTGCGAAAAGTGCCTGGCTTATTCATCGGACAACATGCAGGTGGAGGAAAAGCAGAACAAATTTTTCTTCGTGGTTTTGATATTGACCACGGAACAGACATTGCCATATCGGTTGATGGAATGCCTGTAAATATGGTGTCTCACGCACATGGTCAAGGCTATGCAGATTTGCATTTTGTGATTCCGGAAACGGTTGATAAAATTGACTTTGGAAAAGGAACCTATTATGCTAACAAAGGTGATTTTGCGACTGCTGGTTATGTAGCATTTCAAACCAAAGATAGAGTTGATAAGAGTAGTATAAGTGCTGAATTAGGACAATTTAATACGTTTAGAACTGTTGGTGTTTTTGATCTTTTGGAGAAAAACAAAAAACAAAATGCCTATTTAACAACAGAATACATTCTGACAGATGGTCCATTCGATTCGCCTCAAGAGTTCTCAAGATTAAATTTATTTGGAAAATACACAAGTATTTTAACTGATAACAGTAAACTTTCAATAATTGTATCACGATTTACCAGTAAATGGAACGCATCTGGACAAATACCTCAAAGATTGGTTGACAGTGGAGCAATCTCCAGATTTGGCGCTGTTGATGATACCGAAGGCGGAAACACATCAAGAACTAATATTAATGTAGCCTTGACAAAACCAATAAATGAAAGTACTTATATTAAGTCTAATGCGTTTTATTCTAATTATAATTTTGAGTTGTATTCTAATTTCACCTTCTTTTTGGAAGATCCAATTAATGGTGATCAAATACGTCAAAAGGAAAATCGAGACATTTATGGTTTGTATACGGAATTAAACAAAAAGTATTCAAATTCCTTGTACCAAGTTGGTTTTGGTTTTAGAGCAGATGCTACAAAAGATACCGAACTATCTCATACACTTGGAAGATATACGACCTTGCAAACTTTGAAATTAGGTGATATTGATGAAACAAATATTTTTTCTTATATCAATGCTGAATATACTTTTGGAAAATTAAAAATAAATCCAGCCCTTCGATTTGATTATTTCAAATTTAATTATCAAGATAAATTGGCACCAACTTTTGTAACGCAAAGCCAGAATAAAGTAAAATTTTCCCCAAAACTTAATTTTATTTATTCGGCAAATAATAACTTGCAATTGTATTTGAAATCAGGTTTTGGTTTTCACTCTAACGATACAAGAGTTGTGGTTGCTCAAACTGGCGAGAAGATTTTACCAACAGCTATTGGAACTGATTTAGGTACAATTTTCAAACCTTTTCCAAAATTGGTTCTCAACGCCGCTTTGTGGTATTTGTATTTAGAACAAGAGTTCGTCTATGTTGGCGATGCCGGAATTGTTGAACCAAGTGGTAAAACCAAACGAATTGGTTTTGACTTGGGATTGCGTTATCAATTGACCGATTGGTTGTTTTTTGATACCGATATTAATTACACACATGGAAGAAGTATTGATGAACCATCAGCGCAGGATTATATTCCTTTAGCACCAGATTTTACTTCTACAGGAGGCATTAGTGTCAATAAATTAAAAGGATTTTCAGGCGGAATTCGATATCGTTATTTAAAAAATCGTCCTGCTAATGAGGATAATTCGATTATAGCTAAAGGGTATTTTATTTCTGATTTAAATGTGAACTACGATTACAAGAATTTCACTTTTGGAATAGCCATAGAAAATATCTTTAATACAAAATGGAATGAAACTCAGTTTGCCACTGAATCCAGATTACAGAATGAGAGTCAGTCGGTTACTGAAATTCACTTTACACCAGGAACGCCTTTATTTATTAAAAGTAAAATCGTTTATAAATTCTAATACGATAATGTTTTGTTTTGGTTGTGATAGGAATTTAATTTTTAAATTAATTTTTTATTACGTTTGTTGGAAGCTCAGTGATACTTACATCACTGAGCTTTTTTTAATCTTACGAAAACTTTAGGAATTGTATAACACCACCTTTAAAAATATTGTCTAATTTTATAAAAAATTTAAAGTTATGAGGAAGTCTCTACTATTAATCTGCAGCATAGTGCTGCTGTGCAGTTGTCAAAATCAGGCACAGAATAACAAAACAAACAATAAAACAATGGACACACAAGAAGCTATTTCGACAGAGACAATTTATCAATTTAAAGTAAAAGATTTATATGGAGAAGACTTTGATTTTGCATCGTTAAAAGGAAAAAAAATCTTGATTGTTAATACAGCTTCAGAATGTGGACTAACACCACAGTACAAAGATTTGGAAGCTATTTATAAAAAGTACAAAGACCTTAATTTCGTTATAGTGGGTTTCCCTGCTAATAATTTCGGAAAACAAGAACCGGGAAGTAATGAGCAAATTGCCAAATTCTGTGAAATGAATTATGGCGTTACATTTCCAATGATGAGTAAAATTTCTGTTAAAGGGAATGACATGGACAATGTCTATAAGTTCTTGACACAAAAAAGTAAAAATGGTTTACAAGACAGTGAAGTAGAATGGAACTTCCAAAAATATTTAATCAACGAACAAGGAGAATTAGTAAAAGTGTTATCTCCAAGAGTATTGCCTACTGACGCCGCAATCGTAGGTTGGATTAATGGGAAATAGTAACTAAAAATTATTTTTAAGATAATGAGCCTGATGAATTTCATCAGGTTTTTTGCTTTTATTTTATCGACTATCGTCACTTATGTTGTGATTTGAAGAGTTTTTTTTCCTTTAAACGATTTTTAGATAATTACTATATTATTCTTTATAAATTTGGATAGAGTTTCAATACCACAACACTTCTCTACTTATGAAGAATATATTCAGCCCAGTATACAGACAAGATTATATACAAGGTTTTTCAAACGGTTTAAATCCATATTTAAAAATAAAAGAAAATCAAAACGATGCTTATGTTTTTGGATTTAATCAAGGAAGATTAGATTATGAACGAATGAATGGTAAAGTTGCTTACGGGATTCCCAAACTAATCGTTACCAACAAAGTTTTAGAAGATTTTCTTTTAGCCGGAATGCTTGGAATTAGTATAAACGATGACGATTATACTGCTTTCCAAATTGATGTTATTTCAAAATGGTATCAAAGCGGAATCGAAAAATACAATCCGAGACAAAGCAGTTATCTTTTAGGAATACTGGAAGAAAACGGAATAGATATAATTTAACCCAATTCATAAAAAAAATAAAACCTGATGATTACCCATCAGGTTTTTTTTATTAGTCTAAAAATGCCTTTTTAAACTCAGGTTTCATTCTGTTTTTAGAGGCTTGTTCATAGGCATAAGCGTGACTTATTATTTCCCCTTCTTGGTAGGCACCACTAAAAAACGAAAGACCGACAGGTAATTCATAAACTTTTCCACAAGTAACAGTAACGTGTGGATAGCCACTCATAGCCGCGGGAGCAGTTAGAAAAACATCTCCCCATCGATCACCGTAAATGATGTCAATGCTGCAGGCTGGACCCATGGTTAATCCCGAAATAGCGTCAAGTTTATTTTCTTTTATGACTTTGTCAATCATATTTTTTACATCGTTATGACTTTTTGCTAAAGCATTTACATATGCTGCAGTTTCCAATCCTCCTTTTTTCAAACTCATTTCAAGCGTTTCCTGTTTGAAAGTTGGCATTGCTTTAGCTTCGTTTTTTTTATTAAAAGCAATAACGTCTTCAAGTGACTTCATATTGGAATTAGAAGTTGATAAATATTTGTTCACACCATATTTAAATTCATATTGCATAACCTCAAATTCCGCATCTCCATTCGCATTAATTTTATCAAGGTATTCTATTTCAACGATAGTAGCGCCTTGTTGTTTCATGATGGTAATAGCTTTCTCTAACAGTTCGTTTAAAAGCGGGTTGGTGTATTTCTTTTTCTCTATACCAATTCTTTTTCCTTTTAATCCATCAGCTTTTAAATAGTGAGTGTATTTCCCAGTTGATTTTCCATTACTTTCTTTAGTTATCAAATCAGCATCATCAACACCAATCATTGATTCTAAAAGAATAGTTGCATCTGTTACCGTTCTTGCTAATGGACCAGCAGTATCTTGTGTATGCGAAATTGGGATAATGCCCGAACGACTTAATAGTCCAACGGTTGGTTTTATACCTACTGTTCCATTTACGGATGCCGGACAAACAATGGAACCATCTGTTTCTGTTCCAACGGCAACAACGCACAGATTCGCAGCAACGGCAGAACCTGACCCAGCACTGGAACCACAAGGCGAATGATCAAGGATATAAGGGTTTTTGGTTTGTCCACCGCGACTGCTCCAACCTGAGCATGAGGAACTGGAACGAAAGTTTGCCCATTCACTTAGGTTGGTTTTTCCTAGCAATACTGCTCCGGCTTCTCGTAACTTTTTCACAATAAAAGCATCGTTTGATGCGATATTGCCAACTAAGGCCAAAGAACCGGCCGTCGTCATCATTTTATCTGCTGTGTCAATATTATCTTTAATTAGTATTGGAATACCGTGAAGATTTCCTCTGATTTTGCCTTCCTTCCGTTCCTTATCCATTGCTTTGGCGATAGCTATAGCTTCCGGATTTAGTTCAATAACCGAATTTAATTTGGGTCCATTTTTATCTATGGCTTCAATTCTGTCTAAATATAGTTTTGTGATTTGTTCAGAAGAGTATTTTCCCGACTTCATTTTTTCCTGAAGTTCTGAGATAGTGATTTCATTTAATTCAAAATCATCTTCAGTTGAAGCATCATTGTTTTCCGGTTTTGGAGTATCAGATTTAGTATTGCAAGATGTTGCAAGTGTAGCAATTCCAACAGCAGCAAGTGCTGTATTGGCTATAAAGTTCCTTCTTTTCATAACTTATTATAAGAATTAAAATTTTAAAATTACAATTTAATACCATCGCTTGTTAATTTTACCATAGGTATTTATTTCAATATCAATTGCATAATTACACTGTGCAACCATCGCTCAAACTTAAAACCACTTTCTTTAATAATTCCAACCGTAGCAAAGCCAAACTGCTCATGAAAAGCAACACTGCTTTGATTTTCATGATCAATGACTGCAATCATGGTATGCAATTTTTGCGTTTTTGCCAAATCAATTAAGTTTTGCAATATCACTTTTCCAATGCCTTTTCCATGTTCGTTTGGCATTACATAAACAGAATGTTCTACTGTAAATTTATACGCTTCGCGAAAGCGAAACTCACTGTAATAGCCAAAACCTACGACACGTTCATCTATTGTTGCCACAATTACGGGAAATCCTTTGGTAAGTTTCTCCTCAAAAATAGATTGTTGCTGTTCTAATGTCCGCAATTCATAATCATACAATGCCGTTGAGTTAGCAATATAATAATTAAGAATAGCAACGATGGTTTCGGCATCAATGCTTTGATAAGGTCTGATTTTTATTTCCATATGCAAAAAGGTAGTTGTAAATGTAAGAAAACAAATTACAGTATTAAAAAAGAGATACAATTTGTATCTTTGTTTCCATTAAAAAACAACAATGATTTACCCTAAAATACCTTTAGCACAAAGCATTATTGAAATATGTCATGCCAAAGGAGTTCATGATATAATTATTTCCCCAGGTTCTAGAAACGCACCACTAACAATAGGATTTACCAATAATCCAAAGTTTGCTTGCTATAGCATTGCAGATGAACGTTGTGCTGCTTTTTTTGCATTAGGAATCGCCCAACAAACAAAAAAGCCTGTTGCTGTGGTTTGTACTTCCGGCTCGGCATTGCTGAATTATTATCCGGCTTTGGCTGAAGCGTTTTACAGTCAGATTCCATTTATTGTTATTTCGGCCGACAGGCCTTTTGAAAAAATTGATATTGGCGATGGACAAACCATACGTCAGGAAAATGTTTTTATAAATCATTCGTTATACAATGCCAATCTAACTGAAGAAGCTTCAGAAGAAAATGATGTTTTTATCAATGAAGCCATCAATGTTGCCATTGCCCGAAAAGGTCCGGTGCATATCAACGTTCCTTTTGAGGAACCCTTATACGAAACAACAAATAAACTTTCGGTCGATTTTAGTGTAACAGGATTAAATATTACTCATTCATTAGTGAGTGTAGATGATATTATTGCTTATACAACATTATGGAATTATACCACAAAAATTTTGATTTTAGTTGGCGAATGTTTTCCTAATTCAGTTGAGGAGGAATGGTTAGAAAAATTAGCTTCGTTGCCATCAGTAGTAGTGATGACCGAAACAACTTCGAACCTTCACCATCCAAGTTTTATCAATACTATAGACACACTTATCACACCGTTTTCTAACGCTGACTTTTTGATCTTGCAACCAAGAATACTTGTCACGTTTGGTGGAATGATAGTTTCTAAACGAGTGAAAGCTTTCTTAAGAAAATACAAACCAAGACATCATTGGCATATTGATGAGCATCGTGCTTATGACACATTTGGTATTCTTACTAAGCATTTTAAAGTAGAACCGAATCAGTTTTTTAAACAATTTTTGCCTTTTGTAAAAGATATAGGAAGCCATTATAAAGCTACTTTTGAAACCATTCATATACAGCGAAAAGTAAAACATACTGAATATCTTTCTAAAGTTCCGTTTTGTGATTTAAAAGCATTTGAAAGTATTTTATCAACCTTGCCAGCAGAAATCCAATTGCAAATTAGTAACAGCTCGGCTATTCGGTATGCACAGTTATTTGATATTGATAAATCGATTGAAGTATTTTGTAATAGAGGCACAAGTGGAATAGATGGCAGCACTTCGACCGCTATTGGCGCTGCAGTTGGAAGTAAAAAACCAACGGTTTTAGTTACCGGAGATGTAGGTTTTTTGTATGATAGTAATGCGCTTTGGAATAATTACATTCCAAAGAATTTTAAAATCATTTTGATTAATAATGGTGGAGGCGGTATCTTTAGAATATTACCAGGACATCATGAAACAGAAACATTCAACAGGTATTTTGAAACTTCTCATTGCTTAACCGCAGAACATTTAGCAAAAATGTATCAGTTAGATTATGCAATTGCAAGTGATGATAATTCGTTAAAAAAAGGATTGTCAAAATTGTATAATCAAAATGACAGACCAATGATATTGGAAGTTTTCACTCCAACTCGAGAGAATGATAAACTATTGAAAGACTATTTCAAAGCTTTGGTATAAATTTATATCTTTACTAAAATCAAACACGTAGAGTGTATTAATATAAAATTTAACCCCATAGATACATAGACAAAAAAAGTTGTAAAGTCCAATTGCTTCGCCAGTTCGCTATCGCTCGGGTCTTGGATTCGCATAGCTCTGATTTTCTTTAAAAGAGTGAAACGAACTTCAAAAATAAAAAAAAACTATGTTTCTATGTGGTTAAAAAAAATAACAAATTTGTGAGCAACACTAATAAACTTAAAATATTCAACGACCCAATTTATGGTTTTATCACCATTCCAAATACGTTGATTTATGATTTAATTCAGCATCCTTATTTTCAGCGTTTGCGTCGTATAACTCAAATGGGTTTGTCTTATTTGGTTTATCCCGGAGCGCATCACACTCGTTTTCATCACGCAATTGGCGCTATGCACATGATGCAAAAAGCGGTTGAGGTATTGCGCTCAAAAGAAGTTTTGATTACTAAAGAAGAAGAGAATGCCTTATTCATCGCGATACTTTTGCACGATATTGGGCATGGACCCTTTTCACATACTTTGGAACACAGCATCGTCGAAGTCCATCATGAAGAAATTTCATTATTGTTTATGAATAAACTTAACGAAGAGTTTAACGGACAATTAAGTTTGGCTATTCAGATTTTTAAAGGAGAATACCATAGAAAATTCATGTTACAGTTGATTTCAAGTCAATTGGATATGGACAGAATGGACTATTTGAAGCGCGATAGTTTTTATTCGGGCGTTGCCGAAGGAAATATCAATTCAGACCGATTAATTCAGATGTTAAACGTGGCGGATGATTTTTTGGTTATGGAAGAAAAAGGAATTTATTCTATCGAAAAGTTCCTGATGGCAAGACGATTGATGTATTGGCAAGCCTATTTGCATAAAACAAGTTTAGTTGCCGAACTGACTTTGACCAATTCACTAAAAAGAGCTAAAGAGCTTCTTCATAAAGGTATTGACATAGAATGCAGCAAACCTTTGAAGCATTTTATGGAACACAAAATAACACTCGATAATTTTTCCAATACTAATTTAGATAGCTTTGCACAACTAGATGATTTTGATATTATTAGCGCATTAAAAAACTGGCAATATCACGATGATTTTATCCTGAGCAGTTTGAGCAAAATGATTATCAACAGAGACTTATCAAAAATAAAACTTAACAGCGAAAAATTTCCAAAAGAAGTATTAGTTGAAATGACTACACGTTTTGCAAAAGAACACAATATCACCGAACAAGAAGCCAAGTATTTTATCTTTAAAGGAAAAATTAAAAACCAAGCTTACAGTAAAGATGCAGAACCAATTAGAATTTTGAAGAAAGACAAAACCATTGAAGATGTTGTTGAAGCTTCTGACCAATTGAATTTAAAAGCGCTATCAAAACCGGTTACCAAGTATTTTATATGTTTTCCAAAACTACTTGACGAAAACTACCTTTAAAATTGATTTTTTTATACTTTTGTTGCAATGAAACGAACTGCACATATTTTCAATGAATCACATCACTTTGTTGTTGAGTTCCATCTTATGCCTTTAAAAAGTAAAGTAACATAAGATGAAATTTACAGCAGCTCAAATAGCGGGAATTCTTGAAGGCGAAGTGGTAGGCAACCCTGACGCAGAAGTTTTTAAGTTAGCCAAGATAGAAGAAGGAACTGCAGGTTCGCTAACGTTTTTAGCTAACCCGAAGTATGTTAATTTTATATACACTACCGCAGCTACTATTACCATTGTTAATAACGACTTTGTTCCTGAAAATGAGCTGACTACCACTTTGATTAAGGTGGAAGATGCTTATCAGTCTTTTTCAAAATTGTTAGAATATTACAACCAAGTAAAGTTAATGAAATCAGGCATTGAACTGCCATCAGTGATTTCAGAGAATGTAACTTATGGGAAACAACTTTATTTGGGAAGCTTTAGTTATATTGGAAAAAACGTAACTATTGGCAACAATGTAAAGATATACCCAAATTGTTTTATTGGCGATAACGTGACTATTGGCGATAACTGTATCTTTTTTGCCGGCGTAAAAATATATTCTGAAACTGAAATAGGAAATAATTGTAACTTTCATTCCGGATGTGTTGTAGGTTCGGATGGTTTTGGTTTTGCGCCAACAGAAGATGGAACGTTTAGTAAAATTCCTCAAATTGGTAACGTAATCATTGAAGATGATGTTGAAATAGGAGCAAACACTACTATCGACAGAGCAACTTTAGGAATAACATTAATCCGTAAAGGAGTAAAATTGGACAATCATATTCAGGTTGCCCATAATGTTGAAATAGGAGAGAATACTGTTATTGCAGCACAAACAGGTATTGCGGGTTCAACTAAAATTGGCAGCAATTGTCTTATTGGCGGTCAAGTTGGTATTGCAGGTCATATCACCATTGGAAATAATGTTCGCATTCAGGCACAATCGGGTGTTGGGAAAAATGTAGCGGATGGCGAAGTATTGCAAGGCAGTCCGTCTTTTGGATATGCTGATTACAGTAAATCGTATGTTCATTTTAGAAATTTGCCAAAGATTGTTGCCGATATAGAAGAATTGAAAAAAAATAATAGTACTAATTAAATAGCTTACCATGGTTAAACAAAAGACCATCCAGAACGAAATTTCTCTTACTGGTGTTGGACTTCATACTGGAAAGGAAGTAAAAATGACTTTCAAACCCGCGCCTGTAAATAATGGTTTTACCTTTGTCAGAGTAGATTTGGAAGGTTCTCCGGTCATTGAAGCTGATGCCAATTATGTGGTAAATACACAGCGTGGCACTAACCTTGAAAAATTGGGAGTTAAAATCCAAACTTCAGAACATGTTCTGGCTGCTTTTGTGGGTTGTGATGTTGATAACGTAATTATAGAACTAAATGAATCAGAGCCTCCAATTATGGATGGTTCTTCTAAGTTTTTTGTTGAAGCAATAGAAAAAGCAGGAGTTGTTGAGCAAGATTCAGAACGTCTTTATTATGTTGTGAAAGAAGTAATTTCTTTTACAGATGAAACCACAGGAAGTGAAATTCTTCTTATGCCATCCGATGAATATCAAGTAACTACAATGGTAGACTTTGGCACTAAAGTTTTGGGAACTCAAAATGCTACCATGAAAAACATTTCAGAATTTAAATCTGAGATTGCTGATGCTAGAACGTTTAGTTTCCTTCACGAATTAGAAACTTTATTGGATAATGGTTTGATAAAAGGTGGCGATTTGAATAACGCAATCGTTTATGTGGATAAAGAAATTTCACCGAAAACCATAGAGAATCTTAAAATTGCTTTTGGAAAAGATTCTATTTCGGTTAAACCAAATGGGATTTTGGATAACCTGACTTTGCATTATCCAAACGAAGCTGCACGTCACAAGTTGCTTGATGTTATAGGTGATTTAGCTTTAGTTGGCATGCGAATTAAAGGAAAAGTAATTGCTAATAAACCCGGACATTTTGTAAACACTCAGTTCGCAAAGAAATTGTCCAAAATGATTAAAATAGAACAACGCAATCAAGTACCTGTTTATGATTTGAATTTGGAACCATTAATGGATATTCATAAGATTATGAGTATTCTTCCGCACAGACCTCCTTTTTTATTTGTAGACAGAATCATTGAAATGTCAGATAGTCATGTGGTTGGAATGAAAAATGTTACCATGAACGAAGGCTTTTTTGTTGGACATTTTCCTGAGGCACCAGTTATGCCAGGGGTAATCATTGTAGAAGCCATGGCGCAAACTGGAGGAATATTAGTATTGAGTACTGTTCCAGATCCTGAAAATTATTTGACATTCTTTATGAAAATTGATAATGTAAAATTCAAACATAAAGTATTACCAGGTGATACTTTGATATTTAAATGTGATTTAATAACCCCTATAAGAAGAGGAATTTGTCACATGCAGGCTAAAGCTTACGCTAATGGAAAATTAGTAGCCGAAGCAGAATTAATGGCACAAATTGCTAAAAAACAATAAGATATGAATCAACCGTTAGCATATGTACATCCTGGTGCAAAAATAGCCAAAAATGTAGTGATTGAACCTTTTACAACTATTCACAATAATGTAGTTATTGGTGATGGGACTTGGATTGGTTCCAATGTTACCATTATGGAAGGCGCTCGAATTGGAAAAAATTGCAACATCTTTCCTGGAGCCGTAATTGCGGCAGTACCACAAGATTTAAAATTTGGAGGAGAAGAATCACTTGCAGTAATTGGAGATAATGTTACTATTAGAGAGTGTGTTACGATTAATCGTGGTACGATAGCTTCGGGACAAACTAAGATTGGAAATAACTGTCTTATCATGGCAACAGCACACATTGCACACGATTGTCACATTGGTGATAATGCCATTATTGTAAACGGTGTAGCTTTGGCCGGACACGTAATCGTTGGGAATTATGCTATCATTGGAGGATTAGCTGCCATTCATCAGTTTATCCAAATTGGTGATCACGCTATGATTTCCGGAGGTTCTTTAGTTCGTAAAGATGTTCCGCCTTATACTAAAGCAGCAAAAGAGCCACTTTCTTATGTCGGAATTAATTCAGTTGGATTAAGACGAAGAGGATTTACTTCTGAAAAGATTAGAGAAATTCAGGATATTTATAGAATTCTGTACCAAAAAAATTATAATACATCACAGGCTGTTGGTATTATCGAAGGTGAAATGTCGGCTTCACCGGAGCGCGATGAAATTTTAGATTTTATCAGAAACTCATCAAGAGGAATAATGAAAGGATACTCTGGAGCATAAAAAAGTTTGTGGTTTTTAGTTTATAGTTTTAAGTTAACTGTAATAAAGCCACCAACCATAAATCATAAACAAAAAACAAAAAACAATATTAAAAATGGCATCTACATCAGATATTAGAAACGGATTATGCATAAAGTTCAATCACGATATTTACAAGATTATTGAATTCCTTCACGTTAAACCAGGAAAAGGTCCGGCTTTCGTTAGAACTAAACTAAGAAGCTTGACTAACGGAAAAGTATTAGACAATACTTTTTCGGCTGGACACAAGATTGAAGAAGTTCGTGTAGAAACACAAAATTTCCAGTATTTATATGCAGAAGGAGATCAGTTTCATTTTATGAATACTGATTCATATGAACAAATTACTTTGGATAAAAAAGTACTCGATGCTCCCGACTTGTTAAAAGAAGGAACAATCGTAATGGTTCAGATTAATACTGAAACTGATTTGCCACTTTCTGTAGATATGCCGGCTTCGATTGTTTTAGAAGTTACTTATGCTGAACCAGGCGTAAAAGGGAACACAGCAACAAATGCTACTAAACCTGCAAAAGTAGAAACTGGAGCTTCTGTAAATGTTCCATTGTTTATTAATGAAGGCGATAAAATCAAAATTGACACGGCTACCGGTTCTTATATGGAACGCGTTAAGGAATAGTTACAGGTCACAGTTTACAGTCACAGTTTTGTGGCTCTGAATACTGCGACTGAGACTGAACACTATAGAAAATGAAATTCCCAAAAACACAAACTTTAAAAGAAATCGCAGCCATCATCGGATGCCACTATGTTGGTGCTGATGATTTTCCTGTGGAAGGCATGAACGAAATTCATGTGGTTACTCCGGGAGATATTGTTTTTGTTGACCATTCAAAGTACTACGACAAAGCATTAGAATCGGCAGCGACCATTGTTTTAATTAACAAAGAAGTTGATTGCCCTAAAGGAAAAGCATTGTTGATTTCTGATGATCCTTTTAGGGATTTTAATACGTTGACAAAACATTTTCGTCCTTTTGTGGCTTCCAATGCGAGTGTTTCACCATTGGCTATTATTGGAGAGAATACAGTTGTTCAACCCAATTGTTTTATTGGACACAATGTTACAATCGGTAAAAATTGTTTGCTTCACGCGAATGTAATTGTCTATGATAACACCGTGATTGGAGATAATGTGATTATTCACTCAGGAACAATTTTAGGAGCTGATGCTTTTTATTATAAAAAACGTCCTGAAGGATTTGATCAATTGCTTTCCGGTGGAAGAGTTGTTATTGAAGACAATGTTGGAATAGGAGCGTTGTGCACTATTGATAAAGGCGTGACTGGGGATACAACCATTGGTGCCGGAACCAAAATTGATAACCAAGTGCATGTTGGACATGATACCGTAATTGGGAAAAAATGTCTGATTGCTTCTCAAACGGGAATTGCAGGTTGCGTAATCATTGAAGATGAAGTAACGATGTGGGGACAAGTTGGAACAACCAGCGGAATTACTATCGGTACTAAAGCGGTTATAATGGGACAAACCGGAGTAACCAAATCGGTTGAAGGCGGAAAAAGTTATTTTGGAACACCAATCGAAGAATCAAGAGAGAAACTGAAGCAGTTGGCTAACGTTAAAAGAATACCAGAAATTTTAAATAAACTTAAATAAAGATGAGCGCTAAAGAAATCGTTCAAGAATTTTACAAATCGGATGCATTACTGGAAAGCAAAACTGTTTCTAAGCTTTTGCACGACGATGTGGTTTTGGAATGGCACAGTACTAAAGGCTTTTTAAAATTGAAGCATCAGGATATAATTGATTTGACTACAGAATTAGGCAAAGCATATGTTCGTTCTAAGGCAAGAATTACACACATTCTTGAAGATGGAAATATTGTTTCAATACGATATTCACATTATGTAAAAACAATTGAAAACCCAAGAGAAGAAATGCTGTTGGCTCACTTTATGGTTATATGGGAATTAAAAAACAACAAGCTTTACAGAGGTTATCAGATGAGCCAATTATAACAGTAAAAAAACTAATTACTAATCACTAATTACTAATTACTATTTTCTACTTTTGCAATCTACCTGTCGGCAGACAGGCACGAAAAATAAACACAATAAACAAATCAATTAAATGAGCGTTTTAGTCAATAAAAATTCAAAAATAATAGTTCAGGGATTTACAGGTAGCGAAGGAACTTTCCACGCTGAGCAAATGATTGAGTATGGTACCAATGTCGTTGGTGGCGTTACACCCGGAAAAGGTGGCTCAACCCATTTAGACAAACCGGTTTTCAATACGGTAAAAGACGCAGTTCAAAAAGTCGGAGCCGATACTTCTATTATTTTTGTTCCGCCGGCTTTTGCGGCTGATGCTATTATGGAAGCTGCAGATGCGGGAATCAAAGTGATTATTGCTATCACAGAAGGTATTCCTGTAGCGGATATGATTAAGGCGTATGAATATATCAAAGAAAGAGACTGTAGATTAATCGGACCAAACTGTCCTGGAGTTATTACTCCCGAAGAAGCTAAAGTTGGTATTATGCCAGGTTTCGTTTTCAAAAAAGGAACTGTTGGCATTGTATCTAAATCGGGAACATTGACTTATGAAGCGGCTGATCAAGTAGTAAAACAAGGAATGGGAATTACAACAGCCATCGGAATTGGTGGTGACCCAATCATTGGAACAACAACTAAAGAAGCTGTTGAATTATTGATGAATGATTCAGAAACCAAATGCATAGTAATGATTGGTGAAATTGGTGGTCAATTGGAAGCTGATGCTGCCAAATGGATTAAAGCTGACGGTAACCGTAAACCGGTTGTTGGTTTTATCGCTGGAGTAACTGCACCAAAAGGAAGAACAATGGGACATGCCGGAGCAATTGTTGGTGGAGCTGATGATACAGCTGAAGCTAAAAAACGCATCATGAGAGAATGTGGAATACACGTTGTTGATTCTCCTGCTGAAATTGGTAAAAAAGTTAAAGAGGTGATGGGATAATAAATTCCAAAATCTTAAATAACAAATTTCAAAAGCTACGAGAAATCGGGGCTTTTTTTGTTTCTTATTTTTCTTATATTTGAATATTAAACTTTATTTATGAAAAAGCTTTACTTCTTTTTACTTATTACAATCAATGTTTTTATTTCTAATGCCCAGATAGTTACTATTCCTGATGCTAATTTTAAAGCAAGATTATTGTCCCTCAGTGTGTCTGATACATCAGGTAATTATATATATGATGTTGATACGAATGATGATGGTGAAATACAAGTTAGTGAAGCCCTGGCTGTAACTAATTTATCGGTTTCGAATGGTTCAATTAACGATTTGACAGGGATTGAAGCTTTTACAAATTTGAGTTCGTTAAGGTGCAACAACAACCTACTTACTGTGCTTGATGTAAGTATGCTGCCCAATTTATACGACTTTAACTGTTCTTTTAATCATCTTACTTCACTGAATTTAGGAGCTTTACCGGTTTTATATAGCTTAAGTTGCAGCAATAATCAATTGCAATCGTTGAATGTATCAGGTTTGTCTTATATGGTGGTGCTTGATTGTAGTGTAAACCAGTTAACAGCTTTGGATTTGAGTAATCTTGATGACATATCACAGTTGAGTTGTTATTTTAATCAAATTACGTCGTTAGATTTGAGCGGTTTGCCTTATCTAAATAATTTGACTTGTTACTATAACCCGTTAATTGATTTGAATATTAAAAACGGAAAAAATGAAAATACCTTAAATTTTTCAAATTGTACTGCTTTGCAATATGTCTGTTCTGATGATGCACAAATAGCTACGGTGCAAACTAAAATCAATCAATATGGCTACACTAATTGTCATGTCAACACGTATTGTACTTTTATACCCGGAGGTACTTTTTACACCATACAGGGCAATAGCAAATATGACGTTAATGGGAATGGATATGACATCAGCGATTTAGATTTGCCAAATTTGAAATTTAATTTCACTAATGGAACTAACACAGGAACCATTATTCCGGATAGTCAAGGGAATTACAGGTATGATGTTCAGGCTGGTTCGTATACCTTGACACCAGTTCTTGAAAACAATACTTATTTTAGCATATCTCCTTTAAGCATTACAGCAAATTTTCCGGCTAATCCGAGTCCGTTTACCAGAGATTTTTGTCTAACGGCTACTAATGTGCATCAGGATGTTGAAACATGGATTATTCCATTAACTTCAGCCAGACCTGGTTTTGATTCAAGATACAAAATCAAGTTTAAAAACAAGGGAAATGTTACTATTTCAGGGTATTTAAATTTTTCTTTTGACGATGATTATATGGATTTTATTTTGGCTACACCAACGCAAGCCAGTCAGAACTTTAGTTTGTTGAGCTGGAATTATACTGGGTTAGCTCCTTTTGAAACCCGTGAAATTGAAGTTAAATTTAATTTAAATACTCCGATGGAAAGTCTTCCACTTACTACTGGTGATTTAATAAAATTTGAAGCAACTGCTTACCCATTAATCGGAGATGAATATCAGACTGATAATTCTAATTATTTAAGACAGATTGTTATTAATTCCCATGATCCAAATGATATAACCTGTGTTGAGGGAACTACTATTGAACCTGAAATGGTTAATAAATATGTTCACTATGTAATCCGTTTTGAAAATACAGGAACCGCCAATGCTGAGAACATTGTTGTGAAAGATATGATTGATCTAACTAAATTTGATATTAGCAGTTTAATACCATTGGGTGGCAGTGCTAATTTTGTTACGAATATCAGGAATACCAATCAGGTAGAATTTATCTTTGAAAATATCAATCTTCCTTTTGATGATGCAAACAACGATGGTTATGTAGTTTTTAAAATAAAAACAAAACCAACATTAGTATTGGGAGATACTTTTAGCAATACAGCTAATATTTATTTTGATTATAATTTTCCGATAGTTACCAATACTTTTACTACTACTATAGCTGCTTTAGAAACGCAGGACTTTGAGTTTGGCAGTGTATTTATCTTGTCTCCGGTTCCTGCGAAGAATAGCTTAACTATTACAACCAAACAAGAGGTAACGATTAGTTCGGCAAGTATTTTCAATACACTTGGACAATTGATTCAGGTTTCTACTAATCCAAATCAAATGATAGATGTTTCAGGATTGAAAACTGGAAATTATTTTATCAAGATTGTTAGTGATAAAGGAACGGCAAGTAGTAAGTTTATTAAAGAATAATTATAAAGCTCCAATTACGTAGAGTTTTTTTATTTGATAATCAATTTCTTGATAAGTTGACCGCTACTAGAATCTATTTTTAGATAATACATTCCATTCGCTAGTTCATTAACAGAAATGGTATTGCTATTTGAATTAATAGATTTTTCAAAAACAATTTGTCCTAAATTATTCATTAAAGTAATAGAAGCATAGTTAATTCCTAAATTATCCCAACTAATTATAATGTAATCTTTTGCAGGATTTGGATATACTTTAATAGCATCGGATAGATTATTTACTGAAGTAGCTAATGTTAAACTACAAGAAGCTGAAACTGTATTAGAGTTTTCAATAGTGTTTCCAGCAGTTAAAACATGTCCTGAAAATCCACTAAAATCATTTGGATAATAACTACATCTAAATACTAAATTTTGTGTAGGTGTTGTTCCTTGCGTCATTACACCACTTTGCGCTATGGGATTTATATATTTCCAAACTGTAGTTCCTGTTGTGTTGACTTCTGTAAACATTCCTGCCGGTCCATTGCAAAGCAAAACATTACCATTTGACAACTGTTGCGCGCCTGAAATATTTTGAGCATAATAACTATTGGGGTTGCCCGAATTATAAATCCATGAAGTAGTAGTTGGCAAATAGGGTAGCGTATTAGTATAATTATATCCATCAACTGGAGGATTTATAATTTCTACAGTTGTGTAGTTTCCTCCTGTTCTTGCTAAGCCATTATTGTATATCATAATTTGATTTTCAAATGGAAGACCGGTGATAATCCAATTGGCATTGTGTTGACCAAAAAGTTTTTTATTAGCCGTTGTTCCGTTATTATATGCTGCAGGATTTCCCCAACGGTATAATAAATCACCACCTTTTCCTGAATTTCCACCACTATGACTTGCTGCTTGAGCTGTTGTTGTACTGTGGTCAATAATCCATATTTCATTCATATTGTGTGAACTAATCAAAATTTGGTCTAACGAAGGATTATAATCAATTGAATTTAAATGTATCCAATCTGGTTCGGTAGCACTTGCATTAAAATTTAGATTTAGTAACTGTGGACTAGTAGCAATACTTCCAAAGTTTGGTTTAGTGTTATCATAATCCTGAATCAAATGATCCCAAAGATGCCATTCCCAAACTATATTTCCACCAGTTAGTCCATTGGGTTGCACTTCAATAATTTGCTCGCTCCACAAAGTAGTTGGTACTAAAGAAGGATTTCTACCAGCAGCAATAGCTTGTGTATTGGTTTTAGCTTCCCATGAAATGATGAGTACATTACCATTGGGCAATGCTTTTATATCGTGATGCTGACATTTTGTGGCATCGGATACGGTATAACTCCACGTTACATTGCCATTCCAATCAATTTTCTCAATGATTCCACCTCTTCCTCCAGCATTGAAAGTGGTATTGTTTGCATTTCCAGTTCGAAGTAAATTTCCATCTGGAAGAATGTAAACTGATTGTCCTGGTCTATAGGTGCTAGTCCAAGTTTTTACTTGCTTCCCACATTTGTCAATCAAATACGTTGTAGTGCTGTTTATAGGAGCAAATAAAACATATCCATTATCTAACGAACCAGTATCGTGTTGAATTAATCCAATGGTTTGAGAAAAGGAATTAGTAATAAAAATTAATAGAATAAGTAGGTATATTTTTTTCATAATTATGGTTTTAATTAATAATGCTTAAAACAAAAAAGGTTTAATATGTATTAAACCTTTATATCACTTATAAAAAAAGTGCTTACTTATTAATTATAACTTTTACTGTTTTATCATTTTTCCCATCAGTAACTTTTACAAAATAAATACCATTATAAATTGTATCTGTTTCAATAATGCTTAATGTACTTCCTTGCAAAATTTTACTAGATTTTACTATTTGTCCCAATTCGTTTATCAAATAAACATCCATATCATTTTCAGCCATTGGAGTTTGAATTGCAATAAATTCAGATGCTGGATTTGGCGCAATAGTAACTTTAAAATCAGAATTCCCAATAGAATTAGTTGCCAAAGTTGTTGTTCCACTAGGAACAGTCGTTACAGTTGAAACAGTAATGTTTCCATAAAAAGTAGGTCCAACAACATAAGGATAAGCCGAATTATGATTGGCATCTACAGTTGTAAAATAGCAATAAATTCCGTTTGGATATAGAGAGGCTGGATATTCGGGAGTAGTACAAATTCTGCCATTATGTGAATCTAAATACGTTGCATCACCCGGATGTGCAACATATTCATAATCTTCTCTGAAATAACCATTAAAAAAAGTTTGTGTTCCAACAACTTGATTGATTACTGGACCATTAGTTCGTGTTGTATTAGTTCGTAATTGATAACTCGATTTCATTCGGGTTATTGCTCCAGTTCCATCAGTATTAGTGTAAGCATAGGCACCATAAATTGGGAAACCATCATAGGCAAATCCTAATAAAGGGGAATGTTGTGATGTATTTATTACATATAAACCATCAGCAGGATACGTATTGCAAACATTAGAAAGAACAACCAAATCTAAATTGAAAGCACTTGGATTTTGGTGATGGTGATAATTTCCCATAGCAGGATGCGCTTTGGCACAATCAAAACCAGCTCTTTCAGCAGGTATAGCGTCTCTATTCCAAGCCTGGGTTGTGCCTGGTCCACCAGGACAAGTTGGATTTCCTGGACCACCACATAAAGCACCAGTAGTATTATTCCAAGCTACACCATCACGGTAATCAAATAAGGCGACACCATTTTTAAAAATGCCAATGTTTCCTCCAGTTGTTGCAACTGTTCCGGTACCTTGAACAGGAGCCAATGGAATTCTAAAAATTTTATTTTGAGCTGTCGCTAAGGAAGGATTTCCATCTTGAAAAGGACCTGTAATATAAGCCGGAATTCCAGTAGCTGAGATGTAGGAATAGGTTGCGTTGTATTGAACGGTTTGTACATTTGCTTGAACGGCATCCACAATAGAAGTAGAGTTGCCCGCAACATAATGACGACCAGTAATTCCAGTGGTATTAATTAACCATCCAGTTATAGCAGGATTTGTTTGCGCAAAAACAGCACAGTTGGCTGTCATAATCAATAGTATAGTTAATTTTCTCATGCTTATAGTTATTATTAGTACATACTTTGTTTTTCGCCTCTATAAAATATTCTACATCCAAAGGACTCGGTATTGTTTTCAGAAACAGGTTTGTTATTTAATAATTCTTCCACTGCATTGGCTAGGAATGGTTTTGCATTAGTGGTATCTCCGGCATTATCATCAATAGCACCTTTATATTTTATAGTGAATTGTCCTTTATTATTTTTCCAAATCACAAAAGCTTGTGGTGTGTGAGTAGCTTTAAATTGTTTGGCTACCACTTGTAATTTATCTTGTAAATAGGGAAAGGTAAGTTTGTCTTTAGTTGCTTTTTTTTTCATTAACTTAAATGATTCTTCTGCATAGGCTAAGGTGTCCATAGAATTAATAGCTAATAAATAAACTCCTTTTGATTTGTATGTATAATTTAGCTTATTCAATCTTTCAGAATAGAATTTTGCCATCGGACATTTATTGCAGGTAAAAACAATCATAAAACCTTTGGCATTTTTAAAACCAGAAAGTGAAACCGTTTTATTATTTACATTTTTTAAACTGAAGTTTTTTATAGATGTTTCTGAAGTAAATGTAATAGAAGTAAAGCTCAACAAAGTAATAGTTAAGAACAAAAATAGAATAGGTATATATACCGTTTTTTTCATTGCTTATTTCTTGATAAACTTTTTAGCTGTTAAAGTTTTCGTTTTTTTATCCATCATTTGAATTACATAAACTCCTGTAGACAAAGAAGAAATATCAATACCGTTTTGCCACTCTGGTTGAGGAAGCATCATCGCTACTCTTCCTTCTATAGTAGATATTGTTAAATAATAAATCTCAGTTGAAGCATCGCTTAAGTTAATGTATAACTTGTTTTGAGCCGGATTAGGATACAAATTAAAGTTGGTGTTAACTGTATTTTGATTCGTAGCTAAACTGGTTGTTACAATAAACTGCCCCATCATACCGCCATCTTCATGTCCAGCAAAGTGACAATGATACATATAGGGATGATTAACATCAGAATCAGCAAAATCATCAAACTTCCCAATAAATGTAACCGACTCATTTCGTGGCAAATAAAAAGTGTCTTTCCATCCACTTTCATGGGTTCCTACTTGAGTAGTTACTCCATTTCTTGCCACAATTTTAAACTCTATATCATGTAAATGAAAAGAATGCCCAAAGATATTGTTATTGGTTACTGTCCATTTTTCACTATCATTCAAATTAACTGTTTTGTTGATAGTGGTTAGTACAAATGGAGTGTTGTCAAATGTAAAAGGTGTGGCTGCTTGTCCGCCCGTTACCGCTAATGTTCTTGTTACATTAACAGGAGTTGTAGCGGTCCAATAAGTGTTATTTTCTAACGTCGCTGGAACCGATGTTATAGGGTTTGCGGTAGTTGCAGCAACATTGATATGCAAAACATTAAAATCAATATTGTTTAACAAACTTCCAAATTGTCCAGTTGTGTTAGGTTCACCTCCAGGAAAACCTAATGTTTGACCCGAATTATAAGCTTTTAAATCAAAAGAAGATCCTACAGTATCATTACCTAAATTCACCATAATTTCAATTCTTTCTCCTACCATCAATTTTACTCTAGTAACGGCTACAGGAGCATTTAATAATCCACCATCGTTAGCGATGATATAAAATGATCGGTTATCACTAAATCCTAAATTGTAACCTCTTTCGATTTCAGCATTGAGAATTCTAAGTCTTACATATTGTTTTGGCAACGTCACCTGAGCGTTAGGAGTTCCGTTAGTTAACATATAATCACCATATACACGATTAGAAGTTGGTGGCGTTTCAAACTGATTGGCTGTAGTGTAACTTCTACTTGTTAAAGCTAAGACTATATCATCTATACCATAAGTTCTTGGTAAAGCTAAAGCAGATTCAATAGGATCTTTAACTATAATAAATCCTCCAACACCTTTAGTGATTTGGGCTTGTGTAGTCTCATGTAAATGCGGATGATACCACAACGTAGCAGCTTGATTTTTTACCGTCCAATATGGTTGCCATAAAGTTCCAGCAGGAACTACTTGATGTGGTCCACCATCCATAACAGCTGGTAAATGCATACCATGCCAATGCACTGTTGTTGATTCGTTCAAATTATTAGTAACATTCAAATGTACTTCATCTCCTTTATTGATAAATAAAGTTGGACCCCAAAACGTTTCATTATTAATTGAACCTGTAACTGTTAGATTACCCGTTCTCAATTGCTTGGTTGACTCGTGAATGTTTAAATTGAAATTTGTACCATACAATGCCTCAGGAATAACTAAATTATTGTATTGCGCTTGTAGTAAAGACGAAATGGCTAGAACAATTAGAGTAATAATTGATTTTTTCATAGGATGTTTATTTAGACTATGGTTTTTTAGACGCAAGAAATTTATAATTCTTGCGTTGGTTTTTATAATTTATTCTTTTGGAAAACTAAATCGCTTATCAAATAAAAATTCCTTATCTGTTAAGGTCGTTAAAAACAAGACCAAATCCACTCTATCATTATCAGACAAGTTCATTGGCTTGACTAATTCTTTTGACAAATTTTTATCATTTCCTAAAGAATTATAATGTTTAACTACTTCAGTTAATGTTTTAAATCGACCATCGTGCATATAAGGAAATGT
This sequence comes from Flavobacterium sp., assembly GCF_031381455.1. Classification (GTDB taxonomy): domain Bacteria; phylum Bacteroidota; class Bacteroidia; order Flavobacteriales; family Flavobacteriaceae; genus Flavobacterium. The sequence continues at coordinate 141,310 of NZ_JANMXZ010000008.1, read as the reverse complement.
GAATTGAATATTTCTCAACGTAGGTATTTTAAAACGAAGGTAATCTTCTTTTTTATTGGTAATTTTTATTCTTCCAATATCATTTAGTGTAGTATCTAATGCTAACCCATTTTTTTCAAACTTATCATCGCTAAACAAAGGTTCTTTATGGCATGAAGCACAATTCGTTTTAAACAAATCATAACCACGTTGTTCTCTTGCATAGTACTGTTCTTCATTTCGCATTACTCTGTCATACTTTGAGTTGGATGATTTAAGCATGACAGTAAATTGTGCTAAGGCTTTCAAAAGCCTTTGGCTGGTAACTTTTTCATCACCAAAAGCTTTGGCAAAAAGTTTTCTGTATTTTTCACTTGCTCGCAATTTGGTTACTACATGTTCCAATGTTTCATCCATTTCTAATGGATTTGTAATCGGATTTAAAGGTTGCATTTCCAGATTATTTACACCGCCATCCCACATAAAGTCTTTGCTCCAGGCCAAGTTGATTAATGCCATTGAATTTCGAGTTCCAATTTTACCTTCTATACCATGACTCAATTGATGGTCAACATGCGTAAATCCAGTTTGTTGCAAATGACAACTCTGACAAGAAATGGTATTGTCTCTTGATAAAATTGGATCATAAAATAAGTTTCTCCCAAGCTGAAAACCTTCTTCGGTTATTGGATTTCTTTTGAAATCATAAAATGGTTTTGGCCAATTTTGAGGAACTTCCAGATATAAAGGTGTGGTAAACTTATTGGAAAAAGAAAATCCAATTAATGCTATAAATAAGCCAAGGTATATTTTCCAATTGAATTTCATTGAGCATAAAACATTTTAGTGCTGTCATTCGCCAGTTTCATAGCTTCTTTTCCCGGAATCATTACGCTGTTGTTTTCTTTTAGTTCCAAATTTGAGAAAAACGGATTCAAATCGATACCAATAGAAATGTCATCGTCAGCTTTTTTGCCCCAATCAAATTTCATCTGACGCATAGCATAATATGGTTGTAAATAACCACCAATATGAAACTGAAATGCATTCTGCTTGGTTTTGCAGCTTGTACTTTTCCCTTCAATTTTTGTATTAATATAACCACTTTGCCATGCCCAATACATGCCTTTTATTGGATCTAAATCGCCAGCCATTGCTCCAGCAGTATTGGTTAAACTATCTATACCTACATTGAAAGTAACTTTAGAAATCATCTTATCACTCTTTTTGGAAATTGGAATTTGAAACGAATTTGGATTGTCAAAATCGAGTAGGTGATAGCTGTCTTTTTGAGTAAAGACGGAGTTGTCACCGTACTGAATTTGAATATTTGAAATATAACATCTAAAGGTTTCAATCATCAAAGTATCGTTGCTTGCCGAAACATATTTTTTGTTCAGTTCAAGCGGAAGTTTATTGAATTCCAAATGAAAATTGACGGATAAAGAATCGTTTTTGTTCTGCGCCAAAAGCGAAAAACAAAAAAATAAAAGGAAAACACTATGTATTCCCTTTTTAGTCATGTCTTGGTCTGCCTGGTTTAGGAGCAAATATTTTTGATAATTCTTCTGTCAGTTCGTTGAAGTCTTCCATCTGATCCTGGTGGCAAAGTCTTTTAATGTCTTCAAAATGTTTGAAATGAGTTTCTTCTACTTGTTTTTGATAGGAATTTAAGAGCATAATCAGATTGTCTTTTGTTTTTACATTGATTTCAGCTTGGTTTAACTGTGAATACAATTCGTTTTTCGTTTGCCGAATATTATCATCAAGTCTTGTAATTTCTCCACGATGCCATTGAATTAATTTGGCATAATCTTTTTGTTGATTCGCATCAAAATGCAATTTCTCTATGATTATCGTTTTAGGTTCCGGTCTTCCTTCACGATTTGGTCTGTGATCTTTTGAGCCATTTAAAAATAAAAAGCCTAACGTTGCTAAATTGATGAGCAATAATCCGATAACGGCAATCGTTAATAGTTTTGTTTTTTCCATTGTTATTTATATAACTGATTACTTTTATTGACAGTCATTTCTAAGTAAGCAGTGGTTGAACTTGTTTTTTCTTTAGATTTAAAAGCTAAAATCGAAAAGTTTAGCATTACTAAAACCGCAATTGATGCGGCAACAAGCCAAACTGTTTTTGAGGAAACTTTTCTTTCCAATTGAATTCTTTGTTGAATTTTAGAAAACAAATCATCACTTGGAGCTACAGGTGTAATTCCGTTAGTGCTGTTTAAAATAGTTTCTATCCAATTATTTCTTTCCATGCTTGTGCTGAATTAAGTTCAGTATTTACTTTGACGAATCTTATTATTTTTTCTTGCGATAGTTATTGAATTTTTCGCATAATTTATCCTGAAGCACAACTTTCGCCCTAAAAACGAGAGATTCCACTGATGAAATGCTGAGTTGCATAATCTCTGAAATCTCAGGATTACCCAAACCATCAAGCTTTGAAAGCAAAAAAGCTGTCTTTTGGTTTTCGGTTAATGTATTGATTACTTCAAAAAGAATTGCGGCTTCTTCTTGATTTTCCATCAAAATTCCCGGATGTTCAAGGGTTGCCGTGTTTAGGTATTCGGTTTCGTTTTGACTTTTCTTCCCAAAAATAAAATAGCGCTTCTGGCTGTTTTTCATTTTAATAAAATCCAAACATTGATTAATCGTAATTCGGTAAATCCAGGTTTTATGCGATGATTTTTGATTAAAACTTTCAAGAGAATTATAAACCTTTACAAAAACATCTTGGGTAATTTCCTCAGCATCTTCTATGTTTTGCAGATAATTCAACGCCACATTAAACACAAGTGTTTTATACTCATGATACAATTTTTCAAAATGGAATTGGTTTTGAATCATTCTGGGTTGGTTGGTCTGTTTCGACTTACAATGATACTAAAGGTTTAAAGATAAATGATTTTTTAAAAGTATAAATTATTCTATATTTGGGCTATCAAATTAAACAATCGAAACTAATCTTTATTATATGAAATTATTAGAAGGAAAAGTAGCCATAATTACTGGTGCCAGTAGAGGAATTGGAAGCGGAATAGCAAAAGTATTTGCACAACACGGAGCAAACGTTGCGTTTACGTATAGTTCATCTGCAGAATCTGCGGCCATATTAGAAAACGAATTATCGGCGATGGGAATCAAAGCCAAAGGATATAAATCAAATGCTGCCGATTTCAACGAAGCTCAAAAACTAGCAGATGATGTTATGGCAGAGTTTGGAAACATCGACATCTTAATCAACAACGCCGGAATAACTAAGGATAATCTTTTGATGCGTATGTCGGAAGAAGATTTTGACAAAGTAATCGAAATCAACTTGAAGTCAGTTTTCAATATGACCAAAGCGGTTCAGAAAATCATGCTGAAAAACCGCAAAGGTTCTATCGTAAATATGAGTTCTGTAGTTGGAGTGAAAGGTAATGCCGGACAAGCCAATTATGCTGCTTCAAAAGCTGGTATGATTGGTTTTACTAAATCGGTTGCTTTGGAATTGGGTTCAAGAAACATTCGTTGTAATGCTATTGCACCGGGTTTTATTGAAACCGAAATGACAGCAAAACTAAACGAAGACGTTGTTCAAGGTTGGAGAGATTCTATTCCGTTAAAACGTGGTGGAACTCCTGAGGATGTTGCTAATGCGTGTCTTTTCTTTGCTTCCGATATGAGTGGATATGTTTCTGGACAAGTGTTGAATGTTTGTGGAGGAATGCTTACCTAAGAAAGTTGGCAGTGTTCAGAAGTTAGTTGGCAGAAATCAATGTAACTGAACACTAATTACTGAACACTGAACACTAAAAATATATGAACACCACAACAATCCTGTTATTACTCGTATCAATACTAATTGCTGCTGGTTTATCATTTTACCAATATTTTTACCAAGTCAAAAGCAAATCAAAAGCCACTTTGCTTCTGGCTTTTTTGCGTTTCATTTCTATTTTTGGATTGTTACTTTTATTGATTAATCCGATAATTTCACGAAAAACTGTGGAAACGGTTAAAACACCTTTGCCAATTGTTATTGATAATTCCGCTTCAATTACTGATTTGAAAGCTTCTACATCGGCAATGGAAGTATTTCAAAAACTTTCTGAAAATACAGCGCTTGCAGATAAATTTGATGTACAGACTTATCAATTTGATACCGACTTTTTGCCATCGGATACAATTGATTTCAAAGGAACACAATCGAATATTGATGTTGTTGCCAAAAATCTAAAAAACATTTACAAAAACCAGCATTACCCAACAATTTTAATTTCTGATGGAAATCAGACTTCAGGAGAAGATTATGTTTTTGGATTTAATCCTGACAATAAGGTTTATCCATTGGTAGTTGGAGATACAACAACTTATTTGGATTTAAGAATCACGCAATTGAATGTCAACAAATATGCTTTCCATAAAAATAAATATCCTGTTGAAGTTTTCCTGAATTATGCCGGAACCAAAAGCATAAACGCTACATTTAAAATATCTCAAGGCAATAGTCTATTGAACGAACAAACTGTTGCTTTTTCTCCATCTAAAAAATCGGCAACGCTCAATGTATTGTTGCCTGCGAACAAAGTTGGGCTGCAGATTTTAAAAGCTACTATTTCATCTAAAGAACAGGAAAAAAACACCTATAACAATGTCAAGAATTTTGCTGTAGAAGTTATTGATCAAAAGACAGAAGTGGCGCTGGTTTCATCAATTTCGCATCCGGATTTGGGAGCTATTAAACGAAGTGTTGAAACTAATGCACAACGAAAAGTAACCATTATTAAACCTAATCAAATCAGTTCGTTAACGAATTATAATGTTTTGATATTGTATCAGCCAAACGTCGAGTTTAAAGCCATTTTTGATCAAAACGAAAATGCCAAAATCAACACTTGGATCATTACAGGAAACGATACTGATTATAACTTTTTGAATCAAAATCAAAGCAGTTATACTTTCAAAATGAGTGGAAGCAAGGAAGATTATTTAGCCGCATTTGACAGTCAGTTTAATCTTTTTGCTTTGGACAATATTGGTTTCGAACAGTTTCCACCACTGGAAAATCCATTTGGAACGATTACGGCAAGCGGCAATACCAATACGTTGTTATCTTCAACGATTCGTAACATTCCAACCAATCAGCCTTTGATGGCTTTCTCCGAAAATCAAGGAAAACGAAGTGCTTTCTTATTTGGAGAAAACATCTGGAAATGGAGAGCCAATAGTTATGTTGACAAAAAAAGCTTTGCTGATTTCGATGTTTTCTTAGATAAAACCATACAATATTTGGCATCAAACAATGCCAGAAAATCTTTAGTTGTAACACATGAGCGCTTTTATAATTCAGGCGAAGGAATTGAAATTACAGCTCAATATTTCAATAAAAATTATGAACTCGACGAAAAGGCGCGTTTGACTATAGCCGTTACAAACACCAAAACCAAGCAAGTCAAGAATTACGATTTGCTTCGAACCACAAATGCTTTTCAGGTTAATTTAGATGGATTATCCGCAGGAAATTATGCGTTTACTGTAAAAGAATTGAATTCGAATTCAGTTTACTCAAGTAGATTTGAAGTATTGGATTTTGATATCGAAAAACAATTTGTAAATCCGGATTGGAACAAACTAAACCAATTGGCAACACAAACCAAAGGCAAAGCGTTCCTGCCAAATCAAGCAGATTTGCTTATCCAGAAACTGCTCGCAGATGACAGTTATAAAGCCATTCAAAAAACATTAGTAAAGAAATCGCCTCTGATTGATTGGATTTGGTTATTAGTTTTGATTGCCATTTCTTTAGCTTCTGAATGGTTTATCAGAAAATATAACGGAATGTTATAGTTTTAATTACTTCTTCTCAAAACAAATTTACCACCTAAATATGCCATTGGAATATAAGCTAATCCTAAATCAACAATCGTAAACCAAATTGGCGAAGGAAGCATAAAAATATTCATGATACCACCAACTAAAAAGCAAATACCAATTACCATAGCAAATCGCATTTTATAAGTAGCTGCTATACTTGCGGCTATCAATGCACCAACTAATGTTCCCAGTGCATGGGCTAAAAATGGTAAAAGGAAATGTTTAGGTTCCATTAGCGGCATGGCAGCTTCTAAACCTTCCATTGTAGTTAAATTTGCTCCTTCCGGTGGAGGAATAATGGAGCCGCTAACCATGATGATGGACATATTGACTGCTCCGCCAATGAAGAGCCCAAGAACTACTGCTAAAATGTTTTTTAAAATAGTCATAATAATTTGGTTTTAAGTTGGTTGATTTTTAGGTATTCAAAATTTCACATATCTATTAGAGTCTACTCAATGCATTATTTTCTTCTACTAAATTAACAAAATTCATTTATATATCATTTTTAACAAAAACTATCAAAAAGACAAGTCATTTTTGCTTAAATTCGTAACACTAAAAAACACAAATGAAAATTGCCATTGTATGCTATCCAACTTTTGGTGGTAGTGGAGTAGTTGCCACTGAATTAGGCTTAGAACTTGCTCATCGCGGACACGAAATTCATTTTATTACCTATCGTCAACCGGTTCGTTTGGCACTCTTAAATTCAAAGGTGCATTACCATGAAGTTAATGTTCCGGAATACCCTTTATTTCATTATCAACCCTATGAGTTAGCGTTGTCGAGCAAATTGGTAGACATGGTGAAACTATACAAAATAGATTTGATGCATGTGCATTATGCTATTCCACATGCCTATGCCGGTTATATGGCAAAGCAAATGTTGAAGAATGAAGGAATAAAAATTCCAATGGTTACTACACTTCACGGAACTGATATTACTTTGGTTGGAAATCATCCGGTATACAAACCTGCTGTTACTTTTAGCATTAATAAATCGGATATCGTGACTTCGGTTTCACAAAATTTAAAAGATGAAACCAACAAATTGTTCAACATTAAGAAAGAAATTCATGTAATTCCGAATTTTATTGAGTTGGATAAAATACGAAACGAGAGTCAGATTTCTTGTCATCGCTCTGTTATGGCGAAAAAGGAAGAACGAATTGTAACGCACATTAGTAACTTCCGTAGAGTAAAACGTATTCCGGATATCATCAAAATATTCTATAAAATTCAACAGAAGATTCCGGCTAAGCTAATGATGGTTGGAGATGGCCCGGAAAAATCAAGAGCGGAACAACTTTGCAAAGAACTTGGCATTGAAGACAAAGTGATTTTCTTTGGAAACAGTAACGAGATAGATCAAATTCTGTCCTATTCCGATTTGTTTTTATTGCCATCAGAAACCGAGAGTTTTGGCTTGGCCGCACTAGAAGCAATGGCATGGAGTGTTCCAGTAATTTCAAGTAATTCAGGTGGTTTGCCCGAAGTAAACTTTGATGGTGTTTCCGGATTTCTTAGTAATGTTGGTGATGTTGACAGCATGGCAGAAAATGCCTTAAAAATACTTTCTGACGATACAACTTTAGCCCAATTTAGAGAAAATGCATTAAGTGTGGCTCAACAATTTGACATCAAAAATATTCTTCCATTGTATGAAGCATTATACCATAAGGCCATTAAAAATTCAAAATGAAATCGAAGATTACTACGTCAGTTCGCCTTTTAGGCTCGGGTCACGAACTCCAAAAAAGCAATATTAAAATAGTGAGTAAAAAAATAATTTCTATACTAGTAATTACACTGCTATATTCTTGTTCATCCACTAAGAATATAGCAAACAAACCTTTGTATGAAGTGCTGCTAGTCAACAATGATGGTGGTGCAAACATTAAATTTTATGAAATATTCACAGAATCAAAAGAAATAAAAATGCTTTTGGGAGATGAAACGTTACGTAAAAAAATAAAGGCTAATGATATAACCACATCTAATTTTGTTATCCTTAATACCGGACCAACATCGGAAAAAAATAATAAAGTCACAATTGAAAATGTCATCGAGACAACAACTCAAATAGAAATTTATATTAAGGACAATCAAAAGAATATTGAGGCGGTTCAGACAGATGATGAAACCTTTTATCCTTATACAGTTATAAAAATCAATTCGAAGAAACCAATTATTATTAAATAAAAAAATCCCATCTCGTTAAAGATGGGATTTTTATTTATATATGCTTTTGATTAGAATCTGTAACGAATTCCAAGGGCGATGTCCGGTCCGAAGCTATTATAGTTATCAAAATCTTTTCTATTATCATTAAAATATAATTCAGGTCTGAAGTCTAAAGATAACTGAATTGGAGCTTCTTGGAAATTGTATTCAATTCCGATATCACCAGCAGCCAATAAGAATGTACCACTATCACTAGCACCACCTTGGTCGTAGCTCCATCTGCCAAGTCCTGCACCAACACCAGCATACCAGTTGAAACCTTTGTCAATGTCCCAAACCCATTGGTATAATCCAACTAGTTTCATGGCATCAACATGATTACTGTTTCTCCAACCTAAATCCAATTCTAAACGATTGCTTTTAGACAAACCTCTTTGGTAGGATACTTCTCCTCCAAAGCCATCGTTGTCACCCAAACGTAATCCTAATGCGTTCTTCGAAATGTCCTGAGCGTGTGTGCTAAATGCTAAACCTATTAGCATAAAAGCAGATAAAATGATTTTTTTCATTGTTTAATTTTTAAATTAGTTTTTGCAAATGTCGGCAAAAACAATGCCGACTCTCTTATATAATATTACAAATTTATTATACAATTTCTGACTAATCTAATCTATTGTAAATTATTTTTCTTTTGAATAAACCACCGAAGCGATAAGTTGCTGACTTATAAAATCTTCCATTTCAAATAAATCTTCTTTACAATTTAGTTTGTTCGGTTTACTTATTTCAAGTTCTTGTCAGTGTAACTTTTGAATAATAATCTTTTACACTTTTAAACTTTACGCTATATTTGTTAACATGAGTCTCTTCCTAGAAGACGAGACGAATTGTACAAAGTTAAAAACTATAGAATATGGCCGGAAATAGCTACGGAACACTTTTTAAACTCACCACTTTTGGTGAATCGCATGGAGATGCTTTAGGCGGCATTATTGATGGTTGTCCTGCTGGAATTGAACTTGATTTGAACGCTATTCAAAATGAAATGCAACGCAGAAAACCTGGACAATCTTCGATCGTTACCCAACGCAAAGAAGAAGACGAAGTGCAATTGCTTTCAGGCATTTTTGAAGGTAAAACTACAGGAACGCCAATAGGTTTCATCATTCCGAATACGAATCAAAAGTCAGATGATTATTCGCATATTAAAGACAGTTATCGTCCAAGTCACGCCGATTATGTCTATGAAAAAAAATATGGCATCCGTGATTATCGCGGTGGCGGAAGAAGTTCGGCTCGCGAAACCGCATGCAGAGTTGTAGCTGGAGCTATTGCCAAACAAGTATTATCTACTATTAAAATTAATGCTTTTGTTTCTTCTGTTGGCGATATTTTTATAGATAAACCATATCAAGATTTAGATTTTTCTTTGACTGAAACTAATGCAGTTCGTTGTCCCGACTCCGCCACTGCGGAGAAAATGGAAAACTATATCAAGGAAATACGTAAACAAGGAGACACTGTTGGAGGAACGGTAACGTGTGTTTTACAAAATGTTCCAATCGGGTTAGGTGAACCGGTTTTTGATAAACTCCATGCCGAATTAGGCAAAGCAATGTTATCAATTAATGCAGTTAAAGGCTTTGAATTTGGTAGCGGATTTTGTGGTGCCAAAATGAAAGGTAGCGATCATAACGATTTATATAATGAAGACGGAACTACAAAAACGAATCTTTCAGGCGGAATTCAAGGTGGAATTTCAAACGGAATGGATATTTATTTCAGAATAGCTTTCAAACCGGTGGCGACATTAATTCAGAAACAAGAAGTGTTGACTAATGAAAATACGTTGGTCGAACAACAAGGCAAAGGTCGACATGATCCTTGTGTGGTGCCTCGCGCTGTGCCAATTGTAGAAGCTATGGCGGCAATAGTTTTGGCTGATTTTTATTTATTAAACAAAACGTATCAGAAATAGTACTCAGTATTCAGTCTCAGTTGGCAGTATAGTATGCCTGAAAACTGCGACTGCGACTGTGACTGAACACTAAAAAAATGACTACAACTCAAACTCAAAAAAAATCTTTCTTTTCCAATCTTACTGTTCAGATTCTAATTGCGATGATTGCCGGAGCTTTACTGGGAATTTTTGTCCATAATAATTATACGGAAGACATTGCTAAAGATTTTAGTGGTTACATAAAAATGTTAGCTACTATTTTCATTCGATTGGTGCAAATGATTATTTCTCCATTAGTATTTACGACACTCGTTGTTGGTATTGCTAAACTGGGAGACATTAAAGCCGTTGGAAGAATAGGAGGAAAGGCATTGGGTTGGTTTTTTACGGCTTCGTTTATATCCTTATTAATAGGAATGTTTTGGGTAAATACCTTGCAACCAGGCGTTGGTTTGAAATTAGGGAATGTAGATATATTAACTGCAACAGAAGTTGTAGAGAAAACAGATGGATTTTCGGCTCAGAATTTTATTGAACATATTATTCCGAAAAGTATTGTAGAAGCGATGGCAACAAATGAAATATTACAAATTGTAATTTTTTCTATTTTCTTCGGATTGGCAGCCGCTTCGATAGGCGCGAATGCAAAACCAGTCGTAAATGCTTTAGACAAAACATCACACATCATTTTGAAAATGGTGAATTATGTAATGAAGTTTGCACCGATTGGTGTTTTTGGAGCTATAGCTGGAGTTTTTGCTATTCGGGATTTAAATGAGCTGCTTCTAACCTATGCCAAATTCTTTGGTTCTTTTATGGTTGGAATTTCAACACTTTGGTTTGTTTTGTTATTAGTTGGCTATATTTTTTTAAAGTCACGGATGACTGATTTATTGAAACACATTGTCAGTCCGTTGATAATTGCCTTTGGAACAACAAGTTCTGAAGCTGTTTTTCCAAAATTAACAGAAGAATTAGAACGTTTTGGTGTAAAAGACAGAATAGTTTCTTTCATGTTACCTTTAGGTTATTCATTTAATCTGGACGGCAGTATGATGTACATGACTTTTGCCAGTATTTTTATTGCGCAAGCCTATGGTGTTCATCTCGATTTTGGCACGCAAATGACAATGCTTCTAGTCTTAATGCTTACCAGTAAAGGAATTGCTGGAGTTCCAAGAGCAAGTTTGGTTGTGGTTGCCGCTACTTGTGGGATGTTTAAAATACCAATTGAAGGTATTGCTTTAATCCTGCCAATCGATCATTTTTGTGATATGTTCAGAAGTGCAACAAACGTCCTTGGAAACGCTTTAGCAACATCAGTTGTAGGTAAATGGGAAAAAGAAAGTTAAAAAAAATATGATATTAGAAATACTTTATTAAATTTGTGACTTAAACTTTAAAAAAAAATATTTTATGAAAAAAATTTTACTTTCATTGATCCTCTTGGGTTCATTAAATTCGTTTGCTCAAGGTACTTGTGCTGCGGCAATCAACATCACTGCGAACGGAACTATAACTGCACCTGCAGTAACGGGTACGTTCTCAAACAGTTGTTATACGCAAGCTACCACTGATGGAGGTGGTACAATTTACGGTATATGGTATAAATATACTCCGGCAACTAATGGGGAAGTTACAATTACCTCAGATTTACCGGTAAACGTTGCACCTAACAGCGTTGACACAAAGTTGTCAGTATTTACAGGAGACTGTACTACGTTAACTTGTTATGATGTAAACGACGATACTTCAGGAACAAATTATTTATCAACTATAACATTTCCTGTAGTTGGAGGTACAACTTATTACATACAATGGGATAACTATTGGGATGCTAATGGTTTTGATTTTACTTTTAATTTTGCAGCAAATACTTGTGTTAAACCTTATTATATTAATGCAGTAACTAATTTAACAGCTACTTCTGCAACTCTAAACTGGGATGCTTCTATTTCTGCTCCTGCAAACTACGAAGTAGAATATGGATTAACAGGATTTGTGCAAGGTGGAGGTTCAGGAACAGTTGTTTCTACTAACACAAATTCAATTACATTATCAGGTTTAAACGCTTCAGTTGTTTATGATTATTATATAAGAAGCGTTTGTAGTGTGTCATCACAAAGTGCGTGGACTGCTGTAAATAATTTAGTTTTGGCAAAAGTTTGTCCATATGCTAGTGGTTTTGACACTACAGCTCAATTACAAGGCTGGACAACTAGTGGTAATGGGTCTTATGGATTAGGTACTATTGCTGCTAATGCTCAATCTCCTACTCAATACTGGATTATGAATACTAATGCGACTGCAGCTTCAAACAACTGGTTTTTTTCACCTCCTTTTAATTTACAAGCAGGAGAGCAGGTTACTGTTTCTTTTTGGACACGTTGCGGTACTACAAGAAGTTTAAGATTAACAGTTGGTAATTCAAACACACCTGTTGCTCAAACTACACAGATATGGGCTAATGCAGCTTTATTAGCTACTACTTATGCACAACAAACTGCTCCGGCATGGACAGCTCCAACAGCTGGTATATATTATTTTGCATTTAACGATATTTCTGCTGCTTCAGCTGTTGCAACATTACGTATAGATACTACTAACTTTACTTCAGTTTTAGGAACAAATGATTTCTTATCATCTAAATTCTCTATTTTCCCTAATCCTACAAATAATGTTATCAACTTCTCTAACGATCAAAATGCTGTTGTTAGTTCAGTTGAATTGGCTGATTTGAACGGAAGAGTAATTAAATCAGAAAAAGTTAATGCAACCGAAGGTCAAATTTCAGTTAGCGATTTAGCAACTGGAATGTACATGATGAAAATCACTACTGACCAAGGAATTGCTGTTAAGAAAATTGTTAAGCAATAATTTTAAATAACATAATAGAAAAGCCATTTCGTTCCAAAAGACGAAATGGTTTTTTTTATGCTAAAAATTTAGATTGAAGTTCCGAAGTTGGAATCATACAACTCTCTTTTTTGCCAAACCATTTGTATCTATTTTTGGCAACATAATCATAGATAAAATTCACGACTGATTGCGGTAAAATAGAGAATATAAGTAAGAAGCTAAAAATTCCTTTAACTTCTTTCAAAATTTCAAATGCAACTGCTGCTTTATAATAATATCTTTTATCAGGTTCGTATAGAATAGTGCTATCAATAGTTGAAGCTCCAATATGACTAATAATTTTTTGACCCAATTCTGATTGAAGCGGCACAAACCGGAAAATATCTTTTTTATCGTGTTTAATTACAAATTGAACAGACGAATCACAAAGATTGCAAACTCCATCAAATAGGATAATTTTTTTATCTTTTGGTAATTCTGAAATTTCCATAGTATTATTTTGTTTGAACGTATTCTAATTGTTCCAAGTTTACTTTGGACGTAAAAACACCATAATTGACAATGGCTTTGTTCTTTTCAATTTTATCAATAGTTCCAATGGCTTTGCCGTCAATCATACGAACTCTGTCGCCGACTTTAATAGTAACTTTAGGCTTTTCGACAGGAATAGCTTTTAATTTCTTTTCTTTCTTCTCGGCTCGAATTTCGTCTACTTTGACTTTGACTTCTTCGATAACTATTTTTTGAATGATCTCCTTTGCTGCTTTTTCCTTTACGGTTGCTTTTTTACGTTTAGAGTTTTCGATTTCAACAATCTTTAGAAACTCACCAATCAAAACTTTTTTGTCTTTGTTGTTAAAGTATTTTTCCGAAATATCATCTATTTTTTGTCCCATATAAATCAGGCGCTGATTCGCATCATACAATTCCTGATACCGCTCTAATTTCTCTTGAATTTTAGAATTTATGGATTCCATTTTCTTGCTTTCTTCCCGAGTCTTAGTTTCTTCTTCTTTTAAGTTTTGGGAAGTTTTCTCTAATTTGGAGCGCTCTTTTTGAAGTGTCGCAATAGTTTTGTCAAAGCGTACTTTTCCGCCTTCAATTTTCTTTTTGGCACGATTGATTAATCCAAAAGGAATTCCGTTTTTCTGTGCTACTTCAAAGGTAAAAGAACTTCCGGCTTGCCCCAAAATCAATTTGTACATTGGTTCCAAAGATTTCTCATCAAAAAGCATATTGGCATTCGATGCAAAAGGCAACTCGTTAGCCAGTATTTTCAAATTAGAATAATGTGTAGTAATAATTCCGAATGCTTCTCTGTGATAAAATTCTTCTAAAAATATTTCTGCTAAAGCACCACCTAATTCTGGATCAGAACCCGTTCCGAATTCATCAATTAAAAACAATGTCTTGCCATTGCACTTCTTCAGAAAATAATTCATGTTTTTTAAGCGATAACTATAGGTGCTCAAATGATTTTCTATCGATTGGTTATCGCCAATATCAGTCAGAATTCTATCAAATAAAAACGTTTTGCTACGTTCGTGAACTGGAATTAGGATTCCACATTGTAGCATTAATTGCAATAATCCCACGGTTTTTAGCGATATGGTTTTTCCGCCTGCATTTGGTCCGGAGATAACAATAATTCTACTGTCACTATTTAATTCAATGGTTTGAGGAAATGTTTTTTCTTTCTTTTCCAAATTGTTTAAAAACAAAATAGGATGGAAGGCATCTCTGAAATACAATTGTTTTTCGTTGGTAATAGTTGGTAAAATGGCGTTGATTTTGTTGGCGTATTTGGCTTTGGACGCAATGACATCAATATCGCTCAGAAACTCTTGATATTGATTTAACAAGTCTAAAAACGGACGAATATCGCGGGATAATTTTTTTAAAATTCGGGTGATTTCTTCGCGTTCTTCATATTCCAAATTACTCAATTCTCTTGAATAATGTAGCGTTGTTTCGGGTTCGATGTAAGCAATACTTCCTGTTTTGGAACTTCCCAAAATAGAACCTTTCACTTTTCGACGGTACATCGCTAAAACAGCTAAAACTCTACGGTTTTGAACAAAGCTTTCTTTAATTTCATCTAAATAACCAAGCGAATTGTATTGTGTCATCGCTTGCCCAAAACTCTGATTGACTTTTCCTCGAACCAAATTCATATCTCTGCGAATGTTGATTAAATCGGGCGAAGCATTGTCTTTTATTTCGCCATATTTATCAACGACTTCATCTATTTTTTGAATGATGAATTTAGTGTATTCAACTTGTGCAGCTTTGTCGTTTAGTTTTGGATAATAATCATGGAATTTCTTGAAGAACAACAACAACACATTTACGGTTTCTGAAAGCGTGGCTATTTTTCTGAAACTGCCCACTTCTAAAAAACTATCTTCAATGGCTAGGAATTTTAAATCGTTGGTCAGATTATCAAATCCATGTCTGGGAATCGCATTGTTATTAGAAAAAGAAGATAGGTATTCAGACGTTTGCAATAAGGCATTCATCAAGGTTTCTTTGTCTTTGTATGTTACAATTTCGAGTGCTTTCTGCTTTCCAATTTCAGTATTGCATCTTTCTGAAATGGTTTGCAAAACCGTGTTGAATTCTAAATCTTGTAGTGTTTTATCTGTAATCGAAATCATTAAATCAGTGTCTTTGGCTCAAAGTTACAAAGGATGTAATCCATAATGCTACAGAAAATGGTATTTTTGATAAAATTTTATGAGATGTTTATTAAAATACACTCTTCTTGGCAAAACGTACTTTCTGATGAGTTTGAGAAACCTTATTTCCAACAGTTAATTTCCTTTGTTAAAAGCGAATATGCTACCAAAACCTGCTTTCCAAAGGAAACTGAAATCTTTGCAGCTTTTGATCATTGTCCGTTTGATAAAGTAAAAGTGGTTATAATTGGACAAGATCCTTATCATGGTTTCGGTCAAGCAAATGGATTGTGTTTTTCGGTGAATGATGGTATTGCATTTCCACCATCGCTGATTAATATTTTTAAAGAAATTCAAACAGATATTCATGTCTCTTTTCCAAAATCGGGTAATTTAGAACGATGGGCAGACCAAGGTGTTTTGTTACTCAACGCTACTTTAACCGTAAGAGAAAGTGAAGCAGGAAGTCATCAGAATAAAGGATGGGAAACATTTACCGATGCAATTATTCAGAAAATATCAGACGAAAAAGAAAATGTAATATTTCTACTTTGGGGCGGATCTGCCAAAAAGAAAGGAGCAAAAATTGATCGAAACAAACATCATGTTTTAGAAACCGGACATCCATCACCATTAAGTGCCAATCGTGGCTTGTGGTTTGGAAACAAGCATTTTAGTAAAACTAATGCTTACCTGCAAAGTTTAGGAAAAGAAGCGATAAAATGGTAAGTTTAATTTACTGTAAATGTATAATAACCACCAGAATTTAATCCAGAAATCAAGGAATTGATATTTAAAACTAAGCGAGTAGCTGGACTTAAAGAGCGTAATTCTACGCTATTATAAGAATCACTATTATAGCCAAAACTCAAACGATAAGTTCCTGTAGCCGATAATGGAAACCCAACACGATATTCATAAGTTGAATCAATCGAATTGTATTCACAAATTCCGTAAACATAAGAACCGTTTTGAGCATCACCTTTAACGATATCTAATTGACTATCACTCACAGAAACTCCTTCCCATTCCGTTGCATTGATTTGTTTTTCGATTACATAAGAAAAAGCAAACTGAGTTGCACCTGTGGTTTGAAAAATATCTAAGAGCGCACCATCATTTAAATATCTCGAAAAATCAGCGCTGATGTATAATTTTTCTCCAACAGTATAGACATTTGAATGAGCATCCATAGCTACCAAATTAGGAACATCTACAAAAACATTATTATAAAAACCATCGTCGTTAGTATCACAATTGGAAACTAAAATCGCCACAGTAATTAGCAGTATATAGTGTAATTTTTTCATCTTTCTTTTTATTAAAATCTGTACCCTAAATTTAAACCAACTCTTGAAATAACATCTGGGCTTTTATCGCGATTAGTAAGATTGGAACCAAATCCGACGATGAACTCCAGAGCAATGCAGTCCTTAAAATACATTTTGTACCCCAAGCTGCCGCCTAAACCGAAATCGGTATATTTTGACTTTTTGGTGGTGTAGTAATCAGGCATGGCCATATCTGTTATGCGGATTATTTCTTTGTAATCACCACCATTATACGAACCAAAAACTTCGGCGAAATAATACCTCGATTTGCTTTTGGATAAAGCATATCTCAAATAAGGATTGAACTCAAACTTGGGAACATTGTTTCTGTAGCCATTGTCGAAGTCATCATTGAGTTTGCCACTATTTGAAAAGTTTACATTAAAACCTGTCGAGAAGTCTTTTCCAAAAAAACGTTCGTAACTAAAACTCGCTTTTGTATAAACAATAGCAGCCAAAACATCTACTCGAAATTCATTCTTTTTATTGGCAAGCACACTATTTTCTTGTGCTTGTGAAGCCAATGATACTAGGAAAAATAGACAAAATAATTTTTTCATTATAGGTTGCTTTATTTAAAAACGAAGATAGTAAATATAATTACGAATTACGAAATACGAATTACGAAATTAATCTAAAGTCAGCGCTCCAAGAATTTCTTCATTCATAAATGGACCGCCAGGATATTTCGCAGTGTAATCAAGATTTAGCCAAATGTTACCTCTTTCGTCAATATGATAATTAATCGGTTTTTTTTTACTTTCTATTGGGAAAAGCACTTTTTTGATAGCATAATTGATATGTTCTAAATCCTTTTTAGTACCGATTAATAGTTCGGGATAAATGTGTCCTTTAGTATGAATCAATCGCGTGGTGCCACCAATAGATTTGATGCAGGCAACCATGAAAACGGAATGGTCATCGCAATCGCCGGAGAGGTATTGAAGCGATTCAGTGGCTTTGGCGATATAATCATGTCCTTTTGGATCGCTGACGTAATTCCAGCGGCTGTTTATTTCTTTAAAAATCGCAAACGACTGAATGACAGTAAAATAATCATAATAGCCTTTTACATTTTTAAAATGTTTGTTGATAGCCATGATGGCAAAGTTTCTTATTTTGGGATTTTGATATTCCACTGCGTCCAAAATTTTTGATTTGTTTGGAAAAGGCAGCAATTTGGTAATGATAATATCTTGTGGATAAGGATCTTCACTCATGGTGTACATCATCGAGCGGTAATCTTCAATCACACTTTGAAAACCATATTTTCCAGATAAGGTTCCGTAACCAAGCATGATAAAATAGAGAATAACCGAAATCAGCGTTACTCTTCGCAAAGCTCGTAATAGAAATTGAATGGCAACCAATATTAGGAGAAACAATACCATTCTATCGACATGATGTGCCCAATCTAAAGTAATTAAATTGTGATGAGCGATAATAAAAATGGGAATGGTAATGAGGATGTTTAGCACAAAAATGATAATCAAGTCCCAAGGACTTTTTATCCTGAATTTTTCTTTCAGTTGTTGATAAGTGAGATTTCCTAATTTTATCATAGTGCCAATGGCAAAAGCTAAACGGCTTTCACTATTTCAGCAAAAGTACCTTTTTTATCTATAATTTTTAGGTCAAATAATTGATTTTGGATATTGTTTAACACTTTTTCGGCTAATGGTTTTTGTGACCATTTGGTTATCGATAACCATTCCTGAATATCTTCTATTTTTTGATGGTATTTTGATGCCAAAGTTCTGTCGATACTCGGAATATCTTTGAATTCGACTGTGGTATTGTTTATCGTTTCTAAAATAAGCGCAACGCTTTGTTTATTGGCTTCCAAAAACTCGTTTCTTACCGCAATAACAAAACATGGCCAAGGTGTTGGACAATCGGCTACGCGACGAAAGACACCTTTATCAACCAAAGGTTTGGTCATAAAGCGTTCCCACATAAAGTAATCGGCATTACCATTAGTCAAAGCTTCAATGGCGCCATCAATAGTGTTTACAATTTCAAATTGAAGTTTATTGGTATTCCAATTCTGATTTTGTGCATTAACATACGCCATCAAATGGGAACCCGAACCATAACGAGAAATAGCAACTTTGGTATTTTTTAAATCAGCTAACGAATTGTATTTTGAAATAGCAGCAACGTGAATTCCCCAAATCAATGGACTTTCAACATAAACCTGAACTATAGAACAATCGTTTCCAGCTACAATATCTTTTACAATTCCTTCGGTTAAAATAACGGCCATATCTGTTTCTTTATCACGAAGCATTTGACACATTTTGCCTGTACCTTCTGGAATGTCTGTCCATTGCAAATCAATACCGATTTTCTCAAACTCACCATTTTCGATGCACATTTGCCAAGGCAGATTGAAATGTTCGGGAACGCCGGCTATTCTGATTGTTTTCATGTATATATTTTTGAGAGCATAGAATATAGAGTATAGAAAATAGACTTTTTTACGTAAATCTCTATTATCTATTTTCTATATTCTTTTTTCTTTTAAAGGATTATCTATTAACCACCAATTCCATTTGAATCCATCTTCGGCAATGTATTCCTGCATGAAAGTCATGCCGGTTTTTTTTAAAACGATATTCGAAGCTATGTTTTCACTATGTGTGTAAGCGTGAATTTTATCAATATTCATTTGGTTCAGACCATAATCCAACCAGGCTTTTGTTGCTTCTGTTGCATAGCCTTTTCCCCAGTATTTTTCATTTAGGCGATAGCCATAATCAAAGAAGTTGGTATTGCCATTTTCGATATGGTTGTCAACAAATTTAATTCCTGTCCAGCCAATAAATTCGGTGGTTTCTTTTATTATGGTAGCAAATCGGCCGATATTGTTGGTTTCATATTGGTCTCTGACGTATTCGATTATTTTGATACTTTCGGTTATATCATGAAATGGCTTCTGCCAAAGATATTTATGAACTTCCGGATTGCTATCCATGGCAAACATAGCTTCTGCATCAGAAAGTTCTAATGGACGAAGAATAAGTCGTTCAGTTTCGAGGATTAGATTCATTTGCTTGTTATTTGATTCAGATGATGAAAAAAATGTTCAAAGTAATCTTCAATTACAAATTCTAAATCGGTTACAGTTTGATTTGGAAGAACGATTGGATACTTCAAAGTTACGGCTGTTTGATTTTTGATTAAATAAATGATGTGTCTGTTTAATGCAATTAAGAGAGTAACCAAATCGGCACTATTTTTATGCTGATAGCAATTAGCTTTAACCAATTCATCCTGATTATAAGGTCTTATATAATAAGGCTCATCTGCATTTTGTATTTCGGTAAACCTTTGAATATTATTGATGGCAGAGTCGACTAAGTGTCCTAGAATTTCTTTTTTAGACCAAGACGATTCCGTTGTTTTTATTTCGATATCGGAAATAGCCAACAACGATGTTTCAAGTTGGGCTAATACTATTTCAAATTCAATGATTTTTTCTTTCACAGTAAACAGTAGTTTGTATGAATAACTTTTTTAGCCCCGATAGGAATGGAAATCCTGACATTGCGAAAGACAATCGTAATGAGATTGCTTCGTTCCTCGCAATGACAGATTGCAATGTATAGCGGGAATTTGCTTCAAAATTTACTCAGTAAACTTTCCTAAAGTATACTGAATCAGTTCGTCTACGGCTTTATATGGATCGGCACTGAAAGTTCCGTTGGCACGATTCGCAATGATGGCGTTTAAAGACAAGCAATTGTGTCCCAAAAGCTTTCCTAATCCATAAATGGCCGAAGTTTCCATTTCAAGATTTGCCATACGAACATTGCCGAATTTGAAATTATCCATTTTGCTATTCAACTCCGGATCCTGAATAGCCAAACGCAATACTCTGCCTTGTGGCCCATAAAAACCACCGGCAGTTCCTGTAATTCCTTTGTGGATTTGATCACTGTCAAATTTATTTTTAAGCGTTTCAGAGCAACCAATGATATACGGTTTTCCTTTTCTCAAGTCCCAATTGGTGTGTTTGATAAACGCATCTTCCATATCCGTTTCGCAAATGTCATCAATTACGTAGGAGCGAAGCATGTTGTCTAATCCAAGACCGAATTCGCCCATCACAAAACTATCTACAGGAATATCTTCCTGCAACGAACCAGAAGTCCCGATGCGGACAATATTTAGTGATGTTAGATTCTTCTTTGGCTTACGTGTTTCCAAATCGATATTCACCAAAGCATCCAATTCGTTGATGGTAATATCAATGTTGTCTGGACCAATTCCGGTTGACATTACCGTGATTCTTTTGCCTTTATAAATTCCGGTTTGCGTTTTAAATTCACGCTTTTGTGTAGAAAATTCGATGCTGTCAAAAAACTGCGTTATTTTTTCAACTCTATTTTGGTCGCCCACAAAGATGATGTCTGTGGCAATATGTTCGGGTTTCAGGTTTAAGTGATAGACACTTCCGTCTGGGTTTAGTATTAATTCTGATGATTTGATCATTTTGTTTGTTTTGATTAACCGCAAAGTGCGCTAAGATTTACGCAAAGTTCGCTAAGTTTTATTGTTAAATTTTATGTTTAAAGTTATTTCTGTAAACTGATTACTGTGACTGCCAACTGCGACTGAAATCAACCGCCAACTCTTTTTACTTTAAAGCCTTTGTCTTTGAGCAGGTTCATTATTTTATCGCGGTAATCTCCTTGAATAATGATAGCGTTATCTTTAAAAGTACCGCCAACACTGAGTTTGATTTTGAGTTCTTTGGCTAATAGTTTAAAATCTTCATCGCTGCCTTCATAGCCTTCGATGATGGTTGTGGCTTTCCCTTTTCGCCTTTCATATTTACAAATCATAGGCTCTTTTTGGATAAAAAGAATATGCTCTGACTCTTCTACTACTTCAGATTCATTTGAAGGTTGGTGTTCGGGAAATAGTTTTTTTAGCTGGTCTTGTATATCCATAGCTGGTAAAATTACAAAAAAACAAATCCCAAATCCCAAAAACGTATACATTTTGGAATTTGGAATTTTATATTTTGGTGCTTACTGTTTATTTTTAACTATATATGCTTTCTTAATGGAGTCCAGTTTTGGAAAAAGCTTCAAGTACTTTGCTCGATTAGCACTCAAAGAATCATATAAATCCATGGTTTTATTACCATATTCAGCATAAAAAGATTCTACTACTTCCATACCAGTTGTTACCTGACCCAATACTGGATAACCTCTCACACCTTCAGGAGATACTGTGTCCAACCTTACATTGTCCTTCAGATTAATAAACAGGTCATTGCCGCGTGTTTCCTTGCCTGCTCTTGCAAAACTAACATAACTCTTCAAATTACTTTTGAGAACCGGTTCATCGGAAACTTTAAATTTCTCCCATTTCTTAGTGACTGTTGTGTCGATATTGCCGAACTGCACAACAAAATTGGGTACTACTCTATAAAAAAGGGTGTTATCATAAAAATGATGCGTCAATAATTGGTGCAAACGATCCGCTGCTTGTGGAGACCAAGCTCTGGTTACTTCGATATCGAAATTTCCTTTCGACGTTTCAAAACGTGCGGTATAATTAGATGGTGCTGTTTCTTTTGTCCAATCAGCATTGAAAGTTGATTTACTACAACAAATAAAAAAGAAGGCGACTAAAACAATCACTACATATTTCATTCGACAGATAGATTATTTATTCTTCGTCTTCTTGATTAAAGTAAGCAACGCCCATCCAAAGTATGCCTAGGCCAACTCCTATAGTCAATGCAAGTTCAATGGTATTATATATAAATCCCAAAATCAGGGCGCCGATTACACAGATAAAAAATACACTTAGCGCCTTAAAAAAACCTTTTTTTATTTTCATAATTATATATTTTTCATTAAAGATAAAAATTCTTGCGAAACGTAAACATTAATTTGCCAAAAAAATCACAATTGCTAAAAATTGCTGTTAAAACAGGGCTTTTTTGATATTTTTTTTCATCCTAAATAGTATTTAACCAAATCCATTGCACTATTCATTCTATTTGGAACTTGATGTATGAATATTAACAATTTCCCAATCTTATTTCTTATATAAAAACTAATGTTTGTTGAGACAAATAATCCCTTTCATCATTTAACTTTTCTCAATTCTTTATACTCTTTGAAACAAAAAAAAGTGATATTTTTGCAGGGCTTTAAATAAAACCAAATGAATTTCGATAGAAAAGAGTTATCCAATGTTCACTTATTAGATCTATATAAAAAATTACTAAAACCAAGGCTTATTGAAGAAAAGATGCTTATTCTGCTCCGTCAGGGAAAAGTATCCAAATGGTTTTCAGGCATCGGTCAGGAAGCGATTTCTGTTGGGATAACTGCTGCTCTCGATAAAGACGAATACATTCTTCCGATGCATAGAAATTTAGGAGTTTTCACAGGTCGTGATATTCCGTTGCACCGATTATTTTCACAATGGCAAGGAAAAGCAACTGGTTTTACCAAAGGTAGAGACCGAAGTTTTCACTTTGGCACACAAGAGTTCAATATCATCGGAATGATATCGCATTTAGGACCGCAATTGGGTGTTGCTGACGGAATTGCTTTAGCTAATAAATTAAAAAAGAACGGAAAAGTTACCGCAGTTTTTACTGGAGAAGGAGCAACATCAGAAGGTGATTTTCACGAAGCATTGAACATTGCCGCCGTTTGGGATTTACCGGTTTTGTTTGTCATTGAGAACAATGGTTACGGACTTTCGACACCAACAAACGAGCAATACCGTTGCTTGCATTTAGCAGATAAAGGTATGGGTTACGGAATGGAAAGTTATATCCTTGACGGAAATAATATATTAGACGTTTACACAAAAATAGCTGAACTGAAAGCTTCTTTAGCTGAAAAGCCAAGACCTATTTTATTGGAGTTTAAAACCTTCAGAATGCGCGGTCACGAAGAGGCGAGTGGCACTAAATATGTTCCCCAGGAGTTGATGGATATGTGGGCAATCAAAGATCCGATTTCAAATTATAAAGAATACTTGCTACAAATCAGTGTGCTTTCTGAAGAAGAAGATGAAAAAATAACCAAAGCAATCAAGAAAGAAATAGATGAACACTGGGCAATTACACAAGCCGAGCCAGATGTTGTGGCTAGTTTAGAAGAAGAATTAGGTGATGTTTACAAACCGTATGATTTTGAAGAAGTTAATCCTTCGGATAAAGTAGAAAACATTAGAGTGGTTGATGCCATTTCGAATGCGTTGCGCCAATCTATGGAACGCCATGACAATCTGGTTATCATGGGACAGGACATTGCTGAATATGGTGGCGCATTTAAAATTACGGATGGTTTTGTGGCTCAGTTTGGAAAGGAACGAGTTCGCAACACGCCGATTTGTGAAAGTGCTGTGGTTTCTGCGGGAATGGGATTGTCTATCAACGGACACAAAGCAGTTATCGAAATGCAGTTTGCCGATTTCGTTTCTACCGGATTTAATCCAATCGTAAATTTATTAGCCAAACAGCATTACCGCTGGAATGAAAAAGCTGATGTGGTTGTTCGCATGCCTTGCGGCGGTGGAACACAAGCTGGACCTTTTCACTCGCAAACCAACGAAGCCTGGTTTACCAAAACTCCCGGGTTGAAAGTAGTTTATCCTGCCTTTCCTTATGATGTAAAAGGATTATTGAATACAGCCATCAATGACCCCAATCCGGTGATGTTTTTTGAACACAAGCAATTATACCGTTCGGTTTATCAAGATGTGCCTTCGGATTATTATACTATTCCGTTTGGAAAAGCAACGTTACTAAAAGAAGGAACACAAGTAACCATTATTTCGTTTGGTGCCGGAGTGCATTGGGCATTGGATACACTAAACAAGCATCCTGAAATCAGTGCTGATTTATTGGATTTGAGAACGCTGCAACCATTGGATATACAAACTATTTTTGCCTCGGTAAAGAAAACTAACAAAGTAATTATTCTACAGGAAGATACGCTTTTTGGTGGCGTAGCCAGCGATATTTCAGCTATGATAATGGAGCAATGCTTTGAGCATTTAGATGCGCCGGTTAGAAGAGTTGGTAGTTTGGAAAGCGCGATTCCATTCGTGAAAGCTTTGGAAGATCAGTATCTACCAAAAGAACGATTTGAAAAGACTTTGTTGGAACTGTTGGCATATTAGATTTTCGAAGAAATAAAATTTAGAGAACAGCTAATGGTGTTGTTATTTTGATTTTCTTAAATAATTTGCTAATTCTTTGTCCCTGGATGTTCTTTGGACAATAAATAAAATGATTAAGTTAATTGCTATAATACCAATAATGCTGATAATAATGAATTTGTTCTCCATTGTTTTATACTATTTACATGTTTATTAAAAAGGGATTCGAATATACAAATAAATCATTACCTATCATTATTTTTTTAAAATTAATGTTAAATAGTGTTAATTTATATACTTTTTCTTAAAAAAATACTGTATTTTTTTACATCTAAGCCATTTCATATAAGATTGAATAGTGATAAAAATTTAACCTATATTAATAAATATTTTTTCAATCGTTCCTGAATAACCTGTAACGGTGTCGCTATCGCATTAATGTATTGAAAATTGCCGTCACGTTGGTTATTGATGGAAAGTTGTATCGGGCACGCTTCGCTTTGTATAGCATTTACCTTAAAAATATTTCTTTTGGCATCATAAACTACATAAGGCGCACCCGAAGAACCAAATCTAAAGTAGCCTTTGATTAAGTAACGTAAGCCTTCAAGGTTATAGTTTCCGCCGATGCGGTCCTGAAATAAAGCAAAATGTTCTGTAAAACCTTCTATCTGTGCTTTGTTTAGTAGTTTCCCAATCTCACTCATAGGCGAACTTTGCAGGCAATAATAGTTTTTCTGATTGTCATCTAAAATGGTATAATCTACTTCAAGACTTGGCATGGCATCAATAACAGCTTGAGGTGTGTTTACAATTTTGTATAGCGCAATATCTTCATTATAAAAAGCTTCTACCAAGGCAACTTCTACTAAAAAAGTATGCCGATTGATACCTGACTCTGCAAAAGAAGTGACGGCGTTAAAATGAGCAGTCAATTCGGTATTATTATAAAACTGATTGTCTTTGAATTGCACTACTAAATGCGGTTTACAAATCTGACGTTCCGTCATTGTTATCCAACGTGTATCAAAATTGATTTCCCTTAGTGTATCGATAACTAATTGAAATTCATTTGGATTGTTACTGTTCCAATATCTTTTTCCAGTAGTAATGTCCAATGGATAAGAGGTTTCAAATAGTTGAGTTTGCTCTGAATTCAGATAAGGGAAAATATTGGTTAGGTAAATACCATTATCAATCGATTTAAAATGTCTGGCTTCTGTTTTCAGATTATGCGCTACTGATAATATATAGCCGTTGCCAATGTGAAACGCACAAATGTTGTTTTCAAAATGTCTTCTGTGTGGTTCGTTGCTATTTTGCACCCACATAATCCTAAATAGTGGAGAAGTTTGCTCGTTCGTTAATTCTAATTGTTTCTGAAGCATATTGTTTTTAGTCATTACATTAAGCAAAATAGTTCATTCTGTTCTTCAAAGATAACAAAGAAAATAAACAATTGTAAACCATTGATTTTCAATTTAAATATTTAGTATCTTTACGTTTGAAAGAAATAAAACTCCCCATTTCTTAGCCTATTTGGCAAATCAAGTTGCTTGACCGCTCTAACTTCCTACTGGTTTACTAACAAATTAAAAATACCAATAGTATGGAAAAACAATTAGAAGAAATCCGTGAGCAACAAAAAGCTTCATGGAACAAATTTTCTCCGGGATGGAAAAAATGGGACGACCTGATGATGGATTTTCTACAGCCAATGGGCGATGAAATCATAAAATTATTGAGGTTAAATGACGCCGATAACGTTTTGGATATAGCTGCCGGAACAGGTGAGCCCGGATTAACAATAGCCAAAATTGTTACTAATGGAAAAGTAGTAATCACCGATTTATCAGATGATATGCTCGAAATAGCACGTGAAAATGCGATGCTTAAAGGTATAACCAATATTGAAACTCAAGCTTGTGATGTTTGCGAATTGCCTTTTGCAGATAACACCTTTGATGCCATAAGTTGTCGATTTGGTTTTATGTTTTTCCCAGATATGCTTCTTGCTGCCAAGGAAATGCAACGTGTTCTGAAACCCGGAGGAAGAATAGCAACTTCGGTTTGGAATCGTCCGGAAAAGAACTTTTGGGTAACTGCAGCAATGGGAACCATAAACCGAAACATGGAATTACCAACTCCACCTCCGGGTTCACCGGGAATGTTTCGTTGTGCCAAAGACAATTTTATTGTTAAATTATTTCAACAAGCAGGATTTACCAATGTTTCTCAAACAGAGGTTACAGGAAAATTAAAAAGCAATACTACAGATGTTTATTGGAATATGATGACCGAAGTAGCTGCGCCTATAGTTGCCGCGCTAAGTAAGGCAGACGATGCCATGAAAGAAAATATCAAAAAAGAAGTGTATCATCTTGTCAATGAAAGATATCCCGATGGGAATGTTCAAATTGACTCGAGTGCCTTGGTTATTTATGGTGAAAAAGGGTAATTAAAATCAAAACAATAATTCAATATTAATTTAAAACTAAAAAGTTATGACAAAGTATGTTATTGAAAGAGAAATTCCAGGTGCGGGTAATTTAACTCCAGAGCAGTTAAAAGGAATTTCACAAACCTCTTGCGGTGTTTTAAGTAAATTAGGATCAGAAATCCAATGGGTGGAAAGTTTTGTTACCGGTGATAAAATTTACTGTGTCTACATTGCACCAAACGAACAACTAATAAAAGAACATGCTAGCCAAGGTGGATTTCCTGCCAATAGCATTTCGAAAATCACAGCAATAATCAATCCTGTTTCAGCCGAGTAATTCCAATAGCGAAACCGTAGAGCAAAAGCAGTGTTTTTATTATTTGCCACAGATTCACAGATTTTAAATCATTTTTTAATCTGAGAATCTGTGGCTAAATTTTACTAATTATTTTGCAATTCAATTATGCAGATTTTGTCTACTTAATGAATACAAGTAGTGGTTAATATATTACGAAAACCAACTTATTAACAAGAAAATAGTTCATAAATAAAGTTAACTGTTAATTTATCAAATAATTAAATTGTTAAATTTGATACAGATTGCAATAAAATCAATACTAATCATTTCCCCACTTGATTAGATTTTATAACGCTGTATCAAATCAACTGTAACATTATGAACGAAAAATCTCTTTTCAAATCGGCTATTTTAACTTTAGTTATTGTAGTCACTATTGTCTTAAGCTTTGAAATTTATTTGCGGAATAAAGGCGTCGTCATAGATTATGATGATGGGCCACCGCTTTGGTCAGACAAGCGTGCGATGGTTTATGAACCATCAGATAAAGCTATTGTTTTTATTGGTTCGTCACGCATCAAGTATGACCTTGATATGGCTACATGGAAGAGTTTGACCAATGTGCATCCGATACAATTAGCAATTGAAGGAAGTTGTCCTCGACCTATTTTAGAAGATTTAGCTAACGACCCAAACTTTAAAGGAAAGTTAGTTATAGATGTGACTGAAGGTTTGTTTTTTTCTATGGCGCCGCCAAATTTGGAAACAGCTATTGAACGTATAAAATATTTTCATGACCGGACTCCTGCCCAACTCGCCAGTTTTGAGTTAAACAAAGTCCTCGAGTCGCAGTTTGTGTTTTTAAACAAGGATTATTTTTCACTTAACGCACAACTTGATGGCTTGGGGATACAAAGCAGGCCTGGGGTTTTTATGATGCCTTATTTTCCAAGAAATTTTTCTATGATTACTTTTGATAGACAACACTATATGACTGATGAGTTTGTAGCAAACACTGCTGAAATTAATCAGGTAAAAAGCAATTGGGTTTTCTTCGCCAAAATGGCGATGAGCGCACCACCAACGCCACCAAAAGTCTATGATGCCATCTTTAAATCGGTTACCGAAAATATCAATAAAATAAAAGCGCGTGGAGGAGAAGTAGTATTTGTGAGAACGCCATCAAGCGGTGATTACTATAAAGGTGAAAGTATGGGTTTCCCAAGAGACAAGTTTTGGGAAAGGTTACTAAAAGAAACAGATTGTCAGGGAATTCATTTTATGGGTTATCCGGCAATGGATCATTTTGATTGTCCGGAATTTTCGCATTTGAAACTTTCAGATGCTGTACTCTTTACCAAAGCATTTTTTAATGAATTGGGTAAACAGAAAGGCTTTACCGATTTGCAATCTAAAAATTCACAAACTAACTAACCCGAGCAATTATGGTATTTAATTCTTATACATTCGTCGCTTTCTTTATACTGATACTTTTTCTGCACAACTTGCCAATTCCCTGGAAAACCAAAAAAGTAAACCTATTATTAGCCAGTTATATTTTCTATGCTGCATGGAATCCACCGTTTATCTTGCTGTTATGGATGTCCACCGTTATTGATTTTTATGTTGGTAGAGCGTTATATACCCAAGAGAATCCACATAAAAAGAAACTTTTATTAGTCGTTAGTTTGATTGGTAATTTGGGAATGCTTTGCTTTTTCAAATACGGAACATTTTTGTTAGACAATTTTGTGGCATTGAGTCATGTAGTTGGATTTGATTTCAATCCGGCTAAACCAAATATTATTCTTCCTGCAGGGATTTCGTTTTATACATTTACCACTTTGTGTTATACTATTGATATGTATAAAAAAGAAAGCAAACCTGTTAAATCATTATTGGATTTCTCTTTGTTTGTGACTTTCTTTCCACACTTGGTTGCCGGTCCAATTGTTAGACCACCACAATTAGTACCACAGTTTGAAAGCCCAAGAGTGGCTTCGCGCAAGCAAATGATGGATGGTTTACTGCTGTTGACTTTAGGCTTGTTTATGAAAGTAGTTTTAGCTGATGGTATGTTGTCATCCACAGCTGATTCGGTTTTTGATAGCCATGATATGTTACCCATGTTAGATGCATGGATTGGCGTTCTTGCTTTTTCAGGGCAAATTTTTCTGGACTTTGCAGGGTATTCTACTTGTGCTATTGGCGTGGCGTTGTGTCTTGGATTTGTATTGCCTCAGAACTTTAACTATCCTTATGCAGCAATTGGGTTTACAGATTTTTGGCGTCGTTGGCATATTACTTTATCGAGTTGGCTAAGAGATTATTTATATATTCCGTTAGGAGGAAGTCGTAACGGAAAAGCTAAAATGTATTTTGCATTAATGATGACGATGCTTTTGGGGGGTTTATGGCATGGTGCCAATTGGACTTTTGTAGTTTGGGGCGGATTACATGGTTTGTATCTTTGGGTGGAAAAATTCTTTAAAGATAGAAAAGGAGTGAAGCCTGAAAGCAATACATCAGCTAACACGTTAACCAACTTTTGTTATGCGATGCTAACCTTTATGTTAGTCAATATTACATGGGTATTCTTTCGTTCTAAAACTTTTATAGGTTCATGGGCGTTACTGCAATCTATGTTTGGAATGGCTGATGGAAAACCATTGTTAACCACTTTAGCCATTTTGAAAGTGGCCATTATCATCCCTTTTATAGTATTGTTTCATTGGTTTTTACGAAACACCAAAGTACTCGATGTTGCTTACAAACTCTCGTGGTTTTGGCTTAGCATTGTTTGGTCAGGAATGTTGTTATTGCTTATTTGGGCACAAGAAAGCGGCAGTTCGTTTATCTATTTTCAGTTTTAGAAAAGTAAATTTAAATAGTTATTCTGAAACCTTAAGTTCAAAAGTTTTGTTCCAGTTTTTACCGGTTACGAATATGGTGTTTGTTTTTTTATTATAAGCTATTCCGTTTAGAACATCTGCTCCACTATTGGTTATTTTAGCTTTTAAAGCTGTTAAATTCAATACGCCTTCAACAGCTCCGGTTTGCGGATTGATGATGGCTATAGCGTCTTTTTGCCAAATGTTTCCATAGATCTTGCCATTTATCCATTCCAGTTCATTGACAGCTTTAATTTTACTGTCGTTTGTATAGACGTTGATAAAATCAGTGAGCTTTTGCGTTTCAGGATCCATTGTCCAAATCTTTTCCGTTCCGTCCGAATGATAAATGTTTTTGCCGTCATTTGTCATTCCCCAACCTTCTACTTTTTTATCAAACGTAAAGGTTTTTAGCTTTTTCAAGGTGTTGACATCATAAATAAAACCCGTTTCATTTTGCCAAGTTAATTGATAGATTTTGTTGTTGATAACAGTAATTCCCTCACCAAAATATTGCTGGTCAATGTCCACTTTTTTATAAACTTTTCCGGTTTTATAGTCAATTTTGGCAAAATACGATTTACCATTTTGTCCTGTGCTTTCTATTAGAGTGTCACGGAAGAATTCAAATCCTTCTGTAAAAGCATTCACATCGTGATTGTAGGTGTTCACGACGGTATATTTCAATAATTTCGGAACAATTCCCGAAGCCACTTCAACTCGGGTTTTGGTGGATACCGTATCGCCTTCAAAATAAACCAAAGCTTTCACATTTTGATAACCTAATTTTTTGCCACTCAAATCCAAAGTGAATTTTACACTGCCTTTCACAGATGAAATTCTTTTATCATTTACAAAATAAGCAACGCTGTCAATGGTTTTGTTTTTATTGTTTACCAATGTCAAATCGACTTTGTCTGTCGCCTGATACATAGGTTTTAAATTGCCTTCATCAAAGCTAAAATAGTTTTCTTTATCTTTTTGACTATCGCCACAACCGGCAATGCTTATAGCTAATAAAATGGTAATTAACGGGTTATAAAGTTTCATTTGGTATTATTAATTTTTCACTCACAAATATATTTATAAAGCTTTTAAATTCTTGCAAAAAAATAAAAAGATTGTATATTTGCACCGGCAAGTCCTACACGACCAGCTCCTGCAAAATCCTCCAGGATGGGAACATAGCAAAGGTATGTGGTTGAGCGGTGCGATGTAGGTCGCTTGCCATTTTTTTTAAAAAAGCATCCCGAAGTTATCGGGATTTTTTATTTTTACACCATATGATTTTATCATGGCAAATATTACGATTTCAACTCAAGGAAACCTTCGCCATTGCTTATGGAAATTATTCACACCGAGAAGCTTTAATCGTAACACTTGAAAAGACTGGGAGTAAAGGTTTTGGCGAATGTACATCTATAGATTATTATCACATCAGTCTTGCGGATTTCGAAGCTATTTTATCCAAAATAAAATCACAGATTAAAAGCCAAAATATAATACATCCAGCCGATTTTTATGCTTTCCTTTTGAAATTAGATTTACCAAGTTTTTTGCGTTCGGCATTAGATTGCGCTTATTGGGATTTGTTTGGTAAACTTGAAAAGAAAAGCTTTTTGGAATTAAATAAAATCGATTTCAATAAACTTCCAGAATCTTCGATTACCATTAGCGTAGATACTGTTGAAAATCAAATCAAAAAAATTGATAAATCTTTTTGGACAAAATTTAAAGTCAAATGCAATCATTTTGATGAAAATACTATTTCTAAATTATTAGAATTGGATGCAACTATTGCGCTTGATTCAAACGGAAGTTTCACCAAAGAAAATTGCCTTTGGCTAGAAAACAACGAAGCTATTTCAAAATTTGCTTATTTGGAGCAACCAATGAAAACCGGATTGGATAATTATCAGGTTTTGCATGTTGATAAATTTGCCAATTGGATGGCGGATGAAGATTGCCAGGATATTTCTGCTTTAAAAGATTTGAAAAAACATTATCGAAGCATCAATATCAAATTAGTAAAATGTGGTGGATTGACACCAGCTGTGGAAATGATCTCTATAGCCAAAGAAATGGGTTATAAAATTATGATTGGTTGTATGACCGAATCTACCATTGGAATTTCCGCAGGAGCAACTTTAGCTCCATTTTGTGATTATGCCGATTTGGATGGAGCCAATTTAATTGCGAATGACATTGCTAAAGGAAGTGAAATAGTAAATGGTAAAATTCTTCTCAGCGAAAGTTACGGATTAGGTATAAAATTGAGGTAAAACATTTTATCTTTAACATCAAAAAATAAGAATATAGAACATAGATAATAGAGCATAGAGATTCAGCTTAAGATAAACAGTCTATTCTCTATATTCTATTCTCTTTTATCTTTTTAAAAATGAGCAAAGTAGTATTAATCACAGGCGGTTCCTCCGGAATAGGGAAAGCCATAGGCGAGTTTTTATTTCATAAAGGATTTACAGTTTACGGTACGAGTCGTAATCCGGCGAAAATCACGAATTCTGTATTTCCTTTGATTGCTTTGGATGTTCGAAGCGTTGAAAGTATTCAGCATGCGATTGCCAAAGTAATTTCCATTTCTAAAAGAATTGATATAGTCATCAATAATGCCGGTGTTGGGATTACGGGACCAATAGAAGAAACACCAACGGATGAAATGCGAAATAATTTCGAAACCAATTTCTTTGGGCCGATTGAAGTGATTAAGGCCGTTTTACCACAAATGCGTGAACAAAAATCAGGTTTGATAATCAACATTACTTCTATTGCGGGTTATATGGGATTGCCTTATCGCGGTATTTATTCGGCTTCAAAAGGGGCACTCGAATTGGTTTCGGAAGCGATAAGCATTGAAGTAAAACCTTTCGGGATAGACATTGTCAATATTGCACCAGGAGAATTTGCTACAGATATTGCGGCTCATCGTTATCATGCACCATTACTGGAAGGTTCTGTTTATAAAACGGCTTATGAGAATACACTCGGCATGATGAATTCCCATTTGCATAGCGGTGATGATCCAAATGATTTTGCCAAAGAAGTGTATCATATCATTGAAGATAAAAACCCAAAGTTGCATTATAAAATTGGAGCTTTTATGCAAAAGTTTTCTATCGTTTTAAAACGAATTTTGCCTGATAGAATTTACGAAAGTATGTTGATGAATCATTATAAGCTCTGAGTGCCTTAGTAGCTGAGTGGCTTAGTAACTGAGTAAAAAAAACTCAGAAACTTAGGTTCTCAGTAACTCAGCAACTTAAAATTAATTGTAACTTTGCACTACAATTTAGGAAACACAACAATTATATATATAAACAAATCAAACTATGAAATTTTTTATTGACACCGCCAATTTAAGCGATATCAAAGAAGCGCAAGCAATTGGCGTACTTGATGGCGTGACGACAAATCCTTCGTTGATGGCAAAAGAAGGAATCACAGGAAAAAACAATATCCTGAAACACTACGTTGACATTTGCAATATTGTTGATGGAGATGTAAGTGCTGAAGTTAATGCAGTTGACTATGACGGAATGATTAAAGAAGGTGAAGAGTTGGCCGATTTGCATCCACAAATCGTAGTAAAATTGCCAATGACCAAAGAAGGAGTAAAAGCTTGTAAATATTTTTCAGATAAAGGAGTTAAAACGAATGTAACTTTAGTTTTCTCTGCTGGACAAGCATTATTGGCAGCTAAAGCCGGAGCAACTTATGTTTCTCCATTCTTAGGAAGATTAGATGATTGTTCTACAGATGGTTTGGCATTGATACAGGAAATCCGTGATATCTATGATAACTATGCTTTTGAAACTCAAATTTTAGCAGCTTCTATTCGTCACACGATGCACGTTGTAAACTGTGCCAAAATTGGTGCTGATGTAATGACCGGACCATTATCATCAATCACAGGATTATTAAAACATCCTTTAACTGATATTGGTTTAGCTCAGTTCTTAGCAGATTATGCTAAAGGGAATCAGTAATCAGATTACTATATCTAAAATAAAAAGTCCCGATTTAATCGGGACTTTTTATTTCTAATAATCTAACTTATCTAATAATCTACTTCAAGTTCTCCTCAAACTGCGAATCGAATATATTTGCAAATGCATTTTTAATTACTCCTTTGTTGTCCAGAATTATGGTGCGGTGTATTTTGTTGATTGCCCATTTGTTTTTTATCGTTTCAAAATCGGAACAATGCAATTCGGTAACGCCTTTGAATTTATATTTATCTAAGGTTTTTTTCCAATCTTCTTTGCTGTCATTAATATTTACAGCCACAAAATTATATTGTGGAAATTTAGATTTTAGTGCCATGACTTTAATGTGAACCGCTTCTAAATGCGACTTGGCCTTTTCAGTCCATAAGAAAAATATAGTATTTGGTTTCGTTAAACTGGATAACGAAACTTGCATACCGTTTGAATCAATTAGAGGAACTTCAGGTAATGAATTACCAACTTTCAACATTTGAATTGCGTTGCAAATGGCTGTTATTTCATTCTTTTGGCTCTTGTCTGTAGAAAGTTTTTTATAGGTATCTAAAAAGGTATTGTTGTTAGCCATATTCTGATCTTCGAGCAAATAGGTAAAAGCAATATTGTTGAGAATATTGTTTTTTACCATTTCATTTTTAATCAAAGTATCGGCTATGGTCATTTTATTGATATTGGTTTTCAAGGCCAAATCTTTTTCGCTAAAATGATTGTGATAATTTATGGTTCCCATATTGTTAAGCATATGTGACAAATACATCACATAAGGAGCATAATTTGAAAGTGCTGCATTATTAAAATCAATCTTCTTTCTGTAATCGTAATAATTAGCAGGTATTTTTTCAATCATATCTTCGCCAGTTCTTATTTTATGAACCAACGGATATAATTCTTTTTTGGAATAATAATTAAAATCTAAAGAAGCTTTGGCAAAAAGATCAAAATCATCGCTCCATTTAATTTCTTGCTTTTTTGTATTATAAAAGGCAGTTGCTTTGGCATACGTTGAATCTATTTCTTTGGAAAAGTCTTCAAAAGTATCATCAAAATACTCAAACATTTTGTATTTGTCCTTTTCATTTTTCAAATACATTTCCATTAAGAAATTATTTTTTTCTTCGCCACGACCACAAAAAACAATCGACTCGTCAAAGTCTTTTGAGTTCACACGAACCATTATACTATCATTCTTATCAAAATATACATATTGATATTCGGGTTCGTGTTTAAAAGTGTAAAGTCCGGGAGCCAAAGAGTCGAATTGCGTAAAAAAGCGATTTTTTTCGTCAAGTTTTAGGGTGTCAATGACTTCATTGTCTTTACAGAAAAGTACATAAGGATTATTCGGATTTACTACTTCACCACCAAAATAAGCGACATTTTCGCAACCTTTAAACTCGCTTTTACACGAACTCAAAAGAGCAATCAAGGGGAGAACAAAAGTAAAAATCTTTATATTTCTATAACTGTGCATCATTCGAAAGTAGTAAACAAAAATATTTCTATATAATGGATTTTACTGTTAAGCTATCGTTAAAGTTAAACCCTGATAAATATGCTGTTTTCTTAGTAATTATCCAACATTTTTTCAGGCAAATTTCCTTAAGGATATCAGTAAAACATAATTTGATTTTAAAACAAAAACCTCACTTATGGTGAGGTCTTTGTTGTTTTATGAAGCAGTCTTACTGTTTGATAAAGCGCTTTGTCTTTGTTGAAGTACCGTCAGTGATTTCTATTAAATAGATTCCGGATGGGAGTGTACCAACATAAACAGAATTATCTTCTAAATGATTTTTGATTAATTCCTTTCCCATCATATCAAAAATCCTAAACTCAGTCAGATTGTCAGAAGATGAAATATTTAGTATCTCTCCTATCACAGGATTTGGATATAATTTAAAATCCAACTTTGTAATGATTTCTTCTTCAGCTTTCCACGAACTTGTAATTGTTACTGTATAATCTTCCACTTCACCATAGGAAAAGGATTCACACGCTGTTGGGTAAGCATTATTTTTCATACTCACTCTCATTCTCGTAGAACCAGGCAATGCGTTAGTAGGAACAAAAATGCTTCCGCTGATAAGTTTTGTTTTAGTTTTAGATTCGCTTAGAACCTGTTCACCGTTATCTGCAAAATCGCCATCCTGATTAAAGTCTATCCAAATGCAATAGGCTCCAAAATACATTGAACTTGTCGAAGCCGGACTTATAGAAAATGGAATGCTTGTCCCTATAGATAAATTAGTTGACATCGAAGTGAAGTCTCCATAACCGCCATTGTTGCCAGAGACGTTATTAATTGAACCCAATTGTAATGCGTTAATATATTCCCGACCACTTCCAGTTGACGTACAATAAGTTTTGCCATTTGCTAAAGTAGTCACACTTACCGTATTATTTGCAGGCGAAGTATTTCCGGCCGCATCTTTGGCAACCACATAAAAGGTATAGTTGGTGGACGCTGACAAACTCGATACAGTATAAGCTGTTGCTGTTATGGTTGCTTTGAAGACGCCATTTTGATAAATAGAATAACCTGTAACACCCACATTATCAGTAGCTGCTGTCCAGTAAAGATTAGTGGAAGTTGTTGTAGTACCCGATGCTGTTAGTGTAGTAGCTGATGGTGCTGTTGTATCACTACTCGGAAGTGTTGTTATAGTAACAATATTACTGTTAGGTGAAACGTTTCCGGCCGCATCTTTGGCAACCACATAAAAGGTATAGTTGGTGGACGCTGATAAACCCGAAACTGCATAAGCTGTTGCTGTTATGGTTGCTTTGAAGACGCCATTTTGATAAATAGAATAACCTGTAACACCCACATTATCAGAAGCTGCTGTCCAGTAAAGATTAGTGGAAGTTGTTGTAGTACCCGATGCTGTAAGCGTAGTAGCTGATGGTGCTGTTGTATCACTACCCGGAAGTGTTGTTATAGTAACAATATTACTCGCGGACGAAGTATTTCCGGCCGCATCTTTGGCAACCACATAAAAGGTATAGGTTGATGCCGATAGTAAACCGGTCAGAGAAACAGTGGTTGTAGTAGTAGAAGTTTTCAATACACCGTTTTGATATACTTCATAACTTATTACTCCAACATTATCTGTAGTTGGTGTCCAAGAAAGATTTGTAGAAACTGCTGTTGTTCCTGAAGCTGTAAGTGTTGTAATAACCGCTGGAGGTATTGTGTCCGCAACAGCGGTACCATTTGTAATGGTGAAGTTAACATCAGATACATCAAAGAAGATATGATTACTTCCTTTAACCATAATACGGTTTGTTGTTCCAGCTAGATTTGGGATTACAACATTTTCAGCTCCATCGTTGGCAGTTCCTGAAAGTAAAGTGGTTGAAAAAGTCAATCCTCCGTCAGTTGATAATACTATATCCACATTGGCACAATTCACACCATTTGCTGTTGTTCCTGCCACATTCCAGGTAATGCTTTGTGTGCTTCCTCCTGAATAACTTACGGCAGTATTTGGTGAACTAACTGTGAATGGTCCTGCAGTTCCGTTGACCGTTACAATAACATCATCACTATTATTTGCCGGGCCACCCGCTCTGTTATCACGAACTGTTAATCTGAAGTTTAAAGCACGTCCCACAGTTGGCATTACTTCCCACGGAATTTCAGTTCCCGCTGTAGTGGTCAGACCGCTTAAAACAGTTGCCATTCTTGGAAAATAGCGAGTAGGTGAAGTAGTAGGAGTATAGGATCTGAAAACGGGACCTAAAGTGGCTGTTGCTGTTGGCGTAGCTGTTGTTGCCGAACCTAAATCCATTTCCTCCCAAGCATAGGTTAACACATCGCCATTAGCATCTGAAGCTGTTCCGGTAAGCATAAAAGGGGTGCCTTTTGGAATAGTATAATCCAAACCGGCACTTACGGTTGGAATAGCATTTCCGGTACTAGTAAGCGTAGGACAAGTTTTTGCTTTGATGTTATTGGTTACTTGTTGAATACTTATGGCATGGAAATAAGGATCTGAATGACGTTGAATGTCCTTTGTTGTTATTCCCGCATAACTCATAATCGTTGAACCACTTCCTGGTTCCATTTGGGCACCAGTACCTGATTCAGTAATATGTGTATACGTATGATTGGCTCCCAATTGGTGTCCCATTTCATGTGCAACATAGTCAATATCAAAATTATCTCCTGCCGGAATACCGCTTGATGGCGAGGTATAACCGCTGCCTTTTTGACCATTTATACATACACAGCCAATGCACCCTGCATTTCCACCACCACCGGTAGCGCCCAATAAGTGACCAATATCATAATTGGCCTCACCAATAACAGAGGTCAAGGTCGATTGTAACTGTGAATTCCAATTCGACATACTGGTGGAATCGGAATAGGGATCAGTGGTCGAGCTTGTGTAAATCACATTATCGTTTGTAGCTATAAGGACTAATCGCAAACCAAAATCGGTTTCAAATATTCCGTTGCATCTCGTTAGGGTATTATTCATTCCGGCCAAGGCCAATGCTTTGGTACCTCCAAAGTAGGTGGTGTATTCTCCTGTGCACGATAAAGCCAACCTGAATGTTCTTAGTTTAGCATCATCAGCATTTGGACGGGCATATGCCGTGTTACCAATAGTGCTGACAGCCTCGTCAATTACGCTGCATTCAATAGTAGTTAATGCGGTTTTATAATCTATTTTACTGTATACTGAGTACGTTTTCATATCGGCGGTAACCGGTTCTATAAATACAATTGGTTTTCCCGGTTTTAAAGTCATTGATTTAAATCCTAACGGAGATAAACTAAAATATACTCTGGTACCAGGATTTTCAACGCCTTCGGCAACATACGATTTAATTTCAGGGTATTCTGCCGCCAATACGGGATCCATAACCGGATTTTCAAACACACGGAATGCTTCGAGAGAACCTTCTGCATTTGGGAGTGTTATCAGCGTGTTCGATTTTTGTGCATTAAACATTCGTTTTGGTGAGGTCATCAAAACTTGGTGTAATGCATTTAAGTCTAAATCATAAAGATTTTTTTGTGGCAATTTTGCACCACCAATGGTTTTTGCTTTAGCTGTTATTGTGTTGTTTTTCCATAATGAATTTCCGTTCTGCGCTATGGCCATGCTGCTGACTACTAGTAAGGTAAAGGAGACAAATCTTTTCATAATACATTAGTTAGGTTAAATAGATTTCAAATTTAGGGGCTACAACAATCTTATCGATAAAAAACATAAAATAATCGATGAAATGCATA
Organism: Flavobacterium sp.; assembly: GCF_031381455.1. Lineage (GTDB taxonomy): Bacteria > Bacteroidota > Bacteroidia > Flavobacteriales > Flavobacteriaceae > Flavobacterium. The sequence continues at coordinate 101,401 of NZ_JANMXZ010000008.1, read as the reverse complement.
ATTTTTGCAAATGATGTAATAAAAAGCCTAGCGTAGAATTTATAACAATTTCACGTTTGTAGGGTTTTAAAGATAATAAGTTGCTGAAAATTAGCGGTATGGCTTAAATGATAAATTTGGGTTGTTAACCATTGCGAATGTAATATGAGTAATGAAAAAACAAACAAGTTTTAACGTATTTATTTTTGAAGAAATTAGTGTTGATAAGTGATTTACCATAAAATTAAACACTTCATAAACAAATAATTACACGGATAAGCCAATGCCTGATTGACTTTGTTTGACTTGTGACTTATCAAAAGAATTATTCGTTGAACTGCATAAATTTTCGTTGTAATTCAATTTTTGATTAAATTCACATTACTATTACTACAATTAATTTAAAAGTTGTTTTTAATAAAGCAGGTCTTTCTTTACAATATGAAAAATACACCTCTTACTTAACTTTAAATTTGTAATCGTTCATTGACAGAAATGGCATAACTGAATGGGTCATCTTTCAAAAAACGGATTACTGCTACTGAAAACTAAACACTATTCACTACTTTTGCACCAAATTTTATAAATATAATTCATGTTAACTGTAAATAATTTATCGGTTCAGTTTGGTAAAAGAATATTGTTTGACGAGGTAAATACTACTTTCACACAAGGAAATTGTTATGGTGTGATTGGCGCTAATGGTGCGGGTAAATCTACTTTCCTTAAAATTCTTGCCGGCGACATTGACCCAACATCAGGAAGAGTTTTTCTTGAACCAGGGAAACGTATGTCGGTCTTGAATCAAAATCACAATATGTTTGACGAGCATACTGTTTTGGAAACTGTGATGATGGGGAACAAAGTGTTGTTTGCCGTGAAATCAGAAATGGATGCTTTGTATGCTGACTATGATGATTCGAATGCTGATAGAATAGGAGAGTTGCAGGTACAGTTTGAGGAAATGAACGGTTGGAATGCCGAATCTGATGCGGGATCGATGCTTTCAAATCTTGGAATTCCTGCCGATATGCATTATACTTTGATGGGTGAAGTGGAAGGAAAACTAAAGGTTCGTGTACTTTTGGCGCAAGCGTTGTTTGGAAATCCTGATGTATTAGTAATGGATGAGCCTACGAATGACCTTGATTTTGAAACGATTTCGTGGTTGGAGAATTTCCTGGCGAATTATGAAAACACTGTAATTGTGGTATCTCACGACCGTCACTTTTTGGATTCGGTTTGTACCCATATTTCGGATATTGACTTTTCAAAAATCAATCATTACTCAGGAAACTATACGTTTTGGTATGAATCAAGTCAGTTAGCCGCCAGACAGAAAGCGCAACAAAATAAAAAAGCAGAAGAAAAGAAAGCCGAGCTTGAAGAATTCATACGTCGTTTTAGTGCCAACGTAGCCAAATCGAAACAAGCTACTTCGCGTAAAAAGATGATCGAGAAATTGAACTTAGACGAAATCAGACCTTCAAGTCGTCGATATCCTGCGATTATTTTTGATGTTGAAAGAGAAGCCGGTGACCAGATTCTGCATGTGCAAAACTTAGCTGCCTCAGCGGATGGCGATGTATTGTTCAAGAATGTCGATTTGAATATGGCGAAAGGCGATAAAGTAGTTGTGTTTTCTAAAGACTCACGTGCTACGACCGCTTTCTATGAAATATTAAATGGAAATCAAAAAGCGGATGCCGGAACTTTTGATTGGGGAATTACAACTAATCAGTCGTATTTGCCAAATGATAATAGCCCCTTTTTTACCGACGGAAGTCTGAATCTGGTAGATTGGTTACGTCAGTTTGTAAAAACCGAGGAAGAGCGCGATGAGGTTTATGTTCGAGGTTTCTTAGGGAAAATGATTTTCTCGGGTGAAGAAGCTTTGAAAAAATGTACGGTATTATCCGGAGGTGAAAAAGTGCGTTGCATGTTATCCCGAATGATGATGATACGTGCCAATGTTTTGATGCTGGATGAGCCAACCAATCACTTAGATTTGGAATCGATTACAGCTTTTAACAATTCACTTAAAAACTTTAAAGGTTCGGTATTGTTTACTACACATGACCATGAGTTTGCACAAACGGTTGCGAATCGGGTTATAGAAATTACACCAAACGGCGTTATCGACCGTTATATGACTTTTGATGAATATCTTGATGATGAGAAGATTCAGGAAATGAGAAAGAAGATGTATACCTAGTATATGAAAACTCCCAAGTTAACGCTTGGGAGTTTTTTATTAGTTCCTTGTGAGACTTCTGCTTTTAATTGACCTACCTTGCCACAACTTGTCAATTCAGGTGTGGAAGTATGGAAGCGGATTTTGAAGACTTGATTGCAGGATTTTTGGCAAATGGTATTGGTATCTCTGAACACTTTTTAAGTGACGGCTTGTGTGAGCACTTGGCTTCTAATTTATTGTTGCTGCATGAGGATGACGCACTAAAGCCTGCAGGTGTTGGTAATGATAGTTTGTTAAAGCATAGCCAGCTAATACGCAAGGACCGGATTTATTGGCTCGATAAAGCCCACAATGACCCTTATGAAAACCAATTCTTTGAAAAGATGGATGCTTTTGTGGCCCACTTAAACGCCACTTGTTACGCCAACATTCAGAGTTATGAATTTCATTACTCACTATACGAAGCGGGCGATTTTTATGTAAAACATCTCGACCAATTTAAAGATAATGCCAGCCGACAATACTCGATGATTAGTTATTTAAATCCGGATTGGGTTGGTAAGGATGGAGGAGAACTACTAGTCTATCAAACCAATGCCAACCAAATGATTGCACCCACTCAAGGGAAAACGGTTTTCTTTAAAAGCAGTGCGCTCGAACATGAAGTTTTGGTTACGAATGGGAGGAGAATGAGTGTTGCGGGATGGTTGAAAAAAGGGTAGTATTACTAAATGTTATGCATGGTTGTATTCTTAAGTTTAAATATGATACTTATTGTATGTTGATCGTTGAATACAATAAGTATAGTTTTGTTTAATGGTAAATGAATTTCTACTCAAAGAATTTGGCAATAGAATTAAGCAATTAAGGCTTCAAAAAGAATATAGTCAAGAAAAATTATCTTTCTTAACAGGATTTCATAGAACTTATATTGGAATGATAGAAAGAGGTGAAAGAAATATTTCTTTATCTAACATAGCCGTATTTGCTAAAGTTTTTGAAATTAGTCTTTCGGCATTATTGGATTTAAGTATAGTTAACCCTAATCTTAGTTATAGTGATTACGAAATAAAATCTGAAAAATAATGTCAAGAAAGCACTCATTTGTATTGACATTATCAAATAATGTTACCGAAAAAGAAGGAGTTAATTATCTTATTGAAAATTATACGGGTTTTTTCAAAATCGATTTAATAACTAAAAAAGAGTTATTGGACTCATTAAAAATTGAGCATAGATTTCTTCAAGCTTTTGATTTGATTTATATACCAGAAATGCTAGGTAAAGTTGTTGATACAGGTTTTATTCAAACATATTTAGAAGATATCATTTTAATTGAATTGAAAACAACAAAAAAATATTTACCTGAAAATCCAAAAGGGTTCTTTTTTGGAGCCACAGAAAATGAATTTAATTTTGGTAAAATTCTTGGTTCTAGATTTAGATTCTGCTTTGTAAGTCTAAATGAAAAAGGTTCTTCATATGCTTTTTTAACATTAGATGAATTGGAAGAGAGGATTAAAAACAGAAGAATTCAATATCAAATTAATTTATAGAAATTATTTTATTCAAACTCATAATCAATTTTGAAGTGTGAGTTTTTAAATTCTTCAATAAGTTCTTCTTTTGAATATTTATGGTTTTCATCGAAAATTATTTTTTCATTGACATCAAAAAAATAAAAGGAATTTTTCTTCCTATAAATTTCCCAAGTACTAGTCAATACACCTTTTCGTTTGGTTATTTCGAACCCGCAATTGGGCTTTTTTTCTAGAATTAAAATTAGTTTTTCAATTGTCATATTCAAAATTATTATTTTTTTTTGAATAGACCCGCCTACAATTGTAAGCAAACGAAAGGTACTTGTCAACAAGTTATCAGATGGGTTAAATAAAAAAAACACCCACAAAAAGTGAGTGCTTATTGTTGCGTTCATCAAAATAGGTTCCCGCCTTCGCGGGAAAGACAAATGGGAGGTATGACAGGATTGTCGAGAATGTTTTACTCTTGAAACAGAACCTCCAAAATACTACTCGCCGCACCGCTTACCTTGGTACTCAATCCTAAACCTGCAAAGACTCCTGCGTCTCTCGAGGCAGCCTCAGGTTTTTGTTGATAAGGCTTCAACATTTTGTCGACGCAGCCTCGAGAACTTCTCCACCGTAAGGGTAACAATTATGGCTAATAAAAAAGAGGGAGTAACAAGTTTGAAAACAAGCGCTTATTTTATACATCAAGCGCTGTGAAGAAAAACATCAGCAGGTAAACCAAAATAAATTTTTAATTTTTGTGCCATTTTTAAAGTGATTTCTCTTTTTCAGGAAAGTACAGTTAGTATTAGGAGAAATCCCTAGCGGGTTTTCTAAACCTGACAGGTTTGAATAATGCTAATGTGATTAATCCCGTTAGGGATGAAATCCGGGTAGGACGGTTAGTATTTAGGAGAAATCCCTTTAGGGATGATATAATCTGTATCGGCTTATAAAAACATATCGTTGTGTGTTTAATAATATATCATCCCTACGGGATTTTGACGTTTGGTTGATTATTTTTTTCTACCCGGATTTCATCCCTGACGGGATTTTATTTGTTGGTCGCATTTGATCAGCCCCTATTCCATCCCTAACGGGATGATTATATTGGTTCTTTAAAAATATACCTTGCATCATATTCAACCTCAAATATTTTCAAAAATTCTAAATACTCTTCCTGAAATGTTTTATTGGCATGATGTTGCTCCTGATTTTTGATGTAATCTATTACTATGTTAACCTGAGATTTGGAATAAGAAAATGCACCATATCCTTCCTGCCATTCAAATTTTACTTTTAAAAACTTCTTTTCATTTATCCATTTTGAAGAGCTTCCTTTTATATCCTGCATTAGGTCGGAAATAGATTGTGTTGGTCGCATTCCAACTAGTATGTGTAGATGATCCGGCATTCCGTTTATCGCCAATAATTTATGATTATGGAATTTTATTATTCCGGCGATATATTGATATAGCGCTTCTTTGAAGGAGGTATTGATTAATCCGTTTCGATGTTTTACCGAAAAAACAAATTGAATATGGATTTGGTTGTAGGTGTTGGCCATCATTGCTTATTTTATTTTACCCGCATATCATCCCTAAAGGGATTTTGATGTTTGGTTGATTGTTTTTTTCTACCCATATTTCATCCCTGACGGGATTGTTTCATTATAGGTTTTTTGAAATGTGTAAGATATAAGCGAAAATAGCAATGAATTTTTAAACGGTATTACACTTTTTGTGTACTTATTTTAACCTGAAAGATTTGTCTCCACGTCGCTAATTTTCCTTCAAAATTAATTCCGGCATTCGCTGGGCTGGTCGAAGGTAAAGTCACTAAAGTATAATTACTGTCAACTGCGACATACTTTTTAAAAAACTTGGCTGCCTGCTGCCCATTAAAAAAGATATGAGTAATATGTGGGTGGGCTTTAAGGAAGTCCACAAAATCATTGGGAACTTCTTTTAGTATGGCGCTATCCAAACTGCCTTCGCGTTCACAAGCCTGCAAGACATCCCACAAGGCGATATGATTATTGAGGATGAGGTTTTTCTTTGTCTGATAATCGGTAGAGTAGGTCTCGTTACAAAGGGTAAACAATAGTTGCCAAAAATGATTCCGCCGGTTTCCATAATATTCACTTACCGCTAATGACTGTGCTCCCGGCATAGTGCCTAATATCAGGATTTTAGCATTGGAGTCAGAGATAGAAGGGAAGGATTGGATTTTCATAAGTTTTGATAGTCACTCGTGATTTTAAACCTGTCAGGTTTAGTCTTGTAGTAACACCTCCAAAATACTAATCGCCGCATCGCTAATTCTGGTTCCGGGACCAAAGACGGCAACAGCTCCGGCATCAAAAAGAAATTGGTAGTCTTGGGCAGGGATTACTCCGCCAACGATGACCATAATGTCTTCGCGACCATAGTTTTTGAGTTCTTCTATTACTTGGGGTACTAAAGTTTTATGTCCGGCAGCGAGAGAAGAAACTCCGAGTATGTGTACATCGTTTTCAACCGCTTGTTTGGCTGCTTCCTGCGGGGTTTGGAAAAGTGGACCAATATCAACGTCAAAGCCAACATCTGCGTATCCTGTTGCTACTACTTTGGCACCACGATCGTGACCATCCTGTCCCATTTTTGCAATCATAATACGTGGTCGACGGCCTTCTTTCTTCGCGAAAGCGTCGGCTAATTGTTTGGCTTTTTCAAAGCTTTCGTCGTTTTTGATTTCTTTACTATACACACCGCTGAAACTTCTGATTTGTGCTTTATAGCGTCCGAAAACTGTTTCTAGTGCGTCACTGATTTCACCCAGTGTCGCTCGGTTTTTGGCTGCTTCTACGGCTAAAGATAATAAATTATTCTCATCTTTTTTATTTCCCTGACTTATGTCAGGGGCAATACAGGCCTTGGCGGCCAGCGTTAATTTAGCGAGAGATGCTTTCACTTTAGCATCATCTCGAGTGGCTTTTATGTGTTGTAATTGTTCGATTTGCTGTTTACGCACCATTTGGTTATCAACATCCAAAATATGCAAAGGGTCTTCTTTGTCCAAACGGTATTTGTTGACACCTACAATAATATCCTGTGAGCTATCGATGCGTGCTTGTTTACGTGCGGCTGCTTCTTCAATACGCAGTTTCGGGATTCCGGCTTCGATGGCTTTGGTCATTCCGCCTAATTCTTCGACTTCTTCAATTAATGCCCAAGCTTTCTTAGTGATTTCTGCCGTAAGGCTTTCTACATAATAACTGCCGGCCCAAGGGTCGACTGTCTTGCAAATCTTGGTTTCTTCTTGTAAAAATATTTGTGTATTTCTTGCAATACGTGCGGAGAAATCCGTTGGCAACGCAATGGCTTCGTCTAAGGCATTGGTATGTAAAGACTGCGTTCCGCCAAAGGCTGCAGCCGCTGCTTCGATGGCAGTTCGTGCTACGTTATTAAAGGGATCTTGTTCGGTTAAACTCCAGCCCGAAGTTTGGCAATGTGTACGCAACGCTAATGATTTTTCGTCTTTGGGATTGAATTGTTTTAATAGTTTTGCCCATAACATTCGACCCGCACGGAGCTTGGCTATTTCCATAAAATGGTTCATACCAATCGCCCAAAAGAACGATAGGCGTGGAGCGAACTCATCGATTTTCATGCCTGTTGCTAAACCGGTTCGGATGTATTCGAGACCGTCAGCCAAAGTGTAAGCCAATTCAATATCAGCAGTGGCTCCAGCTTCCTGCATATGGTAACCCGAAATAGAAATCGAATTAAACTTCGGCATTTTTTTGCTGGTATATTCAAAAATATCGGCAATGATTTTCATCGATGGCGTTGGCGGATAGATATAGGTATTACGCACCATAAACTCCTTTAGAATGTCATTTTGGATGGTTCCTGAAAGTAATTCAGTAGCCACACCTTGTTCTTCGGCAGCGACGATATAGAAAGCCATGATTGGTAAAACCGCTCCGTTCATCGTCATAGAAACCGACATTTCATCCAACGGAATCTGATCGAATAAGACTTTCATATCTTCAACCGAATCGATAGCTACCCCTGCTTTTCCAACATCACCAACTACACGTTCGTGGTCTGAATCGTAACCTCTATGTGTAGCCAAATCAAAAGCAACCGATAATCCTTTTTGGCCAGCAGCCAGATTTCTTCTGTAAAAGGCATTACTTTCTTCGGCAGTAGAGAAACCAGCATATTGACGGATTGTCCAAGGGCGACGCACATACATCGTGGCATAAGGACCGCGAAGGTTAGGGGCAAAGCCTGCTCCGAAAACAATGTGTTCGAGGTTCTCGATGTCTGCCTCTGAATAGGAAGGTTTTAGTTCGATGCCTTCTGCGGTTAGGAAATTTGTAATTTCTAAACCTTTGCCTTTTGCCTTTTGGCTATTCCCTAATTGAATATGTTGAATGTTTTTTCTCAAGGTTATTTATTATAAAATACTTAATTCGCTATCTCTCGACGAATGGTAAATGGCTTTGATAATTATGGTATTTTATCGATTGAATAATGAATTAGATAAGGAAATGTAGTTAACATTATTATTCTAACATCATCATAACGGGTTTGAAAATGTAATGGATTATTTTTTATTATGGCAAGACCATCTTTGAATGATACCAGAAATCTTTTAGCTAATTTTGGGTTTATATCTTTGTACCAATTAATAGACTTTCTAAAATCAATTTTAGCTTCATCAACTATAACTATTTTATAGTTCATTTTCTATTTCTTTTAAAAAATCATCAATGTTTGTTGCACTTTCCGGATTTTTTAAATATTTTTCAGTTCGATCTCTTACTTCATCGATTTGCCATTGTGGAATTGAATATTCTTTCTTTTCAGATGGTAAAATGATGACATCTACTTCTTCAGCATTAAAATTATCAGGTAAAATGATGCTAATCGTATGATTTTTAACTTTAACAGTTTGTCTTATTGCTTCCATAATTCCTTTATTTTTATATTCAAAAGTAGCGAAATTAATTAGTTTTCTTCTGACTTTAAACGTTCTTGTTCTATTTTTTCAGCCAATCGCTTTTCTATGATTGGTGTGATAAGCGTTTTGCGTGGCTTTTGTTTTAAGAATGGAAACAATTCCAAATCGTGTTTCATTTTGTCGTTTTTGTTTGGGTATTTGTTGGTTCCTAACAAAACTTCTTTTCCGGTATCAAAAAGTTCTTGCTCTTTTGCAGCGCTTTCGCTAATTTTCTTTTGGATATTTCCTTCGATGAGTTGTGTAATAAAACCGCCTTTTTCCTCGATTTCTTTGAAAAGCAGCAATGCTTTTTCGGCTAGTTGTTCGGTTAAGGCTTCGATATAATAGGCTCCGTCAGCCGGATTACTGACTTTGTCAAAATAGCTTTCGTGTTTTAAAACCAATAATTGGTTACGTGCAATTCGGTCGCCAAATTCGTTGTCTTTGTGATACAAGGCATCATAAGGTAAATTGGCAATACTATTGGCTCCGCCCAATATTGTACTCATGCATTCGGTTGTGGTGCGCAACATATTGACATTGTAATCGTATAGCGTTTTGTTACGTTTGGTTGGTGTAACAATGACGTGGCAATTGAAAGGGTGATTGTATTCGGATGCCAAGGTGTTGAATAATAAACGCAACGCTCTTAGTTTGGCAATCTCAAAAAAGTAATTGGTACCAACAGCAATTTCAATAGTTATCGGTTGGTTGATACTTTTTATTCGATTAAAATATTCATTGACGTGAGCTAAAGTATGGGCGAGTTGCTGCACCATATTGGCTCCGGCGTTTTGATAAAGACCTGATTGAATAGTTATAAAAGGAACAGAAGTTTTGCTACTAATTGCATTCAGCTTTTCAAAATCCTTGTCAAGGTTTTCGAACCAGTTTCCGTCTTTGGTTAGTTGCCCAATTGGGTCGAGCTGGATGAAGCACTTTGCATTATTTTTAGTAGCAAATTCATTTATTTTGTTTACGAAATCGATTGAAAGGAAAGGCAAATAAAAAAAATAATTTACGTTTTCTAAAGGAAGATTCTGCATTAAGTCAGCTAGGATAACACTCTCGTTTTCAATTGTAAAACGAATGCTTTCAGCACCACGGTTTAAACTATCTAAAGCTCTTTTATTGGATAAGTTAACATCGTGAACGTAGATGTTTTGCAGGATTTGAAACGGCTCGGTATTTTCTTTTAGGGTATATTTTATATATGTTTCATCTTCGTGATAAAATGGTCTTACCTTAATGCCTTCCAGACTTTCCCAAACCAAAGTGTCGTTATAATCCGCGCCTTTGAGTTCGTACTGAATTTGTTGTTTCCACTGTTTGGAAGAAACGGGTTCGAAAGCATCAAATAAATTTTCAGCCATAATTTTATCTTATAAAGATTTTGAATCTGTTTTTTCATCCTTGATAGAATCTCCCTCAAATTCGATGATGTAGATGTCTTCGCTGTCGCGTTTCATATAATATTTTTCGCGGGCGTATTTTTCTATTTGGTCCGGATTTTTCAGTTGTTTGATGTTTTCGCTATCTTTCCTGATTTCGTCTTGATAGTATTTTTTATTGTCTTCGAGTTCGTTGAGCTGCTTGTTTAAAATGTGGTGTTCCAGATAGGAAGTATTGTCTAGAAACAGCATCCATACGATAAAAAAAGCCAACACAATAACGTATCTGTTTCCGAGAATTTTTAGAATAGGATAGGCATTCGTTAGATTTTTAAAGTAACTCATGAAAAGAAAATTTAGGTAATTCTTTGGTTGATAACGGCTCTTACCACATCGATAGCCACGGTATTGTATTTGTCATTTGGAATAATGATGTCAGCAAATCCTTTAGTTGGTTCAATAAATTGTTGGTGCATTGGTTTCAAAGTCGTTTGGTAACGATTTAAAACTTCTTCCATATCACGACCACGCTCGGCAATATCTCTTTTTAAACGACGAATCAAACGTTCATCAGAATCGGCATTAACAAATATTTTGACATCAAACATTTCTCTTAATTCCGGGTTTGCCAAAATCAAAATTCCTTCCACAATCATTACTTTTCGGGGATGTGTGATAATACTATCGTCTGTGCGATTGTGTGTTACGAAAGAATAAACGGGTTGCTCGATGATTTCACCCTTTTTTAATGCAGCAAGATGTTGGACTAACAATTCGAAATCAATGGCACGAGGATGATCAAAATTGATTAGTGCTCTTTCTTCAAAACTTAGGTTATTGTTTTCTCGGTAATAAGAGTCTTGAGAAATAACCCCAACTTCGGTCTCGGGCAATTCATTAATAATCTGTTGTACAACAGTTGTTTTTCCACTTCCGGTACCGCCTGCAATTCCGATAATTAGCATATAAAGTTGTGTTGATTTAGTTTCAACAAAAATAGAAATTATATCGGAAGTTTTTAGAGAAAAGAAACAAGAAGCAAGAAAAAAGAAAATAGAGAAAAGAAAAAAGAGAAAAGAAGTAAGAAGCAGGATTGGATATCCTGATTTTGGGCTCTATTACAAGTAAATCCTTTTGACTGTTTCACATTCAAAACCTTTTTCATTTTAAAATACCTCAAGCGAGCTTGGCTATTTTAAAATGAAAAATCCTCTCTGTTTGCAACAGAAAGGATTTACTGGTCGGGGTGGCAGGATTCGAACCTGCGGCCTCCTGCTCCCAAAGCAGGCGCGATAACCGGGCTACGCTACACCCCGAAAGCGAGTGCAAATATATAATTATTAATTAGGAAACAAAAGCTTTTTATTTTTTTTATCCCGTGAATCATTTTACGGGTTTATCAATCAATTGAATCCATCTTTTCTCTTTTTTCTTTTCTCTATTTTCTTTCTTTTTAACAATAATCTAATCTTATTCACAAATTGCATTTAGCGATTGGTTTACGGATTTATTTTCGACTGAAAAGTTTACATTTGCTACCAAAATAAATTCAAATCATGTCAGATACAATTGAAAAAATAAAATGCTTAATTATAGGTTCAGGGCCTGCGGGTTATACTGCTGCCATTTATGCTGCCAGAGCTAATTTGAATCCGGTTTTATATCAAGGAACGCAACCTGGTGGACAATTAACCACAACTAATGAAGTAGAAAATTGGCCGGGGAATCCTGAAGGTATTACAGGTCCTGAAATGATGATTAATATTCAAGCTCAGGCGCAACGTTTTGGAACAGATGTTCGCGATGGCTGGGCAACCAAAGTAGATTTCTCAGGAAGCATTCATAAAGTATGGATTAACGACACTAAAGAAATTCATGCTGAAACCGTGATTATATCGACCGGCGCTTCGGCTAAATATTTAGGATTGCCTTCGGAACAACATTATTTGCAAATGGGTGGTGGTGTTTCTGCTTGTGCGGTTTGTGATGGTTTCTTTTATAGAAATCAGGAAGTTGTTATTGTTGGAGCCGGAGATTCGGCTTGCGAAGAAGCACATTACTTATCAAAGCTTTGTAAAAAAGTTACAATGTTGGTGCGAAGTGAGAAATTCAGAGCTTCAAAAATCATGGAAGAGCGTGTTCGCAAAACAGAGAATATTACCATATTGATGAACCATGATACTGTTGAAGTATTGGGCGATGGGCAAGTGGTGACTGCAGTTAAAGCAAAAAATAAAACGACTAGTACTATTTTTGATATTCCGGCAACGGGTTTCTTTGTAGCCATTGGTCACAAACCCAACACGGATATTTTTTCAGACTATTTAAATTTGGATGAAACAGGCTATATCATTAACGAACCGGGAACTTCTAAAACCAATGTAAAAGGTGTTTTTGTTGGTGGAGATGCGGCAGATCATGTTTACCGTCAGGCGGTAACTGCTGCGGGAACGGGTTGTATGGCAGCTTTGGATGCAGAACGTTATTTGGCATCTTTAGAGTAAATAATAATTACGAATTACGAATTTGATTGATACGTTAATTTAAGTATTATAGTTAATATAAATCCCGTCTCGTTCCAAAAACGAGAAGGGATTTTTTATTTTGTTGTTGGCTTTTTTCGGAGTGTGGCACTATCGACTAAGTGTTTGATTTCAATTTTAACAGGTTCTCCAAACAAAGCAATTTCGCTATTTCCTGAAGCATCAATAGTAGCAATGTTACTAATGCTGATGCTACTGTTAGCATAACCACTAACTTCTACTAAAGCGTTTTTTGCAGTTAGTTTTTTACCTGTGAAATCTGTGTTGTTATCTAATCGCAGTTTTAAATCTAATACATCGCCTTCGACTTCGGCAGATGACTTTTGATACATATCAAATTTCATTTCACCCGAAGAAATAAGCGCTTTTACATAAGCACTTTTACTCAAGTCAATGGCTGTTTTTTCAGATTTTAAATTGAGTTCTACTTTTGATCTATCGTTTGCCATCAAAGTAAAGCTTTTTGTTTTGGCATTTAAAAACAATTTGGCATAGTCATAACACTTAAAGGTTATATTGTCTAAAACTACATCGGATAGCGCAGTTACATTAGTTTCGTCTTTGGCGCTGAGCAAATTAAATTTGTCTGTATAGGTAACACGAACACTTAGTTTTTTATAACTTGATATATCTCTGGAAGTCGAAATTCGGAGGTTTTTACCAGCCAATTTATACTCAACAAATTCTATCAAGTTGTCATCGGCCTCTATTTCGATGCTGCATTCATTTCCTTTAATCAAAAATATTTCCAAGTTGTCTTCTACTTCAAGAGATTCAAAGTCGTTTACTTGTTTTTGTTCAAGTTTAACGATTTTGGAACCTTTTACTTTTTCTTTCTTTTGTGCAAAAGTTAGAATAGTGAGAAAAAGAAAGCTTAGTGTAATTATTTTTTTCATGAATGTAGCATCTATGTTTTTACTTCGTACAGTTTGCTTCGCCAATTCGGCTTAAGCCTCGAGTGTCAAAAATAGAAAAAAAAACATCTCAATTTTCATTGAGATGTTTTATTAACTTATTCTTTGGAAACACTTCCGCCCGAACTTTCTTCTTTACTAACAGTTTTGGGAGAACCGTGATAATCTACAGAGCTTCCGCTGGATGCTTTAGCATTTAAACTCACTAATGGATGTACATCAGTTGAGCTGCCGCTTGATGATTCCGAAACGACATCGTTAACTAATAAACCTTGAGCATCAATTTCGCTTCCGCTAGAAGAATGTGTATTTAGTTGTAGTGCTTTTCCTTTTACAGCTATACTGCTTCCGCTAGTGCTTTCACATTTTATTACATCATATTCTAAGCTTAAATCGGCTTCGCTTCCACTACTGATTTTTACATCAATATCGGTTCCGCTAAAGGTGTTTTTTGTACTTACTGATGAACCACTGGTTGTTTCAAGCGCGGTTAATGAAGGCAATTTAACTCGAATGTTTTTAGCTGTTGCTTCATCAATATTTTCATCTGTAGAGATGAAAAGTGTTCCGTTTTCAACTTTAACAGAAATGTGTTCTTGCAAATTCTCATCGGCTTCTACTTCTACAAAATAGGTATCCGCTTGCTCCAATGTAACGTTTAAACCGCGACTTACATCAACTTTTGTAAAGTTACCTTCAACGTTACGTTTTTGTGTTGTCACATTTCCGTTTCCATCTATACCAGGACCGAAATCAATATCTTTTACATGACATGAGCTAAATAATACTGCTGCCATTGTTACTACAATTATTTTGGTGCAAAACACTACGAACTTCAACATGATTAGTTAGATTTAATTATTACTCCGTTTTCGCCAACAGTAAGTTTTCCTGTTTTTGTTTTTCCTGATTTGGTTTCAATGACTGTTTTACCATTTACTTTTACGGTTACCACATCTGTGCTGTCATTTTCATTTGTAATAACTTCAGTTGTGCCGTCTTCAACATCGTTATACTCATTTTCGTCAGATGGGCAGTTCAAACATTTTACCTGAGTATCTCCTACTTTATATATATAGTCACTTGAGCTAAAGTGTAAATTAAAAAAGTCGTTACTTGTTCTATCATAATCTTGAACATTTTGATCGGCTTTGAATATGGTTCCTTTTGGTAAATACAAGAACAATTCTACTTGTTGACCTCTGAATTTATTGTGAATATCGGTCAGTAAATAATTATCTAAAATTAATTGATTTCCTTCAATTTTATAACCGTATTTGATTTTTTCTGCACGATTTCGAGCTTCAACGGCCGATTTTCCTACTGCCAATCTTTCAATTTGGATATATGGCAGTGCTTCTTCCGTTTTCATAATTTCAATTGTCACATTATTAGAATAAATTATTTCATTGTTTTTCTCGTCTTGTGTTAATCTGAAATCGGTGTTATGGTAAATATCTTTTGAATAAAAATCATTGTTTTTAAATTTCACATACAAAGTATCTGTTGGCGCTATATTGATAGTTTCTTTTTTCACCGATTTTCCGTCAAAAGCTATTTGTGTAGCTTCGTTTATTCCTAATGAAATTAAGATTCCAACTGCAATTATCCATATACCCAATAAGCTGAATTTAACAATATTGCCAATCGATTTTAAGTTGGTTACCAATAATTTTAATCCAAGCATTAAGAAGAAAAACGCTGGTATTCCAAAAGCTAGAAGGAATAATACTCCCTGAGCCCAAATAGGTGTTTCTAAACCAATTGGTGTGCTGATATGATTCAGAATGTAATTATCCGGCATTGAGGATGAAAAGATCATAAAGATAGAAGCAAAGCATATTCCCAATAAGGCAAATGAAGAGAAAATTACGATTATTGCCCCTAATATTTTTGCAAATACTTTGAAAACATTCATGAAGATTTCGCCAATTCCATCAGCTACTTTTGTCGCTCCGGCTTTTGCTTCGTTTCCCATTTTGTCATAATCAGCATTTTTAAACTTGTTAGAAACGCTTTCAAATTCTTCTCTTACTTTTTTTTCGATATTGGAAATAGTAACCGGTTCACCAGTCATTTCTAGTTTTTCAGAAGTAGTTACTGCTTTTGGCATTGCTATCCAAAGGATGATGTAAGCAATAAATCCGGTTCCGAATCCGAAGAATAATATCAAGAATAAGATTTTTAACCAAACGGCGTCAATTCCGAAATAGTGACCTAAACCTGTACAAACTCCTGCAATTGTTCCTCTGTCTTTATCACGATACAATTTTTTAGATTTTGTATATGGATAAAATGGTTCCGATGCAGCTTTATCGTCTGAATCGTCGTCAATTCGGTAATCTTCAGGTTGTCCCATAATTACAATTACTTCATCAACATCTTTATTGTTGATTACGTGTTTGTCGCTTTTTTGTTTTTCAGTTAACAATTCGGCCACACGCATTTCAATATCTTTCATGATTTCATCCTGACCGGAAGAATTAGAAAGGGATCTTTTTATTGCTTCGAAATATCGAGTCAATTTTTGGTATGCATCTTCATCTATGTGAAAAATTAAACCACCTATATTAATATTTACTGTTTTGTTCATGATTTCTTTGATTTGTTAGTTGTGATGATGTTTACAGCATCAGACAATTCAGTCCAAGTGCCATTTAATTCAGTTAAAAATGTTTTTCCTATTTCTGTCAAACCGTAATATTTTCTTGGTGGTCCAGAAGTTGATTCTTCCCAACGGTAGTTGAGCAAACCGTCATTTTTTAGTCTTGTCAATAGCGGATAAACTGTTCCCTCTACCACAAGCAGTTTAGCGTTTTTTAAAGTGTCTAATATTTCAGAAGTGTATGCTTCTTTGTCTCTTAAGACACACAAGATACAAAATTCTAAAACACCTTTACGCATCTGGGCTTTTGTGTTTTCAATGTTCATAATACATGATTTAATTTTTTCTGATTACTAATTCTTTTTTGTTGATGATTGAAACTGATGATTGAAACTGATAATTTTGATTGATGATTTTGATTGATGATGAGTGATTTTATTTAAAAAACGGAATACTTAAAGGATACTTATATTCTTCTCCGTTTGACGCTTTAACTGCAGCATGTATGATTAGTACAAATTCTGCAACTTTTATAAAGATGAATAGGAGCACGGCAGCAATTGCAATTATTACCGCTCCGGTTAGGTGACCTGTTTTTAAATTATTAATGACAAAATTGTGATCATCAAAACAAGCATCAAAAGGAACATTTTGAAAAATAGTGTATATAAATATAGGTATGGCGATTAAGCATAACACAACACTATATATAAAGATGCTCAACTGAAAATTCAACACTTGTTTTCCGTTGTAATCAATAAATTCTGATTCTCCTTTTTTTGAACTCCAGATGACAATCGGAAAAATATAATTTCCAAACGGAATAATATATTGTGTCAATGTGCTAAGGTGCAAAACGGTAGCGATGTTTTTGTCATTAGTTGTTGTCATGATTTTGTTTTTTAAGTTGTTGATTGATGAGCGAAACTTTTAATACTATAGATAGACTATTAATTTCTTATACAAAGATACAATCAAAAAAAGATACTATGCAATACAAAGTACTAACATTTAACAAAAAATTAACATTTCGTTAAAAGCTATAATCAATCAATTTTATTGTACTTTTACAGTAAAATCAAGCTCTTATGGAATTTTCACCTGCAAAATTGAATGCCTTTTTATTTTTAAAATTACCGTCTGCTTTTTGGAGTGGCGTTAGAGTAAAGTCTATTTCAGAGGGACAATGTGTCGTAACAGTGAAGCACAGATGGTTTAATCAAAACCCTTTTAAATCAATGTATTTTGCGGTACAAGCCATGGCAGCAGAATTAACAACTGGAGCTTTAGTAATGATGCAAATCAAAAATAGTGGCAAGAATATCTCAATGTTGGTCGCCAATAACAATGGAAACTTCTCAAAAAAAGCCACAGGGCGAATAACATTCATATGTAATGATGGTCATTTAATTGAGGATGCCATCAAAAAAACAATTGCGACTGGTGAAGGACAAACAATTTGGATGAAATCTATTGGCCTAAATGAAAAAGGAGAACAAGTTTCTGAATTAAATTTTGAATGGAGTATTAAATTGAAAGCATTGACAAAAGTTAAACCCTTTATAATTGGGTTTTATTTATGAGATGTTGATTGTAACTTTGATAAAATATTTCAAAAATGAGGATTCTTATAACTGGTGCCACAGGTTTAATAGGTAATGAGTTGGTAAAACTATTGTTAGCCAAAAATCATTCTGTGCATTACTTGACTACTTCGCTTTCTAAGATTGAAAGCAAACCTAACTACCAAGGCTTTTACTGGAATCCGGAGCAAAGTAAAATTGACGAAAATTGTATTTATGGAGTTGACGTTATTATTCATTTGGCTGGAGCCAATATTGCAAAACGTTGGACAAATGACTACAAACAGGAAATAATAGAAAGCAGAACATTATCGAGTGAACTACTTTATAATTTAGTTAAAAAAAATCCAAACCAAATAAAACAATTTATTTCCGCCTCAGGAACGGCTATCTATCCTGAAAGTTTTGATACTGTTTATGATGAAACCACAACAGAGACAGAAGATAGCTTTCTTTCTAATGTGGTTAAAAAATGGGAAGAAAGTGCCAACCGTTTTCAAGTTTTAGGTTTAAAAGTTTGTAGACTCAGAACTGGGATTGTACTTTCTAATGCTGGTGGCGCTTTACCGGAAATGGTGAAACCTATAAAAATAGGTTTTTGTGCAGCAATGGGAAATGGGAAACAAATCCAATCTTGGATACATATCAATGATTTGGTTGCTATGTATTGGTTTGCTATAGAAAATCAACTGGAAGGTGTTTATAATGCGGTAACTCCACATCCGATAAGCAATCAAGAGTTAACAACTGTTATTGCAAAGACACTAAAAAAACCACTTTTTCTACCCAATATTCCACAATTTGTAATGAAGCTGATACTTGGCGAAATGAGTTACCTGCTATTTTCCAGTAAAAATCTATCTGCTCAAAAAATTATGGATAACGGTTTTCAATTTCAATTTCCCGAGATAAAGAATGCGATTGCTGATTTATATTCATAAAAAAAGTGCTGTTGTTTAACAGCACTTTTTTTTACTATAAAGATTCTTGAATTAATAATTTTTTACAGCGATAAGCTAACCTAAATTGAATACTTAATCAGTTTAGAGATACAAATTTAATCTAAACGAAATCGTAATAGTCTTAAAATTTTATTAAAGTTTTATTAAAATTTGGTGTTTATTTCCAACTTAAAATATTTTTTTTGAAACAAAATTGAATGACAATTTGACATTTTTAAAGAAATGGCAGTACTTTTGCAAACCGAAAATCATAACTCGAGGCATTTGATATTAAGAAAAATTAATTAATTGGAGTGTAGCGAAAAAAATGAATATGAAAAATATTTTTAAAAATAAAAACTCGATGAATACTGAAAATACAGAAAAAGAAATAATTATTGATGAAAATACATCAGATAACATTGTAAATGAAATTGAATCAGTAACCGAATTAACCGTTGAAGAAAAGCTTCAGGAAGATTTAGCCAATGAAAAAGATAAATTTCTACGCCTTTTTGCTGAATTTGAAAACTTCAAAAGAAGAACAGCTAAAGAAAGAATAGATTTGTTTAAAACTGCCAATCAAGACGTTTTACAAGCTTTGTTGCCGGTATTAGATGATTTTGACAGAGCAATGACCGAAATTGCAAAATCGGAAGATGAAGTATTACTAAAAGGTGTCGAATTGATTCACGAGAAATTAAAAAGCACACTTGTTTCAAAAGGTTTAGAACAAGTTGAAGTAAGAGCTGGTGATGCTTTTAATGCTGATTTTGCAGAAGCGATTACTCAGATTCCGGCACCAACAGCCGATTTGAAAGGTAAAATTGTAGATGTGATTGAAAAAGGATATAAATTGGGCAACAAAATAATTCGTTTTCCAAGGGTTGTAATTGGAAATTAATTTCTAATTATAACTGAATAGAAACGCGATTTATCGCGTTTAAATTTTATAAAAAAATTATGAGCAAAAAAGATTTTTACGAAATATTAGGCGTGTCAAAAAGCGCTTCTACTGAAGAAATAAAAAAAGCATATCGAAAGAAAGCGATTGAATTCCATCCAGACAAAAATCCAGGAAACAAAGAAGCCGAAGAAAACTTCAAAACAGCTGCCGAAGCTTATGAAGTATTAAGCGATGCTGATAAAAAAGCAAAATATGATCAATATGGTCATGCTGCTTTTGATGCTTCCAGTGGTTATGGTGGAGGACATCACATGAATATGGATGATATTTTCAGTCAGTTTGGTGATATTTTTGGTGGTGCATTTGGTGGATTTGGTGGAAATTCAGGAGGACAACGCAGAGTTAAAGGAAGCAATCTTCGTATCAAAGTAAAATTGACTTTAGAAGAAATTGCCAATGGTGTTGAGAAAAAAGTCAAAGTAAAACGTAAAGTTCAAGCCGCTGGCGTAAAATATAAAACTTGTTCTACTTGCAACGGACAAGGTCAGGTTTTGAGAGTTACCAATACCATTTTGGGCAGAATGCAATCAGCTACAACCTGTCATGTTTGTGGAGGTTCAGGACAAACTATTGAAAGCAAACCCAATAATGCCGATGCGCACGGAATGATATTGGAAGACGAAACGGTTTCTATTAAAATTCCGGCCGGAGTAGTTGACGGAATGCAATTAAAAGTTTCCAGCAAAGGAAATGATGCTCCGGGAAATGGAGTTCCGGGAGATTTAATTGTTGCCATAGAAGAACTGGAACATGAATTTTTAAAGCGTGAAGGCGAAAATCTTCACTTTGATTTATACATCAGCTTTGCCGAAGCAGCACTCGGAGTTTCAAAAGATATTGATGCTGTTAATGGTAAAGTAAGAATTAAACTAGAAGATGGTATTCAATCCGGAAAAATTTTAAGATTAAAAGGCAAAGGAATTCCGAGTCTAAATAGTTATGGTAACGGAGATTTATTGGTTCATATCAACGTATGGACACCAAAAACCCTAAGTAAAGAGCAACGTCAGTTTTTTGAAAAATCGTTGACAGATGAAAACTTTATTCCACAACCTGAAAAGGGAGATAAATCTTTTTTTGAAAAAGTAAAGGATATGTTTTCATAGTTAAAAAAATATTTTTATATTTGAAAGTTACTTGGAAACAGGTAACTTCTTTTTCATAGCAATTTTTCCCATCCTTTTGTAAAAATTAGGGTGGGTTTTTTGTAACAAAAAATTCGACTTGCATACTTATTCGTTACTTTTACAGAAATTAAATACCAAATTCAAAAAACCAAATCACAAATAAATTTCAAAGATCAAAATTCAATTTTCAAATTTTGCTATTGATGTTTTTATTTTGGAATTTGAAATTTATTTGATTTTTGTTTTTTAATTTTTGAAATTTATTTAAAAAATATGAGCAATATACTTGAAGTAAACAAAGTAGTTAAGCAATATGGAGATTATACCGCGCTTAACGAAGTTTCTTTAACCGTTCCCAAAGGCAGTATTTACGGACTTCTCGGTCCAAATGGCGCCGGAAAAACTTCCTTAATCCGAATTATTAATCAAATTACGTTACCCGATAGCGGTGAAATACTTCTGGATGGCGAAAAACTAAAGCCTGAAGATGTTGCCGTAATTGGTTATATGCCCGAAGAAAGAGGTTTGTATAAAACCATGAAAGTCGGCGAGCAGTGTTTGTATTTGGCACAACTTAAAGGATTGTCAAAGCAGGAAGCAAAGCAGCAATTGGATTATTGGTTTGAACGCTTGGAAATTCAGGGTTGGTGGAACAAGAAAATTCAAGAGCTTTCTAAAGGAATGGCACAAAAAATCCAGTTTGTGGTTACCGTTTTGCACAAACCAAAGTTGCTTATTCTTGACGAACCGTTTTCTGGTTTTGATCCGGTAAATGCCAATTTGATTAAAGATGAAATTATCGAGTTAAATAAACAAGGAACTTCAGTCATTTTTTCTACTCACCGAATGGAAAGTGTAGAAGAGATGTGTGATTACATTGCCTTAATTCACAAATCGAATAAACTGATTGAAGGTAAACTTTCTGATGTAAAAAAACAGTTTAGAACCAACAGCTATGAAGTCGGAATTTTGAGCGA
Source organism: Flavobacterium sp. (assembly GCF_031381455.1). Classification (GTDB taxonomy): domain Bacteria; phylum Bacteroidota; class Bacteroidia; order Flavobacteriales; family Flavobacteriaceae; genus Flavobacterium. Next base: position 79,656 of record NZ_JANMXZ010000008.1, on the reverse strand, counting down.
TAACATTGAAGGTTTGATGTATGATTTATCACAAAAATTTACCTTATCTCAAACTGATTTTAAATCGTTAAATGACGAATTGAAATTAGAAATTAATCTAGGAAATGCCACACCAAATGATTTATTGAATACTTTAGTTCAAAGAGGACAAGTAACTCATTTTGTGGAAAAAATCCCAAGCATGAATGATATTTTTATCCAAACGGTAACAAAATAAAATAACAAAAATAAAATCCCAAAAGACAAACGAATAGCAAAAACTAAAAATCAAATTTCAAACTATATATTATTGAATGTTTTGAATTTTGAATTTGAAAATTGAATTTTATTTGGAATTTAGATTTTAAAATATTGGAATTTAAGAAAAAATATGAGCAAATTACCACTTATCATAAAAAGAGAATTTATTGCCAAAGTGCGTAATAAATCGTTCATTGTAATGACTTTTTTAAGTCCGTTATTGTTTGTCGGAATTGGTGTTTTTGTGGGCTATTTAAGTACCATGAAAGCGGAATTAAAAACCATCGCCATTCATGATGAAACCGGAAGATTTGTAAATGAATTCAAAAACGATGAGGAATACAAATACGTCAATTTATCTACAATCGATTTAAAAATACTCAAAGACAGTATTATAAGTCAAAGCTATGAAGGTCTTATAATTATTCCTAAAGCCGAAGACAATGCCCAACTCCAAAAAGGAATTCAATATGTTTCTAATGACAGTCCAAGTGTTTCTTTTACGGAAGATTTAGAAGATGTTATTGCCAAAAAAATCACCGCAGAAAATTTCCAGAAAGCCGGCTTGGATACATTGGCGATTAAAAATTCTAAAGCAGAAGTTTCTATTAACTTGGTAAAGGCATCTGGCGAAGAAGCTCTTAAAGGTTTAAACGAAATCAAAATCATAATTGGTGGCGCCTTTGGATATCTTATTATGATGTTTATCATTTTGTATGGAAACATGGTAATGCGAAGCGTTATTGAAGAGAAAACATCCCGAATTATTGAAGTTATTATTTCATCCGTAAAACCATTCCAATTGATGATGGGAAAAATAATTGGAACCTCTTTAGCGGGAATTCTACAATTTCTGATTTGGGCTATATTAGGTATGTCTGCTATGTTTATTGTGTCAAGTATGTTCGGAGTTCATATGGGAGCTACAGCGGGAGCGCAGGCTCAAGCAATGGAGACTGCACAACAAGCTGCTGGTAGTAATATTGGAATGTATATTAAGGAATTGTGGAATTTACCAATTGCAACCATCCTGATTTCTTTTATCATTTATTTTATAGGCGGTTACTTTTTATACAGTTCTTTTTATGCCTCAATTGGTGCTGCTGTTGATAACGAAACCGATTCACAACAATTCTTGTTGCCAATCATTATGCCTTTAATTTTAGGTGTTTATATTGGATTTTTTACCGTTATGAATGACCCAAACGGGACAGTGGCAACAGTTTTCTCAATGATTCCACTTACGTCTCCAATAGTTATGATGATGCGAATTCCGTTTGGAGTACCGATGTGGCAGATTATCGTATCAATGGTAATTCTATTCAGTACTTTCCTTGGAGTCGTTTGGTTTGCAGCTAAGATTTACCGTGTCGGAATTCTAATGTATGGTAAAAAACCAACTTGGAGAGAACTTATAAAATGGTTGAAATATTAAAATGGATACCCAATAGCCAAATTGAATATAAGATTACTGCTTCGCCAAGGACCGCTTGCGAAATTGACCTCGTCTATGACCCAGCGCTGTCCATTTGGTAAATAAGGTTTTCGTATTGGAAAAGCCAAATCAGTTCGAAGCACTAAAAAGCTGAAGTCAAATCGAAGTCCGGCACCAACACCAACAGCAATTTCATTCATAAAGTCTTTAGTAAATTGGGAACCCGGTTTATTTTCATCCTTGTTTAAAAGCCAAATGTTTCCGGCATCCATAAATAGTGCACCGTTTATAAAGCGATAGATATTGGTTCGGTATTCGGTATTGAATTCTAACTTAACATCACCTGATTGATCGGGAATAAATTGACTTATCTCATTCGAGCCATCATAAGTTCCCGGACCTAAAGCTCTGGAACGGAAAGCACGCAAACTATTGGTTCCACCTATAAAAAATTGTTTGCTAAACGGAATTTCATCAGAATTGCCATAAGCGAAAGCGGCACCAGCGATTATCCGACTTTTTAAAAGTGATTGTTTACTGAATTTATACGTATGCTTGAACTCGCTTTGAACTTTGACAAATTGGCTAAACGGAATCCCTAAAATTTCAACAGGATCTTTTTTATTAATATCTGCACCGGTAATCAAACCGGCAATTGTTCCTGATAAGTCGATGCCTCCTTTGTAATAGAAAGTGTTTTTCTTTCTTTGATTTACCTCATTAGTATAAGTGTAGCTGTATGTTGGTCCAAAAATGAGTTGCTTTTCTATTACATTTTTTAACGACGGATTTAAAGCTACTTGTTCCTTATATAAATCGGTTACGTTTTCCGGACTTGCAAATGTAATTTCGGTAATGTTCAACAAGTGTTCCTTACGAAGGTTTTCTTTCCAGGCATATCCAAAAGAAGCTTTGAAGGTTTGCAACGAATACAGTTTTTGTCTGTTTTGAAATTCGTAACCAATAGTTGTATTTGTCCTAGGAACAAAACCACTGGATGATCTAAGTTTGAAAGGTGCGATAAATCTTGGCCATACCAAACTTGCTTCACCACCAACTCGATAGACATTGAAGCCATTATTTTTTCCGCCTAATTGTACTTCAAGTCCACCAAAAACTGAAATGCTCAATAATTCGGCACCATGAAATGTATTGCGGTTGCTCCAGTTTATTTTTAATTCGGTTCCGGTATAATTGGCCGAATTGGTTTTTGCCAATACTTCAAAACGAATAGATTTTTGTGGCAATGGCGTTAGATAATAATAAGCATCCAAATAATTTCCAATCGTATCAGAAACCCGAAATTGATTTTTAACGAACTTGAAGGTTCCTAGATTTACCAGTCTGTTCAACGACAAATTATGATTAGTTCTATTATATAAATCGTCTTTTTTAAAGTATAAGGTTCGGTCAAAAATACGAGGTTTGAATAAATTATCATTTCCGACAATGATAAAATCTTGATATTTTTCGAATGTTTTTAGGGTGTCATTATTAATCGAATAATTCGGGTAAATGACAATCTTATTGATTCTATAAACTGTTTTTGCTGCAACTGGAGTTTCGTCTTTTACTTTAAGGATTAAATCAACATCATATTTTCCAACAGTACTATCAACCTGGACTTTTAAATATTCGGCATTGAAATAATAAAAACCGTTCTCCTTCAAACGCGCATCGATTCTGACTCTTTCGGCTTTTATTACATCTAGGTTATAACCTGCGCCAACTTTCAGTAAACTTTGTCTCTGTGTTAGTCTAACGGCTGAACCAACAGCAGATGAATCTGTTGGGAATTGAATCGATTTAATTTTATACTGTTTTCCCGGAGTTACTATGTATTCAGCAGTTGCTTTTTTACCATGTCTGGTAGAATCGGCGCTTGTTCTTGTATTGAAATAGCCATTGTTTTCTGAGAAATTCTGCAACAAGCTTCGGTTGTATTCCAAATCGACTTCACTAAATAAAACCGGCGCTTCACCGACAGTATATTTTAGCCAATGACGAAATCCTTTTTCTTTTTTTACATCTCCGGCAAGGTTGTAGAAGAATAATTTTGGGCGCATACCCAAAAACTTTTTGTTTGGAAGAGGGCGAATTATTTCTTTCAATTTTGATTGCAATGCCTTGCGTTCCTTTCGGGAAACACTCGTGTCTTTAACGGTAACTTTTCCGCCAACGTATAATAGTTCGCCTTCGGGCAATTTCTGGGTACCGCTACAAGCTGCTGCAAATAACGCAAGAAGGAATACTATAACTAAGTTCTTAATCATTAGATTTTTTTTTAGCTTTTGGTTTAGCTGTGTCCTTTTTTGAATGAAATAATTCTTTGAATTTATTATAATCCAATGTGATAATAAACCCAACTCCGGTTTCAATAACTTGCCCCTGTAATGCTACTTGATACAGGTTTTTTCTATAAGCTCGAAGTTTGTATCGTCCGTCTTTTGAAAGTTGGTATTCGGCAGAAATATCTCCGGCAATGGTATTAGTTTCTTTGTTTTTCTGTTCCGGACCTTCAATTCCAAATGTGCTTCCAACCGTAACTTTTAATCTGTCATTCAACAATTTTTTGGAAAGCCCAACGTTCAAATCAGTTTTATTTTCCTTTTGACCTGTGGTGAAATCTTCAGAAGAATCTAAATCGAAATTCAATTCAAAACCTTTAATCAAATCGCCGGCTAGATTATTAAGTTGTTGCGAAAGTATTTTGCTGGCACTTTCTCTTGCAAATGAGGAAGCCGATCTAATGCCACTTTCACTCGAAAAAGGATTTTCACCCACGAATCGGTTCAACAAGAGTAAAGCAAAAACCTGTTTGTTTAATTCATCCGGCTCTTGTCGCAATTGTGCCAATTTTGCTTCTGTTTTAGTAATGATATCGCCAGAAACAGAGTTGTTACCTGGAGGCAAAATAATGTCAAATGAGATACTTGGTTTCATCAAATCTCCTTTCATTTTCAATTCGGCTTCAAAAGGAATTTTTTGTTTATATGTATTTCTTTCCTCAGGTGTGAGACTTGTCAATTGATTATCTAACAAATCTAATGGCGCGGCTTCTGTTTTATATAAGGCTGTAATACTGATATCTGCAGTTGTTGGTTCGCCAGTCCAAAGAATATAACTTCCTTTTTTGATGTTAAATTTTCTTTTAACCAAATTAAAACTCATTTCATAAGTTCCTTCTTCCAATTCATATCGACCAACTAAGGTTGTTTTTCCTGATGGATCAATACCTCCTGTAAGTTGCGCTTCACCTTTTAATTTTAAAAAGTCACCATTGGCTTTGTCAATAACTAATGATAATTCAGCATCTTTATCAACTTCAATATTTACTGAAGCATCAATTCCTTTTATTTCGGTTTCACTTAAATTTTCATCAGCAAGTTTTGTGAATAATGGGGGTTGATCCTGATCTATAAATTCGACGATTCCTTCTCTGTCTGCTATTGATGGATCATCTTGCGGTAAGACAATAGTGAATTTAGTGTCTTTGTTGACTTTGATATTTCCTTCCACATTTGGACTTTCCATTGTTCCTTTTACTATCAGATGATTGTCTAAAAACAATTCGCCATAAAAAGTATCATTGTCTTTTGCCTTTGAATTTACGGCTTTGAAATTATAGGCATCCACAGTCAAATCAAATCCTAAATTGAGATAATTAGCATTATTGAGTTTCCCATTAATGATCAAATCGTTGTTCTTTTCGTCATATATAGTGAAGTTGTCTAGAACGATAACATTATCAGTAAAAGTCATTTTATCATTCATCGATTTGAATTTCGCGTTTAGCTTTGTCGCTTTAAATCCAATATCATTAAACTGTAAATCACCAAGTAGTTTTGGATTTCCAGTATTGCCTGAAACCTTGAATTTCCCAGAGAAATAGCCAGTTCCATCGGTAATATTATCCATAGAAAAACCCTGAATACTTTTTAGGTTTAGTTTCTGAATATCCAAGTTCATATTCAGATTATCATCGCTGGATCTATAGGTTCCGTCAAGATTCATCTGATTTTCCAGTCCGGTTAGCTCTATTCTGGCAGTGTAAGTGTTCGCAGTATAATTATCGACATTTATATAAATTGTACCAACGGCTTCTTTTTTGAACGTGAAATTATCAATCGTTGCATCAGCAGTGAAAAGCACTTTTGACATCAGGTCTTTAAATACCGCTTTTCCATTAATGTTTCCATCCATTTCAATATTTTCCATCTGAACAATATTGGTAAGGGTTTGTATTTTAAAATCTTTAAACTCAACAGCCAATGGCGGATTAGAACCTTTCGATTGTGATTGAAGACTAATGCTGCTTTTATCGTTGCTCAATTCAAAATTGTCAAAATAGATTGCGTTTTTGGCAAAACGAATTTTATTATCCTCAGAAATCTTCCATGGATCATAATTCAGCATTAATTTTTCAGGATTAAGTGAAATTTCATCACCGCCGTTTTTTGCTTTTAAATTCCCGACAATAAGATAACGGTCTTTATTTTTAAAGTCTTTTAAAAGCAGCGTATAATCAATAACATCATCTTTGGCTTGTCCGCTGAAGCTTGTGCGAAGAAGCTGAAACTGACTATCTTTAATTTCGTCAACACTAAAATTGAATAGCAACGCTTTGTCTTTTGTATCTACTTTTAGATTCGCATTTGTAATAATATTTGTGCCATAAACTAATTTCGGAATTGAACCATTTACAATTAGGGTATCATTCACCGAATTATATCTTCCTGTAATTAAAATAGGTTCAATATTTTTTAAATCAGGAACCATTTTTAGCAGAATAGGAGTAGGTTTAACATTTACTTTAAAGGCTAATTGTTGGTTGCCATAAGGAACATTTTTGGATTTGGACTTTAAATTATAATAATTTGAAATGCTGTTTTTTACCGAATTGGCTATGGTTGACAATCTATATTTTCCAATAAATTCAGCATCCAAAAATTGAGAATTTAATACAATCGAATTTTTTTCCGATGTGGAAACGGCAACTACACTGATAGAATCTGTTGCATATTGTTCTTTGTCGTTGGCAATAATCAAATGATGAACACTCGCATTTCCGTTAAGGTAATCCAGATTTGCCGATTGAATATCGGCATCCAAAACGCCTTTTAGTTTTAATGGTCCGGCATGCAGGTTGAGTTTATCCAAATCGGCAATGTCAACATTCAAATGGATTTTTCCGGCAGGATGTTTATCCTTAAAGCTTCCACTAGAAACCAAATCAAATTTCAAATTTGGGTCTTTTGTAAAAGCAGTAACATCAAAAAGGCTATGGTTTATTTTTCCATCAAAAACCAAATTCTGATACGTATAGTGATTGTAATTTGCTTTTAATATAGTAGCGCTGACAATGGCATTCGCAGTTTTCGGATTAAAACCTGTTCCTTTTATTTTTGTTTTCAGTGTAATTTTTCCAATGGAATCGTTTTTCAATACTCTACCCAACTCAAAATTATCAAGCGATGCGTCAAGATTATAGTTTTCCTTGTCCTTTACTCTTCGGTCCAAAGTTCCCTTTATTTTACCGTTTCCGGAACTCGTTGCAAAACTCATATTGGTAATGAAATTCTGGATAGTTCCTTTGAAAGTGCCTTTGGCAGCAAGTTGTGTAGGCAATTGAATGTTGTTCGGAATCGTATTTTTGGGCAGAAAACTATAGAAATCCTTTGCATTCGATTCAAAGTTTTTGATGTTCAAATCATAATGCGCTTTTTCCGAATCAGGCAAACCAATAATCCTTCCGCTGGCGTTCACTTTTGTATTCCTAAAACCAGTAAGCTGCAAATTTGGAATATTCAAGTTGCTCAATTTCCCTGAAATAGTGCTGTTGACATACACAACCGCATTTTGATTGGAATTAAAAAGATCAGTTTCATACAGCTGCGGAGCAAGAAGTAAAAGGTCTTTGAATGCAATCGTACTTTGATTGAGATGTGCATTAATAACAAGTGTCCCTGGATTTTCAGCCAACGATTCAATTGAAGGATAGCCAATACTGATTTCATTTCGCAAGAATGTTTGCGTTGTTTTTAAATATAAATTTTTAAAATACGCTGATTTCGGACCGTAATAAAAGTTTGTTTTTAAGGATTCTACTTTTAAACCTTTTTTCTCTTCGCCTTTCAGGGCATTGATTTTTCCTGAAATAGACTCCGAATTGTAAGCAAAATTATTGGCATCAACACTCAGTTTTTTTAAGTTTAGATGTTGGTAATCCATACCTCTTGAGATTGGAGCTGAATTATCATTGTTATAACTGAAGTTAACTTTTTTGAAAGCAACTTCATTCGATTTTACTATCCAATTGTTTGATTCTGCAGAAGATTTACCATCTTTTTCTTTTACGATTTTACCCATAGTCAAATTATAGGTTGCATCAGAAAGTGCTATTCGGTCTAAGTCGATTATGTTATTTTTAAAATCAAAAATGTTGACTTTTGCCAACAGTTTATCAAAATCCATATTCATAGTAATCTTTGAATTCTCATCCACATATGAACCTTTAATTTTGGACAAATCAAGGGTTTCTAATTTCAATTTTAAATCGGGACTTTTTGAGTTTTCTGATTTGGTATTTCTGGAATTTCCGACTAATCCTTGTTTATAAGAAAACTGCAATCCATCAACTGTAAACTTTGGGATTTCAAAATTCATCTGTTCTAAATCGAATGTTTTGATTCGGGTTTTCAGATGATTTAAACTGAGTCGCAAATCATTATTGTTGTAAATATCATGAAATCGAACCCTAACATTATTCAGCTCAATTTTATCCAGTAAAAACTCCATTGGAGGAGAATTGTCATCTTGTTTTTCGGGAGATTTAAAAGCCTCGACTATGTAGTCAAAACTGAATTTATTTTCTTTATTTCTGTTGATGTTTGCAACGATGCCGTCTAATTTAATCGAAGTGATTTCAATTTTGTTGGTAAACAATCCATACATATTTAAGTTTGCAGCGATTTTTTTACCGGATAAAAGTGTATCGTTTTCTTGGTCTTCAAAATAAACTCCTTCGAGAATTACATCGTTAGGAAACCCGATTTGAATCTTGTTAACGACAACTTTTGTTTTTAATTTTCCTTCGAGATAGGTGACAGCTTTGTTTTTGGAAAATCGTTGAACTGCTGGAATTTGAAGGGCAATAATAAACAACAGGATTAATCCTATGAGTGATAGTAGAATCCATAGGATAACTTTTGATCCTCTTATAAAGTACTTTTTCAAATCAAATATTTAATTCAAAACAAGTAGGTTTGTTTTACTCTTATTCACTTCAAAGATGGAAGTTTTATTGCGTAAAACCTTTATATAATTATCACAAAAAATTATAAAATTACATTAACAATCTGCCATATTTACCGCTACTGCTAAGCCTCCTTCGGAAGTTTCTTTATATTTTGAGTTCATGTCTTTGGCAGTCTTCCACATGGTTTCGATTACTTTATCTAACGGAACTTTAGCATTTTTAGCATCGGTTTCCATAGCAAGTTCTGCGGCATGAATTGCTTTGATTGCTCCCATAGTATTGCGCTCAATACACGGAATCTGAACCAAACCACCAATTGGGTCACAGGTTAATCCGAGATGATGTTCCATTGCAATTTCTGCTGCCATCAATACTTGGTCTGGAGTTCCACCCATCACTTCACACAAAGCTGCTGCTGCCATCGCTGATGATACTCCGATTTCGGCTTGACAGCCACCCATTGCTGCGGAAATAGTTGATCCTTTTTTGAAGATGCTTCCTATTTCTCCGGCGACCATAAGGAATTGTTTGATTTCTTTTTCGCCTGCTTGATGATTTTCGATAACTAAATAATACATCAAAACGGATGGAATTACTCCAGCGCTTCCATTGGTTGGTGCGGTTACGACTCTACCTAAAGCGGCATTTACTTCATTCGTGGCCAAAGCAAAACAAGAAACCCATTTTAATATTTGGCGGAATTTAACTTCGGTCTGTCGAATGGTTTCTAACCATTCTTGTGGATTGTTATAATTGGCTAAACCAATAAGTCCTTGATGCATATCAAAAGCGCGTCGTCTTACATTTAAACCTCCGGGTAAAATACCTTCCGAGTGGCAACCAATATACATGCATTCAAGCATCGTTTTCCAAATGCGCATTAATTCGTGATGAATTTCTGCTTCTGAACGCATTGATTTTTCATTCTCGTACACGATTTCAGAAATCGATTTGTTTTGTGTAATTGTATATTGTAGTAACTCATCCGCATTTTGGATTTGAAACGGAAATGCACATTTGATGGCTAATTTCTTTTTAGCATTTATACGTTCTTCTTTCACCACAAATCCGCCACCGATGGAGTAGAAGGTAGAGGCATATTCAGTCTCATCTTCTAAATAAGCTGTAAATAATAGACCGTTTGCATGAAAAGGAAGGAAGTTTTTATTGAAAACAATATCCTGCAGAAAATAGAATGGAATAACTATTTTATTGGCTAAATTGATTTCGTTTTTATTCTCGATATTTTTGATAATTCCGTCAATGTCTTGAACAGGAATATACTCAGGATCTTGTCCGCTAAGTCCAAGCATAATCGCCAAATCGGTAGCATGACCTTTTCCCGTTAAGGAAAGCGACCCATACAAATCAACTTTGACACGAGTTACTTTATCGAGTATATTTTCTGTTTGTAATTCGGATAAAAAACGTTCTGCGGCACGCCATGGACCAAGTGTGTGTGAACTTGATGGTCCAACACCAATTTTAAGCATATCAAATACGGAGATGCATTCTTCCATAAAACTATATCGATTTAGTTGGGCAAATATAGCCAATTACAGATTATGAATTTATCGGAAATAAAAATCCCTTGCCTAAACAAGAGATTTTTATATAATAGAATTTTAATTTTTCTCATGAATTGCACCACAACAATGTTGGTGCATAAAGCTATCGCTTTCTTCATGCCAAGGAAAAGCCGCATTGTATTTTGAATTCTCCCAATAGAAGTTGCCGCGTTTTTTAGGTTCGTTGCCTACTTCATTCATTGTTTCGGTATCATACATTCTTCCGTTGGCAATAGTATAAATAATGGTATTTGAGTTTTGTATGTTGTCCAATGGATTTTTGTCTAATACTAAAACATCGGCTAATTTGCCTACTTCCAGTGAACCGATGTCTTTACCGGCACCAATATAATTAGCAGCGTTAATAGTTGCCGTTTTCAAGGTTTCTATATTACTCATGCCACCTTGATTAATGCTCCACAATTCCCATTGCGCTCCCATGCCTTGCAATTGTCCGTGAGCACCCATATTTACTTTTACGCCGCTATCGGCTAATGTTTTTGCCGTTTTTGAAGTCAAAATATGGTCGTTTTGATAATCTTCTTCCGGAGCCATAATACGGTAACGCGAACGAGAATCAATGATACCTCTTGGTGTGAATTGCAATAGTTTTTTGTTTTCCCAAACATTGGTTTTTTGATACCAATAGTATTCGGCATTCAAACCACCGTAGTTAACAATAAGAGTAGGCGTATAACCAACACTGCTTTTGCCCCACAATTCTAAAACATCTTTATAAACAGGTGTGATCGGAATATTGTGTTCAATTCCAGTGTGGCCGTCAATGACCATACTCATGTTAGTAAAAAAGGTAGAACCACCTTCAGGCACAACATTAATGCCTTCTTCGCGTGCAGCTTGTAATACTTGTTGCCGTTGTTCACGGCGTGGTTGGTTATAACTTTTAACCGATAGTGCACCAAACGCTTTGGTACGTTTAATTGAAGAACGAGCATCATCCAGTTTGTTAATCACAGCTTTAAAATCGCCATCAGCACCATATAAAATATAACCAGTTGAGAAAACTCTTGGACCAACCAAAGCACCGCTTTTTACCATTTCTGAAAGTGTAAAAATTGATTCTGTATTAGAGGATGGATCATGCGAAGTGGTCACGCCAAATGCCAAATTTGCATAAAACTGCCAGTTTTGCTGTGTAGTCAAACCGTATCGGAAGGCGCCTACATGCGCGTGTGCATCAACCATTCCGGGCATCAAGGTTTTATTAGTCATATCATACACACGAGCATCTGCCGGAACTGCTACTTCTCCTGTTTTACCAATAGCTTCAATACGATTTTGGTTGATGATTAGCGTTCCTTTTTCGATAACTTTATCACCTTCCATGGTGATGATAAGTGCGTTAGTTAATGCAATGCGTCCTTTTGGTTTATCTGTTTTAGATGTTAAGCCAATTTTGATTCCGGCATCTTTTGGTTGATCAACTTTAACTGGTGAACCTTCCAAAAAGGTAAAACGGTCTTTCAAAGCAGAGTTATAATAAGTTTCTCCAAGTGTATACATCATATTTTTACTGTCAGGTGACCAATGCAAACTGATACCCGCATCTTTTGTCAATTGAGAAACAGGGACTGCTGTAGATTTATCATCCAAATCAACTGTTTGACCGTTGATATTTAATGGTGCCACATAACCTTTGTGCAATAGCGTAAAAGCGATCCATTGATTATTTGGGCTGGGTACTAAACGATTGGCATATTTTGATTTGATATGACTGCGTTCGTCTTTTCCGTTAAGGTCAACACTTTTTAGTTCTTTAGTTAAATCGCCAAAAAAGACACCACCTGTTTGGGAGAAAATACGTTTGCTGTCTTTGGTAAACACAGGATATTCGCCACTGGCAGAAACAAATTTTACATTTCCACCTGTAGCATTCATAGTATAAATACCAGGTTTTTTGCAAAAAGCAAAGCCTTGATCAATGTTACCATCTTCTTTAAGATAGGTTATCATTTTACCATCAGGCGAAAGATTCGGTGTTCTAAAAATACCTTTTTCGGTAGTTAGTTTTACTGGATTTTTTCCATCGACACCTACTTTTCTAATAGCGCCAAGGTTAGCATCATTCCACGTTACATAAAATATTTCTTTTCCGTTTGCCGAAAATGTTGGTTCCGCTTCAAAGTCGGTTCCTGTAGTTAATCGTTTCGGAGTTCCGTTTGGTAACGCCTTTGTCCACAAATAGCCCAATGCTCTGAAGACTACTGTTTTTCCATCAGGGGAAGTCACAGCGTCGCGTATCATTTTTACGGTAAAATCTTCATCTGAAATTCGGGTATCAAAATGCACTCTGTCAGCAACATCGATAGCAACATCTATTGTAAAAGGAATAGGCGTAACCGCTAAGGTTTTAATGTCAATCTTTTGAATATGCCCAGCAGCCCAAAACACGATAGCATCATTGCTGGGCATCCAACTAAAGTTGGGATAAACACCAAATAGTGTCCAAGCGGTTTGTTGGTCTTTATCCAGTTTATCATAGACTGGCCATTCTTCTCCTGTTTCTAAATCATGTAGATATAAAACCGTTGTTGTGCGTACTCGTTTTACAAAAGCCAACAGTTTACCATCATGAGAAATCTGAGGACGCGCTGCACCTCCGGGACCACCAGTTACCCGGTCTGTTTTTCCGGTTTCAAAATCATAGCGGTAGATAACAAAGATTTCACTATTTGGATCTTTATTGTATTGAAAGAAACCACCAGGATAAACATCTTCGCTGTAGTACATGTATTTTCCGTCCGGAGAAATTACTGGTTCATTCACATCCTGTTGGTCATTTTTACGCTTTGTTAATTGTACTCCACTACCACCCGAAATATGGTATTGCCACATTTCACCTGCACCTAAAGAACGTTGTGAGGTAAAGTGTTTTTTGGCTACTAAATAATTTCCATCAGGCATCCAACAAGCATTGTTTACCAATCTAAAATCTTCTTTGGTTACTTGTTTGGCATCAGTACCATCGGCTTTCATAACCCAAATATTATCGCCACCACCAGCATCACTGGTAAACGAAATATGTTTACCATCCGGACTAAAGCGCGGCTGTATTTCAAACGGAATTCCGGAACGAATCACAGTGGCTTTTCCTCCAGCAATAGGCATGCTATAGATATCACCCAGCATATCAAATATTATAGTTTTCCCATCGGGACTAACATCAAGGTTCATCCAAGTACCTTCTGTAGTAGTAAAATTTTGTTTTTTGTAGTTAAAGCTGTCACCCGGTTTGGCAACATCCCATTTTGGTTCTTTTGGTTCTTTGCTTTCCTCTTGAGCTGTTATGTTAAAGGAAATAAATGAAAGCGCGAGTAAAAAGGATATTCTTTTATTCATTGAGAAGTTGATTTTGTATATTTCACGCTAAATATAAGAATAAAAAAGCCACACGTATAAACGAATAGCTTTTTCATATAAATTCTATTTCTGAGGATTATTGCATTTTTGCCCAATCTTCCATATAAAGTTCCAAAATACTTAGTGGCATACTTCCGCCTTGCAATAATGCATCATGAAAAGCTCTCAGGCTAAACTTAGCACCTAATCTCATTTTGTATTTATCACGTAGTTCTTTGATTTTTAATTCCCCTGTTTTATAGGCTAAAGCTTGTCCTGGCATAGCCATATAACGCTCAATTTCTGCGGTTGCTGTTTTTTCGGCTATAGCTTCGTTATCCATCATATATTTGATAGCTTCTTCGCGTGTCATCTCTCCGGTATGTAATCCGGTATCCACCACTAATCGAATAGCTCGGTGAATTTCATTGCCATAAGCTCCCATTTTTTGATAAGGATCCATATAACATCCTAATTCATCACCTAATGACTCTACATAGAGCGCCCAACCTTCAGAAAAAACAGGGAAAGAAGCAAAGCGTCTAAACATCGGTAATGATTTGTTTTCCTGCATTAAAGAAATCTGATAATGATGGCCAGGAATAGCTTCATGAATAAAAGTGGCCTCCAGTGCAAAGTTGGTTGTATTTACTTTTGTAGCATCCACTATCGGAATGTAATAAATACCAGGACGTTTTCCATCAGCCGAACTAGCATTATATTGAGGTGCAGCAGCTGCGGCTCTAAAAGCTTCTACTTCTCTAATCTCGAAAGGTGTTTTTGGTGCTACACTAAAATACTTACTTAGATACGGATTGATTTTGCTCAACACCGCATTGTTAGCGTCTAATACTTCTTGCGCGGTTTTATAAGGCATAAACTTCTGGTCGGTTTGCATATAGGCAAAGAGTTCTTTAAGTGTGCCTTTGAAACCCATTTTGCTTTTCAGTGCTTCCATTTCGGTAGTAATGCGTTGCACTTCATTTAATCCCGTTTGGTGAACTTCTGCTGCTGTCACTTTTGTTGTGGTAAAGTAGTTGATGTAATTTTGATACATTGCATCCCCATTTGGCAAAACATTAATACCACTAGTAGTTCGGGCAGCATTAAGATAATCGCCACCAAAGAAATTTGCCAGTTTTTTATAACAAGGAATAAGTTTAGTGTTGATAGCTTCTTTATAAGCAGCTGTTAACCTTTCCTTATCTTCGGCTGAAAAAGTAGCAGGGAAATTTTGTATTGGTCCATAAAAGATGCTTTTAGTTTCGTCGGATTGCGCTAAGCTTTCCATTTGAGGCACCATTTTTACTACTAATGCTTTGGGTAATACCATGCCATCTTTCATTCCTTTGCGGAAATTAGCAATAGTAGTATCGGTATAAACCGTAAACTTGTCAATACGTTTTAACCAATTGTCATAGTCTTTAACGGTTTTAAAGGGTTGATTTCCTTTACCATTTCCTAATTGTCCCATAGTGAGTGGAAGCGAGTAGAACTGTGCAAAAGGCATTTTTTCTCTATGAAATTGCTCTGCATCCAATTCTCTTTTGAGCATCTCTCTTAAGATTAAATATGATATTCTATCATCAGTATTTAGCGTTTGCAGTTTGAATCTATTGAGTGCGCTGAGGTATTTAGAATAGAGCTCATGTGTCATCTTCAGGAATTCCTGCGAACCATCGTTATACAATTGGTCATTATACCTATCATCTCCGGCAGCTGTCGCTGATAAAGGATAGAGCTTTAATCTGTCTTGATAATAGTTTTCAAATAGCTGGTTCAACTCTGCGTTTTTCACAGTTGTTTGAGCAATAGTTTTTGTTCCAAAAGCGATAAAGAGGAGCGAGGTCAATAGAATAGTTTGTTTCATAATAAAGAAAAGCATTAGAATCAGGAGGTGATTTTTCTTGTTGCGCTAATGTACAAAAAAAGACCAACTGATTTAACAGCTGGTCTTCCCAAACAATTAACTTAACTTTAAACTAAAAACAATAACTATTTTCCGCCACTAACTTGGTAGTAATAGTTTCTCTTAAACCAACGATGTTTGGCATGTTGGTGTATTTTGTAAAACGGCGTAATCCCATTAGCATCATGCGTTGCTCATCACCTTCAGCAAAAGAGATAATGCTTTCTTTTCCTTTTTGGGTAACTACATCTACGGCTTTATATAAGTATAATTTCGCCATGGCGATTTGCTCTTTCACGTTGGCTTCGCCTTCTTTTTTAGCTAACTTCTCTGTGCGCAAAATGGTACTTTCGGCCATGTAGATTTCGATTAAAATATCGGCAGCGGCGGTTAATAATTGTTGGTGTGAATCTAAATCAGGTCCGTATTTTTGAACGGCACCACCAGCAACCATAAGAAATGCTTTTTTCAATTTTCCGATAAGTTCTTTTTCTTCAGAGAATAATTCGGAGTAATCAGGTGTGTCAAATGATGGAATACCCATTAATTCTTCCTGTACTTTTGATGCTGGTCCAAGCAAATCAATATGGCCTTTCATTGCTTTTTTGATTAGCATTCCCACCGATAACATTCTGTTGATTTCGTTCGTCCCTTCATAAATACGAGCGATACGCGCATCACGCCACGCACTTTCCATTGGAGTGTCTTCTGAGAATCCCATTCCACCATAAATCTGAATCCCTTCATCAGCACAGTTTTGAACATCTTCTGAAACCGCTACTTTCAAAATCGAACATTCAATAGCAAATTCTTCTACGCCTTTTAGTTCGGCTTCTTGGTGTGAAGTGCCTTCAGCTTCACGTAATTTGATGCGTGTTTCAATGTCTTTGGCAGCACGATACGTTGCACTTTCACCGGCATAGGCCGAAGTCGCCATTTCGGCTAATTTATAACGGATGGCTCCAAAACTCGAAATCGGAACATTAAACTGTATTCTTTCATTAGCATAATTCACTGCATTGGAAGTTACACGACGTTGGGCATCCAAACAAGCGGCAGCCAATTTGATACGACCAACATTCAAAGCATTCATTGCAATTTTGAAACCTTCACCACGACCAGCCAACATATTTTCTACAGGAACTTTAGTGTCAGCAAAGAAAACCTGACGCGTTGAAGAAGCGCGAATTCCTAATTTATGTTCTTCTTCGTTCATAGTAATTCCGTTGCTTGGATCATTTTCTATGATGAAACCGGTAATGTTTTTATCATCTTCAATTCGGGCAAACACTATGAATACTGAGCAGAAACCTGCGTTTGAAATCCACATTTTTCCACCTGTAATACTGTATGATTTTCCATCAGCTGAAAGCACAGCTTTTGTTTTTCCGGAGTTAGCATCAGAACCAGCACCAGGTTCAGTAAGGCAATACGCTCCAAACCATTCTCCAGAAGCTAATTTAGGTACGTATTTTTGTTTTTGTTCTTCGGTTCCGTATAAAGTAATTGGCATCGTTCCGATTCCGGTATGTGCACCAAAGGCAGTCGAAAACGAACCTGTTGCTCCTGAAATATAGTCACAAACCAAGCAAGTGTCCACGAATCCCATTCCCATTCCGCCATAAGCTTCAGGAACGGCAACGCTGAGGAATCCCATGTCGCCCGCTTTCTTCATCACTTCTTCGGTGAAAGCGTAATCTTTAGCTTCAAAGCGATTTTTGAAAGGCCATATTTCTTTGTCAACAAATTCTTTAACGCTGTCACGCATCATGATTTGCTCTTCCGAGAAATCCTCTGGAGTAAAGATGTCTTCACATTTTGTTTCTTTTACGAGGAATTGTCCTCCTCTAGTTATATCGCTCATTTTTTTATTTTTTTTAAGATGATAGATAATAGACGAATAGATAATAGACGCCTAAATATTAATAATTAGTTATTTAATGTATTTTGAAATGACATTGTTGCTTTTTGAAATTCTTCAATCTTTGTTTCAATTTGATTTGTGTCTTCGGCAGATAAATATTTTCTATGATGAGCCAATAGTAGTTGAGTGTGTAACTCAAATGATGAACCCAGAGAAATATCTAAAAAATGGCAAAATGATTTATTTGTTCTACTTGAACCTTCAGCAATATTAGAAGGTATTGAGATTGAACATCTATCCATTTGACTTTTTAAACCATATTTTTCAGAAACCGGAAAAGTATCAGTAAGGTCTAAGCTAAGTTTAGCTAAATCCATTCCCATTTGCCAAATTTTCAATTTCTTAAAATTATGTCTTTTAAAATACTCCTTTTTTGTCTATTATCTATTCATCTATCATCTATCCGTCTTTCTTTTACAACAATTCATAAACTCCCGCAGCACCTTGACCAGTTCCGACACACATGGATACGATTCCGTATTTATCGCCACGTCGTTTCATTTCGTCAAATAATTGTACCGATAATTTTGCTCCAGTGCAGCCTAAAGGATGTCCTAACGCAATCGCACCACCATTTACATTGATAATATCCGGATTGATTCCTAATTCTCTTGTAACTGCTAAAGCTTGAGAAGCAAATGCTTCGTTCAGTTCAATTAAGTTGATATCGTTTAATGTTAATCCAGCCTGTTTTAACGCTTTCGGAATGGCTTTTACCGGACCAATTCCCATGATTCTTGGTTCAACACCCGCTGCGGCATAGCTGACCATACGCGCAATAGGAGTGAGTTTTAATTCTTTTACCATGTCTTCGCTCATGACTAATACAAAAGCAGCACCGTCACTCATTTGAGAGGAGTTGCCTGCCGTTACACTTCCGCCAGCAGCAAAAACTGGTTTTAATCCAGCTAAAGCTTCTGTAGAAGTTCCGGCTCTTGGTCCTTCGTCTTTAGTTACAGTATAGGATTTGGTTTCTTTTTTCCCGTTTTCATTGATGAACGTTTGCTCGATTGTAATCGGAACAATTTGTTTGTCAAACTTACCATCAGCTTGAGCTTGCAAAGCTTTTCTATGTGAATTGAAAGCGAACTCATCCTGGTCTTCACGAGAGACGTTAAATTGTTTGGCGACAGCTTCCGCAGTTAGACCCATTCCCCAATAGTAATCTTCGTGACCTTCGGCTGCGACTGCATAATCCGGAGTTGGTTTGTAACCTCCCATTGGAATAAAACTCATGCTTTCGGCGCCACCTGCTATGATACAATCTGCCATACCGCTTTGGATTTTGGCTGTTGCCATTGCAATCGTTTCCAATCCGGAAGCGCAATAACGATTCACAGTTACACCCGGAACATCAGTTACTTTTAATCCCATTAATGAAATCAAACGGGCAACGTTTAATCCTTGTTCGGCTTCGGGCATGGCGTTTCCAACCATTACGTCGTCGATACGTGTTTTGTCGAAATCAGGGAACTGAGCCATCATGTGTTCAATAGTTTCTGCGGCTAATTCATCTGGTCGCTTGAAACGAAAAACTCCTTTTGGTGCTTTTCCTACCGCTGTGCGATAGGCAGAAACTATATATGCTGTTGTATTTTTCATCGTATTATTTTATGTCGTTCCTACGGAACTTTATTGTCTTTATTTATTTTTAGTCTACCTATATGTAGTCCCTACGGGACTTAGTTTCTTAGTGGTTTTCCTTTTGTCAACATAAACTGAATTCTTTCCAAAGTCTTGCGCTCAGTGCATAAGCTCAAAAACGCTTCTCTTTCAATATCAAGTAAATATTGTTCTGATACTAACGTTGGTTCTGATAAATCACCACCAGCCATTACATATGCCAGCTTGTTAGCAATTTTTTGATCGTGTTCCGAAATGTATTTCCCGGCTACCATTTGGTCGGTTCCAACTAAGAACATTCCTAAAGCTTGTTTACCCAGAACTTTGACATCCGTTCTTTTTATAGGTTGGGTGTAACCGGCTTCTGCCATTAGCAATGCGTGTTTTTTAGCTTCGGCAATTTGTCTGTCTTTGTTGACTACGATGATGTCTTTTCCCTTTTGAAGGATTCCGGTATCAAAGGCTTCATACGCCGATGTCGATACTTTTGCCATAGCTACTGCTAAGAAATATTCCTGCAACACATTCAACTCAACATCATTCTTGCGGAATAAATCAGAAGCGCGTAATGCCATTTCTTTAGAACCTCCGCCGCCCGGAATTACTCCAACTCCAAACTCAACCAAACCGATATAACTTTCTGCTGCAGCGACCACTTTATCAGCGTGCAATGTCATTTCGCAACCACCACCTAAGGTCATTCCGTGAGGTGCAACAATAACTGGAATAGAAGAGTAGCGCACACGCATCATCGTGTCCTGGAACATTTTGATTGCCATGTTTAGTTCTTCGTATTCCTGTTCCACTGCCATCATAAATATCATACCGATATTGGCTCCAACAGAGAAATTGGCTCCCTGATTTCCGATAACCAAACCATTGTATTCTTTTTCGGACAAGTCGATGGCTTTGTTGATTCCGACTAAAACGTCAGCACCAATGGTATTCATTTTGGATTGGAATTCTAAATTTAAGATTCCATCACCTAAATTTTCAATTACAACACCGCTGTTGCTCCATACTTTTTTGCTCTCGCGGATGTTGTTCAATATTATAAAACTGTCTTGTCCTGGAACTTTGGTTTGTGATTTTGTTGTGATGTTATAGTAATACGTATTTCCCTCTTTAACAGTATAAAAGCTAGTATTACCTGAAGTCATCATTTCATTTACCCAAGCTGATGGTTTTAATCCTTCGGCTTCCATTAACTCAATTCCTTTTTGAACTCCGATGGCGTCCCATATTTCAAAAGGACCGTTTTCCCAACCGAAACCAGCTTTCATAGCATCGTCAATTTTGTAGAAATCGTCAGTTATTTCAGGAACACGGTTAGAGCAATACGCAAACATCGCAGCGAAGTTCTTTCTGTAAAAATCACCTGCTTTATCTTTACCTTTTACTAAAACTTTAAATCGGTCAATAGGTTTGTCTATGGTTTTTGTTAGTTCCAAGGTTGCGAATGATGCCTTTTTTGCCGGACGATATTCCATCGTATCTAAATCCAAAGACAAAATATCCTTATCGACTTTTTTGTAAAAACCTTGTCCTGTTTTACTTCCGAGCCATTTGTTTTCCATCATTTTGTTGATGAAATCCGGAAGTTTGAATAAATCGTGCGCTTCATCATTTGGACAACCTTCATACAAACCGTTTGCTACATGAACCAGTGTATCCAAACCCACTACATCAACGGTTCTGAAAGTAGCCGATTTTGGTCGGCCTATAACCGGTCCGGTCAACTTATCTACTTCTTCAATGGTCAATCCCATTTCTTTTACCAAATGGAACAAACTCTGGATTCCGAAGATTCCGATTCGGTTTCCGATAAAAGCCGGAGTATCTTTGGCTACGACCGAAGTCTTACCCAAATATTTTGAACCGTAGTCAAATAAGAAGTCTAAAACGTCTTGTGAAGTTTGTGGGCCCGGAATGATTTCGAATAGTTTTAAATAACGCGCCGGATTAAAGAAGTGCGTGCCACAGAAATGCTTCTGAAAATCTTCGCTGCGACCTTCGCTCATAAACTTAATTGGAATACCCGAAGTATTTGAAGTCACTAAAGTTCCCGGTTTTCTGAATTTGTCTATTTGTTCAAAGACCAACTTTTTGATGTCTAAACGTTCTACTACCACTTCGATTATCCAATCATAATTGGTTATTTTAGCCATGTCATCCGTAGTGTTTCCGGTTGTGATGCGGCTTGCGAATTTCTGACTGTAAATAGGGGAAGGGTTCGACTTCAACACATTAGCTAAATGTTCATTCACAATGCGATTCCGAACGACTTTGCTTTCAAGCGTTAATCCTTTCTTTTCTTCAATTTCAGTTAAAGCATTCGGAACGATATCCAAAAGCAACACTTCCAAACCGATGTTAGCAAAATGACACGCAATGCCTGAACCCATGATTCCGGATCCGACTACTGCCACTTTTTTGATTATTCTTTTCATATGTTGTTTGTTTAAGGAAAGAAAATAGAATATAGAGAATAGAATATAGATTACTCTCTTTAAAGTTTAACTTCTATGTTCTTTATTCTATATCCTTTGTTCTTTTTATAATAGACTCTACTGTAGTCCATTTTGGAAAGACATTGTCATTCTTTGAAATTCTTCTATTTTGTTTCTAATTGGTTAAAAGTTGTTTCGTTTATATATTTTCTGTGTTTTGCAACTATTAGTTGTGTAATTAATTCAAAAGAAGAGCCTAGTGAAATATCAATAAAATGACTGAAAGATTTGTCAGTTCTTGATGAACCTTCAGCTATATTACTTGGAATAGAAACTGAACATCTACTCAATTGTGAACTCAAATCATATCTTTCATGTTTAGGAAATTCCCACAAGATATCTGAAATATCATTTGTAATTTCAATCCCAAGTTGCCAAATCTTCAAGTTCTTATAATTATGCCTCATTTTTATACAATCAAATCTATTCTCTATATTCTATATTCTTTGCTCTTGTCTCTTGCTTCTTTTCTCTAAAAAATCTTCTTCTCAGCAATCAACTCATTAATCACATCAGCCACTTCCATAAAATTCTGAAGTTTTTCCTCCGGTATATTCTTTCGGATAGTGTCATTGAATTTTAATACGGTTTCTTTTGATTGTGCTCTCATCTCTTTTCCAAAATCGGTTAAGTATATTAAGACACCACGACCATCATCAGGATTTTTCTTTCTTATGATTAATCCTTTCTCTTCAAGAGTTTTTAGAGTTCTTGTTAAACTTGTGGGTTCCATTCCCATTCGGGTGCTTATAGCTGTTGACGGAGTTCCGTCTTCTTTATCGATGCTTAACAGTGCAAATCCAATGGCCATAGAACCTTCAAACTTTGAAGCTTCTTCATTATACATTCTGGCAACGGCTTGCCAAGTAGCGCGGAGGATATAATCTATGGTTTTATCTTTCATTTTTTACTATAACGATTTCTTTGGAAGTTCAAATATACAAAAAATTTATTATGCACGCATAGTATATATGTTAAATTTTTATGTGAAGTGGAAAGAAAAAAGAGAAAACCTGCCTGCCTGCAGACAGGGAAGCAAGAAGAAAGAGCAAAGAATTAGTTTGGCTAGGGTAGTGTGACCTTTTTTAGCGTTTTAGAAATGATTTGTATACATCGGAAAGGATAACGACAGAAAGTAATAGTGATAAAAAAGCACAGACTTGTAATCTTCCACTTCCGAGTTCAAGAATTTTTAACGACAGACTAATCAACCAAATGATAAAGATGTTTAAGTTGAAAATACCACAAAGGATATAAAAGAAATTAGCTTGTAAAGGGTTTGCTTTTTTTCTGAAGTGAAAAATCAACCTAATGAGTAAAAGGAGACCACCAAGTACTACAGCCCCCACTGCGGTATAAACAAAATTGAGGAATAAGCCCAAACTATGCATTATCTCATCCTTTTCGGTGAAATAGTCAAAGAACAAGTACAATGTCCAAATGTTTAATAGTACAAAGCTAATTACGGCATAGGTTAAGATTTTCTCTTTCATTTTATTGGGTTTTTATAAAGGTACTCTAATTAGTAGCAGTATAGGAAAACTTTAGGTTTTTAAGTAAAGAACATAGAATATAGAGAAAAGAAAATAGAACAGAGTAGACGGTTCTCTTTAAAGTATAACCTCTATGTTCTTTATTCTATATTCTTTTCTCTTGCTTCTTTCTTCTTCCATTAAGATTAGCTTAAGATTGAAAAAACCTACAGAAAACCAAAACTCAAAGGCACAGCTTTTGTAAGTTGTTATGTAAGAAACCACCGGACTGCAGCCCCAGTAGCCTGATTAACACTTTAGCTTATGAACCAAAAGTACGTTATCATGATTATGGGGAAGTTATCCGAGCTGGAAGCCCGCATTGAATCCCTAAACAACACTAAACCAGAAGAGGTTTTACTAGATAGTCTCGATATGCAGCAACTGCTCCGCTGTAGCAAGTCGACTTTACAACGGCTACGTAACAATGGAGACATACCTTGCAACAAGGTTGGCAGAAGGTGCTTTTATCCAAAGAGTTTTTTTACACAGGAATTTATAAATAGTATAATTAAGGGAGAAGATCCGTCGAAGCGGTTTGATGATAAATAAAAGCCGGTTTATATTAATGGTATTTATTTATTTTGTAAATTGGTATTCCTCAAACTAATAAATAGTTATTAGTCCCATCCTTACACCGTTATCCATCCTACAGCTAATTTAGCTATGCTATCCTAACATTACGGATACGCCGAAAACCGAACAGAGTAGGCAACAACGAATTCCAAACTAAAATGAAAAAAGTACTTTTTGGATCGCTTATGCTTTGCTGCATAACGATCATGCCTTCGACTGCTTATGCACAAGGCAGCAATCAACAAGTTAGTGATGAAATTATTGCCATCGTTAAAGCCCAATGGGCAGCAGAAGCAGCTGATCCTGGTAATCTTACTGAGCAGTTTAAAAACATTGCTGATGATTACACTGAATTTAATTCAGACTATTCTACACGTCTTGATGGAAAAGCAGTGGCGATGCGATTAGCAGAACCTGGTGGTAAAGACCCTAACCGATCTGCAGCAGGAGAAATGTTAAACCCTAAAGTTCAGGTTTATGGCGACACCGCTATACTGACTTACAATTTTGCAGGGGTTTCTAGAAACAAAGACGGCGAAACCAAAACCAACAGAGCCAAGTCAACTCGGATATATGTTAAGCTCAGTGGTAAATGGAAATTAGTGCATGCTAATTTTGCTCCCGACCCAAAACCAAATGATTAAACAATACCAGTTTTTTTAACAAAGGTTGTCTCTTATATTGAGACAGCCTTTTTTTGTTGGTAAAGATTAAGGTAACAAGAGTTTTTTAACATAATACTAACTTTAGCAATAGCTAATTGCGTTACTTTTACCCTCGTAAATCCACAATTTATGAGACATACATTCTACACCACAACGGTTCTGACCGTTGTACTGCTTTTGGGCAGTACCCAACTATTTGCCTGGGGTCACGAAGGGCACAAACTCGTTGCCGAAGTCGCCTTTAACTATATGGATGAAGCCACCAAAAAGAACGTACTGAAATACCTTGACGGAATGAGCATGGAAGACGCCGGTAATTGGATGGATGCGATCAAGAGTGACCCTGCCAACGATTTTATGAAACCCTGGCATTATATCGATTTTGAAAAAGGGTCTACCACACCGGCTGAAGGCGACAACATCGTCATCATCCTAAACCGTACTCTAAAGGAACTCGACCACAAGGAAACCTTATCGCATGACGAAATCAAAAGAAGGATGTTGATTTTATTTCATCTTATAGGCGATTTACACCAGCCGCTACATGTGGGGTATCCTTCTGATAAGGGTGGGAATACCGTACAGCTTAACTTTATGGGAAGCCAGGGAACCAACCTTCATGCTACGTGGGATTCAAAGATTATTGAATACAAGGCAACTACCTTATCGGATGTGCTGAACAGCAAAACATGCGATTCGGAGGCATTGGCAGCCGTACAAAAAATAGATATAATAGGCTGGGCAAAACAATCGAGAGGGTATCTAAAGGATGCCTATACGGTAAGAAACAATAAGGCAGACGACAACTATGTAGATGCTGTATATCCTATTATCAAAACACAGTTATTGGATGCCGGTATTCGTTTGGCAAGTGTATTGGAACACTATTTTAAGGCGAGCGCTTAATTGTGATTAGAATATCAAAAAAAGCGAAAGATACAAGTCTTTCGCTTAGTATAACTTATTGCATTTCATGCGGCAGCGGAGGGGATTCCTGTCATTAACGTACCAAATAGAATGATTGACTTCGTCGAATCTTCGTTTTCGCGCGGTAGCAGAGGATGAGAAGCAGAGGAGTAAAAGTGAAATGCGCTTCATGGAAAGGAATTAAAGATTCTTTATCCATGCTAAAATGAGAAAGTTACGGTTTACTTTTCTATTTCCCGTAGCAAAACTGGAACAGCATTTCTTCGCCCACGGAATTCGGTTTTACAGCCACCATATCTGCCAAAAACTCGTCGGTATTTTTAGTGTCTAACGGTTTACCGTCTTTGGAATACACGATGGTTTTCAGTACGCCTATTTTTTTTGAGGAACAGCTGTACTTATAAAGGTACACGGTATAGCCGTCAATAGTGGTTGGCTTTATATCATCATCGGATGCATAATAATTGGTCGTGTCCGACACAACCTTAACCCAGGCCGTGGTGCCGCTGTTTAATTTGTAATAGTATACATTGTTATTGGATTCCATTAAATACTGCCAATCCTGGGCGGAACAGACAGAACCAATAAACAATAATAGAAGAAGTAATTGTTTTTTCATAACTTTTTGATTTGTTGAGCAAACGATTTAATCCACATAGAGCGCAGGTGAATCGTTATCATTATTTGACTCCTATAAAGTTAAAAAAAATTAGAACGAGGGCTCTTATAGAAAAAAAGGAAAAAGTTATAGAATTGTTTCATTTTGAATATCGATTCCCACCGCTGCCGCACGAATCCTTTCATGTGGCATTTAAGTCATAAATAAAAATACAATCATTACTAGCTTTTTTGAACATTAATAGAAACTACTAAGTATATCTTAAGTAATACCACACGAAAAGATTGCTTCGCCAGTCGCTTCGCTCTAGTCGTGCGGCACCGAGGGAAACTTTTATATGTTATGTTTTTTAAATACATCCGCAGCAACAAATTGCGCTGTTTATTGTCTTTGTCAATTGAAACACACTGTCAAAAACACTATGCTTAAATAGGTCCAAAGAAACGAAAAAAGGATATGAATTGAGGTTTCAAATTTCTTTCCTTTCCAAAGTTCATTAGAGTATCCAAAGAACTGAATGAACAGTCGAACGGTCCAAAATATACCAAGACCAAGCGCTATTTTCTTGCCAAGATTAGTCTCTAGTATTTCGGTTGAAGATGTCAAGCATAGAACACCCATAAGAAACACAGTCAATGCAATAAAAAAGGTATGCACCGTCATCATTTGTCTGTTGATTAAACTCAATGATTTAAGTTCTTCTCCCCAGTTAAAATACTTCGGAAAAACGATGTGAACCAAAGCCAATACAATTAATAGAACGCCAATTATTTTTAGATGAACTTCCATTTACCAGTAATTAAGTTTGACAGTTAAAGATAGACATAAAAGGCGTAAACTTGGTTTCTTCGAAAGACGAAAAACCAGCTTCTTTAAATGCTTTCTTCCAAACGTTCTTAGTGAAAAAGTGTGTAAAACCAACTGAGAATGCCAGAAAGTTTGGGAAATCACGTAAGTGTTCGACCATAATTACGGTACCATCTTGTTTGCACAAACGATGGCATTCGGTTAAAAACTGTACTTTTTCTTCAAATGATCGTATCTCGTGGGCAGCCGACAAAAGAAATATGATGTCGACGGTATTGTCTTCTAGTGGGATAGTGTTAGTTTTTATTTGTTGTGTATTTGGGTATACTAAACTCACTTTTCGGGCTCTTATAATTGCGGGTTCTGTATGTTGCTCTGCATTATAAAAATCGAATACTTTTAAATCGGCTAGTGGAAATCGGTCTTTGATGATAAAACTGGTTTCGTCAAACCCAGCGTTTATATTTAAGAATTGATTCTCTTTTGAATCTGTAATATTGATTTTTTTTAACCAGTTAAAATCATAATAGCCTGAAAAATCATAAACATAAGCCGAAACAACTAAAGGCATCAGTAAACCGTATAGAAAAGCCAATACGATTATCCAATACGCTATAGTAGACCAATTAAATAGCTGATGGCTTGCGATGAGTAATGCCAAAACGGCTATACCAAAATAATAAAAATGCCGATTAAAACTTAAAATATTAAGTACTCCCTGAAATTTACGTCGCTTTATTTCCATACTTCTTTTTTGCCTTTTTTCCAGTAGTATGGAATGTTTTTAATGATAAATGCATTTGCCAAGACTGGGGATTCCAGTTGGAGTGAACTCAAAAAATCAAAATGATAATCGAGTACTTTTACCGGATTTGGTGTCCAGTTTTGTCTGACACCTTCAATAATTAAAACTTCTTTGGTTTCATTGTTATAGGTAAACGTAAAAGGCAAAGGCCCTGCATATCTTCTTGCTTCTTTCCAATCTTCAAAAGGGGACTGTGGTGGCAAAGCAATTTCTTCTTCTGTTTTGTCTAGTGTTATTTTGAACTTTGAATTTAGGGAAACTATTTCTTTTGTGTTTTGGTGTTCAATTTGCGTGATGTCTGTAGTGGTGTAGTTATACTGCGTAAACAGATTTCCCATTAACTCCATTTTCTTTTTGTCTGTTTCTGATTTTAAGATATACAAACCACGCAAACGTTTGCCTGCTTTATTGGTGTACCGTACAAACACGCGATAGCCAATAAGGAAAAAGTCATTGCCCATAAACTTAGGAAATCCTTTGGGTCTCAGGTCTTTTGTTTGCACCATCGCCACGGCTACAAATGCCCATTTATCTTGAAAAGTGTCCAACTCTAAACATTCGGGGATAAGGTTTTGTAATGCTTCTTTTGGCACTGCAAATGTCAAAACAAGCGAACTTTCAAAATACGCCTCAACGGCAAACGGATGATTTTTTAAAAACTGTAGCATCGCTTTATGGGTGTTCTTTTTTGTGAAGATTAAATTCGGTATAGTACACCACTACCATAAACAAAAAGGCAAAGACTGCATTTAGTTTTCCCCAAAGTAATAGGTCAGGGGCAAGTAAAAACTCAAGGGTATTCATTGTCGCTACTAGTGTGATTTGCGCAATAGCATTTAGTTTTGATGTATAACCACTTAAAATCCATAGTGCCATAATGATTTCTGAAATCCCGATTAAAATAGTTAAATAGGCAGCAGAAGCCCTGTCAACATTTGTAATTCTTTCTACAATTTCCTCATGTCTTGGAACAAAATTCAAAACCTTACAAAAAAGACCATTTGCAATCCAAACCGCCGCAATACAATAGGTCAGTATGTTATGAATCGTTTTGTTTGTCATTGTTGGTTTTATAGTTTTGCGATTAGTGATGCCACACGAAAGGATTCGTGCGGTAGCGGGGGGATAACTAATCAGTCAAATATTAATTATTTCTTCGGCCTATTATCAGAGCCTATTCCTTTCTTAATTTGCTCATTAAGTTCAATTTTTTGCCTCTCTCTTTCAAGTCTTTGTTTTTCAGCTTGATCTGTTATTCTTTTTAGCTCTTGTAATTTTCTTTTTTCATCTTCAGTCATAACTTCTTATTTTAAATTATTAATAAATAGTAACAAACATATAATTCCAACTATAAAACTTAAAAGGGATATTAGATTGAATAGAGTGGTTAGAACATCAAATACATTTTTAAAACAATCATATACTTTATAATTTTTATAAAAATCTTTCTTTTCTGTTTCTCTTATTTCTTCCACTGTATATTTTATATCATAATTATTTGCATAGTATCCATTGACTTGAGAAAGAAGATTTATAACTAAAGAAACTGAAAAAAATATACAAGCCCAAAAAACATTTAATTTGTCTATATCCTCAAATTTTTCAAAAAATGTTGCAGATAAAGCTATACCTCCACTTGATAATGAAATAATTAAAATATCAAATCTTTCTAATGCATATTTTGCTCTTAATTTAGCATTGTCAACATGAGTATTTAACTTATTTACATAAATTTTGTCATCTTCTTTCATAATTATATTTATCTCTTTTTAATCTTCTTCTCTTTACTAAACAAATCTGCCGTGTATTTCTCATACAACTCAAACAAAAACTCCATTCGCTTGGCTTCGCTGGTAAAGGCATGTTTGCTATAGGCAGCATCTACCGCTTTGTCTAATTCGTTATGGGCTTTTATTAATGTAAGAGGCATCATGGTTGGATGATACATATCAGATAAAGAAGTACTATTGGGAAAACTAGCTCTTACATCTAACACTTTTTGAGCAGCAGTCTCAATTGCTTTTAGCTGATTTTCTGTTTGGTTTTCAGGCCAAGGATAATTATTGTAAACTATATCTTTTGAATATCTATAATCACTTTTTAACCTACCACACATATTTTTTACCCATGCCATATGCATTTCTGACATTAAAATACCAAAGTGAAATAGATTTGATTCTGGTACGATATGGCAACTATTATTAGGAATACTTTCGTTATCGAAGAATCCCATCGGAAT
Organism: Flavobacterium sp.; assembly: GCF_031381455.1. Taxonomy (GTDB): domain Bacteria; phylum Bacteroidota; class Bacteroidia; order Flavobacteriales; family Flavobacteriaceae; genus Flavobacterium. Next base: position 49,659 of record NZ_JANMXZ010000008.1, on the reverse strand, counting down.
GTATTTTCTATTTTCAGAAGTAGTGCTTGGAATTAAAATATACGTTTTAGGATTGTTAGTATCTCTAAACAAATAAGGTGTATTGGCAAATTTTTGGGTAGATGGAGCTACACTATCCAATCTAAACTTTTTAACCTGTTCAACTCTTTTTATTATCTCAGGAAATTTTTTAATGTCATCCGGCTTAAAATCCATTAGCCACAAACACCATCTTTTTTTACCATTTAAAAACTCATAGGCAGATATTAATGGTTTTATGTATTTAATGGCATTGGGTTCTTTTTGTAAAAACAAATCTTTTTCTTCATCAGATAGTAATAAATATCCACCATCTAAAGGCATATTGCCAAAATTCATTTTAGGCACATTGCACAATGGGTTTGACCTTTGTTCTATAAATATATCTTTAGCATCCACTAAATATGGATTGATATTTTTTACTTTAATAGCATGAGGTTCACCTTTGATGTCTTCATATTCAAAAAGCGTTTTATTAGTGGTGTCAAAATTAGCAAAGCCAATAATCACACAATATACAGCTGCGTTGCCTTTGGCTTCGTTACTCCATTTAAACGTTTTGTGTGCAAAATGTATTTTGATACCATATTTGTTGAGCATTTGACCCCATAAAATACTGGTTTGTTCTCCCTGTACAATTGAGTTAGTAGATACAAAGGCTACTTTAATTTTAGTGCCATGTATATATTTGGCAGCTTTTAAATACCAGCCTGTTACATAATCTAAAACGCCCGAGCCTTTGCTGTTATCAAATTCCTTTACTATTTGATTTCTTTGAACTTGCGTCATTATTTTAGAACCAATAAAAGGAGGATTACCTATTATGTAATCATACTTTATATCTTCACTTTTATTTACTTTTTTCTCCTTATGAACTTGAAATGATTTAGTTTGGACATTTACTGTTTTATATTCTATAACGGGTTCATTAACTACATAGATATTGGTATGAGAGGCAACCACATCAATTGAATTAACTGGGTTTAATAAACTTTGCCAATCAGTTTCTAGAGCATCACCATGCACTATTCTTGCAGCTTTCTTTAACGGCAATCGCACAAAATACTGTCCAAACTCATTGCTTATCATCATGTTCATTTGGTGGTCAATCAGCCACATGGCTACTTCGGCAATACGAGCAGGAAATTCTTCATACTCTATACCGCACATCATGTCTACATCCAACCACATAATCTCACGAACATCTAAAACACCTTGCCCTGATTTGTAGGTAGCGCGGAGGATTTCTAATTCTAACAAGCGCAGTTCTCTATAAGTAATCACTAAAAAGTTTCCGCAACCACAAGCCGGGTCAAGAAACTTAAGGGTACTAATACGTTTATGAAACTCGGCTAGTTTGTTTTTATTGCTTTTTATACTTTCAAACTCTGCCCAAAGGTCATCTAAGAACAAAGGCTTTATGAGTTTTAGGATATTGGTTTCGCTGGTGTAATGGGCTCCAAGATTTCTACGTTCTTTAGGATTCATAACACTTTGAAACATCGAGCCAAAAATAGCCGGTGATATCTTGCTCCAGTCTATATAACAACAGTCAAGCAAGGCTTGTCTCATCTTGCTGTCAAAACTGGCAGTAGGTAATACTTCTTCAAACAGTTTGCCATTTACATAAGGGAAATCGTTTAACTGTTCGTCAAGATTTTTAAAGCGTTTGTCCTTGTCAGTGTTTAACACCTGAAACAGTTCTTGTATCTTGGCAGCTAAGTCGCTTCCATCTTCGGCGGTTCTGTATTCTATATAATCCTGAAACTGTTGTTTGTCAAAAATAGTGGTGTCTTCGGCAAAAAGGCAGAATAGTATTCTAACCAAATACACTTCTAAAGGATGTCCTTCATACCCAATTTCTTCTAATCGGTCGTGCAGTTTACCCATGAGCTCTGCCGCTTTAATATTGGCAGGGTCTTGTTCTTTATACACTTTCTTTTGGTAACCAAGTAAGTAACCAAAGTTTTGTACATTATGAACTAACTCATTTAACTTAAAAGTTACGGTCTTTTGTTCTTCGGTATCATACAAGCGGAAGTCTTCAAAATCAGAAACGAGTATGTATTTAGGCAGTTCGTTTTGTTTTAGTCCGTGGGTGTATTCTTTGGCTTGTTCAAAAGCTTTGTCAAGGTTTTTGCCTCGGCTCTTCATCTCAATAAGGATAGTGCCTTTCCAAAGTAAATCTATATAACCATCAGCATCCGATATTTTTTTTACGCGGTGTTCAAAGGTTCCGGTCTTTTTTCGTGAGATACCAAAGACATCAAAGAAAGCATCTAAAAACGACTTGGCATCGGCTTCTTCATTAACAGTATCAGCCCATTCTTTAGAGAACTTAAGAGCGCGGTCTTTGATTTCGTTCCAACTTAATGCCATGGTGTTTTATAAAAGGGTAGGTCATTCAAACGTACAAAATATTTCTTACAAAGCAAAATCTTCATTTTCCTTCCACCTTTGTCCATATGTTGTTCGCAAAAACCACCAATTTTGCGAACAACACCCGAACGATATCCGAACAACACCCGAAGAACGATATCAAAATGAGCGTTTTGAGGTGTCATAAGGTGTCACTAGGTGTCATAAGGTGTCAAAAAGACTCACAAGGTGTCAATACGGTTCACTAGGTGTCAGGGGGTTGTGGTGGTGAAAGTGCTGCTATAGTTTTGTTCCAATCAGTTACCAATAGGGCTGAGGAAATTATTTAGTAATCCCTAAAAAACAAATAGTATGGGAACTTATAACAAGGGCATCTTAGGCCCATTTTCAGGAAAAGTTGGTACCGTGGTGGGTGCCAACTGGCGTGGTAAAGACGTGATGCGTTCACTGCCAAAAAAGACAGATCGCACTCCAACAGAAACGCAGCTACTACAGCGCGAAAAGTTTACTGCGGTAAGTAATTTTTTAACTCCCATCAGCAATGTGGTATCGTTGTATTATGGGTCGGGTAGCGGAGAACTCACCCGCAGAAACCAGGCGATGTCCTATCATATGAAGGAAGCCGTAACCTATGTGAACCCCAACTTTGAAATCCTGTTCGACAAGGTGCAAATCAGCAAAGGGGATTTATTGGGAATTCAAAACCCTAGGGCTTCGAGTCCGGCAGCGGGTGATATCCGTTTTAACTGGGAGGACAACTCAGGGCAGGGTAGTGCTAAGAATACGGACCAACTGATCGTGGTGCTGTATTCTCCGTTGGAGGATATTTATTATACCAACGGCAATGCCGCTACCCGAGATGCGGCTAGGGTTACACTAACATTACCTACTTATTTCGCACGGCTCGAAGTACAAGCTTGGATTACATTTGCCTCGGCAACGGGGAAGAGTTATGCGACGAGTGTGTATTTGGGGGCGGTAGCTATAGGTTAGAAGAAAGAAGCAAGAAGCAAGATGGGTAAAGTTTAAAATGGCACTAATCTTTACTTGTTGCTGTAAAAAAGAACATAGAATATATAGAATAGAAAATAGACAGTCCCCTTTAAAGTAGAGTCTCTATATTCTTTATTCTATATTCTTTATTCTATATTATTTCTTCTTTCTTCTTTATTCTATATTCTTTATTCTATATTCTTTCTTCTTTCTTCTTTCTTCTTTTCTCTTCTTTTCTCTTCTTTCTTCTAAAAAAAACCGCCTGCAAATTACTTCACAGGCGGTTTTCAAAATATAGTGGTATTTGTATGTTACAACGCTGATTGATATAAAAAAGTATAGAAGAATAGAAGATAAAAATAGGTTTACGCCCTAAAAAAATATTCAGTTATTAATGTTCTATGTTCTATTTTCCATACTTTTTTAAGACTTATAGATGAGAGACGGATAGATGAGAGACGGATAGATGATAGACAGTACGTAAATGGTCTATTATCTATTATCTCTTCGTCTATTTTCTTTTCTCTTTCTTCTAAAAAAAACTCCCCATTGCTGAGGAGCTTATCATATAGTAGTATTTGTCTTCTGTGTGAATGCTGCCCATACAAAATGGTTGCCATCGATTAAGGCTTTTAAAGAAAGATAGGAAATGAGAAATACGATACAATAGAATAAATCCAGTCTATTTTGTTCGTATTTTTCTACATTCGATATAAATTTTTTGGGTTGTAACATGATACAGACGCTTATAATAATCTTGGGTTTGTTGGACTTATTTTATTCAAAACAGTCTGCAAAACGTTTCCTATTATATTTTTTATAGGAGTTTGAAACCTACTTAAGAACGTACTTCTAGCGATGAAGTGTGATGTCATTGAAACTGCACTATGGAGTAAATTTGATTTTATTTCCGGGTCTGCCGTTAGGTTTTTAAATGTATTTTTTATTAAGTATAACGGATCTAACTTCTCCGCTATACTGTGAAATTCAAGCTTGAGTACTCTCAATTCTTCGGATTGTTGGATTTCTAATGCTGTGATGCGCTCTTTCAATACATCCTTTTTATCAATAGTTTTCATCTGTACTTTTTGGTGTTTTTTCGATATTAAAACTGTTGATAACTGAGTTACTGACCTGTGTTTCAATCCATTCTTTTCTAAAAATATAGATGACGGTGCCAACAACAATATAAAACATCCCCATAATTAAAAACCCGTAAGCGGTATTTCCCAACATATCGCCAATCCAAAGAGATAAGGCTACTGTAAAGAGTAAAACAACGATGAAAACAATTAAGGTCATTATTAGTTTTACTGCTAAAGAGGAGAATAGCGCTGCTGTTTCATAAATGGCTGAGTACTTGTAGAGTTCGAACGAAGTCTTGCTGTACTGTTCTATTCTTTCGAAGAGCTTTTCAATCGTAGCGGCGCTATTTCCCATAATTAGTGTAAAAAATGTTCAGAATGAAGATGCTATTTTTCCTTATGATCAGTGGCAAACTCTTTAGCGTCATCCACAATATTTTCATATTTGGTAGTAACACCATCATAAAAATCACCAAATTTGGTTTTCAGGTCTTTGGTATAATCATTCCCTTTTTTCATAATTTTTTTTCTGGTTTTAGTTCCTTTTGCAGGGGCAAAAAGAATCCCGGCTATGGCTCCTACAGCTACGCCACCTAAAACACCCAGTATGACATTACTAGTCTTCATAATTTTTGATTTTAATTGATTATTTAATTTTTTTAAAGTCTTCTTCCTTGTATGACTTTTAATAGAATAGCAATGATTGCTATCACTAATAAAATGTGAATAATGTTTCCGGCGCTGTAGGCAAAATATCCAACAGCCCATAAAATAATAAGAATAACGGCAACAGTGTAAAGTAAATTGTTCATGATAATGTTAGGTATTATAGTTAAATTGATATATTATAAAGATAATATAGTAGCAGTCAATACGTTTTATACAATTAGCAGTTAAACTTGTATTATTCACACTTATCTGATTACCTGTTAGTTTGTGTATTAGTATTGGGATTAATGGCTATAGAATTTACTTTTTCAAAGTTTAATTCATTAGCGTAAATCTTTTTTATAAATGTTCTAATAAGAAATAATTAGAAACAAAATCATTTTGCTGATTAGAGGTCATTTTATGGGTTTTCTTGATAACAATTTTGATATTATAAAATCGATTATCATTTGCTATTGAGTCAAATAATTCTTTTGCAACTTTTGGTTTTCCAAAAAGAAGTACTTCATTATAATACAATATACTTTCACTAAGCTTATTAAAATAATCCTTTTGTAAATACGGTTCTGTGTATTCAATATGGTTTATATCTTGTTGCTTAAGTTCCTTGTGTTCAAACAAATTAAAAGAGGAATTCACAAATTTCACTTTTAAAAGATCAAGTGTAAATTCAATCAGGTTTGCCGATTTGCTTTCCATATAAATACCTAACTTTTTCATAGTTTTTTCAATATAATAGTAAGGATTCTAAAATTAGTTTACTATCGCTTCATGAGTAGCATTATATTCTTTCAGCATCGAGTCCAACGAATTGTAATAGTCTAGCAATATTTTATTTGTCATTTCTGGAGTGGCTACATCGGGGATGGTGACCACCATTTCATTCAAATACTTTGACAATTCAGGATAATCATTTCTAATTTTCATTGTAATTTTTAGAATGGCTTCATTAAGGTCGTTTTCTAACTTCATGATAATTCGTTTTTAGGGTTAAAAAAAGCACCAAAGTCTTGGTGCTTTTTTGCTATTGTCGTTTGAGGCAAACAGCATTTTTATTTTGCTTTTGAATATTCGATTTGAGAAAAAAAAGAGATTGTGACAGTAATAGTTGGTAGCTAATTCTTATTGCAGTTCATAACTTGTTTAATCTTTGAGGATATTACATTCAGCTATAGCTTACTTTTCCTCTTAGTACCAAGTATATCCGACAATCTCTTTTTCAACATTCAATAACAAAATGAGTATTGTTATGAGTTCGTAAACTCTAAAAAACAACCACTCCAATATTGGTACTAGCACCAGCCTGTACCACAACATCAGTTTGAACTACCGGTAGGAACGGCAATACTGGCGTTATTGTAAGCGTATACGTTCCGGGTGGCAATCCTGTGATTCTAAAACCTCCGGTTAATATATCTGCATTACTGGTATATACGACACCAGTTGCTGAAACAGCACTTACCATTGCTAATGTACCAGCAGGAGTAATGCTTCCTTCAATATTTCCTGATATGGCAGCTACGACTGTTCTCAATACCGGTTTTAGTTTAAAGGTTCCGTTTCCGGTTTGCACTATTGAACGATTAGCATCAAAATCGATAAGGATACTGTTGTCAATATCGGCCATCAACGTTTGATGTACTTGTAGTTTTAAACCTGATTGTTCGGCACTAGGAGTACTTAGCGGATAGGTTACACCATCGAGCACTATAGTGTTGTTAGACCCTAAAATCAATCTAATTTGACTTACGTCAGCATCGTGTAAGGTACTGGATGCAATAAGTGTATCGGCACCGTTAGCGAAATCTAACAAATTATAGATTCCGGCATTCGTATTTAGAGTAACGGTTTGACCGCCAGCTCCAGTTACTTGAACACTTCGAATATCTACATTTACCTCACTATAAGGTCCCGGATCATCTGTCATACGAACTTTGTAAGGATAATTTTCAGAAGAAGAATTGTCACTACTACAAGAGTTCAATGAAGTTACAAGGGCAATCATGAGCGGTATTAGAATTAACTTTTTCATTTTTAAAGTATTTAGTTGATATTAATTACATTACAAATTTCAATAAAGTTAAAGGCTACTTCGTTACAAAATATCAATGGAAAGTTGCAAGATTCACATCCTATATTACAATCAACTTATTTTTTATTGCTTTCAAGCTTTTTTGCTTCGGCTTCTTTTTTCTTTTTAGCGTCTTCTGCTTTCTGTTTTGCTGCGTCTTCTGCTTTTTCTTTTGCTTCTTCTTTCTTTTTCTCTTCTGCTCTTTTCTTTTTATTGAAATAACCTTTCAACAAGAAGTTGTGTTTAGCGGCTTCCATGTTTTCGTTTAGTCCTTTGGTAGCATTTTGCATATTGTTAAGAGTAGCATCAAGCGATTTACCCATTTTATCATCGTTAACCAACTTAGAAAGCATACTGTTTTTGTTATTCATTTTATCGGTAAACTCAGCCAGATTGTAGGTGATGTATTGTGCATTATCGGCACTTACTTTAACGCTCTCCATAATGTCTTCTAATTCTATGGCTTCGGTAGAAGCAATGAAGCCGTTATTTTTTACCAGCTGCTTTGATTTAGTTCCCGGAGAAATGGTTAGGACTTTGTCGCCCATCAATCCGTCGGAGCCAATACTTGCCGTTGCATCGCTTTTGATGTATTTATGTACCTCTTCTTGTAATTCCGCCAGTACTACTACAGAACTGTCTGAGACAAATTCGACGGACTTTATTGTACCTACGTTAATACCTCCGAATCGGACATTGTTACCCATGGTCAGTCCGGTGACATTTTTGAAAGTAGACCTAAGCTGAAAGGTTTTAGAGAACATATTTTTGTTTTGTCCAATTAGATATACCGCTACCATAAAGAGCAGGATTCCTACCACTACAAACAGTCCTACTTTCCATGTATTTTGAGAATTTTTATTCATAGCTCTTGTTTTTAAAATTATATAAAAAATGATCGTACCGAAAGATCTTTGCTTTTTTCCAACTCCGCATAGGTGCCTTCCGCAGTGATTTTTCCTTCTTGTAAAACTATAATGCGATCCCCCGTTATTTTGGCACAAGCCAAATCATGGGTGATGACAATCGATGTGGTTTTGTTCTTTTTTTGGATGGCTACCATTAATTCGCTGATTTCCCGCGCCGTTATGGTATCAAGTCCAGAGGTGGGTTCGTCATACAGAATGATTTCAGGTTTGGTGATCAGCGTTCTCGCCATTCCTATACGTTTTCGCATACCACCCGAGAGCTCCGCAGGCATTTTGTCAATAGCTTCCAGCAACCCGACATTCTCAAGCGCTTCCGTTATTTTTTCTTCAACGACTTCGGGAGTAATATCCTTTTCATGGTGTTTCAAGGTAAAGGCAAGATTTTGTCTGACTGACATAGAATCGTAAAGAGCACCGTTTTGGAACATAAAGCCAATACGCGGTCTGATTTCGTTTAGTTCCTTATTATTTAATTGAGTAATATCGGTGCCAAACACTTTTATTGTGCCTTTATCAGGATGCTCTAATCCAACCACACATTTTATGGTTACCGACTTTCCGGAACCTGAACGCCCGAGGATTACCACATCTTCTCCCTTATGTATCGTAGCATTCATCCCATTCAACACTTTGTTCCCACCAAAGGCTTTATAAACGTTTTTTATTTCTATAACAGGTGTATTGTTTTCCATAGCTTAGAAAAATAAGTCGGTTAATTGAACGGCCAGCATATCAATAATAAAAATGGCGAGGGAAGCGGTTACTACGGCTGAATTGGCAGCTACTCCCACACTGGCGGTTCCATTGGAAGCCGTAAAGCCTTTATAGCAGCCTATCATCCCGATAAAGAATCCGAAGAAAAAGGTTTTAATGGTAGCCGGAATAATGTCAATAAATTCCAGGTTTTCAAAAACACCTGTTAAATAGCGTTGCAAACCCATAGCGCCATGAATATTGTATCCGATATAACCGCCGAGGATACCAACTAAATCGGCATAGACCACGAGAAGCGGAATCATTAAGGTAGTGGCTAAAACCCGGGTAACCACTAAATACTTATAGGGGTTGACAGCAGATACTTCCATAGCGTCAATCTGCTCTGTAACTTTCATAGAGCCTAACTCAGCACCCATACCAGATGAAATTTTCCCTGCACAGATTAAGGCGGTTATCACTGGCGCGATTTCCCTGATGAGCGAAAGCGCTACCATTCCGGGTAGCCAGGTCTCAGCACCAAACTTTACCATAGTAGGGCGAGACTGTATAGTAAGCACCAAACCCATAATAAATCCCGTAAGGGTTATCAAAGGCACCGATTTACAGCCTACGGCATAACATTGTCGCAGGAACTCATTGATTTGAAATGGAGGCAGGAATAGTTCCTTAAAGAACCTTGCGGTAAATAAGCTAATGTTGCCAGTATTAGTGAGAATATTTTTTAGTCCTTCAATCATATATTTATAGTCTAGTTTAAATAGCGTCTTAAAATCCAAGCCATTGTTTCGTGTTGCTGTAATATTTTTGTCAATATATCGGCAGTTCCGGCATCATGATTTTCCTCGGCACACACATCAATATCTTTTCTGATTTCGGTAATCAGAATTTCGTGATCCTTTAAAAGGTCTGAAATCATTTCTTTTTGTGCCGGATAGTTGTTTTCGTTTTCTTCAAGACGAGACAGTTTGCTAAATTCTTTCATGGTTCCGATAGTTTTACTTCCTAATTTATTGATACGTTCTGCCACTTCGTCAATTACTTCTTCTAATTCAGTATATTGAGCTTCGAACAATTTGTGCAATTCCATGAAACTGTTGCCCGTGATGTTCCAATGGAATTTTCTTGTTTTGACATACAGTGTCATTTCATCTGATAATAAAGTGGATAGTATTGAAGCGCTCTTTTTTAAGTTAGCTTCAGATATTCCTATTTTGGGTGTCATTATCATGGTAGTTAAATTTTATAGATTTTGTTATAAAGCATCGTTGTCTCCAAATTCATTGATTTTCTTTTTAATGTTTTGTTTGGAGTAAGGTGATTTATTACTGGTGTCAGCTACCGTTGCATTTTTAGTAGCCGTTGTTTTTTTAGATGTAGGTTTTTGTTTTTTGAAGAAAGTCATCGTTTTATAATTTAAAGTGGAACCTGTTGTGATTGTTTCGTGGTTTTTGAAGTTCTGTTAGAATTCATTTTATAGACTTTTGGAAGCGTTTTATCCGTTGGTTTAAAATAGTTGTCTAAAGTCAATCGCGCCATTAAATAGCTCACCGTTGATTCTGCACCCTGATTTAAATTAATATAATCTTCTTCTAAACCATCATAACAACCGCCAGTGCAAGGATTATAAACAATTTGATTTAGATGATTTTTTCCTAAGAACCAATTGAAAGCAATTCTAATTTTTTTCCGGTAATCGTCATCTTCAAACGCATCATAGAATTTACTCAACGCCATAATGGTATAAGCCACATCAATAGGTTGTTCACCACCAATTTTTGTCTCAGGTTTCATTTCACTGTTGAGAAGCCAACCTTTATTAGAAATTACTTTGATGCTGTCTTCGGTAAAAATTTTTGAAAGTAAAAAGTCAAAGGAAAGTATGGCAATTTCTTTGTAAATAGGAGTGCCCAAGCTAAGATAGGCACATAACATGGCTTCAGACAATATGCTGTTGCCGTAAGTTAAATAGCTTTCAAACCATTGCCAGTTTTCGTTGGCTTCGTGCTTGTACATTTGTACTAATTTATCAGCTAAATGTTTTGTTATGAGTAAGTTGTCAACCGATATATCATGGGTATTGCTGTAGTAAATGCCTTTTATGATAAATGCCATCGCTCTCGGGGAATGTATGTTTAAAACATTCGACAAGGACAATTTCATCACTTTCTTTGCATCGTCAATCAAATCTTGCGGCAGTATATCACTATTGGAAATCAAATACCCTAATGCCCAAATAGCTCTTCCATTGGAATCAGAGAGATTGGTTTCACTGTTTTGTTTGGTAAATTTTTTATTTTTATCTACATAGTTCAAAAAGTATCCTTCGCTATGCAAACATTGTTTAATGAAGTTGAAATAGAGTCTGATATAAGCTAATTCTTCTTCGTCATGGGTATTTTCATATTGTTGACACATGGCCACCAAAGCGCGTGCATTATCATCCAGAGTATAGCCTGACTCTAAATCGGGTTTGTTGATGACAGAGAATTGAATCATACCAAAATCGGTAGTCAGGTTTTTTATATGATTGAGATTAATTGTTGGAATTTTAAATTCTAATTCTAAATCACTTTCTGAAAGTATATCAAAAAGGAAAGCATGTGCAATAGCTGAGTTTTCCCATGCGGTTGGTGCCAATTTATGTATTCCGTTGGACGATATTAGTTTACAATACTCTTCGTCTTCTATGAGTTCAATTACTTTTCGCGCAAGTTGTTTCGGATTTTCAAAATCGACTATGATACCAGTGTCGTGCTGTAACACTTCAGTAGCATGTGGAATTGGTGTTGATATTATCGGACAACCACAGCTCAACGCATAGGAAAATGTTCCACTAACTGCCTGATTTCTGTCTTTTGAAGTAAACAAATAAATGTCGGTTAATTGCAAATATTCCAATAAATCAGGAAGCGGTAGATATTGATTAATGAATTTTACATTTTGTTGTAAATTCAGCGTTTTAATTTTGGCTTGAAGTGTATCTCGATAGTATTCGCCTTCTTCTTTTAATACACTAGGATGTGTTTTCCCAATGACCAAAAAGAGCACGTCGGGATATCTTTTTACGATTATTCGTAGCGCACTAATCGTAGTTTCTATACATTTTCCGGAACTTAATAAACCAAAAGTGGCCAAGACTTTTCTGCCGGTTAAGTTGTATTTTTCTTTTAAAACGGACTTGTCTATATGTTCAACAAGATGTGTTCCGTGTTGAATTACAACAATTTTAGCGCTAGTAATTCCGTAATCGTTAGTTAGTATTTTAGCTGAGGTTTTGGTCATCACAATAATAGATTTCACGACATCATCAATGCTGACAACCAGCTTTTTCAACATCTCATCAGGATTAGGCAAAACAGTATGAAAAGCTAGTATTATAGGTTTGTTTAGTTGCTGTAAAAAAGAAATGAAATCAGTTTCGTTGTTTTTGAATAGCCCAAATTCATGTTGCACTAATACCATTTGAATACTCTTGTTTTCATTGATTTTAGTTGCTATTTCAGCATAAGAGGATGAATTGTCAGTTTCTAGTACGTATTTGACTTCCTTTGGGTACAAATGATTTTCATTTTTGTATTCCAAAGCACACATGCTTATTTTGAATGACTTTCCAAACTTGTTTTTTAACGCATTCATTAAATCTTGTGAATAGGTAGCAATGCCGCATTCGCGCGGTGGATAGGAGGAAATGCAAAGTATACCGGGTAGGTTATTAGTTGAAGTACTATCAGGGCTTTTATTTTTCATTTGGGATTTTATTAAGCATTAATTCTTCAACTAGCTCTGATAAACTCATCGAAGCACAGGCAATTCTTTCATCAGCGGCACCATAATAGATATACAATACGTCATCAAAAACTGCGGCACCTGTGGGAAAGCAAACATTATTGACTTCGCCTTTTAGTTCCCAATGAAACTCGGGAACAAATAATGGATAAGGCAGTCGGGCAATTTCTTTTTGTGGATGGTCTAAATCTAATAGAGCAGCACAGGCAGAATAAACATAACCTTGTAATGAATCATGAACGCCATGATAAATAAGCAACCAACCGTGTTCGGTTTCAATAGGAGGGCAGCCTCCACCGATATAGCTGACTTCATGTTCATATTTTTGTTGGAGCACTACATGTTCATCGAAATGAAGAAAATAATCCTGCCAAAATTTAGGTGTTAATCCTTCTAAGTTTTCGATAGCAACAACCAATTGAATTTCGGGTCGGATACGATGCAAAAACAATAATTTTCCATTTACTTTTCTGGGAAAGAAGATTAGATTTTTGTCCCAAATCAGCATCTTTTTACCGTCCTTTTCAAGAATGTTGTCATGCTGATTGTATCTGAAATATTTATCATTTATAATTCCTTTGGTTTCCGCCAAACGATTGAATTCTTCATAAGTGATTTGCGGGACTATGATTCCTTTTCGTTTAAAATGCACTAAGTCTTTTGAGGTTGCCAAACAACCTAGTGCATTTACGCCATCATAAGCTGTAAAAGTGAGATAATAAGTGTCTTCAATTTTAACTATTCTGGGATCTTCAATACCGTGACATTCATAATCAAATTCGGGTGAAAGTAAGGGTTCATCGTTTCGATGCTCAATGAATAATGGTCCTTTGAGTTTGCAATATCCAACAGTAGAATGATTGCCTTTACTCACTGCTCTGTAAAGCATGTGAACATAATCACCATCTCTAATGGCTGCCGGATTTAAAACCCCTTCATTTTCAAAGGCATGGTTTGTTTTTTTAAGCAATATGCCTTCTTTGATTATATTTATCATGGTAGTTTTGGGACTTTATAAAATTAGAATCAACAATAAAATAATGATGATAATCGCACCAATAGAAAGATAAACACCGTTGCTGCTGGCTTTCATTGTAGCTTTTATTTCTTTGACTTCTTTTCGCAATGCTTTTTTCTCGACTCTGGAAAGATTGGATTTGTCCATGTCTTTGATTTCTTTTAATCGATTTAATAAGACTTCAGCTTTAGCATCATCTGTAGGTGCTGTAGCAAGAGCTGTTGTCGTTACTGGTGTTGTTGGGCTAGCAAATGCTGGTGCTGTAGTAGCTAAAGTTAATAGTACCACTGCCATTCTGAGTTTTGAAATTGTTTTCATAATTTAAAATTTAAAGGATTAATTAAATTCCCTTTTGCTTTTTTGGTTAGTAAAAAGGATTTGTTTATAAAGATAAATTTCGCACTATTTCAGACTACAACAGTTATACAAATCTGTCAATAAATTGTATTATTCACACTTTTAGTAAAGTGTCAGTCAATAGGTTATCAATTAAAAAAAAGGCTGCCTACAATGAGGCAACCTTCTTAAAAAATTGGGGAAAGATATTTTTATATGCTAGTAAGCAATTCTCAATTCCACTCTACGGTTTTTTGAACGTCCTAAAGAAGTTTTGTTATCTGCAATGGGTTTGGTTTCTCCAAATCCGGTTGCTGTTAAGTGAGAGTCAGCAACTCCTTTGCTCATTAAATAAGCTCTAACAGAATTAGTACGTTTTTGAGATAGAACCTGATTAAATTCATCAGAACCATTACTGTCGGTATGACCATCGATAGCTAGATTAGCAGCTTCATATTTATTTAGGATTTTCACTAACTCATCAAGTAATACTAACGAAGCAACTTTTAATTTATCGCTATTGTTTTCGAAGAAAATTTTACTTCCGATATAAGTGATTCTTACGACGTCTTTTTTAGCAATTTCAGGACAACCTTTGTTTTCTTCGGTTCCTTTGGCATTTGGACAACGGTCATCAATATCAGCTATACCATCGCCATCCGTATCAGGACACCCTTTTAAACTAACCAGACCATAAGTATCAGGGCAACGATCTTCGTCATTATTTACACCGTCTTTGTCATTATCCAAAGCACATCCGGTTGCATCCACTTTACTTCCTGGAGTTGAGTTTGGACATTTATCATCTAAATCAGCTACACCATCATTATCAGCATCCGGGCAACCTTTCAAGGCAACTGTACCTTTTACATTAGGACATCTGTCATTTAGGTCAGCTACACCGTCATTATCGCTATCCGGACATCCATTCATAAGTACTGTTCCGGCAACATCAGGACAAGTATCTAAATAATCGGCTACGCCATCATTATCTCTGTCAAGTGGGCAACCTTTAGAATCTACTGCAACGCCTGCTGGAGTATCTGGACATTTGTCTCTGCTATCAGAAACGCCATCTCCATCAGCATCTTTTTTACAGCCAAAATTGAAAGTTAAACCAGCCATGTGCATCAAGTAATCATCTTTTTTCCCTGATACAATTCCGTCACGGCTATCGTTATTAGTGAATACAAATGTTTCCTGAAGATTAAGTGAAAGTACAGGCGACAATCTAAAATTAATACCAGCACCAGCTACTGGAAAAGTAGTGTCAATTTTTGGTTTGTGAAAGTTAAGTTGTCTATCAAATAGAATAGCACCAATACCACCAAATACATAGGGTCTGACAAAATATTCTTGTCCGATTAGATTAAATCTTAAATTAGCTGTTACGTGACTGAAATCACTTTTAAATCCGGTAACACCGCTATCGTATCCTAGCGTTCCACGAGTATATAGAACGTTCACATCTATATATTTCCATAAATATCTTGAAACACTTATACCGCCAAATCCATACATGGTTTTATCGGTTTTGTACCAATCGCGGCCTAAGTCTCCATTATATTGGATAATTCCGCCGTGAAGACCAACATTCCATTTTTTGTCTTCGGTTTGCGCTTTTGTTGTAAGTGTAGATGCAAAGCATATATATAATAGTAGTAATTTTTTCATGTTTTATTGTTTTATTATTTGGCACAAAGGTTGGTAACATAGCTTTGCATAGTGTTATACAACTATTATTTTAGTTTGTGTTATTCACACATTTTAAAATTGGACAAAAAAAAGCCCTGTCGTTAAGTGCGACAGGGCTAAATAATAAGTGTTCCCCACTTATTATCAACTAACCAAAAAAATCAACCTAAATCTTGAAATGCACTGTGTGGCTTTTAGTATTCATCGAAGTATTTTTATAGTCACACTATATTTTTATAAGTGACAGCATTGTATGTTTTTTTTGCACTTGGCATTTGATTAATCTCTGGAAATTTACTCTCCAATAATTTAACATGTTCTTTTGTATAATCTGAAAGTACTGTTAGCGATTCTACTAATTCAAATGTTGTGGCACTTTTCATTAAAATTGGAACGACAATCAAAAGTTCTTTTTCATGCCAATAGATTTTTTTTATTTCATTCATAGCCTCTTCGCACAAAGATACTGTAGCGACATGTTTTTTCATTTCGGCTATACTTTGAACCTGATTGTTAGAAGTCTTGGTCAGATAATTGGTTACTGTATTCTTCATCATCGTTTTCATTTTTGAGTTTATTTATTGGAAAAAAAATCTCTAACAAAAGCATGCTGCTCTTTTGCAGTCATTTTATCGGTTTGCTTCACTTGAATTTTAACATCTTCAAACCGATTATCAGACGTAAGTACATTAAATAGTTCTTCTTTAGCATTCGTTGGTCCAAAAAGAATTACCTCTTGGTATTTTTTAACAACATCTATCAATTTTTTATAATACTTGGCCTGTTTTTGTTGTTCTATGTTGTGCAAATCAAGCTCTCCTTTTTGAAGGCCGTTCAATTTTTGTTGTCGGGTAAAATTGGATTCGATGGTTTGAACTTCAAACGCATTGGAAGAAAATTCCATGAGGTGAGCGATGGAATGATCCATCCAAACGCCTATTTTTTTTCGAGTTACAGCCATGATATTTTGTATTGATTAGGGTTTAAAAAAATCATAAAAGTTATCTTTTCTATCAATACAAAGATGCGGACATTTGGCAATGAATTAGTTACAGTATTAATGTGTTTTTTTTTAAAATTCACACATTATAATGACATTACATTCTATCAATGTACCATTGAAGTTCTTTTTCGAGTTTTCGGTATTTATAAATGCTGGTTATCACTTTTTGCAAGCGCAAAAAAGAGGTTTCACTTTTAATGACATAATCAAAAGCTTTATGGTGCATGCAACTCACTGCTACTTCAATTTTATCTTGGCTAGAAAGTATAATGACCTCAATTCCGGCATTGTTATCTTTAATATAATCTAAGGTTTGCATACCGTTCATTGATCCTTTAACAACACCGTCCAAATGATAATCCAATACGATTACATCCGGTTTTTTGTTTAAATTTTGAAGGCATAATTCTCCGGTAGGAAAGGTTTCTACTTCAAAATCGGCATGTTCCATAAACTGAATTTCCAATGACTTTAGGAAAACGGCATCGTCATCAACTAGAAAGAGTTTGATTTTATTTTCAGTTTTCATATAAGTAAAATTTTATTTGTTAGTGGTCATATATGGTATCGCTTTTATTTTTTGGTGTTTTTTTGCAAAAAACTTTTTGTGTATAGCGATTTCATCTTTATTTTTTTAAATTAATTAATTCTTTTTCTAACTCTACAAACGATTGTAAGCATACTTTTTCCAGCTCTGTAACCAGGTCATTTAATTCTTCCGACAGTTCTAATTTTTCGGCATAATTCTGAATCTTTTTAGCCAGTTCTTCATACTGCACATTGATGCCCATTATGGCGAAGGAAGGAATTATTTTGTGAGCGGTTGCTTTTAATAGTTTCCAGTCTTTGTCTTTGAAACTTTGTTTCATAGAGGTTAATAAAGGTGGTGTTTGTCTTAGATAAACTTCTATCATTTCCGTCATTAATTTCGGATTGGCTTTGGTTAGCTGTGACAAATAACTCAAATTGACATATTTAATAGTCTGCACTTGATTATTTCCTTTGATTTTATTTTCGATTATGGCGACCGGTTTTTTGATAAAACTTATTAATTTACTGTACAACAAGCGTTCGTCAACGGGTTTCGAAATATAATCATTCATCCCAACGGCTTTGCATTTGGCGACATCAACAGTAGTTACATCAGCAGTTAACGCAATTATAGGAAGCGTTAGTTTCATTTTTTTTCTGATATGTTCGGTTGCCTCAAAGCCATTCATTTCGGGCATTTGCAAGTCCATTAGAATGATGTCATAAGAACTTTTTTGAAGTTTTTCGATGGCAATTTTACCATTGGCGGCAATTTCACATTCGAAACCAAAGTCGTCCAAAAGGGTTTTCATCAACAACTGATTCAGTTCCATATCTTCGACAACTAATATTTTAGTGTCTTTAATTTCGGTATCGATTTCCAGAATTTCGGGTTCTAAAACTGCTTCGAAATGAGTCTTATCAAAATAGAGCATAAAGCTAAAAGCAGAACCTTTGCCAATGGTACTTTCAACATCAATTGTTCCGTTTTGGGCTTCTACGAGTTGCTTTACGATAGCCAAACCTAAACCGGTTCCGCCAAATATTCTGGAAGTTCCGCTCGTTGCTTGTTGAAAATTTTCAAATATTTTTTCGGTTTTAGTTTCGCTTATTCCTATGCCAGTATCAGCTATAGAAAATCTTATGGCTACATCATCATCTGTTTCAGAAACTAATTTCACAGTAACCGTAATCTTCCCAATACTTGTAAATTTGACGGCATTACTCACTAAATTCAGAATGATTTGATGCAAACGTACCGGATCACCAACTAAAACCTCAGGAATATCATTGTCATAATGGGTTACCAGTTTTAAATTTTTCTCCTGAATTTTGGTTTCAAAGAGATGCAGCATCGCTTTGATAGACAGTTTCAATTTGAAAGGTGTTTTTTCAAAAGTCATTTTTCCGGCATCTACTTTAGCCAAATCCAGGATGTCATTAATAAGTACGATTAGTGCATCGCCACTCATTTTAATGGCGGTGAGATATTCTTTTTGTTTGGCTGTCAATTCAGTTTTGAGCACCACTTTGGTAAATCCGATAATGGCATTCATTGGAGTTCTGATTTCGTGACTCATATTGGATAAGAACTGTTGTTTTGATTTTACGGCTTCATTGGCTTTGGTGGTGGCTGCTTCCGCTATAATTTTGGCTTCTTCTGCAATAGATGTAGCTAGTTCGGCATATATCTTGGCTTCAATTAATTCTTTTTCCGCTTTTTTTTGTTCAGAGATATCTCTTGCTACAACAACGGCACCAATGATATTCCCTTTTTCATCTTTGTAAACAGCACCATTGAACAAGACATCAGTAAGTTTTCCGTCTTTTAAGATTAAAGGATAATCGACTACAAAGCCTCTGGAGAATACCTCTTCATAACCTTTCTTCGCTTTTTCAGGTTCGGTGAAATAATTGATG
This sequence comes from Flavobacterium sp., assembly GCF_031381455.1. Lineage (GTDB taxonomy): Bacteria > Bacteroidota > Bacteroidia > Flavobacteriales > Flavobacteriaceae > Flavobacterium. Next base: position 30,509 of record NZ_JANMXZ010000008.1, on the reverse strand, counting down.
AAATCGGTATTGATTAAATCTTCTTTAGATATTTCGGTAACTCTCACAGAAGCTTGGTTGGTATCGGTAATTTTTCCTTTCGGACTAATTGTAAATAAAGGATCGCGACTAGCTTCGATAAGACTTAACGAATATTGCGAAGATAATTTCAGTGAATAATTATAGGCTTCGAGTTCTTTGTTTTCAAAAACCCGTTTTTCTTTTTCTTCGTTTTGAAAGTTTAACTCTTTATCAGCAATGACTAGTTCATTGGCTCGATTTTGCTTTTCGTCTTTTTGGAATACTAATTCTTTGTTGGCAATGATTAATTCGTCAGCACGATCTTGTTTTTCTCCGGTTTGAAATAGTAATTCTTTATTGGCAATGATTAATTCGGCTGCACGTTTTTCTTTTTCTTTGTTTTGGAAAGCTAATTCTTTGTTGGCAATGATTAATTCGGCAGCACGTTTTTCCTTTACTTTGTTTTGATATTCTAATTCTTTATTGGCAACCTGCAATTCGTCAGCGCGCTTTTCTTTTTCACTGTTTTGATGTTCCAATTCAACATTAGCGATATTTAACTCATCAGAACGTTTTTCTTTTTCTTCGTTTTGATACGCAAGTTCTTTATTAGCAATTACTAATTCGGCGGCACGTTTTTCTTTTTCTTCATTTTGAAAAGCTAGCTCCTTATTAGCAATTAACAACTCTGCCGTAGTTTTCTTTTGCTTTGTGATGTCAATAAAAGAGGTAAGCGTACATTCTTTACACAAAAACTCCATCGACTGAATGGAGGCGAGATACCAAGATGGTTCTCCTTTTTTATTATGCAGTAAAATTTCGATACTATTGACTAGTTCTTCTTTTTTCCCCTGCATTAAAATTTTATCGCTGAATTCAGGAGTGACCATGCCTATTTGACTCGTAGTCTTTCCAATGATTTCGTCCTTGGTATACCCAAAGCAGTTAAGAAAAGATTTATTGACATGCTGAAATTCGGAAGTTTCAATATCGATTAAAACCATACCAATAGCGCTGTTTTCAAACATGTCAAAAAACAAATCGTTGGGTTTGCTTTTTTTATCATCAACTATGTCTTGCTGGCTCATGTTTTTTATATTAAGATTCATTACCCAATTCTTCAAGTGGGTTTCGTCTTTTGTCTTTTAGTAATCTGAAATGGGAAGGCGATAAGCCAGTGACTTTTTTGAATTGGGTGGATAAATGTGCCACACTGCTGTAGTTCATTTTCCAGGCGATTTCGGTAATGTTCAGCTCATCATAAATAATCAATTCTTTAATCCGTTCTACTTTATGCAAAATCATAAATTGCTCAATGGTGATGCCTTGCACTTCTGAAAACAAGTTGGCGAGATACGTATAGTTTTGATTTAGTTTTTCACTCAAATACTCTGAAAAAGTCACTTTGATTGGTGCATCAGCGTAGTGAATCATATCGATGATTACAGTTTTTACTTTTTCAATGAGGATGGCTCTCTTGTCATCCATCAACTCTAAACCGGATTCATTCAAGTTGGATTTTAACAAGGCTCTTTTCTCCGGAGAAATATTTTCCATGATCTCAACCACTCCCAAATCCACAATTATAAAATGCAAACCTAGTTTCTTAAGTTCGTCTTTGACCATCATCTTGCAACGATTGCTGACCATGTATTTTATGTAGAGTTTCAATGTGTTTTGTTTGACGAAGTTCAGTCAAAGGTGAAGCATTAAATCAAGGAGCTATGTTATAATTCTTGAAATATATTGCATAATTCACACATCATCAAGGGTGTTGCGTTTTTTGTCTTTGAGGTTTTTAAAATAAGTTGGAGTTAAGCCGGTCACTTTTTTAAATTGGGTGGACAAATGGGAAACACTGCTGTAGTTCATTCTATAAGAAATCTCGGTTAGGTTGAGTTCATCATAGAGCAGCAGTTCTTTTACTTTTTCTATTTTGTGGGCAATGATATAATGTTCTATGGTAATGCCTTGTACTTCAGAGAAAATGTTGGCCAAATAAGTGTAATCATAATCCATTATTTTGCTGATGTATTCGGAGTAGTTTATTTTGGGCAATTCATCGTTGTAATGAATCATTTCGGTGATGACAATTTTTATTTTTTCGATAATCTTTGCTTTTTTGTCATCCATCAATTCGAGTCCGGATTCTAAAAGTGCTTCTTTTAATTTTAGCCTTTTTTCATTGGTAATGTCTTCCATGATTTCAACCACACCCAACTCTACAGTAGTAAAATGCAATCCTAAACTTTTAAGTTCTGCTTTGACTAGCATTTTACATCGTAAACTGACCATATGCTTAATATAGAGCTTCATGTTTTTGAAGTTTATTTGAAAAGCACTTGAGTGTGTCTTCAACAGTAAACTCGAGATTTTACAGTTTTTAATAGTAATAATTTTGTCAGCAAAACCTATCGATGAGGTTTTAGTAGCTTAATCTTCATAACCACTTTTAATTATAGTTGAAATCATTTTAAATTGTTCATTGGGATTAAAACTATGTTGCGCATGTGCCATAATGATAATTTCTTCACCTAACAAGTTTAAATAAATGGTAATCATAAAATTTAACTAAAGTGTTCAAATGAATGAAATAATCAAAAGTAAAGGTACACTCTTTAAAACCGTATAAATCAATCTTAGTAATAAATGATTTATATAATTCCCACATTCTCTGTAATAATTGAGAAGTTTGTACGGTTTTTATAAATAAACTAAGACTCGTCTTTTGTAGTTTTCACTAACCCGATGCCGGATACGAAAAAAACTAAGCCTAATACACCATATATAATAAGAGTTTTAATATCTCTTGTACTATCCGTTGCAGTTAGGAAAACTTGTGCGGCATAAATAAGACTCACGATTCCAAGTATTGTAAGTATGGCTCCAAAAATTCTTTTAAGATTCATTTTTATTGATTTAGGTTGATAGTTGTTAAATAATCTAGCGTAAAGATGAGTCTTTTTTATGGAATAAGTCTTGTATAATATTTTTATTTAATTATATAATTCCCAGTTTTTTTAAATTATAAATAATTGATATACAGATTTTTACAACGTGTGAATTATGATATTTTTTAAAATAATTCTAAAAGTTTATCCCTCTAATTTTGTCAAGTATTCTTCTTAAAAGCATGTTAAATGCAATCCATAGTAAGGGTTTTCTGAAAACATGTTGATTAACTGATTTTTGATGTATTTAAACGATAATATGTCCTTTTTCCCTTAAAAAAGAAATTACAAATGCTGCTATTGATGGTCAATAGTATGTCTAATTTTAAATGTTTAATTATGAAAACAAAATTAATTTACTGCTTATTCGTAAGTATGTTTTTTGGAATGTTTCAAAGTTCAGCTCAAAGTTGTATAGGGTTCACGACCTTTACGCAGGGCGGATGGGGAACCCAATGCCATGGCGGCAATCCAGGCTGCTATCGAGATGCTAATTTCGATGCAGCCTTTCCTGATGGAATCCGAATTGGAAATGAAACCAATTCGATTACTTTAACTTCCTCTATGGCAGTTAGGAATTTTTTACCATCAGGAACTACACCAAGAGCATTGAACTCAGGTGCTTTAGTCGATCCGGGCCAAACCTACAGAAATGTATTAGCCGGTCAGTTAGTTGCCCTTACTTTAAATGTAGGCTTTGATGTTTACGATGCCAATTTCTCCTCTAATACATTATTATTGGGAGATTTGTCAATTTTGAGTGGCCCTTTTCAGGGAATGACCGTTAGCCAATTTCTGGTGGTGGCAAATGCTACTATTGGAGGTGCGGTAACCGGGTATTCACCTTCTCAGGTTAATTCTACGGCAAGCACAATCAATGAATACTTTGATGGGGGACATTCCGGTAGCGGTTTCTTAGACTGTGTAACCTGTCCAAATTGCTTACGATTTGATTATGTCATTACTTCTTTTAATGGTACATGTTTCGGACAAAGTACCGGATCAATTACGATTACTACTTCAGGAGGAACTGCTCCTTATTCTTATTACTTAAACAATGTATTAATTCAAACAACAAATGATGCTACTTATACCTTTACGGGGTTAACCGCCGGAAGTTATACGGTGACGGTTAATGATGGTGCAGGAAATTCTGGTTCAAGCGATCCAACAGTAACTATTACCGGACCAACAAGTGCTCTGGCCTTGACTGCTACTTCAACAAATGGTAATTGCCAGTCCAATATAGGAACTGCTACAGTTACAGCAACCGGTGGAACTGCTCCTTATACTATTTTATGGTCTAATGGAAGTACGAGTTTTACGGTTTACGATTTAGCAGCCGGAACGTATACAGCTGTTGTTACGGATGCTAACGGATGTACTGCGAATGTTTCGCAAACCATACAGTCTAGTGGATTGGTGGCGGCAAACGTAATTTCTAATATAACTTGTTTTGCCGGAAATAATGGAAGCATTACTACTACAGTAACAGAAGGAACAGCACCTTATACTATTTTATGGTCTAACGGAAGTACTAGTTTCACTATTAATAATTTAGTAGCAGGAACTTATACTGCTGTCGTTACGGATGCTAACGGATGTACTGCCAATGTTTCGGCTACAATTACACAAGCTTTGCTTTTATCGAATACGAATGTATTTACTAATGCAACATGTTGTACAGGGAATAATGGTATGGCTACTGCAACTCCGTTAGGTGGAACTGCTCCTTATACTATTTTATGGTCAAACGGCAGTACTGCTTTTTCACTTGATAGCTTAGTCGCCGGAACCTATACTTATGTAATTACAGATGCGAACGGATGTCAGACTAATGGAATGGTTACTATTCAGGCAGTACCAACTTTAACAAGTACGTATGTTTCGACTTCTCCTTCATGTACTGAAAGTAATGGCTCTGTAACCGTAACAGCTACAGGCGGAACTGTTCCATATACTATTTTATGGTCTAATGGAAGTACTGCTTTTGAGCTTAACAATTTAGCGGGTGGAACGTATACTTATACAGTTACAGATGCTAATGGATGTCAAACCAATGGAACTGTTCTTATTCAGGCAGTGTCTACTATAGCTACTACTTATGATTCGGCTCCTCCTACATGTTTAGGAAATAATGGTTTTATAACCGTAACCACTACAGGAGGAACTTCTCCTTATACTATTTTGTGGTCTAATGGAAGTACTGCTTTTACTATTGACACTTTAGCGGATGGAACGTATACGTATACTGTTACAGATGCTAGTGGATGTCAAACTAACGGATTGGTAACGCTTGCAGCTCCGGTTAATTGTAGTCGATTTGATTTCATAATCATTTCCACTAACGTATTGTGTTACGGACAAAACACAGGTAGCATTACAATAACTCCTTCAGGAGGAACTGCACCTTATTCTTATTATTTGAATAGTGTTTTGATTGCAACTACTAACAATGCATCATATACCTTTACAGGTTTAGCTGCCGGAGGTTACACAGTTTCAGTTAACGACAGTATAGGAAATTCTGGATCGAGTGACCCAACAATTACTATTACCCAGTCACCTGAATTGGTAACAACTGTTGCACACACAGATGCCAATTGTAATGGAGGCACAGGAACGGCTACAGTTACGGCAACTGGTGGAACAGCTCCTTATACTATTTTGTGGTCTAACGGAAGTACTGATTTTACGCTTGCTAATTTAGCGGCTGGAACCTATACTTATACTGTTACAGATGCAAATGGATGTCAAACTCAAGGAACAGTAACTATTACAAGTCTTCAGACTTTAGTTGCGTCAGCTACTTCTACAAATGTTACCTGCTTTGGAGGAACTAACGGAAGTGTAACTGCAACAGCTACATTAGGAACAGCTCCTTACACCATTTTATGGTCAAATGGAGGAACGACATTTACAATTAATAATTTAGCAGCAGGAACTTATACTGCAGTTGTAACAGATGCTAACGGATGTACTGTAAACGTAAGTGCTACAGTAACTCAGCCAACAACAGTTTTATCTTCTACAAATACTTCTGTTAATGCTACCTGTTGTACCGGGAATAATGGTACAGCTAATGTAACTCCGATAGGAGGAACAGCACCTTATACTATTTTATGGTCTAATGGCAGCACAACTTTTTCGCTTGATAATTTAGTTGCAGGAACCTACACTTATGTAGTTACTGATGCCAATGGCTGTACCACTAATGGATCAGTCCTTATTCGTGCAGTGCCTATTTTAGCAAGTACATTGGTAACAACTCCGGCTACTTGTGCAGGGAATGATGCTTCAGTAACCGTTACTGCCACAGGCGGAACAATGCCATACACTATTTTATGGTCTAACGGAAGTACTACTTTTACGCTTGCCAATTTAGCTGCAGGAACTTATACTTATACCGTTACAGATGCTAATGGATGTCAAACTAACGGAACAGTAACTATTACTGCTACCCCGGTTTTAGTAGCTTCTGCTACTTCTACCAATGTAAACTGTTTTGCAGGAACCAACGGAAGTGCAACAGTAACAGCTACAGGTGGAACTGCTCCATATACTATTTTATGGTCTAACGGAAGTACTACTTTCACAGTTAACAATTTGTTAGCCGGAACGTATACTGCAGTTGTAACCGATGCTCGTGGATGTACTTCAAACGTAAGTGTAACAATCACGCAACCAGCAATGGCTTTAGCTTCTACTAACACTACTACAAATGTATCTTGTTTTGCAGGAACTAATGGAAGTGTAACGGTAACGGCTACAGGCGGAACTGCTCCATATACTATTTTATGGTCTAATGGTGGCACTACATTTACAGCTAACAATTTAGCAGCTGGTACGTATACCGCGGTTATCACTGATGCTCGTGGATGTACTTCAAACGTAAGTGTAACAATCACGCAACCAGCAATGGCTTTAGCTTCTACTAACACAACTACTAGCGTATCTTGTTTTGCAGGAACTAACGGAAGTGTGACAGTAACGGCTACAGGTGGAACTGCTCCTTATACTATTTTATGGTCTAATGGTGGCACTACATTTACAGCTAACAATTTAGCAGCAGGAACGTACACAGCGGTTATCACAGATGCTCGTGGATGTACTTCAAATGTAAGTGTGACAATCACTCAACCGGCAATGGCTTTAGCTTCTACTAACACTACTACTAACGTATCTTGCTTCGGCGGAACTACAGGTAGTACAACAGTAACGGCTACAGGTGGAACGGCTCCTTATACTATTTTATGGTCTAATGGTGGCACTACATTTACAGCTAACAATTTAGCAGCAGGTACTTATACCGCGGTTATCACTGATGCTCGTGGATGTACTTCAAACGTAAGTGTGACTATAACTCAGCCAACAGCTTTAGTAGCTTCAACTACACAAACGAACGTATCTTGTTTTGCAGGAACAAACGGAAGTGTAACCGCTACAGTAACTGGAGGAACTTCACCTTATACTATTTTATGGTCTAATGGAAGTACTAGTTTCACGTTAACAAACTTGTTAGCCGGAACGTATACTGGAGTGATTACAAGTGCTAACGGATGTACTGCAACAGTAAGTGCTACAGTAACGCAACCAACCGCTTTAGTTGCCACAGCTACTCATACCAATGTCTCTTGTTTTGCAGGAACAAACGGAAGTGTAACTGCTACAGTAACAGGCGGAACAGCACCTTATACCATTCTATGGTCTAATGGAAGTACTACATTCACAGTTAACAATTTGTCAGCTGGAACGTATACTGCAGTGATTACAAGTGCCAACGGATGTACAGCAAACGTGAGCACTACTATTACCCAACCGGCAACAGCTTTAGCTATCACTATGTCACAAACACCAATTACAACAAGTGGTGGATATGGAACAGCAACAGCTACTGTAACCGGAGGAACTGGACCTTATACTTACAGTTGGAATTCAACTCCAATTCAAACTACACAAACAGCTAGTTTGCAAGTGGGTTGGTATACAGTAACGGTTACCGATGCTAATGGTTGTATTATCACAGGAGAAGTAGTCTTATTGTTTGGTAATTGTGTGGGTTTCAAAACCGTATCAAACAGTGGCTATAATGCTAACTGTGTCGGAGACAGTGCTAGCTGTTATTTGAATACTAACTTCGCAACTTCATTCCCGAATGGAATTGTAGTAGGTTCAGGTACAAGATATTTGAAATTCACTTCAGCTGAAGCGATTAAAAACTTCTTGCCATCTGATTCAGCTGCAAAAACACTTAATTTAGGAACTATTTTAAATCCTTCAAGCAGTGCTTACAATAACGGATTAGCTGCTCAAGTGTTAACAACAAGATTGAATATTGCTTTCGGTAGAAATGCTGATTTCTCTTCAAATGAATTATCATTAGGAGACTTGTATATTACTTCTGGAACTTTTGAAGGAATGAAAGTTAGTCAGGTGTTAACGATTGCCAATACCCTTTTAGGAAAAGGTAATTCAAAATACACTATGACTGAAGTCAACAATGCTTTGATTGCTATTAATGGCAATTATGAAGCAGGTGCTGATCAGCAATTCTTAAGATGTACTGGAAGTTCAACTGTGACAAACACTAAACCAGATACCGCATTGTTATCCTATAAGGTTTATCCAAATCCGGTTAAAGATCTTGCCACTATAGAATATACTTTGAACAATGACTCTTCTGTTAGTATAGAATTATACAACGTTACAGGTCAGTTGATCAATACTATTTTCAATGGTAATGCTGAAGCAGGACAAAAACAAAGCGTGTCATTTAATGCTGATGGAATGAAATCTGGAGTTTATTTCTTCAAATTAACCACAAACAACAATGTGGTAACCAAATCAGTAATTATTTCACAACAGTAATAAATAACATTTTTAACTTTAAAGCCTCTCCAATGGAGAGGCTTTTTTATTTGAAGAAATTTAACTAAAGCAAAAACGCCCAAGAACTTAATCTCAGGCGTTTTTACATTATGAAAATATTAAATACTACTTCATTTTTCCATTGGTAACAGCTATGGCAGAACCAACGACGGCAGCAACTACAATAGAAGCTACTACACCAATAGCTACCATTTTAACATCCATGCTATCTTTGTACATGCTTTCAAAGAAACTGTTTGCTAACGACATGAATAATGCCACACCGACTGCTACTTTAACGCCTTGCATCCATTGAGATACACCTTCGCCTTGCGCAAAAATGTAAGACAACATGAAACCAAAACTCATGCAACCTAAGAAGATAAACATCATGTTATCGGCACCAGCGCCTTCCGGTTTTGGAAAAGTGTCTTTAAGTAAGATGCCCCAAACAAGCCATCCCATTAAGAAATCAACAATTCCTCCAACAATTCCTCCGACAATAAAGTTTTTTACATTCATAATTATAGTTTTTATTGGTTAATGAAATAAAATTACCCATTATTAAACAATTGTTAAAAAATACCATAACTAATTATTAACTATTTAAAAATGAGGATTGTTAATAACCTAAATCACAAAAACGCACTAAATTTTGAGAAGTATTACCCATAAAAAAAGCTTCCTAAATTACTTAAGAAGCTTTGTAAATTCTAGTTTTGGACGTATTTACTGTTTTTTAAAATTACCACAGTCCACATCCTTTAAAAAGGAAATTACACCCGGAAAATAATGTTCCTGATCATCATATTGTGAGCAGTGACTTCCATTTGGACAATATAAAAACCGCCCGTTTTGGACTTCTTTTGAAATCCATTCCATATGTTTTGGATCCATAGTGTCATATTTTGCGCCGATAACTAAGGTTGGAATCGTGAGCGTTTTTAGTTTTGAAGTGACATCCCAATTCTTTAATGTGGCATCACCCGTAATTCCGAATTCACTCGGACCTTGCATATAGACATACACATTCGGATTTAAATGCTTAAAAGCTCTATTGACAGATTCAGGCCATTTGTCGATTGGCATTCTCAAAATATGTTCGGTGTAGTAATACTTGAATAGTAGTTCGGTGTACTTTGGATTGGTGTAATCTTTATTTTTTTCAAAGGTTTTTATTTGTGCAAATACTTCTTTGGGAAGCATTGGTCCCAGAACCTCTTCAGCATATTTGTTATAAGCCGGAGCGCTTGCCATCATGTTGGCAATGATTAATCCTTTTAGATTTTTTTGATATTTCAAAGCGTATTCCATAGCAAGGATTCCGCCCCAAGATTGCCCCATTAAATAGAAGTTTGAATTATCTAATTTCAAAGCTTTACGCACTTGTTCCACTTCATCAACAAAACGGTCAATAGTCCATAAGCTATTGTCTGTTGGATGGTCACTATAATAAGAACCCAATTGGTCGTAATAAATGTATTCAATACTTTCATTTGGGAAATAACCATCAAAGCTTTCAAAGAATTCGTGCGTTCCGCCCGGACCACCATGTAATAATAGCACTTTTATTTTAGGATTGTTTCCAACACGTTTTGTCCAAACATTGAATTTGCCAATAGGAGTAGTGATTGGAATCATTTTGATTCCACCAGTTGCTTGATCGTCTCTTTTGGAAAAATCGAGATAGTCGTTTTTTGGAGTTTCAGCTACTTTATTTTCTTTGCAACCCGAAAATAAAAGTAATGATAACAAAGTGCAGAAGATTAATTTTGTTTTCATGGTCTAAAGGATTAAAGGTTAATTTGTATCGTATATTTTGTGAAATAAATTGATGTACTTTTCCATTACAATCTTACGCTTCAGCTTCATTGTTGGTGTTAAATGTCCGGCAGGCACAGTCCATAAGTCGGGAGTTAACTCAAACTTCTTGATTTTTTCCCAGTTACCAAATTTTTCATTAACGGTATCAACTTCCTGTTGAATACGTTTAATGACTTCAGCGTTTGCTATAATTTCTTCATTGGTTGTTCCGATATTCGTTTTGTGCAGTTTTGCCCATTCTTTTACGAATTCAAAATTCGGCTGAATAAAGGCTGCAGGCATTTTTTGTCCGTCACCAATGACCATGATTTGCTCAATAAAACGCGATTGTTTCATTGCATTTTCAAGTAACTGCGGCGCAATATATTTTCCGCCCGAAGTTTTGAACATTTCTTTTTTACGGTCTGTAATTCTAAGAAAACCTTCCGAATCAATCTCTCCAATATCTCCGGTGTGGAAATAACCGTCGACAATAGCTTCTTTGGTTAAAGTTTCGTCTTTATAATAGCCCATCATCACATTCGGTCCTTTGCAAAGGATTTCGCCATCGGCAGCAATTTTCACTTCTACATTATTGATGATTCTTCCGGCAGTTCCAATTTTGAAACCTCTGTTTCGCAAATCATTCACCGATATCACCGGTGAAGTTTCAGATAAACCATAACCTTCCATCACATAGATTTCTGCCGCTGCAAATATTCGGGCTAAACGAGGTTGTAAGGCTGCACTTCCGTTAACGATCAAATCTAATTTTCCGCCCAAGCCTTCTTTCCATTTACTGAAAATAAGTTTGCGTGCGATTTTTAATTGAAACTCATACCAAAAACCATTGACTCCATAAGGCTCATATTTCAATCCGAGTTCAATTGCCCAGAAAAACAGTTTCTTTTTAATTCCGGTAAGCTCCGAACCTTTGGCAATAATCTTGTCGTAAACCTTTTCAATAAGTCTTGGAACGCCTGTCATTACGGTTGGATTGACTTCTTTTATATTATCAGAAATCTTTTCAATCGATTCACCAAAGTAAATAGCAACACCAAAATACTGATAAATGTAAGTTACCATTCGCTCATAAATATGGCAAATAGGAAGGAAGCTTAACGCACGGCTTTTTCCCGCATCAAACGGAATCCTGTCAGCACTATCTAAAACATTTGAAACAATATTGTTGTGCGAAAGCATTACGCCTTTTGGTTTTCCGGTTGTTCCCGAAGTATAAATTATGGTAGCTAATTCTAAAGGTGTAATATTATTTTTTCGTTCTTCAACTTCATTCTGATTGCTTTCGTCTTTTCCTAATTCGAGTAATTCCGACCAGTTTTTGCATCCGGCAATTTCATTAAAAGAATACACTTCTTTAAGTTTTGGAACATTAGTTTTTATAAAATTCAATTTTCCCAATACTTCATCATCCGAAACAAAACAATACATGGCTTCCGAATGGTTCAAAATGTACTCATAATCAGCTTCAGAAATGGTTGGATAAATCGGAACTGTTTGCGCTCCGGTTTGTAAAGTTCCAATATCCATAATATGCCATTCTGTTCTATTGTTAGAAGAAATGATGGCAATCTTATCGTTTTTCTGAATTCCCAAACGCAATAAGGCTCTCGAAATAGTGTTGGCTTTTTCAAGATATTCCTTAGTAGAGGTTTTAACCCATTGCCCGTTTTGTTTAGTAACTAATGCGTCCTGAAGATTATATTTTTCAAGCTGATGGTAAGGAAAGTCAAAAAGTCTCGAGATTTGAGTCATTGTATGGCTAATTTTAACGCAAATTAAATAATATTAGTGTGATGCACAATATTAATTTAAAATATGCAGCATTTACCACTGAAATATGTAGTTTTGCGCTGTTGATTTTTTGATTTTATATGAAAAGATACCCGCGTTTTGAAGAGTATAAAGTGCTAGTCATTAGAATTCTATTGGCTTATGTTTTTTACTCCATAGCCAGAGTTTTATTCTATGTTTACAATAGTTCTTTAATAAAAGTTGACAGTCTAACCGATTTTCTAAAACTGTGTTTTCACGGTTTGGCTTTTGATACCACAACCATTTTATATGTCAATGGTTTGTTTATACTGGGTTCCATAATTCCGGCGTTGCATAACTCCAAAAAGAACTATCAAAAGATACTTTTCTATTTGTATTTCATACCCAATTTAGTAGCGTATTCAGCCAATTTTATTGATTTTATTTATTACCGTTATACTTTTAGTAGAAGTACAAGAGCGTCTCTTGATACACTTGAAAATGAGAGTAATAAGACGCTTTTATTTTTTGAATTTTTACTCAATTATTGGCATGTTTTTTTGTTGTTTTTTGCACTTTCTTTTATTTGGATTTTGCTTTACAAAAAAACCAAAGTACATCATAAAGTAGAAACACCAAATTTAAAATATTTCGTAACTTCAGTAGTTAGTTTTCTGTTAATTACAACGCTTTGTATTGGCGGAATCCGTGGTGATTTTAAGAAGAGTACACGTCCAATTAATATTTTGGATGCGAGCCGATTTGTTACTAATGTGTCGCAGTCGGATATTGTTTTGAATACGCCATTTGCGATTATCAGAACCTGGAATACGAACACGTTTAAAAAAGTAGATTTAGTTTCCAAGATACAGGTTGATCGTTTATTGTTGCCAATAAAACAATACAAAAACAATCCATCGACCAAACCGAACATCGTTATTTTTATTTTGGAAAGCTTTGGTCGTGAATACAATGGTGCATTCAATAAAGGAACAAAAATCCCGGATTATGAAGGCTACACACCATTTGTAGATTCGCTGGCGCAGCATAGTTTGATTTTTACCAACGCGTATGCCAATGGTTGGAAATCCATCCACGGAATGTCGTCTGTTATTGCGGGAATTCCATCGTTTCAGAATGCGTTTACATCCTCTCCTTATCCGAAGCAAAAAATAGAATCGTTGGTTTCTACTTTAAAAAGTGAAGGTTATGATACTTCGTTTTTTCACGGCGCGCCAAATGGTTCAATGGGATTTTTAGGTTTCGGAAACATTTTGGGTTACGACCATTATTATGGTAAAACCGAGTATAATAACGATGTCGATTTTGATGGTGTGTGGGGAATTTGGGACGAACCTTTCTTTCAATATTTTAATAAAACTTTGTCAGAGAAAAAGCAACCATTTATGGCGACTTTGTTTTCGGTTTCTTCGCATGAGCCGTATAAAGTTCCCGAAAAATGCGAAGGTAAATTTCCAAAAGGAAAAGTAAATATCAATGAAAGCATTGGTTATACAGACTATGCTCTCAAACAGTTTTTTGCTGCTGCCAAAAAGCAATCGTGGTACAAAAACACCATTTTTGTTCTCGTTGCCGATCATGGAAATACGATTGCTTATGATGAATACAAAAAGGAATTTAATAAAAACACAGTGCCGATTTTGTTCTTTTCGCCAAATGAAAAATACGTTGGAGTGAATACGGATTGGGCACAGCAAATCGATATTTACCCAACACTTTTAGATATGATTGGGTATCAGAAGCCTTTTAGAAGTTGGGGTAGAAGCTTGATTAACGAAAAACAGGTGGCACCTTTTGTAATTAAATATGGTTCCAATATGTACCAATTTATGAGTGGCGATTATATCTGCACGTTTGATGGCAAGAAAGCTATTGGGTTTTATGATAAGGATGACAAAGCCATGGAGCATAATTTAATCTCAAAACGAAATGCTGCGATGGATTTGCAGGAGTTAAGGTGTAAAGCGTTTATACAGGATTATATGGAACGAGTTATTGATAAACGACTCACGACGGTTAAATAGGTGAAAGAAGCAAGTGGCAAGAGTAAAGAAATTTTGCTCTTGACTTATTAATTGCTTTTTTAGAAATAAAAAATGCCACCTTTCAGCAGCTTTTAGTCTATTGTCTATTCTCTATTTTCTTTTCTCTTGCTTCTTTGCTCTTTTACAGCTTATTCATATTCTCCGCCAAAGTCTCAATAAATTTTGAGATTGGCCCTTTAATCATCATCGCCATCATTGGGTTGAAATCGCCTTCAAAATGCAACTGTACTGCGCTTTGAGCATCAGAAATGGTATCAATGTTAGCAGTTAATGTAAATGGTAATTTATCACTGGCTGCAGCCAAAACAACTTTAGAATGTGGTGTTTTGTCTTTCATTTTCAATTTGATTTCCGGCATTCCTTTTAGCCCAAAGTTGAAAATATCATCACCCATAACTTCAAATTTGGCAATATTCTCGGGCATTAGTTTTTCAAAGTTTTTTACATCTGATAACGAATCAAAGATGTGTTGTGCTGATTTGGCTACGGTAACTTTTGGGCTTTCTAGGTTCATAGTTGTGTCATTGCGAGGAACGAAGCAATCTCATTCTCATTATTGTTATTTTAATTTTTAGAGAATAGAAAATAGAGAATAGAAAATAGACTTTTCTCTTTTAAATTTAACTTCTATGCTCTTTATTCTATTTTCTTTTTTTTAAACTTTCCACGTCGACGGACTTTCCCGCCATTCCCGCAGTGTTTTGAGTTCTTTTTCGGTGATATAATTTTTGGCAACAGCCAATTCTAATAAATGATTGTAATCGGCCAAGGTGTGCAAATCGACATTCGCATTTTTGAAATTCTCAACAGCAATATCAAAGCCATAAGTAAAAATTGCCACCATACCTTTAACATGTGCTCCGGCTTCTTTCAAGGCTTCAACGGCAATCAAACTGCTGTTTCCGGTGCTGATTAAATCTTCAACAACAACTACGTTTTGGCCACTTTGTAAAAAGCCTTCTACCTGATTTTGTCTTCCGTGTTTTTTTGGTTCCGGTCGAACATACACAAAAGGCAATCCCATGTATTCAGCAACTAGCATTCCAATGCCAATTGCTCCGGTTGCAACTCCGGCAATTACATCAGGCTTGCCAAATTCTTTCTCAATATGTTTAGAAAATTCTTCTCGCACAAAATTTCTTATCGCCGGAAAAGACAGTATTAGTCGGTTGTCACAGTAAATTGGAGAATTCCAACCCGATGCCCACGTAAAAGGATTTTTTGGATTCAATTTAATTGCATTTATTTGTAAAAGCAATTCGGCTGTTTTTTCGGCTGTGTCTTTATTAATAATCATAGTACAAATGTATAAAGTTTTTGTCAACGATAAACCACTTTTTTTAACCAACGAAATCGCGAAAGAGACCGATTTTCAGTTGTTTTTATTGGAAAGTATTGATATTGAGCAACTCATCATCAAAATGTTTCAAAACAAAATTCAAAAGGCATCATTGTATTATCCTGATGAAAAAGCCATTCTTAAAAAACTAAAAGAAAAAATTCCGGTTTGCAAAGCTGGCGGTGGTTTGGTTTTTAACAAAAACGGCGACGTTTTATTCATTTTAAGAAACGGAAAATGGGATTTGCCCAAAGGCGGAATCGAAAAAGGAGAAGAAATTGAATACACGGCAATACGTGAAGTAGAAGAGGAAACCGGTGTTGGAAATCTTTCCATCAATAGAAAACTCCAAAAAACCTATCACGTTTTTAAACGCAATGGAAAATACAAACTCAAAGTAACCCATTGGTTCGAAATGCAATCTACTTTTGAAGGAACACCATTTCCGCAAGCCAATGAAGGTATCGAAAAAGCAGTTTGGCTCAATCCGGAGCAAATAAAAGAAGCCTTGAAAAATTCGTATGAGAATATCAAATTATTATTTGAAGAAGAAAGACTGCTTAAATAAATTACAATTAGATTTCCATTGTCACACTGAGCTAGTCGAAGTGCAATCGTAGCTCTGCTGAATAGAGAAGGTCTTCGACTCCCGAAGCTTCGGGACAGACTGACACTTGTTTATAATTGCATTTCCATAAATTGGCTTTACCTTTGCCAAATGACACACCATCACCATTCTACTAATTTGCTATTGAATTTAGGCATTGAAAGCTTAAAAGAAATGCAGGTTGCTGCCCAGGAAACTATTTTAAACGACAACAATGTTTTATTGCTTTCGCCAACAGGTTCAGGGAAAACGCTTGCTTTTTTACTTCCGATTTTTGAAATGCTTAACGAGGATATCAATACCAGAGTGCAATGCCTTATATTGGTTCCGTCTCGCGAATTGGGATTGCAGATTGAGCAGGTTTGGAAAAAAATGGGTACCAATTACAAAGTAAATGTTTGTTATGGTGGACATTCCATTGAAACCGAAATCAAAAACTTATCGAATCCTCCGGCGGTTTTAATTGGAACGCCCGGAAGAATTATGGATCATATCGACAGAGGAACTTTCAAAACAGATTATATTGAAACCTTGGTTCTGGATGAATTTGATAAATCATTGCAGTTGGGTTTTCACGAGCAGATGTCGTTTATCATTTCAAGATTGACTAAAGTAAACAAACGTATTTTGGTTTCGGCAACGGCCGGAATTGAAATTCCAAAATATACTCGGGTAGTTAATCCAACGATTTTAGATTTTATTCCGAATGACGAAGCGAATACCAATCTCGATATGAAAATGGTCATTTCAAAAGAGAAAGATAAGATTGGAAGTTTATTCAATTTGATTTGTTCCTTGAAATCGGAAGCGGCGATTATCTTCTGTAATCATCGTGATGCTGCAGAACGCATTAGCGATACGTTAAACGAAAAAGGAATTTATGCTACGTATTATCACGGTGGCATGGATCAGGACGAACGTGAACGTGCTTTAATTCAGTTCAGAAACGGAAGCATACCTTATTTGATTACAACCGATTTGGCCGCACGTGGTTTGGATATTCCCGAAATGAAACATGTCATTCATTATCATTTGCCTTCAAAGGAAGACGAATTAACACACCGAAACGGGCGAACAGCTCGAATGTTAGCTACGGGAACCGCTTACATCATTGCGCATGAAAGCGAAAAGAAAATGGATTATCTCGATTACAGCATGAAAGTTTTAAATGTTTCGGATTCCAAAACGTTACCAAAACCACCGGAATTTCAAACGATTTATATCAGTGGTGGGAAAAAAAACAAACTCAATAAAATAGACATCGTAGGTTTCTTTTCTCAAAAAGGAAAACTGGAGAAAGGCGATTTGGGACTGATAGAAGTGAAGGATTTCATTTCGTTTGCAGCGGTAAAATCTAAAAAAGTAAAAGACTTGCTTTCTAATATTCGTGACGAAAAAATGAAAGGTAAGAAGTTTAAGATTGAAGTCGCGCGTAAAGTGATTAAAAAAGAAGAAGACTCTAAACCTGAAAAATATTAGAATGCTTACCGCAGATTCGCAGATTAAAATAATTAATAATCTGCGAATCTGCGGTTATTTCTACATAAAGAACTGTTAAATCAATTTGCCACAAATTACACAAATTAGCACAAATTAATTCGTGGAAATTTGTGTAATTAGTGGCTTCATTTTTTTTATTTTTTGACAACCACACTTTCCGGAACCAAAACAGTATAATCACCGCCATTTCTAATAACATCACGAACGATGCTCGAAGAAATATAAGATGTTTTAGAAGCCGTTAAAAGAAAGACCGTTTCAATTTTTGACAATCTTCTGTTGGTATGGGCTATGGCTTTTTCAAATTCAAAATCTGCCGGATTTCGCAAACCACGGAGGATAAACTCGGCGTCTAATTTTCGGCACAAATCAATCGTCAAACCTTCGTAGGTAATCACTTTTACTTGTGGCTCGTCTTTGAAGGATTCTTCGATAAACTTTTTTCGGTCTTCGAGTGAAAACATATATTTTTTATCAGCATTGATACCAATGGCAACAATCACTTCATCAAAAAGCGAAATGCCTCTTTTTATAATATCATAATGACCATTAGTAATTGGGTCAAACGAACCTGGGAAAACGGCTTTTCTTTTCATTTTTTTGTCTGTTATCTGTTGTCAGTTGTCTGTTAAAAGCTGTCCAACCGACAACTCAGAACCGATAACGGACAATGTTTTACTTAAATCGATTTTCTTTGTAAAACTAATTCAATTGAGTTTGTAAACAAATCTTCCAGCGAAATTCCAGCTGCTTTTGCTTGTTGCGGAATCAAACTTTCAGTTGTTAATCCGGGAATGGTATTCATTTCTAACATAAAGGGTTCTCCGTCAACAATGATAAATTCACTTCTCGAAAAGCCACTCATTTTTAAAATGGTATAGGCTTTTTTGGCAACAGCCCGAATTTTTTCAGCAATGTCTTCAGAAATTCTGGCTGGCGTTATTTCCTGAGATTTGCCAAGATATTTCGCTTCGTAATCAAAGAAATCATTTTCTGAAACAATTTCCGTGATAGGTAAAACTACGGTTTCTCCTTTATAGTTTATCACACCAACAGAAACTTCGGTTCCGTCAAGAAAGCTTTCGATGATTATTTCGTTGTCTTCTTTATAGGCATTAGCAATGGCAAACAAAAGTTCGTCTTTGGTTTTTACTTTAGTAATTCCAAAACTGGAACCCGATTTATTTGGCTTGACAAAACAAGGCAAACCCACTTTTTCCAGAATCAAATCCTGTTTGATTTCATCACCAAGATTTAAATAATACGACGTTGCCGATTTTATTCCGTAAGGCTTTAAAACCGATAATAAATCACGTTTGTTAAAGGTCAATGCCGCTTGATAATAATCGCAGGAGTTTTGTGGAATTCCTAACAATTCAAAGTACGCTTGCATTAGTCCATCTTCGCCAGGCGTTCCGTGAATGGCATTAAACACACAATCGAAGATTATTTTTTCATTGTTTACCGTAACCGAAAAGTCATTTTTATCGATTGGAAATTCGGCGTCATTGTCATCGACATAAACCCATTTTTCTTTAAAGATATGGATGCGATATCCTTTGAATTTTGTTTTGTCTAAATTTTGATATACTACGTTTCCACTTGTTAACGATATTTTATACTCGCTGGAATAACCGCCCATGATGATGGCAATTTTTTTCATTTGTAATAAATGTTAGGTTAAACAAAATTATCATTTTTTTCGAAACCAAATACCTTTATGTTTTTTATATCTTTGTGCAAATTAAATTTCTTTATGAGTTTACGCAAGTATTTAACCAGTCGCGTTTTTTTTGCCCAAATTCTTGCCGCCATGGCAATTTTTACTGCTATCGCCTATTTATTTTTTCATTGGATAACGTATACCACACATCACGGACAGGAAATTACGGTTCCTGATTTGGCCCGACTTTCTGCGGAAGAAGCGGAAGAAAAATTAGCGGCTATCGATTTAGATTATATAATCCTTGACACAGTTGATTTCAAACCTGATTTTCCAAAGCTGACTATTGTAGAGCAAGAACCAAAAGCAGGCGCAAAAGTAAAAGAAGGCAGAAAGATTTACATCAAAATAAATGCTTCAAAATATACGATGGTTACAGTGCCCGATTTGATTGAAAAAACATATCGACAAGCTGTTCCAACTCTTGAAGCTATAGGTTTAATAGAAGGAACAATTACCTATAAACCGTATTTAGGTAAAGACATGGTTCTGGAATTGCGCCAGGACGGAAAGAAATTAAAAGCGGGTGATAAAGTCTTGAAATCATCCAAAATTGATTTAGTTCTTGGCGATGGGAAAATTACTTACGAAGAAACTATTGATTCTACAGCTGTAGATTCTACTGAAATTATTCCATTAGATGGACAATAATACTGATAATACTCCTGAATTAGAAGAAGAAGAATTATTTGAACACCACCGACATGTTGCTGATAAAGGGCAATCGTTGTTACGTGTCGATAAATTCCTGATGCAATTGGTTGCCAATGCTACGAGGAATAAGATTCAGAAAGCCGCGGATGATGGAAATATATGGGTAAATGATGTTCCGGTAAAATCGAGTTACAGAGTAAAGCCTTTTGATGTGGTTCGTGTTATGCTTTCGCATCCGCCATTTGAAAACTTAATCCTTCCGGAAAATATTCCGCTTGATATTGTTTATGAAGACGATTCCTTATTGGTTATAAATAAACCACCAGGATTAGTTGTCCATCCCGGACACGGAAATTATACTGGAACATTGGTTAATGCGTTGGCTTATCATTTTGAAAATCTGCCAAAGAACTCAAGCGACAGACCAGGATTGGTACATCGTATAGACAAAAATACTTCAGGACTTTTAGTCGTTGCCAAAACAGAACAGGCGATGACGCATTTGGCAAAACAATTTGAAGATAAAACTTCGGAACGTGAATATATTGCTTTGGTTTGGGGAAATGTAAAAGAAGAAGAAGGAACCATTGAAGGTAATATTGCAAGACATGTGAAAGACCGAATGCAAATGGCTGTTTTTCCAGAAGGCGATATTGGAAAACACGCCGTTACACATTATAAAGTTTTAGAGCGATTTGGATATGTTACTTTGGTATCCTGCAAATTGGAAACAGGAAGAACACATCAAATACGTGTGCATATGAAATATATTGGACACACTCTATTCAATGACGAACGTTATGGTGGCGAGTTGATTCTGAAAGGAACCACATTCACCAAATACAAGCAGTTTATAGATAATTGTTTTAAGACGTTACCAAGACAAGCGTTGCACGCAAAAACATTGGGTTTTACACATCCGGTAACGAAAGAGTTTATGCAATTTAATACCGAATTGCCACAAGACATGCAAGACTGCATTGAGAAATGGCGCAATTATGCTAAGACAGGTTTGACAGAAAGTGAAGACACGAGTACATAGGACGAACTGTATGGAGCAAAGCGGAATAGATAAAAAAAACCTCAATTTAATTGAGGCTTTTTGTTTTATATATTCGCACAACATAACCAGTCAAATCGCTTCAGGGATTTAATATTGGCAGAAAATTGATGACGTAAATTAATCAATCCCGTTAGGGATGATATCTTGTCAGAGGAATGTTTTGATTTCGTTGAACCAATGAAAATTATATCATCCCTAAAGGGATTTTTCTCCATTGTTCAATATTCATTTTCTAACCGGATTTAATCCCTAACGGGATTGTTTCTTGTGAAAACCTTGCGTGTCTTTAGCCCCGACCTGCCTGCCGGCAGGCAGGTGGGAGCGGCATCCTTTTACACCTATCAGGTTTTTAAAATCTGACAGGTGTAAAAGATATAGCGGACAGCGGGAAGAGAAGTGAAAACCTGCCTGCCGGCATGCAGGGAAGGCTGAATGTGTGCTCCTAAAAATTAAAAAACCGACTCAAATGAATCGGTTTTTAATTTTTTTTTGAAATTATTCAACCGGTTTTTCGGCAACGAATAAATAATAAATTCCGACTAATATAAAAGGAATACTCAACCATTGTCCGGTTGATAGCAATCCGAAAGTTTCTTCAATTCCGCCCTGACTTTCTTTTACATATTCGACAACAAATCGAACAGACCAAAGTAAGATTAGGAAATATCCAAACAGTAAACCTTGTTTTTCTGCTGTTTTTGTTTTCCAATATAAGAAAAATAGAATTAAAAACACAAACACATAAGCAATAGCTTCATACAATTGAGCCGGATGTTTTGCAGGAACTTTTTCTAAAAGTGAAGCATATTTTGGATCGTTTACAAGCGCATGATAGGCATCGTTTAAATCTGAAATCTTAGTTGCATTAACAACTTCTTTTGGTGAAAAGTAATCTCTCACAAATCGAACTCCTAATGGTGAATCAGTTATTTTACCAACAATTTCGGAGTTGAAAAAATTTCCAACTCTGACAAAGACCGCGCCACTAGCTACAGGAATTACCACTCTGTCTAAAACCCAAAGCAAAGGTCTTTTAATTACTCTTTTACTATAATAATACATAAAAATTATTATAGCAACAGCTGCACCATGACTGGCTAAGCCTTGAAAACCAGTAAATTCAAACTTTGGACTAAATCGGAATGGGAGTAAAATTTCTAATAAATTATTTCTGTAGTATTCCCAATCGTAGAAAAAGACATGACCTAAACGCGCACCAAGTAAAGTTGCAATGACGGTCCAGATAAATAGGGTGTCTAATTTTTCAAGTGGTTCTTTTTCTCTAACGAAAATGTGTTTCATTATGTACCATCCAAGTCCAAAGGCAATGACGAACATCAAGCTGTAAAAACGGATAGTAAAAAAACCAATATTTATTCCTTCTGATGGATTCCAGATCATGATTAGTTGGATGAGTTAGATTGTAAAAATAAGAATTTGTACCAAAAGTCTATACAAATTATGGAAACTTTAATGCGAACATTTTTTTTCGGGCACAGGATCATAACCATTTTTACCCCAAGGATGGCATCTTAAAATCCGGTGAACACCTAAATAAGTTCCCTTAAATGGCCCGTGAATCTTAAGCGCTTCAACAAAATAACTGGAGCAGGTAGGTTGAAATCGACAACTTGATGGCAACAGCGGAGAAAGTACTGCTTTGTAAATGTAAATCAGTACTAATAATGGTGCTATTGCAATTTTCTTTAACATACGGTTTTTGTTATACAGTAAAAGTAGTGCCGTCTTTTCCGTCTTTCAATTGAATTCCAAGTTCTAATAATTGGTCCCGAATTTGGTCTGACAAAGCAAAGTTTTTATTGGCTCTGGCTTCATTTCGCATACCGATTAGCATTTCAACAACGCCATCTAATTTTTCTGAATTGTCAGCACCACATTTTTCATCTTTAACGCCAATAACATCAAAAGTGAAGGTGTTTAATGTTTCCGAAAGTGTTTTTAAATCAACAGCCGTAAGCGTTTCTTTTCCGTCATTTATCAAATTGACAAACTTTATTCCTTCAAATAAATTGGCAATCAAAATGGGCGTATTGAAATCGTCGTTCATTGCTGCGTAGCAACTCTGTTTCCATGTCGCAATATCAAGAGTAGAAGTAACGCTTGGTTGTAATTCTTTTAGTATATCAAGACCTTCCATCAATCGGTTAAAGCCTTTTTCGGCTGCTAAAATTCCATCGTTGGTAAAGTCAAGAATACTTCTGTAATGCGCCTGCATCATAAAGAAACGCGCCACATTTGCAGAAAAAGCTTTGCTTAAAAATGGACTTCCGCCTGAATAAATTTCAGCAGGCAGCAGATTGTTTCCGGTTGATTTTGACATTTTTTTGCCATTCAGATTCAGCATGTTGGCGTGCATCCAATAATTCACGGGACTTTTACCTGTGCAAGCTTCGTTTTGTGCAATTTCACATTCGTGATGGGGAAATTTTAAATCCATTCCGCCACCATGAATATCAAAAGTTTCACCAAGATATTTGGTGCTCATCGCAGTACATTCTAAATGCCAACCAGGGAAACCAACACCCCAAGGCGAAGGCCAACGCATAATATGTTCCGGCTCGGCTTTTTTCCAAAGCGCAAAATCCTGTGGGTTTTTCTTGTCGCTCTGACCGTCAGTATCACGCGTATTCGCGAGCATTTCGTCTATGTTTCTGCCACTTAGTTTTCCGTAGTGATTGTTCTCGTTAAACTTCACCACATCAAAATAAACCGAGCCATTTTTTTCGTAGGCAAATCCTTTTTCAATTATTTGACTTACGATTTCAATTTGTTCAATGATATGGCCAGTTGCAGTAGGTTCAATACTTGGCGGAAGAAAATTAAACTGATTCAAAACATCGTGAAAATCTACCGTATAACGCTGTACAATTTCCATTGGCTCCAATTGCTCCACGCGTGCTTTTTTGGCAATTTTATCTTCACCATCATCCACATCATCTACAATATGACCAACATCGGTAATGTTTCGCACATAACGAACTTTGTATTCTAAATGCAAAAAATATCTAAAAATCATATCAAACGACATGAACGTACGAACGTTTCCAAGATGTACATTGCTATACACTGTTGGTCCGCAAACATACATTCCAATGTTTCCTGCATGCACGGGTTTAAAAACTTCTTTTTCTCCCGAAAGAGAGTTGTATATTTTTAGTTGATGGTTTTTATATAATTGCATAGTTTATTTAGGAGCTATTTCCGGCTTTTCGCGGCTATGCCGCTTCACACGAGCGAAGCGACTGCCGAAGGAATCCGGGCTATTAAAATTTTGTATCTAATTGGATATAATCCAGAAATTCTCTTCTGGTTTGCTCGTCGTTGAATTTACCACCATATTCTGATGTTACTGTGCTGCTTTCAACATCCCGAATACCACGAGAATTTACGCAAAGATGTTTAGCATCAATAACACAAGCCACATCTTCGGTTCCTAAAACCTGTTGTAATTCCTGAACAATCTGCATCGTTAAACGCTCTTGTACTTGTGGTCTGTTGGAGTAATAATCTACAATTCTGTTCATTTTTGAAAGTCCAACAACAGTCCCGTTTGAAATATAAGCAACGTGTGCTTTACCAATTATTGGTAATAAATGATGCTCACAAGTAGAGTAGAGGGTGATATTTTTTTCGACCAACATTTCACCATATTTATAGTTATTAGCAAAAGTGGAAGCTTTCGGTTTTTTATTTGGATTTAAGCCACCAAAAATTTCTTTGACAAACATTTTAGCAACACGATTGGGTGTTCCTTTTATGCTGTCATCTGTTAAATCCATTCCTAGCGTATAAAGAATATTTTCAACATCTTTTTTTATTAGTTCAATCTTTTGTTCATCGGACAAAGTAAACGCATCATTTCTTACAGGATTTTGGGCACTTGTTGCTATATGATTTTCGCCTAACTCGTCATTAAATTGGTCACTATTTATCATTAAATTCTTTGTTAATACGGGTTCTAAAATAAAAAGGACAAAGATAAATAATTATAATTAATCTGTTGGGAATAGTTGTATTAATTAAAAATTTAAAAATTTTAAGATAATTATTTCCCAAAAAAGATTAAATTTCGCAGCTAAAAAATTGTTCCCAAAAATGAAAAAAAAATTAACTCCATTACTTTTTATTTTTTTATTAACAAATGTACTTTTTTCCCAAAATTTAATTGTCAATGGAGGCTTTGAAATAGGCGGTTCTGGTGTTGGTTTTGTGACTAATGGCGCTGGTTATACACTTTTAAATACTCCTTTTTCTGGTACAACGACTACAGGAAATTTTGCCTTTACTACAAATCCAAATCTAATAAATAACGCTAATTTTATCCCAAGCTCTGATCACACATCCGGCAATGGTAAAATGCTGATTATTGATGGTAACACCACTGCGGGAAATCCAAGATTTTGGAAGGCAGGTAATACTGGAGCTGGAATTACAACACTCACAATAGGAACTACTTACAGATTTAGTTATTGGATTAAATCAGTTTCTACTTTAGTTACAGGTCCGGCATCACAAGCTGACATTAACATAGCACTAACAGGTGGAAGCGCAACATTAGTAGCAGGAACCGCATTAGCACCATTGCCGGCATTGGGATGGAGGCATGTAGTATATTCTTTTACTGCTACCGCTACTACAGCCACTATTGAGTTATGGAATACAAATACGAGCGCCTCAGGAAATGACTTTGCGGTTGACGATTTTATGCTTACTGATGACCTTATGGTTACTTATAATGTTACAGATGCATTGTGTGCTACTGCTAGTGACGGTTCTATTACAGTTAGTGGTTTAGGTGGTACATTGCCTTATACAAATTATACTATTACTGGACCGGTAACATTAAACAATGCAACAGGTGTTTTTACTGGAGTACCTCCCGGAATTTATACTGTTTCCATTACAGATAGTGCTCTACCAACAGCTACTACAGTTTCAATGGGGAATGTTGTAGTTGGACCTAGCCTTACAATAACTCCTTCCAGTTCGGCAGTTTGTATAGGAAGTTCGACTACAATTACTGCTACAGGAAGTTCCAATCCTTATACATGGACAGCAACTCCGGCTGCTACGGCTGGTTTAACAACTCCAGGTGTTCCTAATCCAACAGTTACTCCAACAGCGGCAGTTGTCCACACATACACCGCATCTTCTACAATTGGAGCTTGTACCGTAACAAAGTCGATTAACATCACAGTAAATCCTTTACCGACTGCTAATATTACAGGAAATGCAACGATATGTCCTGGAAATACGGCTGTCATTACTATTACAGGAACACCTAGCTCTAGTGTTACTTTAACGAATAATTTAGGGAATACTTATGCTCCATTTATTCCTGCTTCAGGGACACTTTTATGGACGACGCCTATTTTAAATGTAACTACCCTATACACTCTTGAAAGTATTAAAAATTTTGCTACAGGTTGTCAAAGAAATTACTCAGGAGTAACTGTGACAATTACTGTTGTCCCTAATGGTTGTGCTACTGTAAAGGCTGACCCTGCAGTGGGAAGTGCCGCTCTAGATTTAACCCTCTGTACAACGGGAGAATGTCGAACACTGCAAGCAAATATTTCCCCAATACCGTCCACCACTACCTATGGATTGAGCTCTATTCCCTATTGCCCGCAATCATCTTATGTCAATTCTGGTGCTCCTTGGCAACAGCTGCAGAATGAAATAACTGGTGACGATAAATGGTCTGCACCCTTTAATTTTCCCGGCGCAGGGCCTAACACTCCTGCTTTTCAATTTTGCTTCTTTGGAAATGCTTATAGTAGTTTAAACGTAGGGAGTAATGGTGTAATCACTTTCGACCCAAGAGTTTTGAATAGTTTCTGTCAGTATAGTATCAACCAAACTGTTCCAAATCCAGCGCTAATAAGAAACGCCATTTATGGTGTTTATCAGGATATAAATTTTGACATAGCAATATGTCCAACACCACCATTGCCAATATCGTGCAGTTATGCAGTTATAGGAACATATCCTTGTCGGAAGTTTATATTAAACTTTGCAAATATTCCTATGTATGAAGAAGAAGCAGGTGGATGCCCCTACAGTTACAATGCTACGGCTGGGTTGCAGACATCACAAATTGTGTTATATGAAATATCTAATATAATTGAAGTTTATGTTGAAAGAAGGGTGCCTAATGCTTGGCAAAATGGTGCGGGTGTGATTGGTATTCAAAATCAGGCTGGGACTTTAGGATATTCTCCAACAGGACGAAACACCGGCAATTGGTCAGCGAATCAGGAGGCTTGGAGATTTACACCAAACGGACCTAATGTTCCGGTTCAAATAGACTGGTTGGAGGGTTCTATCGTTGTAGGAACCGGACCAACTGTCACAGTTTGCCCAAACTTGACTACTACTTATACATTACGGGCTACATACCAGGTTTGTGGCCTGCCTCAAACCGCAACTAGTTCAGTAACATTAAATGTAAATCCGGATTTAACAAATTCACCAGTTGATATTACTCAATGCACAAATACTTTCAATTTAACAACAAATGAGGGTGTTATTTTAGGATCTTTAACCGGCTATAATATATCATACCACTTAACTGCCGCTGATGCTGCAACAGGCTCTAATCCGATTATAAATTCAAATGCTTTTGTAAGTTCTGGACAAACTATTTATGTGAGAATTTTTGTTACTGCTTATGGATGTACCGTTGTCAAACCTTTTAATTTAATAATTTCTTGTGGAGCAATATCTCCGGTTCCGGATTTGACTCTTTGTGAGAGTTCATCTGGAAGTGGATCTGCGGTTTTTGATTTAACACCTCAAACAGCAATAGCTCTAGGTAGTCAATCTGCTTCAGATTATACATTTACATATTATACTTCTCTGGCAGCAGCCAATGCAGGTACTCCTGGCACAGAAATAAATCCAATAAATAGTTTTGTTGGAACAAATCAAACCATTTACATTCGAATGCAGAGCAATGCTGTTCCGACTACATTTTATACAACAGATTTTGATCTCATTGTCAATCCATTACCAACCGCTACAATTTCAGGAACAACAACTATTTGTTCAGGTACAAATGCTGTTATAACTTTTACAGGAACTCCAGGTGCAACAGTCAATTATACTGTTGATGGAAATGCAGCACAAATTCCTTTAAATGCTGGAACTGCTACTGTTACAACTCCGAACCTTGCGCTGTCTTCTGTTTATCAATTAGTGAGTGTTTTGAATCCTGCAACCAATTGTTCTCGAAATTTAACTGGTTCAGCAACAGTAACAGTTAGAGCTTTGCCTACTGCAACTATATCAGGAACTACAGCGGTTTGTAAAAATTCGACAAGTCCAAATATTACCTTTACAGGAGCCAATGGAACAGCACCGTATACTTTTACGTACAGCACAGATGGTGGAACAACTTTGATTACAACTCCTCCAAGTACAGGAAACATTTATACACTTCCAGTTTCTACTGCTGCATCTGGAGTATTCACATACACTTTAATTAGTGTTCAAAGTTCCGGAGTTCCGGCTTGTTCTCAAAATCAGTCTGGGACAGCAACTGTAACGGTTAGTGTATTGCCTACTGCTGCTGTTTCGGGAACGACTACGGTTTGTAGAAATGCAGCAAGTCCTAGTATTACTTTTACGGGAGCCAATGGAACAGCACCTTATACATTTACTTATACCACTGATGGCGGAATAACTACAGTAACAACTCCACCAAGTGTTGGAAACACCTATACAATTCCGGTTTCTACAGCTACTACTGGAGTATTCACTTATACTTTAATTAGTGTTCAAAGTTCTGGAGTTCCAGCTTGTTCTCAAAACCAATCAGGTTCAGCAATTGTAACAGTTAATGCATTACCTACTGCTACTATTTCTGGAACGACAACTGTTTGTAAAGATTCAGCAAGTCCGAACATTACTTTTACAGGAACCAATGGAGTAGCACCTTATACTTTTACGTATAGCACAGATGGAGGAACAACTTTGATTACAACTCCTCCAAGTAGTGGTAATACCTATTTACTTCCAGCTTCAACAGCTTCATCAGGAGCAACTACTTATACACTAATTAGTGTTCAAGGTTCTGGAATTCCAGCTTGTTCTCAAAATCAATCTGGTACGGCAACAGTAACGGTTAGTATATTGCCAACCGCAACTATATCAGGAACGACTTCGGTTTGTAGAAATGCAGCAAGTCCTAGTATTACTTTTACGGGAGCCAATGGAACAGCACCTTATACTTTTACATATAGTACTGATGGCGGGACAACTTTGATTACAACTCCGCCAAGTATTGGTAACACTTATACAATTCCGGTTTCTACAGCTACAGCTGGAGCATTCACTTATACTTTAATTAGTGTTCAGAGTTCCGGAGTTCCTGCTTGTTCTCAAAATCAATCAGGTACAGCAACTGTAACCGTTAAACTTTTACCATCCGCGACAATTTCTGGAACTACAGCGGTATGTTTGAATTCAATTTCACCACAAATTACATTAACTGGTGCAAACGGTACATCACCTTATACCTTTACGTATTCAATTAATACGTTAGTACAACCGCCAGTTTCAACCACTGTAGGAAATAGTATTTCAATTAATGCTCCAACAGCATCACAAGGTGTTTATACTTATGCTTTACTAAGCGTTCAAGATGGAGCTTCTCCGTCTTGTTCGCAGACACAGAGTGGCTCTGCGGTTGTAACTGTAAACAATGCACCAACAATCAACACTCCAACTCAATTCATTGTTTGTGATGACAGCTTAGATAACCTTGGTTTTTATTGTGGTTTTGATTTGACAACTAAAGATGTTGAGATAACCTCAGATCCAACAGTTGTGATTACATATCACGAAACACAAACAGATGCTGATATTGGTGGTACTACAATACCGATACCAACTTCATACTGTAATCTTAATCCATTCGACCAGACAATCTTTGTGAGAGCTTATTTTGTAGGATCATCGGCATGTTACTCAACAACATCCTTCCACTTAATTGTCAACCCAATTCCACTACCCAATCCTGTAATTACGGATTATGAATTATGTGATTATAACAATACTGGTGATGGAATCGAGTTGTTTAATTTGGGAACAAAAAGTATGGAAATCGCTAATGGACAAACAGGAGTAACGGTA
>NZ_JANMXZ010000049.1:0-3574 GCF_031381455.1 Flavobacterium sp. | reverse complement strand
TAACTCTTTTATACCCGAATCTTTATAACACCTTTTATTCCATTTCGGGAGGATAGTCGAAGTTTTTAGCTCTTTTTATGGCGGCTATAAAACTCACTTATTCGATTCGGTTGATTACAAATTTATGTTTTTTTTTTACACATCAAATGGGTTTTTAATGTTTTTTAAAGAAGTACTGCTAACGTGGGTGTAAATCATCGTTGTCTTTGGACTACTATGACCCAGTAAATCCTGAATATAACGCAAATCGGTGCCACTCTCTAATAAATGTGTGGCAAAACTATGACGCAAAGTGTGCAAACTAATTGGCTTGTCAATGCGAGCTCTTATAGCAGCTTGTTGTAATACAACCTGTGCAGTTCGGTCACTATACATGCCTCCTTTTGATCCTTCAAACAAATAACCTTTGGGCTTGTAAATAGCGTAATACTCTCTCAATAAAAGTAAAACTCGTTCCGATAATAAAGTATAACGATCCTTCTTCCCTTTAGCGTTTTTTATATGAATTAGCATCCGTTTACTATCAATGTCTGTCGCTTTCATATGTAAAGCTTCGCTGATGCGCAACCCTGACGAATAAATTAAGGCCAACAAAGTTTTATGCTTTAAGTTATCTGTAAAATCAATAATCCGCAAAACCTCTTCTTTACTTAAAACATTAGGCAAAACCTTAGCACGCTTCGGACGATGCACTTTTTCAATATCAAGTTTTGTGTCGCCGATAATCTTAAAATACAGCTTAATTGCATTCACAATCTGGTTCTGATATGATGCCGATATATTATGTTTTAGAATATACTCATTGTTATACCAAATCACGTCTTCATTAGTTAAGTCGGCTACAGCTTTCTTGTTGTGAAAAACCAAAAAAGATCTCATCGCATCCATATAAGCTTTTATTGTATTTTCACTATATCGTTTTGAGCGTAACCATTCTTTAAAAGTGAGCAATGATTTCTTTCCTTCATCATTTGGCGATAATTCAGTCAAAGTTGGAATACCCAATTGTTTTCGGTTTTTTTCATTGTCAGGCACATGCCAATAGGTTTTCGTTTGACTCCATCGCGCTCCCGTAAAGCTTTTAACCCAAGCAATTAAGGTCGCGTCTTTTTCAAAAGAAACGGCAATTCTTTTCTCATGGTTATGCGTAATTATTTTGGCACTCCAAATCATATCAAAAAGATTGAATAAGAATAAAGATACAAAAACTAAATAATAAAACTACTTTAGCTAACTTTCTTTTTTTAAAGAAAAATTATTTAAGACTTGAAGATAATTGTAATTCTATAATCTTTAATTCAAATCTTGTAAATATTCAGATGCACATTTGCTATTACTTTGTACCATAACCTTAAATTTTTATATTATGAAAAATATAATCATGATTATAGCAACTGTAGGTGTTTTATGTTTAAGCTCATGCAAAAACACAGACAAGCAAGGAGTAATTGTGGACGATGCGAAACAAGTGACTATTGATTCAATGAAACAAGTTGCCGAGAAACAACGCATTATCGATTCCATGAAAATGGTAAGTGTAACTACTACAACTATTCAAAAAGAAGTTGTTGTTGTACATGATCAAGCAGCAGCACCGAAAAGAAAAAAATGGAGCGGAGCAGCTAAAGGAGCTGTAATTGGAGCCGGAGTTGGAGCCGTAACAGGAGCAATTGTCAGCGAGAAAAAAGGCGAAGGTGCACTAATTGGCGGTTTGGCAGGAGCTGCAGTAGGAGCAGGAACTGGTGCCGTTATAGATGGTAAGAAAAAATAATTTGCACCAAATATATGTTTTGGAAAGTCTGGTTTTAACCGGACTTTCTTATTTATTGGGGTATTTCGATGTAATATAATTTATGGAAGCTCTGGTTAATTCTTCCAAAACAGAAAGATTAATGTCTTCCAGTTTTTTTATATATACACAAGCTTTGCCCGATTTATTCTTGCCGAGTTTTTCTAATAATTGGGCTCTGTTTTCGAAGTCTGCAAAATAGAATACGATAGCTTCTTTTCGAGGAGAAAATGCTGCTATGGGCATATCGCCTTCGTGACCGCTTTCGTATTTATAATGATAGTTCCCAAAACCAATGATTGTTGGTCCCCACATTTTTGCGTCACAACCGGTAATGGATTTAAACATTTCGACCAATTGAAAACTATCTTTTCGTTTTACTTCATTAGCCACTTTTTGAATAAATTCGGTAACATTTACTTCGGTTGCTATAGTTTTAATTTTTGCCATAATAGTTTGATTTCTTTGGCTAAGATAAATAATTATTGCAACTTCAAAATCACTAAAACAGGTAAAGCAAAAGTGCTTCGTTTCGCCACGCTCGAAGCCATTTGCAAAGCTTTGGACTGCTAGCCCAGAGATATTTTGGAGATTTCGAAAGAGGAATAAATTTATCGACTTAGGGTTCATTTGGTGTTTGAAGTTATTTTTTCGGCAGAATAGCCTAAGCAAAGTTTTCCTTCTAAGAAGATTTTGTTAAAGAAAGCTGACATGGCCTTAGAATCTTGCAGGCGAGTGTCAAATATTTGAAGAATCCGTAAAATGAAAAGCTGTTTGAGCAGGGCCGAGCGTGAAGAAACAGTTCTGTGAACTGTTTTAGCGAAGGAGCCAGGAGGTGCGCTGGCAAGAGCATTGACTTTTTGTTTAGCTTCGCTCAGTTCGGCTTCGACTCGGGTCTTTTGGGTCAAGCCAAAAGAAAGATAAGAACAATAAGACGCCTCATGACCAAGATAAAACCGAATGACCAGAACATTCGCTTTAGGCTAGACTAATTTGCTATATTTGTTTACCAAAAAATTCTCGCCATGAAAATAGTAAAGAAAATACTTCTTGTTCTTGTAAGTCTTATTGTCCTAATTGCTCTTGCACTATTCATCTATCTTCAAACCTCAAAACCAAAATACGAAGGCGAAGAAAACTTAGCTGATATTTCCAAACCAACAACAGTTTACTTTGATGAATATGGCGTTCCGCATATTTATGCCGATACGCAAAAAGACGCGATGACAACACTAGGTTATGTGCATGCACAAGACCGATTATGGCAAATGGAATTGATGCGCCGAATTGCTCCAGGCAGACTTTCGGAAATCTTTGGTAATCCGGCTTTAAAAACCGATAAATTCTTTGCTGGAATTGGTATCGATGAAAACTCAAAACAAGCGGTAGCTAATCTTGATACCAATTCCCAAACCTATATTCTGGCAAATGCCTATCTGGATGGAATTAACCAATATATTGAAAACAGAAAAACTCCGGTTGAAATTCGATTACTGGGAATAAAACAGGAAAAATTTACGTTGAAAGATGTTTACAATATTTTTGGCTTCATGTCTTTCAGTTTTGCAATGGCTCAAAAAACAGATCCTTTATTAACTGATATTCGTGATAAATTTGGAATGGAATACCTAAAAGATTTTGGAATTGATGGTTCGTTAGGAACAACTCAATTAAAAAGTTACAAAGCAAAATCCAACGATTATGCTCAAATCTCAAAATCAGTTGCTAGTTTTTTAGATAATTCGCCAATTCCACCTTTTATAGGAAGCAACAGTTGGGTAATTG
>NZ_JANMXZ010000013.1:0-98764 GCF_031381455.1 Flavobacterium sp. | reverse complement strand
TGTCCGTTACAAACTTCATCAATGATCTTTAATTTTAAGTCAAATCCAACGGATTTTTTCTGACAGGGGAGTTTCTTTTCTTTCATATTGTCCTGTAAATAGTTGTTGATTTTTTGTCAACCTATTTCAGGATTCTGCATCCCGAGCATTACTGCCAACGTTCCGCCGCTTCTCGTCAGTTGCGAACTTCGGAACTTATTATTTTCCGATAAAGATAAAAATTCTTGCGAAACGGAAACGTGAACTTACAACAAAATTCGCAATTGCGAGAAACGGCTGTTATGCGTTCGGCAATTTATTTACAGAATTGCAACTTTCTGATTTAGTAACTCAACATTGAAATTAACCTTCGCATTCAGTGCTTTGAAAACTTTCATTATTGTGTCAAATCTTGCATCAGTTAAGCTATTTTCAATTTTCGAAATTTGTGCTTTTTTTACACCAACTAATTCGCCTAATTGTTCTTGAGTCAAGTTTCTGTCTTTACGGATTTGCTTGATTGTTTGACCAATAAGCTCTAGCTTTAATTCATTTTCAAAAGCATCTCTATTTTGAGTTCCTTTTTTTCCAACGAATTTATCAGTTACTTCATCTAAACTATATGTTTTCATAATATTATTTTTTTTCGTTAAAATATTTTATTCTTAAAGCTTCAGCTTTTTCTATTTCTGCTTTTGGAGTTTTGTCTGTTTTCTTTATAAAACCATTTGACGAAACTACGATTGTATCTTGTTTATTGGATTTATCCCAAAAAGCAAGTAATCTGATATATTGCTTATTATATAAAGTTCTAAATTCCCAAATTTCCCCATCAAGTTTTTTGAATAATTCATTATCATTTACACTTCTTGATTTCCAAATATTGTAAAGTATTTTTTCTCTTGATTTTTGATCTAAACTTTCCAAAAATTCCATTACTGGTTCAAGAAATTCAACTTTGAATTTATATTCCATTTGACGCTTTTAAATTATTTTGGGTAAAGATATAAGTTTCCTTTTTAAGAAACAAATTTTTCTTAGAATTTCGGGGCGGATTGCTGACGCATAACGTTCCGCGGCTTCTCGTCAGTTGCGAAGTTCGGAACTTTATATTTTCTGTTAAAGATAAAACTTCTTGCGAAACGTAAACGTGAATTCACAACAAAATTCGCAATTGCGAGAAACCGCTGTTATAAGCCGTATTTTTTAATAAGCTGTTTTTCTTCTTCAGTATTTTTATTCCATTCAATTATTGAATTTTTTGGACTTTGTCTGTTAAAAATAATTTTATGAGCATATTTTTCAGGAATGAGTGTTATTTCATTTTCATTTTTTTCAACCTTGTACATATAAAGACTTTTACAGGCAAAAAAAGAATCAATGAAGTTTGGTTTTATTCCATAATTTGCATACTCCAAATTTGAAGCTACGCTTGGATAAACAACACAACCTATATTATCATTTTTTAATAGTATGTTTGAGAAGGCAATACTTAATTTGTATTTGTAACTTTCTTTCTTTGATATTTTTTCTTGAAATTTTGACGCAATAAATTCTTCAATTACTTTGTCATTACTATTTTCAAATTCAAAGTTTTCTAATAGAGAATTATAATTTGGATTTTTTTTCAAAGTTTCGATTCCAGCATACTGAGAAGTTAATTTGGTTTCTGGATTTATAGAAGAAAAGATGCCAACGATAACTAAATCTTTATGTTTAGGATTTAGTTCCTTAATTGTTGCACCCAAGTAATTTGAACCATAAAAAAAATTCTGACCCTTATCACTACATCTATTAAACTGATGATTACTTTCATCTATTTCGGTCCAGTCTGGATACCAAATACACTTTGTCGTTAATAATTCTTGTTCGTTTATGTTAGTTATTATTCTTGCGCGAAATAATCCTTCAAATTGATTGTCAATTGTCGGTCTTGTATGACCTAAAATGTTTTTAGAA
The DNA here is from genome assembly GCF_031381455.1 of Flavobacterium sp. Taxonomy (GTDB): domain Bacteria; phylum Bacteroidota; class Bacteroidia; order Flavobacteriales; family Flavobacteriaceae; genus Flavobacterium. The sequence goes on along the minus strand of NZ_JANMXZ010000013.1, from coordinate 96,826 downwards.
AGAAACTCTTCTATTTTCTCAATAGCTTCAGTTTTCAAATCGAACTTTGCAATTTCGTTTTCTACTTGTGTTCTCATTTATAGGGGTGAAATATGGCTTATAACGTTCCGCCGCTTGGCGAGGTTGCGAACTTCGTAACCGTTTATTTTCCACTAATATAATATTTCTTGCGAAACGGAAGCGTGAATTGACCACAAAATTCGCAATCTTGCCAAACGGCTGTTAGCAGTAGCCTTATTTTCTTCTGGGCACTTTTTTTCGCAGTAGCAAGTTTTCTTTTCGCAGTAAGTAGTTTTCTAATTGCAGTAGCAATATTTCTTTTCGCAGTAGCTAGTTTTCTAACCGCAGTAAGAAAAAATCTCTCCGCAGTTAGGATATTTCTAAACGCAGTGAGAAGTTTTCTTTTTGCAGTTACTTGTTTTCTAAAAGCAGTTAGGATTTTTCTAATTGCAGTTTGAATAAAACTAAATGGAGTAGGGAGTTATCTAAATTTGATAACTCTATGTTCTAACTTTTTTAAATTCTATTCCTTTTACTTGAGCAAATTCGGGACTTGATGCTCCGAAAACTGATTTGATGTATTTTTTAACTTCCGTTGCTACACTAACCAAACCCGTAACGTTTTCGTATAATGTTTTGTTACGATTAATTCTTGAATTACTGATGTTTGTGTATGCGGTAGAAACTGCATTATTTTTTGCCACTAAATTGGCTTGCTTTGCTGTTAGGGTTACTATTTTAAGTTCATTTTCGTTTGGTGTATAACTTGTTTCAGATTGTAAAACAGAAACAAGACCTGCAAAATGTTGAATTTGTTGGTCGTATGATTGCTGACTTGCGCTTATTGTTGCAGGTGCTGGAGCGCTTGGGTCTGTTGGGGTTAAAGAAGTAGAGGCTCTTTTGCCTTGTATTTTACGATTGAAACCTTTTGCATCACTCACTTTTTCTTTTGGCGCATCGGTTGTTTCTAATGCATTAACCAATCTTGTTGATAGCGCTTTTAGTCCGTCGAATGCAATTATCCTGTCATTTACTGAATTATTGTAGGCGGTGTTTTTTGTTATGACATCTGCTAAGTTGCCTTGCGATGTAGTTACAAGCGTGTTCAATTGGGGTAGTTTTAATGCGTTTTTGGATGGATTGTAAGTTGCTCCGTAACCTGTTACAAATGCAATTAGGTCTTGAAAATTCGCAATGTTTTTTGCGTGTCCTGTTTCTGATGTTGATGCCATAGTTTTGTTTTTTTTATAAGATTAGTAATATAATAAAATTATAAAATATTTTTAATAAAATACTCACAGTTATTATTTTTTTGCTTTGTTATTGCTATTAAATAGTTGAAAGTATAGTTTCTTATATATTTTTATGAGAGAAGAATAAGAAATTATATGTTTGCTGAACTAATTTAAAATCAAATAGTCATGAAGAAAAATTTACTTACTTATGTTTTTGTCTTAACATTTTTAAACGCATTTTCGCAAACTATCCCGTCATATGTTCCCTCAAGTGGATTGGTTAGTTATTGGGGTTTTGCTAATACAACAAACGATTATACTACTAATGGCAATAATGGAACTATAGTTGGTTCAAGTAGTTTTGTTTCCGATAGATTTGGGAATATAAACAGTGCTTTTGGATTTGTTGCAAATACGGATATTGTTTGTACAACCAATAGCTTTAATAACATTCAAGTTTTTTCTATATCATTATGGTTTAAAACTTCAAATAGTGGGTTTGTGTTTGGCTCTAATAATGGGCAATGTACACATGGAGGTCTGTGGGACAGATATGTTTATATAAAGCCGAATGGTAATGCTGAATTTTATGTTTTTAGTGGTACGCAACAATATTGTACAGCAACAGGAAACTATAAGGATAATCTGTGGCACAATGCTGTTGCCGTTTTGTCTTCTGCTGGTATGAAATTATATATTGACGGTGTTTTGTCTGGTCAAAATAATGCTACTACATCTGCTCAAAATTATGTTGGATATTGGAGAGTAGGCGGATTGCAATCAGGTGGAAATAGTACTCTAATTGGTGATGTTGACGATATAGGTTTATGGAATAGAGCATTAACGCAAGATGAGATAACAAATCTTTTCTATAGTGATGCTGGATGTGGTACTTTGGTAATCAACACAGGTGTTTTGAGCTTTAATCCATTAGTTTACAATAATACTGTTACGATTTATCCTAACCCTGCTAATACTGAAATAACTATTGATTGTGGAACTTTGGCGAATGTTTCAGGTTGGAATATTAAAATATCTAACACGCTGGGTCAAGAGGTGTTTTCTGCACCAATGAATACACAACAATACACAGTTCAATTAAATACTTGGACAGGAGCAGGTTTGTATTTTGTGAAAATTTACGATTCGGTTGGTAATGTTGTGAATACTAAAAAAATTATTTTGCAGTAAAGATTATCTAAATAAAATAAAATTATGGCACTATGCAGATGTGATGAAAAGCAACACAAACCAAAAGGAACAAAAGAAGAATATATTAATTACGTCAAGCCAATTGGATACCCAGAAACATCTTCATTTTGTGGAAGGAAAAATTGCAATAAACCTGGACTTATATGGATGACCAAAGAGGAATATGATAAATATTTAAACGGACAAACTTTGTTTAGCTATGCTAGTTCAGTTAGCAAAGTAAAAGTTCCAAAGGTTAATTTTTAAAATTAAAATATTGAGGATTAAGTTGTATTTCTTTAATACGCTTGTCCTCATTATTTTTTTGATAGATAAACAAATCATCCTCATTAATATCTAAAACAAAAGCTAGCTTTTGTTTTAGACTATTAAGAATGGTGTCTTTCTTCTTTGTAAGTGTATTGTAGCTTGTGTCATCGTTTTTTGAAATGAAATCAACTACCTCGTTCATTTGAATAGGGTTGTTGTAGTTGCTGAAAAAGAATGATAATAAATTTATCTCGTCAGTTGAGAGATTATTGATTGGCTTGTTTTTGTGAAAAAATGTATTGCTTTTAAAAGTGATACAATTTTCATATTCTGTTCTTTTTTTTCTCTTACTTGTGAAGTATAAGCCAATTGCTACTAACAGAATGATAAACAAAATCAGAATGTATGTAGAGTTGAAACTAGAAATTAAGTTTTCAGTTTTTACAATTTTCCCGCTGTAATTTTTAAAAGATTCTATTATTATTTTGTTGTTTCTTACACTTTCATCTGTACTTTTTAGGGAATAAATTATTTCGTTATTTTCATAATTGTATTTTTCAAACCCCGAAAGGAAAAACTTGTTTTCCTGTTTAAAATAATTGACTTTGTTGTTTTCAAAGTCTAATTGAAAAATGCAATTGTTATCATAGTAAAAGCTGTTTTGATTTTGATAACTGTTGGTGTTGTCAGACATTGCATAAAGTATGCTTTTGTCTTTTAAGTCGCCAAGATATTCCCAAACTTTAGTTTTTAGATTTAGTTTCCAAATATCAAACAATTGTTTTCCTGCGCCTGTAACTTGGTCGGTTTCGTAATTCTCTGAATAGCCGGATAGCAAATAAAAATAATCGCCTTCTAAAAACGAGATTGCTTTATCTCTTGGCTGTGGAATATTTTTATAGTCGTTGTATTTGATAAGTTCCCATTCTTTGGTTTTAAAATCAAACTTGGTTAAGATATTTTTATAAGTGAATAAACCATAACCGCCGAAATAATAGATTTCGTCTTTGTAGACAAATGAGCAAGAGCCAAATTGATTTTTATGCTGGAATGAGTTGTCAATTCGTATTATGCTGTCATTTCTGAATTCGTAAACTTCTCCGCAACCTGTGTAAACTAAATAGTTTTTCCCTTTTATGTTGAAATAATTATACGGAAAATCTTTTGTTTTTGGTAGTTCATTGTGTTTGTATGGGATTGTTTCCCATTCTTGCGATTGAAATGGTTTTTTGTAGAAAACCTCAAAGCCGTTGAAGACAAGATAGTTTTTGTTTTTGTAGTCTATACCAATTTGTATATCGGAGTTTTTTAATTCTAATGTTTTGTTCTGTGCGCTTAAAAGAGTAAAGCAGATAGAAAGGATAACAGTAAAATAAAATTTATCGATTTTCATATTAGGTTATTATAGACAGCAAACATAATCAAATAAATTTTCAGAGTATATTCGGTTTTTGCGCAATTTTTGGAAAGGTTACTGCTAACTTGTATATACTCGCATCTTTCTATTACCAATATAACAAATAAGGCAAGATTGACGAAACTAGTATAATCGTTAATTTCTCAAAGTTACCAAATTCCTACTAAATATTTGTCTTCCCTTCAGCAAGTTATAAAACACCAAGAATTTTATCCATCACCCAACTGGTATGAGTGGCTGTAGCGCCATTAGAAGGATGATTAAATTCGTTTTCAAATAATTGTCTTTTCATGTTTTGTACATGAGGTAGTTGTACTGTTGTAGGATTATCAATATACACTTCCTCGAGCAGACCATTACTTTCCAGCAGTAGTGGATTTTCTTCAAAAACAGAGAAGGTGATTTTACCTTTGCTGCCAAAGAGTTCCACCGTATCTTCAGTACGTTCGCAACCAAAGTTCCAAAATCCTGTTCCGGTTATATTCCGCTCATGAATCCAGCAGGCGGTTACAGCGTCTTTGGCCAAGTACAATTGCTGTTGGTTCCCACTGATGCCATAAACTTCTTTAACATCTCCCAACAGATACGTGAATAAATCCAAACCATGACTGGCTAAATCATCAAAGTATCCACCCGGAGCTACGGTTGCATCCGTGCGCCAGTTATAAGTTCCCGACAAATCATTGGCATTGGGAGCTTTGCTAAATTTCCAGCTGATGTGTCTTAATTCACCAATGGCGTTATTGTCTAACCATGTTTTCACCTGTTGGAATCGGGGTAAAGAACGACGGTAATACCCAACGAATAAAGGAATGTCTTTATTTTTAAAAGCCTCATATATCGCAAGGCTATCTTGGTAACAGGACGCCAAAGGTTTCTCAATGCAACAAGGTTTTCCGGCAGCGGCCACTTTAAGCGCATAGTACTTATGAGAATCGGGTGGCGTAGCGATATAGACCGCATCAATATCGGGATTTGTAATTAATTCTTCCGCAGACGAATAGTATTTGGCAATGCTGTGTCTATGCGCATAGTCTTTCAGTTTGTCTACATCTCGTCTCATGACAGCGGCTAATTGGAATCCGTTCACCTGTTTATAGGCAGGACCACTTTTAACTTCAGTTACGTTACCACATCCTATAATGCCCCAACGAATGTCATTAGTATAGTTCTTTTTAGCTGTCATGTGTTTATTTTTTGCAAAAGATAAGTTTTTGTTAAAGATAAAGATTTAAACAAAAAACAAATAAAAAAACTCCGAGTTTCCCCGAAGTTCTATATCTGTAACTATGACTGCGACTGACATGAGCATAGCAAACTGACGAAGTAAAACTATACTTTAACTGTCCACCCAAAAGTATCTTCGGCTAGTTTGTACTGCAATTTAGTTAGTTTCTCCTTTAATTGTATGGCGATGGAGTTTTCTATTTTTGGCAACTCAAAATAATCTTCTTTGTATTGGAAACCTACAATTGGGCTAACCACAGCTGCGGTTCCTGCACCAAAGATTTCTTTTAAACTTCCGTCTTTTGCACCTGCAATTAATTCAGAAACCAATACCGGACGTTCTTCTACTTTGATACCGTCTCGTTTTGCTATAGCAATCAAGCTTTTTCGGGTAACACCATCCAAAATTCTTTCACTGGTTGGTGCGGTGTAAATAGTATCGTTAAACCTAAAGAAAACGTTCATAGTTCCTGCTTCTTCCAGCTTGGTGTGCGTGGCATCATCTGTCCAAATGATTTGTTGGAAACCTTGTTCTTGTGCTAGTTTTTGCGGATAAAATTGTGCTGAATAATTTCCGGCTGCTTTTGCTGCACCGATTCCACCATTGGCAGCACGACTGTAATGCTCGGCAATAATCACTTTCACTTCCCCAGAATAATAGGAGCGTGCAGGCGAAAGGATAATCATAAATCTATATTGTGTTGATGGTTGAGCAATAACTCCTGAACCAATCGCAATCATAAAAGGTCTGATATACAAAGTGTTTCCCAATCCTTTCTTAACCCAATTTCTTTCTATATCTACAATGGTTTTTAAACCACCAATAAAGATATCTTCCGGAATTTCGGGCATTGCCATTCTCACTGCCGATTTGTTAAAACGATTCAGATTTTCATCTGGTCTAAAAAGCCACACATCATTGTTTTCGTCTTTATAGGCTTTCATTCCTTCAAAAATGGCTTGTCCATAGTGGAACACTTTTGCCGAAGGATCAATTAAGAAAGGTTCGTAAGGTTTGATAACGGGTTTTTGCCATTTACCTTCTTTGAAATCACAAACCAACATGTGGTCCGTAAATACATTTCCGAAGGTAAGATTTTCAAAATCGACTTCAGTAATTTTTGAGGAATTTGCTCTAACTATATCGATTTCGCAGGTAGTTTTTAACATCATTTAATACTGGATTTAATTCGGAAAACAATTCAAATCATTGACAATTAACATCTTATAATTTGTTTTCTGAAAATTATAGTTGTGTTGTTAGTTTTTGTAAAACTAATAAAAATATGATAGTATTTTGCATCCGTAAAAAAAAATGAATATTTTTTTTGAAATGACATTTTTTTGACTATTTGAGGGATTAATTTCACAATAAAAACTCAAAATAATTGTTAATTTAGTAATTGATTTTTTCTAAACTGTTTATATTCGCAATTCATTAAAATATCACAATTATGAAAAAAGTAAATGTTATCCTAATTATGCTGTTATTATGTGTTGGAACAGCAGTGATGGCGCAGAAAAAAGCAAAAGCATTTGACAATAAAGAGTACGCTTCGTTTGGAGATAAATTTAAAGTATCTAAAATTTATACGAAAGAACAAATGTTGAAAAAGTATAAAACACTTAAAAAAGGCGATACGATTAGGGTTCAATTCCAATCAAATATTAAAGCAGTTTGCAAAAAGAAAGGCTGTTGGATGAAAATGAATTTAGCAGGTGATGATGAATCATTTGTAAAATTTAAAGATTATGGTTTCTTCGTTCCGTTGAATGCAGATAACAGCGAAGCCATTGTAAACGGAAAAGCGTTTGTTGATGTAGAATCGGTTGAATCGTTACGACATTATGCCAAAGATGGTGGAAAATCAGCAGCCGAAATTGCCAAAATTACCAAACCGGAAGTTACTTATTCGTTTTTGGCGGATGGTGTTTACATCAAAAAATAATCTATACTGAAGTAACTAGCCCCGATTGTAGTGAAAATCCTTTTTGTTTTGTCACCCTGAGCGCTCCCGAAGCTTCGGGAGAGGGCTTTTTAACAAAACAAAAAGATTGCAACGGAAAGCGGGATATAGCTCCTAAAAAAAGATACTGACACGAGCATAGCGACTGACGCAGTAAATAAATTCAGCATTAATGAAAAAAATAATTGCGATTGTTTTAGTTTTTAGTTTTTTTTCCTGTCAGAAGAAAGAGCCAAAGGTTGAAGAAGAAAAATGTTCTCCTGACAAAGAAAAGAAACTGGAAATGTATCAAATGTCAGAAATGGCAGCTTTGATGGAACAAATGTATGTTGACAATAAACGGTTGAAAGAACGCATTCAAAAGGGAGATACTCTTGGTACATTTCCAAAGCATTTTTTGAATATTTACACTGCAAAATTTACGGATGAAACGGATAATGATTTGTTTTTTAGACAAAAAGCAAAAGACTACATAGCAGCACAACAGTTGATTTATAGTGATTTAAAAAACGCAACCGAACATTTCAATGCCGGAGTTGATGCTTGCTTAAAGTGTCACGAAAATAAATGTGGCGGACCAATTCCGAGAATCAAGAAATTGTATATCAAATAATTTTGAAACGCGAAATTATCAAAACCAATGATGGTTCAACAACCATTCATTTGCCGGAATGGGATGAAACTTATCACTCAAAACACGGCGCCATTCAGGAGGCCTATCACGTATTCATAAAAAATGGGTTGTGCTTCGCCAATTCGCAAAAGCTCGGGTCACTTTTCGAAGGACAACCCATTGCTGTATTAGAAATTGGTTTCGGGACAGGCTTAAATTGTTTTATCACGTATTTAGAATCCAAAAAGAATAGGCAAGCTATTGATTACGTTGGAGTAGAAGCGTATCCTGTTGCAATCGATGAAGCCATGAAAATGAATTACCCAAAGGAAATTGACGCCAGTGAGGCAGCAATATTCAAACAACTGCACGAATGTCATTGGGAACAACAGCATTCACTTTCGGATAATTTTACACTAACCAAACGCAAGCAGTTTTTTCAGGATATTCAGGATGAAGCTGCTTTCGATTTGATTTATTTTGATGCTTTTGGTTTCAGGGTGCAACCTGAGCTTTGGTCAGAAGCAATCTTTGCCTCCATGTTTAAGTCTTTAAAGCCAAATGGTGTTTTGGTGACTTATGCATGCCGGACTTCTATAAAAAACGCGATGTTATCTGCAGGTTTTTCTGTAGAAAAATTATCTGGTGCGCCAGGCAAAAGAGAGATGTTGCGCGCCACCAAAGCACTTTGAAATTTTAACATATTTAAAGCGTAAAGTTTTAAACAAATTTTAATAAGTGGAAAATAATATTATTTACATTTGATATATCTAAACCCGTTCTTACCTTTATATTTAATTTAATCTAACAATTTTCTATGTCTAAATCAATGTTAGACCACACAAAGAATGTGCTGAAAAGAGTCAGTTTTGACGTTTCTCTTTTCTGCAAAGAACTTGAAAAAGCATGTAAAGTCTTGTTGCCTTTTGAATTAGAAGAATTAGCAACATGGCTTTCAAAATTTATTAAGGAAAAACCAGAACTGCAGCATTGTATGTTGCTCATTAACAATAAATAAAACTAAAAGGAACTTAAAGGTTCCTTTTTTTTATTTAGGAGTTAGGGAAACTGTAAAGTTAATTGTTTCGTAAATAGAAGTATAATCTTAAACAACACTATTATGGGACAAATGATGTATGATTATACAAAATCTTCAATTATTAAGGTTAGTAGAGACAAAGACTTATTTGTAAAAGAATTGATTAAGGCGTCCAAAACGCTGTTACCTTATGAAAGGGAAAATCTAATTAATTGGTTATTTTATTTTACTGCTGATAAACCGGAAATGCAAAAATGGCTTTATGAGCTTCTAGACAAAAACATTTTAGTAAGTTAAAACTTAAAAAAAATGTTAATAATTGCATTTTGTCGACTAAAGTAGTATTTTAACGATAATTTTTAGCTTATTTTTTTGTACAAGAACTTTTTTTGATATACTTTTACTAAACGTTCTTACAAAAAGATAACCCCAAATCTTAACCAAATATGCCTAGAATGATCTATGATTACACAAAATCGGTACTCGAAAGAGTAAGCTTCGATCCTGTTCTTTTTAAAAAAGAACTAAAAAAGGCCATTAAAAATTTATTGCCTTACGAGGTTGAACAATTAAAAAAATGGTTGCAATTCTTTACGGCTGAGCATCCTGAATTAAAACAATGTTTGTCTGTAGTTAGTTAGCAGAGATAAAATAAGGAGTTTGTGCAAAGCTCCTTATTTTTTTTGAAGTGGACTTATGATTTGTACATTCTGAAAGACAATCGCACCTTTTACCACTCCGGCTATAGTGCTTCTCAAAGCATCAATAATATGAATTTTCAATTCGTTTTTCGGAAAAATTAGACTTACTTCTCGTGCTGGTTTTGGCTCTTTGAAATGTCGCAGTTTAAGCTGGTCCTTTTCTTTTAAATCCAAAGTGTGCAAATAGGGAAGTAGTGTGGTTCCTAAACCTTCATCGGCCAATTTTATCAGGGTTTCAAAACTTCCGCTTTCAATTTGAAAATGCGCTTTTTCATTTGCAGCTACATTTTTGCACAGATTCAAAATACCATCCCTAAAACAGTGGCCATCTTGCAGTAATAAGATTTCATCTAAATTTAAATCGTCGACTTCAATTTCCTGCTTTTGAAAATTACTATGACCTTCTGGAATATAAGCCACAAATGGTTCAAAATATAATACAACTTCTTTTATTTTTTCTTCTTCTAATGGTGTTGCGGCTATCGCGGCATCTAAATGTCCGTTGTTCAGTTTTAGTATAATTTCATCTGTGTTTAATTCCTCAATAATGAGCTTTACTTTTGGATATTTTTTGATAAAATTATTAAGGAACATTGGTAGTAATGTAGGCATTATCGTTGGTATAATTCCCAATCGAAATTCACCACCTATAAATCCTTTTTGCTGATCGACAATATCTTGAATTCTATCTGCTTCATTAACAATATTCTTGGATTGATTGACAATTTTCTGTCCAATTTCTGTCAGCTGAATAGGTTTCTTGGTTCTGTCAAAAATTTGTATGCCCAATTCCTCTTCGATCTTTTGAATTTGCATACTCAAGGTTGGTTGGGTAACAAAACATTTTTCGGCCGCAAGTGTAAAGTTCTTGTATTCAGCTACTGCCAGAACATATTTTAATTGTGTAATTGTCATTATATAGTAAAATTTGATACAAATATAAAACCTATAAATTTAATTTATAGCTAACGAATGTTAAAAAATATATAATAGAATTTTCTTTTGTAAAATGAAAAGGTATTTTTGCAATATGAAATTAATAGCAAAATTCACACTATTTGTATTTATAACTTTTCTGACAACGCCAACTATAGTTACGTTGATAGAAAAGAATTCGGATATATCAATGTTCTATAGTTTTGCCGAAGAAGAAAATCACAAAGAAATAAAAGCCGATTTAAGGCTGAATTTTGACTATCCATTTATGGAAGTAGTTGAGCATCAAAATTCTAAAATTATTTTTGAAAATTTAACACGTCATGATAATATAGCAGAGGAAATCTTCATTCCTCCGCCCGAATTAGTTTAATACATCTGTCTAATTTTTTTCGCTTTAGCGAAACAATATTCGTATTAATTAATTATAAGGTAATGACAAAAAAAATCAATCTTTTTGCAAACCTCAAATCTGATTTCGCATCAGGTTTAGTTGTTTTTTTGGTGGCACTTCCATTGTGTTTAGGAATCGCTTTGGCTTCTGGCGCACCACTATTTTCGGGAATTATAGCTGGTATTGTAGGCGGAATCGTTGTGGGGTATTTAAGTAAATCCCATCTCAGTGTTTCTGGTCCAGCTGCGGGTTTAACAGCTATAGTTTTAACCGCCATAACCGATTTGGGTGCATTCAATATTTTTTTAACAGCTGTTGTTTTAGCAGGTGTTTTACAATTGGTATTGGGTTTTATAAAATCGGGGAGTATTTCTAATTATTTTCCAACCAATGTTATTGAAGGAATGCTTGCAGGAATTGGTGTTATTATAATATTAAAGCAAATTCCGCATGCTTTTGGGTACGATCCCGATTTTGAAGGGGACGAAGCTTTTTTCCAAACTGACGGTCAGAACACTTTTTCGGAATTATTTCAGGTATTTAACCACATTCAATTGGGCTCAATTTTGATTACACTTGTTTCATTAGCCATACTGATTTTATGGAATAAAGTGGAATTCTTGAAAAAGATAAAGTTGATTCCACCTGCTTTAATTGCGGTAATTGTAAGTATTATTTTAAACGAATTTTTTATTCAATCCAACAGTAATTTAGCTGTTTTGAAAGAACATTTAGTTAGTTTGCCAGTACCAACTTCACTAGAGGAATTTAAAAATATCATCATAACACCTGATTTTTCAGCACTATATAATTCTAAAGTTTGGATAGTTGGAATTACTATTGCTGTGGTGGCTTCAATTGAAACGCTTTTATGTATTGAAGCTGCTGACAGAATGGATGCTCAAAAGCGTTACACCGATACCAACGTGGAATTAAAAGCGCAAGGAATTGGAAATATATTGAGTGGTTTTATTGGTGGATTGCCAATGACCTCGGTGGTGGTAAGAACGTCGGCAAACAATGCAGCTGGAGCAAAATCCAAAATGTCAGCCATTATTCACGGTGTATTATTACTTGTAAGTGTTTTGACAATTCCATTTATTCTTAATAAAATACCATTGGCAACATTAGCCGCCGTTTTACTATTGGTGGGCTACAAATTGGCTAATCCTAGAGTAATTAAACATTTTTGGGAAAGAGGAAAATATCAATTTATTCCTTTTATAGCAACATTTCTTGGGGTTGTTTTTACCGATTTGTTGAAAGGTGTTGCGTTGGGTATTGTAATCAGTATTATTTTTGTCTTGAAAGGCAATTTGAAGCGTGCTTATAATTTCAGAAAAGAAGAATATGCTGATGGTGATGTTATCCATATTGATTTAGCGCAGGAAGTTTCGTTTTTGAACAAAGCTGCAATTAAATCAACGCTGATGGAAATCCCTGAAAATTCAAAAGTGATTATTAATGCAAATGATACCGTTTATATTGCACATGATATTTTGGATTTGCTTCGCGAGTTTAAAACTACTAGAGCCAAAGATGAAAATATTAAAGTAAAACTAAAAGGTTTCAAAAAGGCATATCAGCTTGAGAATAGTGTAGAAACTCCTAACAAGGTTAGAATTGAACATTATTATGATGTGATGAAACGGAAAACCGTTAAAAGAGAAATTATTGACGAAAATTTTAATGATTAAAAAATAGTATAAACCTAAATAGTAATTCCTTACTTTTATAATCAAATAGTAAAAGTGTTTTTACGATTGAAAAACAATATTAAACAATGAGCGATTTTTATAAAAAAATACTAGACAACAATAAAGAATGGGTTGTAAGAAAATTAGAAAAAGACCCAAATTATTTCAAAGATTTAGCCAAAGGTCAAACACCACCTTTATTATGGATTGGTTGTTCCGATAGCCGTGTTCCTGCGAATGAGATTATCGGTGCCAAGCCAGGCGAAGTTTTTGTTCACAGAAACATAGCCAATATGGTTGTGCATTCTGATATGAATATGTTAAGTGTTCTAGATTATGCTGTGAATGTTTTAAAAGTAAAGCATGTAATTGTTTGCGGACATTATGGTTGTGGTGGCATAAAAGCTGCCATGGGAAATGATTCTATTGGGATTATCGACAACTGGATTCGACACATCAAAGATGTTTATCGTTTGCATGACCAATATCTAGATTCTATCATCAATGAAGATGACCGTTTTAATGCTTTTGTTGAAATAAATGCCAAAGAACAGGTTTTTGATTTGGCCAAAACATCTATCGTTCAAGGAGCATGGAGAAATGGGCAGGAGCTTACTTTACACGGTTGGGTTTATGGTTTAAATTCAGGCTACGTAACCGATTTAAAAGTGAACATTAGCTCCAATAAAGATTTGGATGAAGTCTACCAATTAAAGTTCTAAAAGTAAAATCGCCTTCGGGTGATTTTTTTATTGGTTTCAAATGGAGTTTAAAATTTTAAACTTTCATCGCATCTCGATTTTGCACCTATAAAAACTGTAGCCACAGATTCACAGATTAAAAATGATTTGGAAATCTGTAAATCTGTGGCTAAATAGTTTGCCTCTATGGAGTTGAATCTCTTTCTTCGTTCTCGTTAAAAGCTGATGGTAATAACTGTGGAATGAATTTTATCAGAATTGGCAACAGTAAACTTCCGCCCGGTAAAAGAAAAATAGTCAAAGATGGCACTGATTTACATATGTCAAGCAGCTGGACTTTGATTTTTTTCTTTTCCTCTTTATCCAATTCCTTATGAGTTGATTTTGCTAACAACTGCATCAGTTCTTTGCTTTGAGACAATTCTTTTACTAATCTTTTTTTGTTTCTGTTGATTAGAATTTGCACACTTTCGGTAGTGTGGTCATAGAAATTTTTTACCGGATTAGAATTATTGAAATAAGGAATTTCCTTTTTATATTTTACAATGAAATCATTAATAAAATCAATACTTTCTGTAATAAATGATTCTGTAGCCATTAGTTTTTCACCAAGTTTATACAAAAAATAACGCTCTTCATTTTCTGCTTTTTCATCGCTCCATAAACTGATTCCGGCCAAATCGACCATATAGAATTTTTCTAAATCGTTGCTTAAATAACTTAAATCTAAATCATCAATTGTTTTGATTTTTGCATCAGAAAACTTATTGTAGCGCACTGACGATTCAAAAAGTTTAGCCAACAATTCATCATGAACAGAAATTCCGGTTTTAGACTTTAGCGAAAGCGAAATAATACTAATTACAATATCTTCAATCTTGTTGAAATATTTCTCAGGAAGCGAACCTTTTTCCAGGTATTTTTTGAATGCCAGAATATCCACAAAAAGGAGCGCATTCGTAATTACATGCGAGAAGTTTTTACTAAATAAATCTTCGTTAGTCTGTACTCTGTCGTGAATGATTTTTTCAAGTTTGCTTAAGTCAGTACTAGTGGGAAGCATTTTCTGCAAAGGATTGAAACCTTTTGGAGTCAGAAGATTGTAGAATGCAACGGCTTCTGAAATGAAATGATTTGTGTCAGGATCGTTTTTGGTCAGACAATACATTTCATAGAGCGTATTGAGCATTCCAATTTTTGATATTTCTTCAGGAAGCCTTTCTGTAATCGGAATTGGCTTGACCGTATTAAAGCTCACTATGTGTCCAAAAATAAAACCCGTTGCCCGTGTTCTTATATAAAAAGCTTCTTCAGAATCCATAAGAGGTTGCCCTGAAGCTCTTTGTTCAATAAAGAACTTGTCTATCCAACCTGGTGCAGATGGGTTAATCATTTGAGGTATGTTTACGATGCAAAACTAAACCTTTTTTACGAGTAAAAAATCAAATTTAGAATGTGTCTCTCGATTTGATGTTTTGTTCACAAAGGCTTACGATTTCTACAATACGTGCTTTTCTGGTTTCTTCTCTTTTGGCTTGATTGAGCCAATACAGATAGCTTTTTCTATAGGAAGGACTAAAGGAATTGTAATTGTTTAAAGCTTTTTTATTTTTGGCAAAAGCCAATGCTAAATCTTCGGGCATTTCCAAATTTTCAACCCCATCTAGCGTTGTCCACGAACCGTTTTGTTTGGCGATTTCAATCTTTTTCAGACCACTTTCATGCATCAGATTGTCTGCAATAAGTTTCTCTATATAGGTTTTGTTGAGTTTGCTCCAAACGCTTTTGTCTTTTCGCGGGGTGAACATTTGGCGTCTGCGTTCGTCGTCGAGTTTCTTTACAGTAGAATCAATCCAGCCATAACAAATGGCAACCTGAACGGCTTCTTCCCAACGCATGCTTTCGGCTTCACTGCTAACTCTGTAAAAAACGAGATGAACTCCTTTTGACGAATGATGATTGTCGTGTAACCATTCGCGCCATTCCAGAGCATTTTTGAAGTATAAAAGTTCTTTTTCTTCCAAGGCAAACTATCGTATAATCGCCGAACAAGCTACTCTTGCACCAGCATTTCCTGTTGGTTGTGTAGTATAGTCATCGGCCTTTTCGTGAACAATTACCGCTTTACCTAAGATGTCTTTTGTTGGATCTCCACAGTCAATACACCATTCATTGGTTTTAAACAATACAGTAGCATTTCCGTCAGCATTGGCATAAAAATTATCCATATCACCTTTGTGGTGTTCAGCATCCGTCCATCGACCGTGTTTTTTAAACGTTGGATTCCAATGGCCACCAGTGGAAGTAGCATCTGCAGCAGAGCAATCTGATTTTTCATGAATATGAATCGCATGTTCACCAGGTTTTAAGCCTGTGAAATTAGCGGTTAAAGTAACTGATCCTTTTTTTTCTGTGAATGTAGCGGTGCCTTTAACATTGCTTCCGCTCTTAGATTCAAAAGTGATGCTTACCGTTTTGTTTTTATCATTTGAAGAAGAACTTTTACAACCGAAAATCAGCAATCCAATTGCTAAAATTCCTATAACAATTTTTTTACTCACAATTAAATTATTGTTTTTTTGGTGTTCGTGACCCGAGCCTGAAAGGCGAACGGATGAAATAATCTTCGATTTCATGAGTAGTTTCTTTTAGGATTATAAAAGTACAAAATTCACTTGTGGAATCCCTTTAAATTTAGGTTAAAGTTTACTTTGTCTTTTCGCCTACGAAATAATCACTCTGAGATTTAAACAATACGTTGAATGTAGTCAAACTGCCATAAATACGGGTGATGTATTGTTGGAGTTCTACTTTTTCTATTTCTTCAATATTGCTCGAGTTGATTTTTTGTTCCATTACTCGAAGACGATCACGAAGCATTACTATTTTATGAAAAAAGACATCTATAGGCACATCTTTGTGAGCCAAACCAGCTTGTCCCGGAACTAATTTCATGTTGCCACCTTTCCATTTATCGCCAATGGCTACAGGTTCTGCAAGTCCGTTCCATTTTTTTAGGATAGAAAGTAAACTTTGCTCAACATCATAGAAACTAATTGTGTCTACTTCGTTTTCGGCAGCTTCGATTACTTCAAATTCGCTATCGAGATCTATGGTTTCTAATCCACCATCAATAAAAGTTACCCAATATTCTTTAGAAGATACATTCGTTACAACGCCTTTGCCATATTCGGCATGATTTATTCTGGAACCAATTCCTAGTAGTTTCATGTGTTTTTTAATTAATTATGATGAAATTTATTTTTGTTCTTCGTACATTTTTAACAATACCAGCGCTAAATTTGCCTCAACATGATTTATTTTTCCCGTGTTAAAACTTATGCCAACTCCATTGTATCCCGGACTATAGCTTGCTCCGTTTAGTCCAAAACCAGAAAAAGTAAGGAATGAACTAAAGCCACCTTCTTTTCGTTTGTACCATAATGTTGTTCCTGTGAAACCTCCTTTGGTTATTTGAATTTCATCATTTTCTTTGATTTCAAATACTTTAAATTGACCGCTAGCGATTTCAAATTTTTGGCCTTGGACTTTGTACCCTTGTGTTTTCTTTTCGTTCATATCATCGTTACCAAAGATGAATATTTTATTTTTGGGAATATTTTCAAAATTAGCATCAAAAAGCGAATCTTCACAGAAATAGGCAGTTAATATTAATTCGCCATAGATATCGCCATCAGTCTTGGTAAAACTTTCAAAACGGTAAGCATTAGCACCTAATTTTTGAGCTTCATATTTTATAAAATGGTATAAATTAGTAGTATGTTTTAGACTGCCGCGGGACTTTATTTTAGCCACAAATTTAGCGGTAGAAATATCGGTGCTGTCGCAGAGGTAAATAAATTGTTGGTATTTTGGTTTTTGAAGCGTGTCACCTTTTTCAAGGAACTCAATGGTTTGTGCTTGTGAACTATAAGAAAAGAAAAGCAAGAAGAGGATTATTACTTTTTTCATTTTTTGAAAGACTTGTTATTTTGTAAAAATAATAAAATTGATTTATGTTGATAACAGATTAATAATTAAATTATAAATCCAGTTTACAACTGAAAAGTATTGATTGCTTTGTTTATTACAGTTTGAAAGGATTGTTTTATAATCAATTTAATGGTTTATTTATTTCGTTCAGTCTGCTTTAGTCAATGGTACTCCAGAATCAAACTTTACTTTGGTAACATCTTTAAAATGGGTTCCGTCCGATGTCATGTCGCCATAGCCAAGAATTGCTTTATCATCCTTAAACTTAAAGGCAACTTGTCGAACGCTTTCTTTACCTTCAGATTGAAAAACATAATCGGCAATAAGGATTCCATTTGTAACCTTACCAAAAATATCACCATGGTTGCTGTCCTTTTCGGCAAAAGCAAAATTCAATGTTCCGCCTACACTGTCTGAGTTGGCAAGGTGAAATAGCTGTAATTCAACTTTACTGCCTTTCTGATCATAGACATAATATTCGTCTTCTAGCGCCGATTGTTTTGTTTTTTCAATAACTTTAGTTGTGGTAACTGTTTCTTTTTTGCAGCTTACAAAAAGCGTTAAAAAAGCAATTGAGAATAAGATTCTTGATTTCATTATATTAATGTTTTAAGGGTCTTTTTTTAATCATACCGCCTTTAGTGTCTTTGATGCTGTTCATTACCACAAAAGCAGTTGGTTCTATTTTTTCGATTTCAGTATTGAGTTTATTGAGTTCTAATCGAGTAATGACGGTGTAAATAATATCGACTTCTTTGGTTTGACCACGTTTTCCATAGCCGCCTTTTCCGCTATAAACGGTTACGCCACGCCCCATTTTATCAATAATCATCTCTCTCATTTTTTCGCTGCGTGAAGAAATTATAGTTACGCCAATATATTCATCAATACCTTCGACAATAAAGTCGAGTGTTTTGGAGGCAGCCAAATAGGTTATCATAGAATAAAGCGCTACTTCGATACCAAGAAAATAAGCGGCAGCTCCGAAAATAACAACATTAATTACGACAATAATATCGCCAATGGTAGTTCCGAATTTTCGACTGAGATAAATGGCCAAAACTTCGGTGCCGTCAATGACTGCGCCACCACGAACAGAAAGACCAATGCCAGCCCCAAGAAAGAAACCTCCAAAAACGGCAACCAATAAGTTATCTGTAGTAACATCGGGGAAACTAACGGTTGCCAAACAAACAGAAAGTCCGGTGATGGCTAAAGCTGTTTTGATGGCAAACGCCTGACCCATTATTCGGTAACCCAAAATGATAAAAGGAATATTAACTCCGATGATTAAAAAGTACAAAGGAATATCAGTTAATGCTGAAACAAGCAATGAAATTCCAGTAGCTCCACCATCAATAAAATGATTGGTCAGCAAAAAACCTTTAAATCCAAACGAAGCCGAAAAAATTCCCAATGTGATTAAAAAGAAATCTTTCACATAGCGTTTAGCCAGAATTATAAACTCACGATAGCCTTTGGCCAAAGCATAATTCGAATAATTTGTACTATTGGTACTTTTCTTTTTAGGCTTTTTGAGTATGGTTCGGATAATTATTTTCTGCCAAAATGAATTCATTTATTGTTGTTTTAGATCATTTAATGCTTGGTCAATATACAACAATTTGCCCGAATTCCAACCCTTTAACATGGTTTTTACATCGGCTTCGGAGTAACTTCCTTTGTGGAAATAGCAGAAACTTTGTTCTCGGCATTAATCGTTACAAAGAGTTCTCTTTTATAGAGTTTCTTTTCATAATCAATGTTGTAGCGAAAATTATATTCCTTGGACTTTTTATTATAGAAAATCTCAATTATATTAATTCCCAAAAATCTTCCATTTCTTTGATTGATTTTTTGGCAAACAGCGGAAATTTTTTCTTTGGTAGCATTCTTCCGAACCTTATCTGTAGCTTCGTTGATGCTGAAACCTCTGAATCTGGAGACATTACAAGTTTCTAATAATCTTGCCCCCAAATCATCAGCTCGTTTTTTCTTAACTATTTCTGCATCAGTTAGTTTTAATAAAGTTATATTCTCAGTTGTTGTGTCTTTCTTGACAACCGATTTTTTACTTTTACACGACACGAGCGTAAGCGAACTTGCGAAGCAAACGATAAGTAAGACTCTGCAAAACAAAATAATTCTTTTCATGTTGTTTTGATTTTTGACTTTATAAAAAGTAGGCAGTAAAGATTTGGGTATCACAAAATTATAATAGACTAAGCGTTTTGATGTTATAAAATTTCGTAAAATCTTTATAAGATTTGTCAATTGTACCATCATAATAATTCATTTTCTCGTATATGGTTTTCAATATTGAATTTGTATTTTTGGACATCAAACACCTATCAAATGAAAATCGTTATATCGCCAGCCAAATCGTTGAATTTTGAAAAAGAATTGCCTACAACTACTTTTTCTGAACCCCAGTTTTTAAAACACGCCAACACTATTCAGAGAACCTTAAAAAAGAAAAAGCCCAAAGCTTTGTCTCAACTTATGGATATTTCCGAAAAACTAGCGGAACTCAACTGGCAACGTAATCAGGATTGGCATTTACCTTTTACAAAAGAAAACGCTCGCCAGGCGGTTTATACTTTTGATGGCGATGTTTATATGGGTTTGGATGCTTATAGTTTGCCATTGGATAAATTAGAAGTGCTACAAGATAAACTCCGAATTCTTTCAGGATTATATGGTGTGTTAAAACCGCTTGATTTAATGCAGGCGTATCGTTTAGAAATGGGAACATCTTTACCAATCGGGAAAAACAAAAACCTTTATGAATTTTGGAAAAAAACCATTACCAAAGAACTGAACAGCGAATTGAAAAAAGGAGAATTGTTTATCAATCTGGCTAGCAACGAATATTTTAGTGCGGTTGATGTAAAGACATTGAAAGTTCCGGTAATTACTCCCGAATTTAAAGACTACAAAGATGGTAACTTAAAGATGATTAGTTTTTTTGCCAAAAAGGCGAGAGGCATGATGGTTCGCTATATACTTGACACTAATGCTGAGACGATTGAAGACCTGAAAGGTTTTAATTATGAAGGTTATGGTTTTGATGCGAATTTGAGTAAAGGAAATACGTTGGTTTTTACGAGATAGAAAGGTCTTCGACAAGCTCAGACTGACAGAGTTAAACTGAGTTGTATATACGTTTGATGAGATATTTTGTGATTTCATCAAGACAAAATTAATAAATCTAATGTCTTGCTGTCCCGAAACTTCGGGAGTCGAAGCACAAAAAAAGCTCCCAATTAGGAGCTTTTTATTATTTCAAATGAATTTGTTTATTGTTTGTTAATGGTTATTTGTAATTCGCAAATGCTCATTTCATATAGTAATACTCTTCATATTCCATGCTGGTTTCTCGGGTTACTTTGCGCTGATCTCTTGCCAATTCTCTCATGGCTTCAACACCTTTTTTAGCACAGCGTTTTATTTTAGTCAATCTTGATGAAAAGTCTAAAAGCTTATTGGCATCTTCCGGACTTAATTTTGTTTTTAACTCATCCACGAAGGAAGAGAACTCTCTAACGACTTCATGATTCTCATCATAATCAGTTTTCAAATCGTCTAACAACTCATCGATTTCTTTGCTGATTTCTTTGCAATGATCTTCACTTTTCTTGTGAAGCTCTTCGATGATTTTCTTTTGATTCTTACCAAAAAGTCCCATAATGTTTGATTTAAAGGTTGATGTTTGAAACGCCTGAAAACCAAATTTAGGAAATTGTTTTTGAAAATGATACAAATTGTTAATAACTTGAAAAATAGTTAATTAGTGCATGGCTTCGCTCATATCTACTTTGGTTTTTCCTTTTTTTACCAATAAAATAAACGGAATGCAGAATAGAAAAAGCAAAACTAGATAAAGAAAAATATCCATGTTGACAATACCGAACTTTAGATAAACTATAATCTAAAGTATTGCCCAAGTTATAAATTTAGTAATTCTTTTTAACATAAAATAACAAAACAAACGTCATAGATAAATTCTATATTGAATGTTTATAAAATTAATTATCAATACTATATAATAAATTATCTAAAGCAAATTTTGGATAAATGTAGAAATATTGGAAATAGGGTTGCTTGCAATATAATGAATAAAACTACTTCCAATTATGGCTCCTTTTTGGTGTTTTGTAGCTTGTTGAAAAGTGGTTTTGTTGCTAATTCCGAAGCCAACAATTTGTGGGTTTTTTAAATTCATTGCTGCAATTCTTTCGAAATATGCCAATTGATTGTCATCAAAACTATCTCTGCTCCCAGTGACACTGGAGCTGCTAACCATATAAATAAATGCATTGGAATTTTCGTCTATCAATCGGATTCGTTCCTCCGAAGTTTGTGGTGTAATTAAGAAAATCATTGCAATGCCATAGTTTTCAAAGAGTTGTTTGTATTCTGAAAGGTAAATTTCTAGAGGCAAATCAGGAATTATCAAACCATCAATACCAGTTTCTTGGCATTTTTTCAAAAAGTCCTGTACTCCAAATTGTAAAAGAGGATTAAAATAACCCATAATGATTAATGGAATAGCAACTGTTTGTCGAATATCTTTAATTTGGTCAAACAAAATTTCGGTTGTCATTCCGTTTTTTAAAGCTTGTGAAGAGCTTGCCTGAATGGTTGGGCCGTCGGCTAACGGATCGCTAAAAGGCAACCCAATTTCAATCATATCGACCTTGTTCTCAGCTAGATTTTTTATTAAACTTTTAGTGTCATTCAAATTAGGGAAACCTGCTGAAAAATAAATAGATAGTAATTTTTTATTTTCTGATAATTTGTTATGGATTCTATTCATTTTTATAAGTTGAAATAATTAATATACGTATTCAAATCTTTATCTCCACGGCCTGATAAATTGACCACAATTACATCATTAGGGTTAAATTTTTTATGATGAAAAACAGCAAAGGCATGAGCGGTTTCAATAGCTGGAATAATTCCTTCTGTTTTGGCTAATGCAATTCCGGCTTGCATGGCATCTTCATCTGTAATAGCTATAAATTCAGCTCTTTTGGTTTGAAACAAATGCGAATGCATCGGGCCAACGCCAGGATAATCCAAACCTGCCGAAATAGAGTAGGGTTCAGTAATTTGTCCGTCCTGAGTTTGCATCAAAAGCGTCTTACTTCCATGAATAACGCCAATTTTTCCGAGAATGGAAGTGGCGGCACTTTCCCCTGAATCAACGCCTTTTCCGGCAGCTTCAACGGCGATGAGGTTTACATTTTCATTATCTAAAAAATGATAGAAAGCTCCAGCAGCATTGCTTCCGCCACCAACGCAGGCAATTACATAGTCTGGGTTCTCTCTGTTTTCATGTACTAAAAGCTGCTTCTGAATTTCCTCGGAAATCACACTTTGAAACCGTGCCACCATATCAGGATAAGGATGAGGTCCAACTACGGAGCCAATGATATAAAATGTATCAACTGGATTGTTAATCCAATCGCGAATCGCTTCATTTGTAGCGTCTTTAAGAGTTTTGGATCCCGAAGTCGCCGGACGCACTTCTGCGCCAAGCATTTTCATTCGGGCAACATTTGGAGCTTGGCGTTCAATATCTATCTCACCCATGTATACAATGCATTGCAAGCCCATAAGCGCGCAAACTGTAGCAGTTGCCACGCCATGTTGACCTGCTCCGGTTTCGGCTATGATTCTGGTTTTACCTAATCTTTTGGCCATAAGAATTTGTCCTATAGTATTGTTGATTTTGTGTGCGCCGGTATGACACAAATCTTCCCGTTTTAAATAGATTTTGGTATTAAATTGTTCCGACAGCCGCTTAGCAAAGTACAGTGGTGTTGGTCTGCCAACGTATTCTTTTAAAAGCGAATGAAATTCTTCCTGAAAAGAAGGTTCGGCAGTTATGGATAAATACTGCTGACGCAACTCTTCCACATTCGGGTAAAGCATTTCTGGGATGAATGCGCCGCCAAATTCGCCGTAAAATCCTCTTTCGTCTACATTGTAACTCGTTCTCATAGTTTATTCTTTAAAAGCGTTTATAAGTTGTTTTGTTTTTTTTATTGATTTTAATCCGGGCGATAGTTCCAATTTACTGTTACAGTCAATCGCGATGCAGTTTTTGGCATAGTCTTTTGTTAGAAACGATTTTACTTCGTCTAAATTTTCTATGCCAATGCCTCCACTTAAAAAGTAGGGTTTGTCTAAATGATAATTTTCTAAAACGGCCCAATCGAAAGTAATTCCATTGCCTCCATAATTAGTTCCTTTGGTGTCGAATAGAAAATAACTACATGAATTTATATAATAATGTAATTGATTAAAATTAAAGTCTTTATCAACATTGAATGCTTTAATGACTTTAATTTTTTTCTGTTCTAATAAATCACAAAATTCAGCAGATTCTTCGCCATGTAATTGTATCAAATCAAGTTTGTAATGGATAACTTTTTCTTCAATTTCTTCAAAAGAAGCGTTTACAAAAACACCAACTTTTTGAATTGATTCAGGTAAGTTTGGAATAGTGTTTTCAAAATTACGTGGCGACTTTTCATAGAAAATGAAACCCAGATAATCAGGCTTCAAAGAAGCAATTTCATTTATGTTTTCAGGAAACTTCATTCCGCATATTTTGATTTGAATTGCCATTATCCTTTTAATTGATTGATAAATTGCTCCAGACTTTTTCTAGGATTATCGGTTTTCATAAAGTTTTCTCCAATCAAAAAACCATTAAATCCGTGGCTTCTCAATAGTTTTATATCTTCGGCTGACGTTATTCCGCTTTCAGAAACTTTAACAAAGTCACTTGGAATGAGATTAACTAAGTCGATGCTGTTCTGCAAACTCACTTCAAATGTTTTGAGATTTCTGTTGTTCACGCCAATTAAATCAAGGCTTGGCATGATGCTTTTCCCTAATTCTTCCTGATTGTGTACTTCAAGCAAAACTTCTAAAGCCAAAGATTGTGCGAACTCGGAAAGCTGTTTTATTTCTTGTTTGGATAAAACGGCTGCAATCAGCAGAATAGCATCGGCGCCAAAGGCTTTAGCTTCCAATAATTGATATTCGTCAACAATGAATTCCTTGCGCAATAACGGAATTCCAACTGAAGCTCGCGCTAAAAGCAAATCTTCTAACGAACCTCCAAAATACTGCATATCTGTTAAAACTGAAATTCCTGAAGCACCAGCATTTTCATAACCTTTCACAACTTCTTCAACAGAAAAGCTATTGTTAATCGTGGCTTTCGAAGGCGAACGACGTTTGTGTTCAGCAATAATTCCGAATGGAGAATTGACAATTGATTTGTTCAACGAGTTGGTTTTGGAATTAAACAAATCACTATTTTCCAACTGCGCAACCGAAACCATGCTTTTCTTCAAAGCAACTTCTTTCTTTTTACGGGCGATTATTTGATCTAAAATATTCATGCTTTTTGGCTGATTTGTTGCAGTTTTTGTAATTTTTCTAAGGCTTTTCCTGATTGTAAACTTTCTTTGGCTTTTGCAAAAGCGTTAATTATAGTTGAATTTTCAACCGTAGAAATCGCTAACGCCGCATTGGCACAAACCACATTTTGTTGCGCTTCGGTTCCGTTCCCTGAAATGATATCCATGAAAATTCCAGCTGATTCTTCTATAGTTTCTCCGCCTTTAATATCTTCAAAAAACAATTTTGATAATTTGTAATCTTCAGCATTGACAATACTTTCGGAGTTTTTGGTAATCATTTTGGCATCAGCGGTTAGCGAAATCTCATCGTAACCATCTAAAGCGTGAAGAATCGTATAATTCACATTGGTGTTTTGATATAGATATGCATACATACGCGCCAATTCCAAACTAAAAACACCAACCAATTGGTTCTTTGGAAACGACGGATTTACCATTGGGCCAAGCATATTGAAGAAGGTTTTAACACCTAATTCTTTCCGAATTGGACCAACATTCTTCATTGCGGGATGAAACAACGGTGCGTGAAGTATGGCAATATTGGCTTGTTCCATGCATTTGGCTAAAAAATCCTTTTCATTGCTGAATTTCACACCCAAAGTTTCCATCACATTACTTGAGCCTGAAATGGAAGAGACTCCATAATTTCCGTGCTTCGCTACATGAATTCCGCTACCGGCAACAACAAATGAAGCCAGTGTAGAAATGTTGAACGTATCTTTTCCATCACCACCAGTTCCACATAAATCGATAGTATTGTACCCTGAAAAATCTACAGGAATACAAAGCTCCAAAAGTGCTTCCCGAAAACCGGAAAGCTCGTCAATGGTAATGTTCCGCATCATATATACCGTCAAAAAAGAAGCAATTTGGCTCGGATTATATTGCCCAGAGGAAATATTAACCAAAACTTCTTTGGCTTCCGCTTTTGAAAGCGTTTCGTGATTTATTAATCGGTTTAAAATTATTTTCATTTTTTTAATTTTTACTGAATACTGCGACTGAATACTGAACACTAATCATTTACCCAGTTTTCTAAAATTTGTTTGCCAAAAGGCGTCAAAACGCTTTCAGGATGGAATTGCACACCTTTTACATCAAGTGTTTTATGGCGTAATGACATAATTTGTCCGTTTTCATCTGTTGAAGTGATTTCCAAAACAACTGGAAAATCAACATTGGCAACAACCCAGGAATGATAACGCCCAACTTCAAAATCCTTTGGCAAATTATTAAAAAGACTTTCATCGGTAACAGCTAGAGTGATTTTTGTCGCTACGCCATGATATACTTTATCCAAATTGATAAGGCTTCCGCCAAAAACTTCACCGATGGCTTGTTGACCCAAACAAACGCCAAGAATGCTTTTACTTTCAGCATATTTAGAAATCACAGCTTTAAGCAAACCCGCTTCATCCGGAATTCCAGGACCAGGCGAAAGAAGGATTTTATCAAAGGATTGTAATTCCTCCAATTCAAATTCGTCGTTTCTGAATACGGTTACCTTTGCGTTCAAATCTTCTAAATAATGAACCAAGTTGTAGGTAAAACTATCGTAATTGTCTATAACGGCTATCTTATTACTCATGATTTTAATAATTGTTTTTTTGGTATTCGTGAATCTTCGATTTCATAATTATATTGTTTCTGCTAATTCAAGCGCTAAATTCAACGCTCCTAACTTATTATATACTTCTTGCATTTCGTTTTCTTCCGAAGAACTTTCGACGATTCCGGCGCCAGCTTGATAATGCAATTTATGATTTTTAGAAAGGAACGTCCGAATCATAATCGCGTGATTGAAATTACCTCCAAAATCCATAAAGCCAATGGCACCGCCATAAAAGGTTCTATTTGTGTTTTCGATTTCTTCAATCAACTGCATTGCCTTGTGTTTTGGAGCACCGCTTAATGTTCCTGCCGGAAACGTATTGGCAACTAATTTCATAGAACTTCCGTTTAGTTTTCCAGTGACTTTGGAAACCAAATGAATGACATGCGAAAAGAACTGCACTTCTTTGTATTTCTCTACTTTCACTTCGGTACAATTTCGACTTAAATCATTTCGTGCCAAGTCGACCAACATAACGTGTTCACTATTTTCTTTAGCATCTTCAGCTAATTTTTTGGCTAATTCGGCATCCTGTTCGTCGTTTCCTGTTCGTTTAAAAGTACCGGCGATAGGATGAATTTCGGCATGCTTATTTGAAATTACGAGTTGCGCTTCGGGCGAAGACCCAAAGATTTTGAAATTTCCATAATCAAAAAAGAACAAATAGGGCGAAGGATTGATATTCCGCAAAGCGCGATATACATTGAATTCATCGCCTTTAAAAGCTTGTGAAAATCTTCTCGACAAAACCAATTGAAATACATCACCACGATGACAATGTTTTTTGGCTAAAGCTACATTCGATTTAAATTCGGCATCAGTCAGATTGGAAACTGAATTTCCTTCTTTGGTAAAACGGTAACTCGCAAAGGTTTTAGTTTGCAATAATTGTTCAATTTCATTTATATTATTGGTATTGTCAATGGTATGACAAAAGATATACGCTTCGTTTTTAAAATGATTGATGGCGATAATGTTTTGGTAAACCGCATAATACAAATCGGGAATCACTAAATCATCGATTCTTTTTTGAATGCTTACTTTTTCAAAATATTGGACTGCATCGTAATTGATGTAACCAAACAAACCGTTATTGATGAACTTGAAATTGTTGTTTTCAGGTTTGAATTTTGAGGCAAATTCTTCAATCACTTTTGGAACATTCACAGCAGTGGAAATGGCAATTTTCTCAGAAGTTCCATCAGGAAACGAACTCACAATGCTATTATGTTCGATTTTTATCGAAGCGATAGCATTGCAGCAGATATAGGAAAAACTGTTATCTGTCGTATGATAGTCGCTACTTTCGAGCAAAATACTATTCGGAAACTTATCCCGAATCTTGAGATAAATGCTCACAGGCGTTATAGTATCCGAGAGGATTTGTTTGTGCTGTGTATGTAATTGAAACTGCTGCATAATGAAAGTTATTAAAATGAAAAAAGACCTGTCGTGAATGACAAGCCTTTTATTATTTGGATAATGATACCAATAATGGACTATTTCACGACGACTGACGTAAACTTTTCCACCACCAAGTATTATTTAAAATATTTTTCATTTATATTTTTGTATTGAACAAATATAGGAATGTGTTTTTGATTTCCAAACAAAAAATGAAAAAAACTCTCTCGTTCTTAAAACGAGTCGAGGTTTTTCAAAGCAATTGTTCCCTTTTTAGAACTGTAGGTTTACAGTTAAGTCGAAATCATCATTGATAGCTTTGTCTCCAATGCTATCGAAGAAGCTTTTTGAACCATATTTGATATCGTATTTTGTTCTGTCAATTTTCACAACAGTTGAAGCTGTACTACCTTTTACTGCCAAATCAAAAGTTACAGGATTCGTAATTCCTTTAATTGTTAAATCAGCTGTTACAGTATATACACCATTTGCTTTTGAAGCAATTTTTTTGAATTCTAAAGTAGAAGTTTTGAATTTTTCAGTGCTAAAGAAATCTTCTGATTTTAAATGCCCGTCTAATTTTGCTTTCCAATCACCTGATAAATCAGTAGTTGTAACAGAAGTCATGTTTACAGTGAAATTCCCACCGGCAACTTTTCCATTTTTGAAAATTAAAGCTCCATCTTGTAAATTAACAGTTCCTGAGTGTTCTCCGGTTACTTTTTTCGCATTCCAATTAATGGTGCTTTTTTCTACATTAACTTTTTTACTTTGCGCTGTTGCTATTGTTGTTCCGAAAGCTATTACTATTGCGATTGCGATTGTTTTTAAATTTTTCATTGTTTTAGTATTAAGTATTGATTATAAATTGATAAATAATTCTTCGTTTGATTTGCGAACTTTAACGTAATGTTGCGTGGCATCTTCATCATGACGATAACCAACAGTTGCAATTAAAGATGCATTTAATCCTAATTTGTCTAAACCAAGTATTTCATTCACTTTTTCAGGTTCAAAACCTTCCATTGGAGTTACGTCAATGTTTAGTTCAGCGGCTGCATTCAAAAGATTACCCATTGCTAAATAGGTTTGTTTAGCTGTCCAAATGTTTCTTTTATCTACCGGAAGTATTGAGATTTTTGATTTCATAAAATCAGCATAACCTTGAACCGCTTCCATTGAAATTCTTCTAGTTTCGATTAGATTTTGAAAATAAGCATCAATTTCTGTTTCACCAAAGTTGGTAATGTTGGCAAAAACAATTAGTTGTGAAGCATCTACAATTTGTGATTGTCCCCAAGCCGCAGGTTGCAATTGTGCTCTTAATTCAGGATTGTCAATTATTAAGACTTTGTATGGTTGTAAACCATAAGACGAAGCCGATAAACGAATCGCTTCTTTCAAAGTTTCTAAATCTTCTTTGGATACTTTCTTTGTAGTATCAAATTTTTTGGTGGCATAACGCCAATTAGCGTTTGTGATAAAATTGCTCATAGTCAGTTATTAATTAATAGTTCTATATTTTTCTAATAAGGTATTCAATTGTTCTAATTCTTGTTGCGTCAAATTATTTGCGAAAAGTTGTTCGTGTTCCACCACAATCGGATCTAGTTCAGTCAGAATATCTAACCCTTTTTTGGTTATGAGTACTTCAATTTTTCTGCGATTATCGGGGCAAACTTCTCTAGTTACAAAATCCTTTAGCAGCAATTTGTCAATCAGTCGAGTAGTGTTACTGCTTTTGGCTAACATTCGTTCCTGAATGATACACATATTGGCCGGGCAACCTTTTTGACCACGTAAAATTCGCAACACATTATACTGTTCTCTAGAAATGTCATAAGGTTTTAATATTTCATGAAATTTATCTCCAATTACATTTTGAGTATACGTAAAATTTAGAATGACTTTTTTAGAGGCATCTAGTGGAACAGTAGATTTTATCACGTCTTCTATTTTCATAATTGTTAGTACAATATTTGTAGGTACAAATGTAAAGATGTTTTTAGTTGTATATACAAATGTTATGTTATTTTTTTGTTAATTTTTAATAGAGTAGAAGTTTGTCCTTTTATCAATGGGATTTAAATTAACAATGAAGTATCTTTGTTATTCAAATAATATAAGATGGATTTATCACAAGAAGACTGGAAAACGAAAGTAGAAAACGATTCTAATGCCGTTATCCTAGATGTAAGAACAGAAGATGAATGGAATGAAGGAATTATTCCTAATGCAGTTTTAAACGACATATATAAAGGACAAGGATTTCTATATAAATTAGACGAATTAGATAAATCAAAAAACTATTACGTCTATTGCAAAGCAGGAACAAGAAGCGCGCAGGCTTGTGCCATTATGAACCAAATGGGTTTTGAAACTACTTTTAATCTTGAAGGCGGTTTTATGAAATGGAAAGGCAATGTTGCTTTTCGCGATGAAAATTAATTAATGCCACATGAACATTCCAACTTCAAAAAAACCTCGTGTTGTTATTATTGGTGGCGGTTTTGCCGGAATAGCAATATCTAAAAAACTCCGAAATAAGAATGTTCAAGTGGTACTGATTGACAAGCACAATTACCACACATTTCAGCCTTTATTATATCAAGTGGCAACTGGCGGATTAGAAGCTGGTTCGATTGCTTATCCGATTCGGAAAGTTATTCAAGAGTATAATGATTTCTACTTTCGCTTGACATCTGTTAAGGAAATAGATACCGAAAACCAAAAAATTATCTCCGAAATAGGTGATTTGCATTATGATTATTTGGTCATTGCTACAGGTTCTAAAACCAATTATTTTGGTAACAAAGAAATTGAGCGTAATTCGATGTCAATGAAAACGATTCCACAATCGTTGAATATTCGTAGTTTGATTTTGGAAAATTTTGAACAAGCGGTTTTAACAACAAATGAAGCGGATAGAAATACATTAATCAATTTTGTTTTGGTTGGCGCCGGACCAACAGGTGTTGAGCTTGCCGGAGCTTTGGCAGAAATGAAAAAAGCCATTCTTCAAAAAGATTATCCCGATTTGGATATTGATAAAATGGAAATCAACCTTATTCAAAGCGGAGACCGAATTCTGAATACGATGAGTGAGAAGTCATCTCAAGCTGCCGAAGAATTTCTGCTGGATTTAGGAGTAAAAATTTGGAAAAATGTTCGCGTAACCAATTACGACGGAAGAACGATAAGCACCAATACCGATTTAACCTTTGATTCTGCCACAGTAATTTGGACTGCCGGAGTTCAAGGCGCTAAAATTCCCGGATTAGATGCTAAATCTTTGGTTGAAAAAGTAGAAAGAATTCGGGTTAACCAATACAATCAAGTGGTTGGTTATGAAAACATATTTGCCATTGGTGATATTTGTTCGATGGAAACGGAGCTCTATCCACAAGGGCATCCTATGATGGCGCAACCGGCAATTCAGCAAGGGAAATTATTGGGAGAAAATCTGATCAAGTTGATTCATAAAAAACCGATGACACCATTTGAATACAATGACAAAGGTTCGATGGCAACAATTGGAAGAAACTTGGCCGTCGTCGATTTACCGCATTATCATTTCAGCGGTATTTTTGCTTGGTTTGTATGGATGTTTGTGCATTTATTTTCATTGATTGGCTTCAAAAATAAAGCGGTAGTTTTTCTCAATTGGGTTTATAATTATATTCGTTTTGATCGTGAAGGCCGGTTAATTATCCGACCATTTAAAAAGAAAAGTTTCACTACGTTTACAAGCGATGAAGTTTAAAGGCATAATAAATATAATTAACTTTTTTGCGATAGCTTTATTGTTTTGCTTCGCCAGTTCGGTAACGCTCGTGTCATGCAAATCAACTTATCTTGATTCAAAGAAATCTCCAGCTTTACTTGATATTAAAAAGGAAGTCGATAGCAATGCTTTTGTCAACCTTAGAAATTATAGCAACGATTTTGTGTTTGATATGAAATATGCCACAGCAGATAATTTTCTAAAAGAAAAAGTATATCCTTGTGATGAATGTTTCCTGCGAGTGAAAACGGTGAAAGCCTTATTAGAAGCCAACAAATCGTTTTTAACAAAAGGCTTCAAAATAAAACTCTATGATTGTTATCGACCAAAAGCGATTCAGAAAAAGATGTGGAAAATCGTTCCAGATGCCAATTTTGTGGCGAATCCAAAGAAAGGCTCTATTCATAATCGCGGTGGCGCAGTCGATATTTCACTGGTAGATTCGCTTGGGTTAGAAGTAAATATGGGAACCAAGTTTGATTTCTTCGGAGAAGAAGCCAGTCATAAGTATCAAAACTTGTCACAAGAAATTTTGGCTAACAGAAAATTTTTAAAAGAAATTATGCTGCAACACAACTTCAAATCGTTTGATTCAGAATGGTGGCATTATAATTTAAACGGAAGTAATAAAGACGAAGTTTCTAACCAGAAATGGCGTTGCGCGGATTAATTTTCAACACACTTCAAATAATTGATAAAGTAATATTCGGGTTGATAGGTTTTTTTGTCTAGCTCAGCCGTAAATTCTGTTTTAAAAGGATAATCAATCGTCTCTCCGGCAAACTTTATTCTCATAAACGTTACAGGAGAAATTTTTAACGCTTCATAATTTTCTTTTGAAAACACAAATGAACCTGTCATAATCCGGCTATTTGGACTATTCTCATTTTGAATTAATGTGCCACAAGTGTCATTTCCTACATATAGCAAAGTCACAATTTTACCATTATTTAATTGCAAATAGATACGTGAATTGGTATCAAAACAATCGGCTTTAATAAATCCGCTACTTCTTTTTAATAGTTGTGTTTCAAGGCTTAAAACGCCATTGCTGTTTGCTAAAGAAAAAAATATATTTGTAGAATTTCCTGCAAAACTTCTCTCAAAAATGATGAATTGTTTGGTCGATTTATAAGTGCCTAAACTATCGGTAACATTGGTGTCTATTTCGCATGGCTTTTGAGAAAATGCATTCAGGTTGGCAAGAAGGAATAAAGCTAAAATTATCTTATTATTCATGGTCTATTTTAATTTGCCGCAAAGTAAAACTATTTTATTATTATTTGCATCAGTTGTAAAAAAACAATACGTAGTTCCGCCATCTTTAATTTTCCACTTTTTGCGAATGTTTTCTACCGTTTCCGGAAAATTCCGAGTAGTAATATTGGCTTTTTTGTTTTCCAAAAACGATTTCATATTTTGTTTGTTGTACTCAAAGCAATTTTCAATTTCAAAAGCTCTACCCGGAAAATCAATCAAAGTGTCGGAAGTATAAAGATGCGAATGTTGGTGCAGTTTCTCAACCTCAAAAATTGCTGTAATTTTATCAAATCCGCATGATTTCATTATCGCAGCGTTAGGTTCGTAAACATATTTTTTTGGTAAACTATAATTTGTAATTGATGAATTTCCGAGTTCAAAACTAAATGCTGATGCTGTTTCTTTTGTCAAGTTGCAAGTAACGATTTCAATATTTTTGGAATAATTTTTTTCCAAAATCCAAAGCAGTTCTTTGACTTCATTTTCTAGCGCAACAACGTGAATGGCTTTTACATTTTTCAATTCAGATAATCCAGCGGTTATATCAAGAATAGGTGCCGTTTTTATCATGATATTATCGGCAAACTCAAAATAAAAATCAAGCAATTCAGGAACATTTGGCAAACAATCTTTAAGCATAAATACTTTGCCTTTAGCATCATGTCGCCTAGAGGGATCAATATAAATCCAATCAAATTTTTGATTTAAAGTTGCCAGAATTTCAGAACTATCACCTGCAAAACATTCAATATTTTTTACTTGTAATTGTTCAAAGTTATGCGCAACAATCTCCGATAATTCCGGATTGATTTCGCAATGCATAACCTTAGTTACTTTTTTGGAAAAATAAAAATCATCCACACCAAAACCGCCAGTCAAATCAATTAGTTTGTCGCCAGCAATTAATTCTGATTTGTATTCAGCCGTTTTTTCAGAAGACGTTTGCTCAACGGAAATTTTGCTTGGATAGTAAATATTTGAAGTGTTAAACCAAGTAGGAAGTTTGTTTTTGGCTTTTTGTTTGGAGGCAATTTGATTTAGAATTGTTGCCCAGTCTTTAGCCGGAAATTTATTTTTTTGCAACGCTAATTTAGATACATCAGCATTTATATTTGAAGTAATAAACTCTTGAATTTCTTCCGACAAAATGGATTTATCCATGGGTTATAAATTTCATTAAAAATAAAAAAAACTCGTCTCGTTATTACAAACGAGACGAGTTTTTATCAAAATTATATAAATAATTATTATGGTTGCGCAAAAGAAAACCTCGGGCCACCAGAAACAAAGATTGCATCTATTCTGGCTTTTTGACCTGTAGAGAACATATACATTCCTCTGTCATCAGTATAATCCATATAATTCATAGTCATTTCAACCGGAGCTCCAGAACAAGTGCTATAATGAGGATATGTTGGAACGCCAAAATTTGCTGAATCATGATTTGGTGTGTCTGAAACTAAATCATTTCCACAATTTGCATCACCCCAAATGTGACGAAGGTTTAACCAGTGACCCACTTCGTGAGTTGCTGTTCTTCCTAAATTATATGGGTAACTAGAACTCGAATTGCTATAAACACCAAAATACAATGGGTCAATTACAATACCGTCAGTAGCTGATTGACCACCAGGAAACTGGGCATAACCCAAAATTCCGCCACCAATAGTTCCAACCCAAAAGTTTAATTTTGTAGATGGACTTGTTGGATCTAATCCACCTTGTTTAGATTTCTTGATCGCATCTCTTGTTCCCCATGAAGATTTAGTAGTCGCTTTTCTAATAACTTGGTCTAAAACAAATGAGATTCCTACGTTAGCTTTTACACCTGAAAACAAAGCCGGAACTTGATTATAATCAGAGTTTAAAGCATTGAAATCTTTGTTTAAAACGTCAATTTGAGATTGGATTAGAGTTAAGGAAATGTTTTCTACAGTTGTTTTGTATAATACATTTACAACAACAGGAATTTCAATTTTGCCATTTACCAAACGATATTGGTTTGGGTTTCGCATGGCATTTTCTGTAAACGCCTCTATTTGCTCCATTTTAGAAGCCAATTCTGGATTTTCTTTTAATTGTCTTTCTAGTACTTCTTGAGAAGCACAAGCTCTTTTTGATACTTTAGCAGTGGTTTGTAAATCATCTTCTTTTTGACAAGAAAACAACGTAATCATAACAGCTAATGATAAACAGATTTTTTTCATTTTATTTGGGTTTATTAATTAATTAATACAATTTATGAAATATTTTAGCTGCTTGCTAAAAAAGCAAGGCTACTTGTCAACAAATCGATGAACAACATCATTTTTTATGATTTGCTATTTATTTAGCCAAAAAAGGAAAGAAATAAACTATGGGTTAATTATTGAAAATGTAGTTCAAAATATTAGCGCCCATTTTTAATGCTTTTTCACGAACTTCTTTTGGATCGTTGTGTACTTCCGGATCTTCCCAGCCATCGCCTAAATCACATTCAAAAGTATAAAGCAATACTAATCGGTTGTCAATAAAAATCCCAAACGCTTGTGGACGTTTACCATCGTGTTCATGTATTTTTGGTAATCCATTGGCAAAAAGATTTGGCTTTTGAAAAATTGGATGATTCGCAGGTACTTCAACCAAATCATTATTTGGAAAAATGCGTTTTATTTCTCTGCGAATATATTGATCCATACCATAATTGTCGTCGGCATGAAGAAATCCACCGGAAAGCAAATAGTTTCTCAAGTTGCTTATCTCAGCATCGCTAAAAAACACGTTTCCATGACCAGTCATGTGTACAAAAGGATAGGAGAAAATTTCGGAACTGCCTGGTTCAACGGTAGCTGGTTTTGATTTGATATAGGTATTAATCGTTTGATTGGCGTATTTTATTAAATTGGGTAGCGAAGTCGGATTGGCATACCAATCACCACCACCGCTGTATTTTAGCAACGCAATTTCTTGGGAGAATGAGGTAAAAGAAATCAGTATAAAAAAATAAAATACTCTATTCATAAACTTAATTTTGCTCTGTGTATCTCTGATATACTCCGCGTATCTCTGTGTAATTGCTCTGATTTGTTACACAGAGATTCTCAGAGAAAAACAAGAGATTAACAGAGTTTATTCTTCATTAATTAATACCACACTATGACAGGCAACAATCGCAGCTGTTTCTGTTCGCAAACGTGTTGTTCCCAAAGATACAGGAATAAAATTAGCATCAATGGCTAGTTGGATTTCTTTAACAGAAAAATCACCCTCGGGACCAATGAGAATCGTTACATCTTTATTGGTTTTTAGCTCGTTTTTTAATGATTTTTTCTCGACTTCTTCACAATGCGCAATAAACAATTGTCCGGAATTTTGAGTTTTTATAAAATCTTTAAAGGTGATAGGTTCGTTTAATTTTGGCAGATAATAATGCAAGGATTGTTTCATGGCTGATTCCAGAATCTTCTGAAATCTATCTATTTTGATTACTTTTCTTTCGGAATGCTCACAGATAATTGGTGTGATTTCGTGAATTCCAATTTCAGTAGCTTTTTCCAAAAACCATTCATAGCGTTCGTTCATTTTGGTTGGTGCAACTGCTAAATGCAAATGGAATTTTGGTGCTTCCTGTTTTTCAAATGAAACAATTTTTACGGTACATTTAGTGTCGGAAGCAATTGTGATTTCGGTTGTAAATAAAAAGCCTAAACCATTTGTAACGTGCAAAATATCGCTTTCTTTTTTACGCAGCACTTTAATGATATGTTTGCTCTCTTCTTTATCAAAAACAAAGGAAGTTAGCGTTTCGTTTAGGTGTGGATTGTAGAATAGTTGCATAGCTTTTAAAATTCAATTCGTGCTTTAGAAACCACAGTAGCATCTGAAAATTTATCGTGCAAATATTTTTGATATCCCACAATTCCAATCATCGCAGCATTGTCTGTAGTGTATTCAAATTTTGGCACAAAAGTTTTCCAGCCGTATTTACTTTCCGCATCTTTCAACGTTTGACGAATTCCGGAATTTGCTGAAACGCCACCACCAATGGCAATCTGTATGATGCCAGTTTCGGCTACAGCCAATTTCAATTTATCCATCAGAATTTCAATAATGGTATGCTGCACTGAAGCACAGATGTCGGCTTTGTTTTCTTCGATGAAGTTTGGATTTTCCAATACACTTTTCTGAACAAAATATAGAATCTGGGTTTTTAAACCAGAGAAACTAAAGTTCAATCCTGGTATTTTTGGTTTGGTAAACGGAAACTTTTTTGGATTTCCCTCTTTGGCAAATTGATCAATCAATGGTCCGCCAGGATAAGGAAACCCCAATATTTTTGCAGTTTTATCAAAAGCTTCACCAACAGCATCGTCAGTTGTTTCTCCGATAATTTCCATATTGAAAAAACTATTGACCTTCACAATTTGCGTATGTCCGCCAGAAATGGTCAAGGCTAAAAATGGAAATTTAGGTTTATCAAATCCTTCTTCGTCAATAAAATGTGCCAGAATATGAGCGTGCATGTGATTCACAGCAATCAGCGGAATATTCAAAGCCATTGCCAAAGATTTGGCAAAAGA
The DNA here is from genome assembly GCF_031381455.1 of Flavobacterium sp. Classification (GTDB taxonomy): domain Bacteria; phylum Bacteroidota; class Bacteroidia; order Flavobacteriales; family Flavobacteriaceae; genus Flavobacterium. The sequence continues at coordinate 59,381 of NZ_JANMXZ010000013.1, read as the reverse complement.
AGAACCCACTAAAAGCGAACCCATCAATCCCGGACCTTGAGTAAAAGCAATGGCAGACAACTGATTTTTAGTGATGTTAGCTTTCTTCAAAGCCACGTCAATTACCGGAACAATATTCTGTTGGTGTGCTCTCGAAGCCAGTTCAGGAACCACTCCGCCATATTCTTCATGAATGCTTTGTCGGGCAACGACATTTGAAAGTACTTTATCATTTCTTAAAACCGCAGCTGCAGTATCGTCACACGAACTTTCAATAGCCAGTATAAAAACTTCTTCTGGATGCATAAAACGCGCAATTTTTGATTTATATTTGACAATCCATCTAGGAAAATCAAAAGTAAAGATTTTTGCAAAGGTAATTTTCTTTCCCAAGTCAAAAGAATAATTGGAAAAAATTAAAACAAATAACGGTTTTAAAAAATTTCGAAAGATATTTTTCCGCACTATTATTGCGTTGATTTTATTATTGTTATTACTCAGCATCGCTCTTTCTTTACCTGTTGTACAAACCAAAATTGCTCATTATGCAACAGACAAACTCAACAAAGATTACGGTACAAACATCAATATTGATCAAGTTGCCATCACTTTTTTTGGTGGTGTGAAACTGAAAAGTGTCCTGATTTTAGACCATCACAAGGATACGTTGATTTACGCCAGCCGAATTAAAACGAGCATTTTAGATTTCAAAAAATTAGTTGACGGGAATTTGCTTTTTGGCGATTTGAGATTGGATGATTTTTATCTTCAGATAAAGACTTATAAAAAGGAAAAAGAAACCAATCTGGATTTATTCATTGCTGCTTTTGATGATGGGAAAAAGGCTAGCGGTAAGTTCCTGATGAAATCAAAGAATATTTACTTGACCAAAAGCCGTTTTGCAATGCTGGACGAAAACAGGCCAAATCCAAAAGATGTTGATTTTACCCAACTTAATGCTCATTTAACCGATTTTCAAATAAAAGGACCGGATGTTACCACAAACATAAATTCTATGACATTCCATGATCATCGTGGCGTTCAGGTTGATAATTTAACGTGTGATTTTATTTATACAAAGAAAAGTATTGTTTTAAATCATTTAGAAGTAACTACCAAGGAATCATTTTTAGCGGGACGTGTTGTTTTGAGTTATAACAGAGATAATAAAGATTTTAGCGACTTCAATAATAAAGTAAAATTTGATATAAAAGTCGATAGTGCTACCTTGGCAACAAACGATATTCGTCATTTTTACAAAGAATTGGATAAAAATCAGAAGTTCTCCCTGAAGTCAAAAATCAAAGGAACGCTGAATGATTTTTATATTACCAATATGGATTTAAAAGATTATAAATTTTCGACTATCAGAGGTGATGTCAATTTTAAAAATCTGTTTCCAAGAAGTCCTGGGAAATTCTATATGAAGGGAGATTTCAAAAGAATTTCTTCAAATTATGTCGATTTAACAAAGCTTCTGCCTAATATTCTCGGAAAAAAACTTCCAACATCTTTGCAAAAATTGGGTCAATTTAATTTTGCAGGAGATATTGAACTTACACAGCAATATATCAACTCCGATTTTGTAATGAACACCGCATTGGGTATAATTGAATCCGATTTGCATATGTCTGACATCAATAACATTGACAACGCAAAATACAATGGAACTATCATTTTGGATAACTTTGATGTGGGTGACTTAATCAATGATAAAACCATCGGAAAAGTGAGTATGAATCTCGATGTTGATGGTAAAGGATTTACTCAAAAATACATCAATACTTCTTTTGCAGGCGATGTTTTTCAATTGAAATATAACGGTTATAATTACACCAAAATCATTGTTGACGGCAGCTTCAAGCAGCCTATATTTAAAGGGAAGTTTTATGTAAATGATCCAAACTTGTTCATGGATTTCAACGGAGTTTTAGATTTATCCAAAAAAGAAAATATCTTTGACTTCCATACTAAAATTGATTATGCCAACTTAGTAAAATTGAATTTCATTAAAGATTCTATTTCAGTTTTTAAGGGCGATATTGTGGTAAAAGCTTCAGGCAATTCGTTTGATAATCTGCAAGGAAATCTATTGCTTACTAATGCCTCGTATCAAAATAAAAAAGACATCTATTTTGTTGATTATTTAAGTGTTAATTCAAGTTTTGATGCCAGCGGTGAAAGAGCCATCATCGTTAGTTCTCCTGACGCCGTTGAAGGTTCGGTGGTTGGTAAATACAAGTTCAATCAATTGCAGAAAATGGTAGAGAATTCTTTGGGAAGTTTTTACTCCAATTACAAACCCAATAAAGTGTTGCCAAACCAATATCTGAAGTTTGATTTTGATATAAACAGTAAGCTAATAGAAATCTTTAATCCTGATATTTCTCTGGCAAAAAACACCAAATTAAAAGGAAATATCAGTTCCGAAAGTAAGAATTTCAAACTCGATTTTAGTTCACCAAAAGTAGTTGCTTATGAAAATACATTTGACAATATTTTGGTTCAGGTTGATAACAGAAATCCTCTGTATAATGCCTATGTTCAGTTGGATTCTATAAAAACGAAGCATTACAAGATTCGGGACTTTAGTATGATTAATACGTTTTCAAATGATACGTTGCATTTCAGAACCGAATTTAAAGGAGGAAAAAGCGGTAATGACTTTTACAATTTGAATTTTTATCACACCATAAATAACGATAATAAAAATGTCGTTGGTTTTAATAAATCAGAGCTGCAATTCAAGGATTATTTATGGTTTTTAAATGAAAATGACAATCCGGAAAAAAGTAAAATTGTATTTGATAAAAAACTTAGTAATTTCTCTTTCGATAATTTAACTGCCTCACACGGAAACCAAACTATCAATTTTATTGGCACGTGGAATGGCAAGCAGAACAAGGATTTGCAACTCACATTTGATAATGTCAATCTGAATAAAGTCACGCCCGATGTCGAGAAATTTAAATTCGACGGAAACCTAAACGGGAAGATTAATTTCAAGCAAAGCAATGCTATTTTTCAGCCTACATCAACCTTGAGAATCGATAGCTTAAAAGTCAATGATATAGCACTCGGGAAGATGAATTTGGATATTCAGGGAGACGAAACATTGCGTAAATTCTATTTGAATTCCAATTTAGAAAATGAAAATGTAGAAGCTTTTAGTGCCAATGGCGATATTCAAATTGTAGACGACAAGACCTTATTGGATATTGATTTAAACTTTGATAAATTCAACCTTGGCGTTTTAGGAAAAATAGGTGGAGATGTCATTACTAACATTAGAGGATTTGCTTCGGGAAGTGCCAGAATTGATGGTGATTTCAACAGTTTAGATTACAACGGAAGACTGTTTGTTGATGCCGCCGGATTAACAATTCCGTATCTTAATACCGATTATGTGTTTGATAAGAATTCCGTAGTTGATGTTACCGAAAACAAATTTATAATCAGGGAATCTAATATTACCGACACCAAATTTAATACCAAAGGAAGCATCAGTGGATTTATCAAACACAAACAATTTAGTGATTGGCAGTTGGATTTGTCTATTTATACCAAACGACTTTTGGCTTTAAATACGGTTGACCAAGAAGATGCGGCTTATTATGGAAATGCTTTTATGAATGGTTCGGCCAGTATAAAAGGACCAACCGGCAATTTGATGATAAAAGTGGATGCAGAATCCGCTAAAGGAACGGATATTAAAATCCCGATAAACGATGCCGAGGCAGTTCAAGATAGCAAATTCATCCGTTTTAAAACGCCTGAAGAAAAGAAAAGAAAAGCAAATGCAAACGGTGCACAAGCTAAAAATTACAACGGACTTGAATTGGAATTTAATTTTGAGATTACCGAGATTGCGAATATTGAAGTAATCCTAAACAGAGAAAGTGGTCACGGTATGAAAGGCAAAGGAAACGGAACGCTGCTCTTTAGAATTAATACTTTAGGAAAATTTCAAATGTTTGGAGATTTCTCCGTGGTTTCCGGTTCTTATAATTTTAAATATGGTGGATTGATTGACAAAAAATTTGATGTAAAAAAAGGAGGTTCTATTATTTGGACAGGCGATCCAATGGCTGCAGTATTGAATTTGGATGCTGTTTATAAAACTACAGCAAATCCTGCTGTTTTGATCGACAATCCTTCTTTCAATAAAAAAGTGGATGTTGAAGTTATTATTGGTGTCAAAGGAAGTTTGAGTAATCCTGAACCCGATTTTAATATTAATTTCCCTAATGTAAGCAGCTCGTTAAAATCGGAAATTCAATATAAACTAGACGATAAAGATACCCGACAAACGCAAGCTTTATATTTGCTTTCTACAGGTAGTTTCTTGAGTCAGGATGGTGTTAGTCAAAATCAATTGTCTAATAATTTATTTGAAAAAGCCAGTAGTCTTTTTAGTGATATATTTTCAGGTGATAATGATAAAATTTCTATTGCGCCCGAATATATTGTTGCCGATAGAACTCCGGGACAACAAACGGACGGACGTTTTGGTGTTACCGTTTCTTCTAAAATAAATGATCGAATTACCGTTAACGGAAAAGTCGGTGTACCTGTAGGTGGAATTACCGAAACCGCCATTGTTGGAGACCTTGAAGTGCAATATCGTGTGAATAGAGATGGTACGCTTAACCTAAGAGTTTTTAATAAAGAAAATGACATCACCTATATTGGTCAGGGAATTGGCTATACACAAGGATTAGGAATGTCTTATGAAGTTGACTTTGATACTTTTAAAGAATTGGTAAATAAGATTTTCAAAAAAGATGTAATTGAAACAATTCCACCCAATGTCAAAATTAAGATGGATGATTCAATGCTTCCTGATGACATGGATAAACCTGAAGAAAAAGAAAAGAAAAAAGACGATCCAAAGCCAAATCAAGAGGCAATTCCGGTTGAGTAATAGCATCGCAATGGCACTAAAATTCTAATAACGTAAATAACTTATTAACGAAAACGTTTGAATTCCTCCAATTTATTAATAATATAAAAATATGGGGCTAACAATGGTTCTTCTTTGTTAATTTTACATTTTAATACTAAAAAAATGTCAAAAGCCATAAAAAAAATAGGTGTGCTAACTTCAGGAGGCGATTCTCCTGGAATGAATGCAGCCATTCGTTCCGTTATTAGAACTTGTGCTTATCACAACATTGAATGTATTGGTATTTACAGAGGTTACCAAGGAATGATTGAAGGCGATTTTAAAGAGATGGGACCAAGAAGCGTTAATAACATCGTTAACAAAGGCGGAACTATTCTAAAATCTGCACGTTCAAAAGAATTCATGACTGTTGAAGGCAGACAAAAAGCATATAAAAATTTAGTGAATGCCAAAATTGATGCCTTGGTAGTGATTGGTGGAGACGGAACTTTTACGGGTGCTGAAATTTTTAATACTGAATTTGACTTTCCTGTAATGGGAATTCCAGGAACGATTGATAACGATATTTTTGGAACAAGTCACACCTTAGGATTTGATACTGCCTTGAATACTGTCGTTGAATGCATCGATAAAATTCGCGATACGGCCAGTTCACACAACCGTCTTTTTCTTGTCGAAGTTATGGGAAGAGATGCGGGTCATATTGCTTTGAATGCCGGAATTGGTGCCGGAGCAGAAGAAATCCTGATTCCGGAACAAGATTTAGGATTAGAGCGTCTTTTAGAATCTTTGCGCAAAAGTAAAGCATCCGGAAAATCATCAAGTATCGTAGTCATAGCCGAAGGCGATAAAATAGGGAAAAGCGTATTCGAACTTAAAGAATATATCGAAGAACACCTACCTGAATATGATATTCGAGTTTCGGTTCTGGGTCACATGCAACGTGGCGGTGCACCATCCTGTTTCGACAGGGTTTTAGCCTCTCGTCTTGGGGTAAAAGCAGTAGAATCATTACTAGAAGGAAAATCAAATTTCATGGTCGGAATGCTAAGTGATAAAGTGGCACTAACGCCATTGGAACAAGCTATAAAAGGAAATTCAGAAATAGACAAGGAATTATTAAGAGTTTCTGAAATTATGTCAACGTAAAAATTAAAAAATGTTTGTGGTTTGTAGTTTATAGTTCAAACCATAAACCATAAACTATAAATAAAAAACATAAAAAGAATGTCAACAGTAAAATTAGGAATAAACGGTTTCGGTAGAATTGGTAGAATTGTATTCAGAGAAACCTATAACAGAGACAATGTAGAAGTAGTAGCCATCAACGATTTATTAGATGTTGATCATTTGGCTTATTTATTAAAATATGATTCAGTTCACGGTCGTTTCAACGGAAAAGTAGAAGTTAAGGATGGAAAACTGTATGTAAACGATAAATTCATTAGAGTGACCGCAGAAAGAGATCCAAAATTAGTTAAATGGGATGACAAAGATGTTGATGTAGATGTAGTTGCTGAATGTACTGGTTTCTTTACAACGATCGATACGGCAAAAGCACACATCGATGGTGGTGCTAAAAAAGTAATCATTTCAGCACCTTCGGCTGATGCTCCGATGTTTGTTATGGGAGTAAATCACCTTGAAGCTAAAGCTACTGATTTAGTAGTTTCTAATGCATCATGTACCACTAACTGTTTAGCGCCATTAGCTAAAGTAATCAATGATAACTTCGGAATTGTAGAAGGTTTGATGACGACAGTTCACGCTACAACATCAACACAAATGACTGCTGACGGACCATCTAGAAAAGACTGGAGAGGCGGACGTGCTGCAAGTGTAAACATTATTCCATCATCAACCGGAGCTGCAAAAGCGGTTGGAAAAGTGATTCCGGCACTGAACGGAAAACTTACAGGTATGTCTTTCCGTGTTCCTACGGTTGACGTTTCTGTGGTAGATTTAACTGTGAAAGTGGCTAAAGAAACTTCATATGAAGAAATCATGGCAGTGTTGAAAAAAGCTTCAGAAAATGAAATGAGAGGAATCCTTGGATACACCGAAGATGATGTAGTTTCTCAAGATTTTATTTCTGACACAAGAACCTCAATCATTGATGCTAAAGCCGGAATTGGTTTGAACTCAACCTTCTTCAAATTGGTTTCCTGGTATGATAACGAATATGGTTATTCGAGTAAATTGATTGATTTAGCTGTTCACATCTCTGGTCTAAAATAAAAGAACATAGAAAATAGAGTATAGAATATAGACAAAAAAAATATCTTTACTCTGTTTTTTATAACTAATCAAAATAGTGACAGAAATGGCTATATCTATTTTCTATATTCTATTCTCTATACTCTTAAAAAAATATGAAATTACTAGTTGATAGTGGATCTACCAAAGCCGATTGGATTGCCATTGATGATAATGGGAAAGTACTTTTTACTACGCAAACACTGGGTTTAAATCCGGAAGTTTTAGATAAAGCAGAAGTCATTGCGCGTCTTGACGATAAATTTGATATCGAACACAACAAAGAAAAAGCATCCCATCTTTACTTTTACGGTGCCGGTTGCGGAACCGATAGAATGAAAGACTTTTTGACCAAAGTGTTTCAGGAATACTTTACTAAAGCTATCGTTTTGGTTCATGAAGATACGTATGCTGCAGTTTATGCGACCACGCCAAAAGGCGAAGAAGCCATAGTTTGCATCCTTGGAACAGGTTCTAACTGTAGTTATTTTGATGGTAAAGTGTTGCACCAAAAAGTGCAGTCATTAGGGTATATTGCTATGGATGACGGTTCCGGAAATCGTTTTGGAAGACATTTACTCCGTGGGTATTATTTCAACAGTATGCCCAAAGAATTGGCTAAAGAATTTGCAGAAGAATACAATTTGGATGCTGATTATATTAAAGCTAATTTGTATAAAGAAGCCAATCCAAATGCGTATTTAGCGACTTTTGCTAAGTTTATCATAAAGCATAAGGATAATGATTTTTGTAAAAAGATTATCAAGAAAGAATTAAAATCGTTTACCAAAAACTATATCATGCAATATGAAAACCACAAAGAAGTGCCGGTGCATTTTGTAGGTTCAATAGCATTTTATTTGAAAGATGAATTGGAAGCTATTTTAGCCAAATATGAAATCAAAATAGGCAACGTACTAAGAAGACCAATTGACGGTTTGATTGCGTACCATGTTTTGAATAAATAATCTTCAGACCTGACTTGTTTTCTAACCCTGTCAGATCTTTTTTTAACCACAAATTACACAAATTACACAAATTTTCACAAATTAATTCGTGGGAATTTGTGGTTATTTTTTAGAACTAAAATCGTTTTACAAAACCTGATATAATGCTATCAAGTTTCTTTGCGTACTTTGCGAAAAAACTTTGCGACCTTTGCGGTTAAAATTTTAAAAGCTAAATGCGATTGTAAAACCTGATATAATGCTATCAAGTTTCTTTGCGTACTTTGCGAAAAACTTTGCGACCTTTGCGGTTAAATAACTTAAACTTGAGATTGCTTCGCAAGCTCGCAATGACATATGGAAATAGCCATTATAGCTCACGACGGAAAAAAAGCCGACATGGTTCAGTTTATCAATAAAAACAAAGCACTACTTCAAAAAGAACACATAAAACTAATTGCTACCGGAACAACAGGAAGTAAGGTAGAAGCCGTTGGCATTAAAGTAAAAAAAATGCTTTCCGGACCAATGGGTGGCGATGCCCAAATTGCGGCACGAGTTGCTGAAGGCAAAACCAAAATGGTACTGTTCTTTAAAGACCCAAACTCAAGTCATCCCCACGAACCTGATATTAATATGTTGATTAGAATCTGCGATGTGCACAATGTGCCTTTAGCCACCAATGAAGCCACAGCGCAGTTGTTATTGTTGGGATTGGATGAGATGTAATCCTGGATTGTCATTAGCTGCGCTCAGTTCGAGCAAGCTCTCGTGTCCCGCGCAGGCGGGAATCCATTCGTTCATTTTTGATGGTTACTTGTCATGCTGAGTATGCGGGAGCACGAAGATTTCATAAATCATTAACCAACTATTACCCGACAACATCATCAGCTTTATTCTCAACAGGTGTCGCTAACTGCGGTTTTTCTTTTTTCCAGCTAAGAAATCTGATTTTCTTACGCTGTAGCAAATGATTCACCACTTTATGCTCTACATAATGATGAAAAGGTAAGAGCATAGCAATCAAAATGATTTTAATAGACAGAATTTTCCAAGGTTCACCATGCGTTAGTTTGTGAATGGCAGTATCGAACAGTAAAATCAAGAATTCAAAAAAGAAGATAAAAGCAAAAAAGCTCAATCCTCTGATGATAGTAGTACTCGAACTAAAAACTCCCAACAGCACTAATAAGATAAATACAGAAGCTATCCCAGCTGTTATACCCATATACTGAATATTGTGGCTTGCTCTTGTTTCTGCTTGCTGTCGTTGATTCTCATTCACAATCTCCAATACTACTAAGTCACCATCTTTAGACAATACCGCTACACTGTCCTTAAATTGCATCCAAAGCGTTTTATATTGATACGCTTTTTCATAGTTTCCTTTGTTCGAATAGAGCGTATCAAGGTTGGCATAGCGTTCAATGCGTGCCTCAATATTGTTATCAAATCCTTCACTAGAATCTGCTTTACTATAATATACAGCTGCACTATCCGCATTATTGATAAGCTTGTAATAATTACCGAGGTAAGCATAATATGTCCAATTGTTCACTTGCTTTTTTGTGGTAGCTGATTTCATTTTTTGCAGGGAATACCATGCTGAATCTTTCATCCCAAGTTTTGTATAACATTCTGCCAGTCCGCCATAATAGTCATAAGCACTAGTATTACCATCCTTTTTGAAGAAACTTTTTTTAATATCATCCTTTTGAAAAAGGCGTAGCATTTTTTCATAGTCTTTGGCACCACTATAAATGTCCAGTAGGTCATTATCCTCTGTTATAGGAGTGTGGTTTTTCTTCCGGAACTTATTGGTTTCATTGTAATAATATTTTGCAGTGTCAAATTCACCAACATTGGTATAATAATGTGTTAGTAGATGATAACCACCTTCTATCCAGTCGGGCCAATTCTTTTTCTTGCCTGTTTCCAGTATTTTCAGGGCATATTCCTTTGCCTTTGGATACTGTTTCAAAGTGTTATAAAACCAAAACATTTGCCAGTAGGTACCTGCAGCTATCCGACCATCTCCTATTTCTTCTGACAACGAAAGTTGATGCATGTATGATTTGTATTCCAATAATCTTTCACCTTTGCTATTGTGAATGTTACCTATCATCCTGCTTGTCTCGAAAGCAAGGGAATCAAGTTGGTTGTCCATTGCAATAGTATTGGCTTCCCTTATTAGCTCTACAGCTTTAGTTGAATTGCCTTTTTCAAAATGCTGTATCATACCGCTATATAAATAATACCATCCCTGGAATTCTTCATTTTTTTTCTCTTTAGCCAAGGCAAACATTTTATCTAAGTACAATGAGACGGATTCTGGCCCTGACAACTGAGTCATAAAACGATAGGTACGCAACTGCAGGTCGGTATTGTTGCTTAGCTCGGCGTTGAGTAAGATTGCGCTCTTGTATTTGTCCCTTGGCTCTACCAACGAAGACAATTCTTGGTACAATTTGAATTTAGCTTGAGGGCTTTTTGCCTTCTTCAATTCACGTGTAAGGCTGTCAACCAAACGCTCATTTTGTGCATTGAGGTTGGATAAAGGGGACGCAATTATCAACAGCAATAATAGTAAACGTAAGTGCATATAGTTGTTTTTGAGGTAAATATAAATAAAATACCTTACATATACTTGCTACTATAACTTGAAATTTACACCATTTCAGAAACCAAAGTATTTTCTTTGTGTCTTTACTTTTTCTTTGTGCCTTTTGTGGTTAAAAGAAAATATAATAACTACAAATTATATAAAACCACTCCAGTATTATATAAGACATTTTCTGGATGTTAGAAGTAAATTTGACATAGTACCAATTCTAATACGTTACACTATGCCAACTGTCAAAATCCAACAAAAACTAACACCCTGCCTTTGGTTTGATTCCAATGCTTGGGATGCAGTCACTTTTTACACTACCGTTTTTAATAATGTCGAAAAAGGTAAAATCTCCTATTACGGATCCGATATGCCAATGCCTCAGGGCAGCGTACTAACGATTCAGTTTCAGATTGAAGGGCAGGAGTTTCTCGCGCTTAACGCGGGACCTAATTTTAAATTTACCGAAGCGGTTTCGTTTATGATAAACTGCGATACCCAGGAGGAGATTGATTACTATTGGAACAAATTAACCGAAGATGGTGGGGAAGAGGGCGTATGTGGCTGGCTGAAGGATAAGTTTGGTCTTTCGTGGCAGGTAGTTCCGGCTATTATGGGCGATATGGTTGCCAACAGCGATGGCAAAAAGGTTAACAAGGTAATGCAGGCGATAATGAAAATGAAGAAGCCCAACATTGCGCAGCTGGTAGAAGCCTATAGCGGAAGCCCTGACGTAATAAAAGCTTAAAAATAGATTAGTATGGAAAAGATGAATCCCGTAGTGCATTTTGAAATGCCTGCAGAAGACAGAAACCGAATGGCAGTTTTTTATGCCGATGCTTTTGGTTGGAAAACACAGATGCTGGGTGAAGATATGGGTAACTATGTCTTGGTTACAACCACAGAAACAGATGAAAACGGAATGATAGCAAAATCCGGAGCCATAAACGGAGGTTTTTATCCTAAAAATGAGGAAACACCCGATCAGTCTCCGACCTTGGTAATTGGTGTTGAAGATATCCGTGAGGCAATGAACAATATCATAGCCGCCGGAGGTAAACTAATTGGCGAACCATCAGAAATAAAAGGCTATGGTCTGTATATCTCTTTTTTTGATACCGAAGGCAATAGGGTAAGTATGATGCAACCTTTTATGAAAATGCAGTCTTCAGGATAATGAAAAAGTATTGCATAGCTGTAGTAGCTACTTTTTTTATCTTCTCCTGCAATCAAAAAGAGAATGTCAAAATCATTCCGGTTAATAGTACCGATACTATTGTTACCGAAAAGGATAGTGAGGCTCATAAGGATGTGAATGAACAACTGGCAGATACCATCCTGATGCTGTTGAAGGACGAGAAAGGAAGCTACACCGCCATTGGAAAAATTGATTCCATACACCCACGAATTTATTTGAAGTTCACTAACGAAGCTACCGGAAACGTACACGCAGTAGTTACTCCAATAAACGGAGAAGGTAACATCCGCTTTAACCAAATCCTATATCCCGATAAAACGGCTGACGGTCCTTTCGGTAAAGAGTTAGAATTAGAACTAAAACAAACCGGCGAACACTCGCTGATAATTGGTCATTCGTTAATGGTAGATTCTCAATATCAAGGGAAGTTCAAAGTGGAGCTAAAATTGAGTCATTAGAAAGCGAACTGTCAATTCGAGTTTTTTTTGCATAGCCAAAAAAGTTTCTAGAAGCCAAACCAATCTGATGTCATTAGCTGCGCTCAGTTCGAGCAAGCTCTTGTGTCCCGCGCAGTTTGTCATTCCTGCGCAGGCGGGAATCCACTCTCCAGCTTCAAGATGTTTCTATAACACCAATACAGCAGCACAAAGCCAAAAACCCCAAATGAACAATCAATCAATTGCCAGTAAAAAGGTATACCTCTTAGTGCTCCGGCAATAAATGCCAAAGGAAAAACCATAACACAGGCAATCATCCCAAATTGAATTACCCAAATGTTCTTTACAGGATCTCTCAACGGACCAATAAAGGCAACTGCAATGACAAGATGTGCAAAAGCAAGCCAATCGGTGCCATAACTTAGGTACGGATAATTGGTATTGGTGTCTTTTACTGCAAAATACACCTGATTAATCCAGAGTTCTAATGACTCAGGAAGAAAAGAACTATGTGCATTCAATACCGCCAATTGCGTTTCGATAGGGAAGGCGGTAATACCGCTTAGTACCAATCCTATGATAAAAAGGATGATAAGGTTTTTTATTCGTTTTCTTAGTTGGGTTTCTGGTGTCATAGGTATTTTGTTGTTTTTGTCATTAGCTGCGCTCAGTTCGAGAAAGCTCTCGTGTCCCGCGCAGGCGGGAATCCATTATTGTCATGCTGACAACGAAAGCATCTATATGTTACCACACGAAAGGATTCGTGCGGGAGCGGGGGAGCGAGGGTTAGTGTGGGTTGCATGGTTTTTTTTGTTTTTGTTCATTTAACCAATCTTCCATAGATGTTCTTATTACTGAACCATGGTAAAAATTTTCAGTATAATTTTTTGTTAGCATATCTTGATATAACTTATCATTAGTCCCTTTGAAACCATTTAAGTCATCATAAACGACTTGAGAGATAACGATTTCATTAATACCATTTTTATTTCCTTTATTACATAATTTACTGGCTTTGTTTACAACACCTCCCATATAAATGACATCATTGATACCACTACTTTTGAATCCTGCTAAAACCATCAATGCTTGACCTTTATCAATGCCAATACCAATTTTAATTGGATCAATCCCTTTATGACAAAGTTTATAATTCAAGTTTCTGATAATTGAAACAGAAGAGTAAGCTGCTTGAAAAACATTCATTACATCATCTTTGGTGCTATATTCAAATATAGCCCATACACTATCTCCAACAATATTTATTTCTTTGCAATCAACATATGATTGTAACAATGCTACTATTTAGCTTATGAATGCTCTATATATTTTTGCTAAAGTAGGTTTTCTATACTTTGTTGTTAGTGTTGAAGATTCTCTAACATCTATAAAAATTGCATAGCAATTTATATAATAACCATTATTATAAGTCAGTTTGTCACTGTTCGGAATATTTGAAACTTCATCAAATGTTTCTGTTGAATCTAAAATTTCTTGAAGTCTATCGAGACTTTTTGTTTCGTCGAAATTAATGTTACTTGTTACTCTCATTAACATAGATGTATTTAAAACAGCTATTACCAGCTGGCTTTATTTAATTAAAATGTATATTAAAAAAAATCCAAAAGTTACTAATGACCATAATAGACTTTTATTATAGTATTTAAATTTTTCTGTAACAATATTAGAATTAATAAATATTTGTGAATTTATATCATTTAGGTATTTTTCGTTATTCTCACCATTGGTTTCAATTTCAAAATCCTTAAAAGTCTTTGTAGAAATAGTTCCAAAAAAAAGATTGGAGTTTACATTCAATTTTTCTTGAGAGTATATCTTTGAATCAATTCTACCGATTAAGGTTAAATAAATATTATATAAAGTAATTATTGAACTAATAAAAAAAGATATTATAATTATTAAACCAATAAACCTCTTTACACTTTTCCAATCAATTTCATTTGCCTTTGAAAATGATAAAGATTGTATCATTTCGTTTCCAATATTTGAAGTAAAAATTATTGTTATAATGACTCCAAAGAACGTCATCACAAATGAACTTTTTGTATCACAATTTGAAATCCATTGATTAATGATTTCTAATTTTTTCAAGCTTTTTTCCATGTTTTTAAATTTTCCAATTTACTGTTCCGCCATATATGTTAGTAGCAACATTTTTTATTTGATGATTTGCAATTTCTTTCCAAAAATTACCAGTTATACAAATTCTAGTTGGATTTGCTTTTTTGAAGCCATTGTAAACAGCCGGAGTCATTAAGATAGGAGGAAATTCAATTTTTGAGTCTATTTTATCAAACCTAATTAGTTTTCCACCTGAATAACAAACACCAAGTGTGTTGTTAAAACTCAAACTTTTAGCAAATTCTTCATTTGTGTGAATTTTAGTTGTTGCAGTATTTAAATAAAAATCATTTGATTTCTTTACGGGCTGTTGTTCAAAAATACTAGTCAATCCAAACATATTCCCAAAATTATGAGGATAGTATGTTACCTTAACCGAAGAATTATTTATAGTTTTATTAGCGACATCAGTTAATCTTGATGCAATGTTAGCAGGATAACCAACCCAAACTAAATTTTTATTATCAATATTTTCAGTGCCTTTTCTATGCAATCCTACTTTTACAACTTTTAATAAACCAAAATCAATTCCAATACCGCATTTAAATTCAACTTCTTTGAAGTTTGAATTGATAATATATTCCGAAACATGATGAATAGAGATTGCACAGTCGACAGCATTTGTAAAACAGTCTTTAGTAGGAAATATAATCATAACTCTGTCACCGATAATATTTCTAACAGAACCTCCTTGTTTTTTCGCTAATTTGAGCATTGATTTAGAAAATATACTATAAATTCTTCCCATAGTTTGAGTATGATGTTTTCTATTTAATTCAACAGAATTTCTAATATCAACGTAAAGGACACAAGTTTCAATCTCTTTCCCTACCTTGTCTTGACCTCTTTCAAAAGTAAGAGAAGTATCGTGTCTTGAAGGGACAAGATTTGTAGAGGAATATTGAAAATTTTTGTTTTTGATGTCTAACACATCCGCAGTTATTTCATCAAGTATTCCCTTCATTTTATTTATAATATTTATTTGTTTGGGTATATTTATAATCTACACCTTTTAAATCAGTTGATATTGGTTTTATTTTCTCAAGAGTCCAAAGCAATGTGTTTTGATTTAGATTTTCGTTCCAGTTACTTACAAAAGAATACTTTACAAAATAGTTTATCTTTTCATTTTCACTAATTGATTCAAGTCTAAATAATTCCGTTAAAGGTTTTCCAACAATAGTCAATTCATTGTAAAATGCAGATTTATTTCTAAAATAATTTATTTTACCAAAATGAAATGCAACTTTACTTTTAAATTTTTCTACCTTATTTGTTTCAACTATTATTTTTTTTGCACATTTGTCTGCTTCAATAATGCATTCATTTATGGTTTTATTCAAAAATGGTTGACCAAATAGACAAATGATCCCATCCCCAATAATTTTATCGATTTCACCACCAAATTCATATATTATTGGTATTACTAAATCATAATATTCATCAAAAAACGCACTAATTTGTTTACCATTTAGGCTACTGTTTTTACTTGAAAAATCACAAATATCAATAAATAGTAATGCAACATCAGCATCTTTTCCGTCATCAAAGTATTGAATAAAGTTTGTTCCTAGACTACTAATATTATTTTGAATAGAAAGTTCAATGTTTTTAGAATCTAAAGATTCATTAATTGAAAAAGTTTTTATTGAACGAGTAAAAGCACTCGCTTTATTGTACTTTAAATTAAGTTTTTTTATTTGTTCTAAATTTGCCATAATATTGGTTTAAGCTTACTAGTAACTTATAAACAGCCGAAATCCATCTACTTATAAGCATGCTTTTTTACTCCCGATAAAACGTTTAGTGGTATTTGTTCCGGTAGGACAAAGCTAAAGTAAGAATAAAATTAACAAGTGGATATTTTTTGCTATTTATTTTAAAATTGTAATAAAATAAAATTTATATAAAAAATTATTACAAAACTGTAATAAAAGATTACAGTGGTATAAAAATTGTTACAAAAAAATTATGAGAGCAAAAAAACAACGTATCAGGGATTTATTAGGCCTTGCACAAGAACAGCTGTCTTTATTGTTGGAGGTAGGTCATAGTCAATTGTCGTTGTATGAATTGGGATTACGCCGGCTGCCATCAACTGCAATCCAAAAATTGGCTGAAATGATTGCTGTGGTAAATACAGCAGCTTCTTCAGCGTTTATGAAATCGGTTGCTGCCGAAGAAGCCGTTCAGCATAAAGTTATCATTCAAAAATTACGTAAAGAAAACAGTTATCAACAGGAACGCCTCTCTCGTATACTAGTTCCTTTGGAGCAAAAATACCAATCCAACCTCACAGCCTTGTATTTAGTGCAACAACTGCATGTTGAATGGGGAACTAAAGCACCGCACCAAATTGGATATCTGGGCACGTTGAAAAATAGTATAGGCAGCGCCTTAGAGAAAAACAGTTATTCTAAATTAGTGCAGTACCAAATCAAGTTGAAAGTATTGCAAGGGGAGGAGAAAATATTGCGTGAGGCCCTTGGACCCTTCGACTCCGCTCAGGGCAGGCTTGCTCAGGGTGACAGGTGAATAAAAGAAGAAGAGGCCTTAGGCCCTTCGACTACGCTAAGGACAGGCCTGCTCAAGGCGACGGAAGCAAAAGGCAAGAAGCAAGAGAAAAGACCCGAGGCGTAGCCGAACTGTATGGAGCGTAGCGGAACAATATAGAACATAGTTTGCTTCGCCAGTCGCTTCGCTCGTGTCCCTCCTGCATGGGTCACTTGAGCTTGCTCGAACTGAGCGCAGCTAATGAAAGAAACCTTTCGACTGCACACAAAATGGTCAAACCCACCTACACCAGCCATATTTGAATACACGGAGATGGGAAGATGGAAGACCGTTGAATATATTGTCCCTACGGGACTTGGTTTACCGGGGGTATCTTTTTCTACCGCTATTTCATCCCTAACGGGATATTAGATTACCCATTTAGGAGGTAATGTCACGTAGGGACAAAATATTGGTAGAAAATAAATAATCCCCATAGGATAAGTCCCGTAGGGACGATATAAAAAAGAAACAGGGAATAAAACCACCCCGCCTTTCAGACACCCCTCAAGAGGGGAAAGAGTAAAAATGATAAACGGATAGACGATAGACAAGAAACAAGTACATGGACTAACTTCATTAGAGATTGAACATATCTTTTAATTTAATAATTATTGATTATTATTTACTTATTTAGTACTTTAGCCTTTAACTACGGTAAATAAGTATTTCCTGCATAATTCATCATCTTGGATGATTATCCACCGAAACTCAAAACCTTAAGTAATTTAACTAGTTTCATAACGAATAAAGACGGGCATTTTTCCAGAATTAAATTGCCATTATTTTGATTAACAGTTTGGCTTTATGACCAAAAAAAGTGGAGAAAATGCTCGTGAATCGGGTGCTGGCATGAACGATATGGTTTTTCAGAATATTGCAAAATCTAAAAAAGCATTGGCGCATAGCATATCTGATAAGGAACCGGCAACACAGGATAACGAAAAAGAAAAACCTACTCCGAAATTGGTTACTACCAATGAGGAACTTATTTACCAAATACAGGAAAAAGAAAAACTTGCAATCGCTCTACTGGCTGTAAATCAGGAATTACTCTACCAAAACGCAGAAAACGAAAAGCGCGCTGCCGAACTTATCGTTGCAAACAAAGAACTTATTTTTCAAAATGAGGAAAAAGAAAAGCGTGCTGCCGAACTCATTATTGCCAACAAAGAACTAGCTTTTCAAAACAGCGAAAAAGAAAAGCGTGCGGCTGAGCTGATTATTGCCAATAAGAAACTTGCCCGTGAAAACATTCGCAAAGCAAAATTGAATGTGGAAAAAGTGCAACGCGCTACCGAATTAATTGTAACAAACAGGGAACTTGCCTATCAGGAAAACAGAGGCACAGAACTCACGCTTGCTATCGATGAACTCAATAAAGCCAAAGAGGAATTGGGTGCTTTTTCCTATTCCGTATCCCATGATTTACGCGCGCCGATTCGGGCAATAAACGGATATACGCAAATTTTAATAGAAGATTATGCTGACGCTATCAATGACGAAGGCAAAAAGGTGCTGGAGGCCGTTATTTACAATTCAAAAAAAATGGGACTGTTGATTGACGATCTCCTTGCTTTTAGTAAGCTTGGCCGTAAGCAGGTTACTTCAACCGATATTAACATGAACGCGCTTGTCAAAAGTGTGATAGAGGATATAGCTATTGAAGAAGGCGGCACAATCCCGCAATTTGAAGTGGCCAATCTCTTGCCAGCCAGCGGCGACCAATCATTAATTAGGCAAGTATGGATAAATTTAATATCCAATGCGATTAAATATTCAAAATACAAACCCGAAACCAGAATCAAAATTAGTGCAACCGCCGAAAATGGTAGTGTTGTGTATTGTGTACAAGATTGGGGTGCCGGTTTTGATATGGAATATTACGATAAACTGTTCGGTGTATTTCAGCGTTTGCATTCGCAGGAAGAATTTGATGGTACCGGAATCGGGCTTGCCATTGTACAAAAAATAATAGACCGCCATAACGGAAAAGTCTGGGCTGAATCTGCATTAGATGTAGGATCAAGTTTTCGCTTCAGTCTTCCTAGTACTAACCCATTAAATAAATAAAAATGAATTACGACAATGTTGAAATTTTGTTCGCAGAAGATAGTCCGGATGATGCCATTCTGACGATTCGCGCATTAACCAAGAGCGGTTTTACCAATAAGCTTCTGCATGTGAAAGATGGTGCTGAGGCGCTTGACTTTATGTATTGCAAAGGAATATATTCGGAAAGAAACCCGAAGTCCCGCCCTAAACTATTGCTTTTAGACCTGAAGATGCCAAAGGTATCAGGTATGCAGGTTCTTGAAAAAGTAAAAAGCGATCCTGATTTTAAATCGATTCCGGCAGTTATTCTGACTTCTTCTCAGGAAGATCCGGATATTGCAAAATGTTATGAACTTGGCGCAAACAGTTATATCGTTAAGCCAGTGGACAGTGATAAATTTTTCCATGCTATAAAGGAAATGGGGATGTATTGGATGATATTGAGCCAACCGTCTACCTAAACAACGTACGTAAGGTTGCCAAAAAAGCTACCCTGAATCCAACTTAAGGTTTTTATGCAAAAATCAATTAAAATTCTATTACTTGAGGATAACCCGGCAGATGCCGATTTATTAGCGCGGCAACTGGCCAAATCAGGCCTGTTATTTTCAATTGAAGTAGTAGAAACACGCGAAAAGTTTGTAGAATTGCTCAACTCTTTTTGCCCCGATTTAATATTATCAGATTATTCGATGCCTTCATTTAATGCCCTTTCCGCCTTTAATATCGTGAAAGAAACAGGGAATCCTATACCTTTTATAATAGTTTCTGGTACCATAGGCGAAGAGAATGCTGTAAATTTGATAAAGGATGGAGTAACGGATTTTGCATCCAAAAATAACCTTGCTGCACTTCCTCAAAAAGTAAACCGTGCAATAAAGGAAGTCGCAGAAATACAGGAGAAGAAGGACATTCTCGAAAAATTGAAAAGTCAGACTGCAAGTCTGCTGATTGCAAACGAAGAATTGATTTTCCAGAATGAAGAGAAGGAAAAACGCGCAACTGAACTACTAAATGCCAACAAGGAATTGCTTGCCTTTAATTATATCTCCAGTCACGACTTACAAGAGCCACTGCGTAAAATCCAGACCTTTATATCTATTTTGATGGCAGATGAAAAGGCAAATCTAACAGCAAACGGTGTAAAAAATCTTGACCGGATTCAATCATCAGCAACGAGAATGCGGGGTCTTATTGATGACCTGCTTGCTTTCTCGCGGATTAGTACAGTAGACCGTGAATACGAATTTACAGATTTGCATCCTATTTTAAATGACGTACAATCAGAACTGAAAGATGTTATTATCGAAAAGAAGGCAACCATTTCAGCAGTTGGGCTTTTGCCTGTCAATATTGTCGTGTTCCAGTTTCGTCAGCTAATCTATAACCTTATAAGCAACGCACTGAAGTTTTCATTTACAGGCAGGCCACCAGTAATTACAATAGAAACCCATATTATAAAGCGCGGCGATACCGAAATAAGAGCGCTAAAATCACTCCCACAAAACTGCGACTATTGGAACATTAATTTTAGTGATAACGGTATTGGTTTTGAAGCACAATTTAATGAGCGTGTTTTTGTGATGTTTGAGAGATTGCTTCCTAATGAAAATTATTCCGGCACAGGAATGGGCTTAGCCATTGTAAAAAAAATCGTAGAGAACCACAATGGTATAATTCGGGCTAAAGGCGAATTAAATAAAGGCACCACTTTTGAAATTTATATTCCCATAGTTTAAAATGCAAAACAAAAGACTCGACGCGTAGCCGAAACGAAACTTTAGCGAACTGGCGAAGCAATTGTTTGGAGTGCACCGAGATAAATATAGAACATTGAGAATAGACTTGTCTAATTCTAAAGACTTCTTTATTCTTTGCTCTTTGCTCTTTTTTCTTTTTTTTGAAATTGAAACACTTATACATTTAATCTACCATAGCATTAGTAGGTTAAGTTTATGGTAGATTTGGGGCAAAAAGGGTGAAAAGAAATTTTCACCTTTTTTATTTTATGTACATTATAAACCAGCTACACTTGTCACGAGTGCTTGCTCGAACTGAGCGCAGCTAAAAACAAAAACCTTTCGAATGCACACAAAATGGTCAAATCCACCCACATCAGCTATATTTGAATACGCGGAGATGGTAAGATGGAAGATGGAAGACCGTTGAATATATCGTCCCTACGGGACTTGGTTTACCGGGGGTATCTTTTTCTACCGCTATTTCATCCCTAACGGGATATTAGATTACCCATTCAGGATTCAATGTCCCGTAGGGACAAAATATTGGTAGAAAATAAATAATCCCCATAGGATAAGTCCCGTAGGGACAATATAAAAAAGAAACAGGGAATAAAACCACCCCCGCCCTTTGGGCACCCTCAAGAGGGGAATGAGAAAAGAAGCAAGAGTAGATTCCCGCCTGCGCGAGACATGAGAGCTTGCTCGAACTGAGCGCAGCTAATGACAAAAACGCCTGTGGGGGACTCGAGAGCTTGCTCGAACTGAGCGAAGCTAAAGACAATCCTTCGACAACAGTTCGACGCAGCCTCGACAAACCTCCGACGCGGCTTCGACAACTATTCGACCGTAAGCATGACAAGAAGCAAGAAGCAAGAAGTAAGAAAAAAGATAATAGAACATAGAAAATAGACTTTTCGGCTTCTACAGACTTCTTTCTTCTTTGCTCTTTGCTCTTTTTCTCTACTACAAATGCCTAACCTTTTCTTCCTCCATATCCAAATTATGCTGTAGCTTACGAACGATTCCCTCATCCAGATTTCCATTTTTGCGGTTCTTTTGAATCAGCCATTTTCGTTGTTGGCGAAGAATGTTGAGATAGATGATTTTACCATCGGCAGTCATTTCGGTGTCCTCGGTCAGCAACTTGCTGGCTTCCCATTTCTCGGCTATTTTTTGGAGTAATGGTTGTTCTTCCAATGCCTTTCCGTATTGGTTTTGTAGTTTTTCCAAGGCAAAGGCTGCCATTTCGTATTTTAGAAGTTTATACTGTTGTTGTTCTTCTGCTTCCTGTTCGGGTGTCATGAGCTGCATCCTGCGTATAAAGTAGGGTAGTGTTAATCCCTGTAAAATCAGCGTCAGCAGTATAACCACAAAAGTGATAAAAAGGATAAGGTTCCGTTGCGGAAAAGGATTCCCATTATTTAAGTACTCCGGAATCGATAAGGCTGCTGCCAACGATACCACACCGCGCATTCCTGTCCAGCCAATGATAAATGGTCCTTTCAAACCGGGGTTAGTTGTATCGGCTACTTTGATAAAATTGCGCATAATCATCGTAGTGATTACGGCTCCGTAAGCCGCCAACATCCTCACTATAAACAAAACAAGTGTAATCAGCATACCATAGCCAACCGCTGCATTAAAGCTAACACCTTCCTTTTCAAGTCCGGCTGTAACCGCCGGAAGCGAAAGCCCAATCAGCGTAAATACCAGACCATTCAATACAAAAACAAGGCTCTGCCATACGTTATAACCTCGTACACGAGACTCACTCGATAAAAAAGAATGCCTGTTATAGGATAAATATAAACCAGCACTTACGACAGACAATACTCCCGAACAGTGCGCTTCCTCTGCAGTAAGATAAATGATATAGGGCATCACCAAGGTAAAGACAATATCCATATTTGCATCGGTAGGAAGGTATTTGTGGAGTTTCATAAAAACCCATCCAATCAAAAGCCCTATACCAATGCCACCCAATACCATCCAGGAGAAACTAACCACCGCTTTCGAAAAGATAAACTGGGTTGTACTAACAGCCACTAAGGAAAACCTAAAAATGATTAGGGATGAAGCGTCGTTCAAAAGACTCTCGCCTTCTAATATGGAGGATATGGTGCGTGGGACTTTTACAAATTTTAAAATCGCACCAGCACTTACGGCATCGGGAGGGGAAACAATGCCTCCTAATAAGAAACCTAATGCCAGCCCGAATCCAGGTATAAAATAATTCGCGACTAAGGCAACTGATAATGCGGTCAGGAATACCACGACAAAGGCGAAGCTTAATATAACCCTGCGCCAATGCCATAGCTCTTTCCATGAGATAGTCCACGCAGCTTCATAAAGCAGTGGAGGAAGGAATATTAAAAATATAAACTCCGGATTTATTTTTATGGTTGGAATTCCCGGAATGAAACTAATCAATAATCCGGCTATGATCAATAAGACAGGGTAGGCAACCTTAATCTTCTCGGCAATCATCATGATGAGGACTATGGAGAAGATGAGGATGAGGTAAAAGGGGAAACTGTCGAGCATGACTTGGAGTTTAGGAGATAAACAAAGATAAGGTAATTTAGTAGTGTTCAGTAGCAGTTTTCAGTCTCAGTCTCAGTTTTCAGTATTCAGACTGCGACTGAGACTGCGACTGGAAACTTACTTCACCGCTATCATCGAAATCTCAACATTCACGCCTTTTGGCAGGCCAGCTACTTGAACGGTTTCACGTGCTGGTGCTGTTTTTTCGTCAAAGTAACTTCCGTAAACGGAATTAATACGAGCAAAATCGCCCATATTCATAATGAATATTGTCGTTTTTACTACGTTGTCAAAAGTCATATCGGCAGCTTCGATAACGGCTTTCATGTTTTCCATGACCTGTTTGGTTTCGGTTTCTATATCATCAAGGACTAATTCCATAGTCGCGGGATGCAATGCTATTTGCCCCGAAGTATAAAGTGTGTTTCCAACCAAAACGGCTTGGTTATATGGTCCAATTGGGGCTGGGGCTTTGTCTGTAAAGATTATTTTTTTCATAATTAAGGTTTTTGGTTTATAGTTTGTAGTTTACGGTTGTAAACTGTGACTGAACACTGCGACTGAGCACTGAACACTGAGCACTATCTCAAGTTTCTATCTGCCTGATTTCGTTTATCCCATTTGATATCGCTCAAAACACCCGATTTTATTCCGATAAAAAATCCCCAATACGGATTATCTCCAAACGGCACCCAATTGAAATCCATTCGCCAACTCAGCAAATCTCTTTCAAATCGAAGCTGTGTAAATGTGACTCCTTTTTGCACAAAATCATAACCTGTTGAAGCGCCAATTTTCCATTTAGGCGTTAAATCAGTATTCATAGAAACCATTAGCGAGTTTCCGGTTATTTTTTTCTCTCGATTGTTATTAGAATACGTCAGCGAATAGGCGAGTGTCACATTCCAGGGTAATTCATATTTAAAGAGCTCACTTGGGGCAGCTTCTTTGTCTTCATCATCGTCACCAAATTGACTCTGTCGTCTGTCGCTCAAATCAGTATTGCTACCAAACAAGTCGTCTTCACGACCACCATTTCTTTCACCTTGAGTGTTTTTCTTTTCCGCATCATCACCATCTTTACTAGAGAAAGCATAGTTTAAAGTCATATTAGCACTGGTCATTCTAAACAAACTACCGCCATTGTCAATGTTCCAAGTGTCTATTCGTCTTCCGGTATTGCTAATTGCATAGGGATCGAGTGTCACACCAAAATTCACATTCATCTTTTGTTTAAACAATAATGTTCCGCCGCTAACACGCATTGGAGACCATTTTAATGAATCTGCAGTAATATCATAATTTGTTGAAAAATTTAGATTGTTCAGCAACATTACTTTTTTAGGTTCTGTTTTGGTTGAATCTTTCTCGGTAACTTTGGCTTCAAAGGTATTGCTCAAATTGAATCCTAAATTATTGGACATATTTTTTCCCGGTGAACCAAAAATTCCGTTGTCAAATCGCGTGTACTCTTTTATCATAGTGCCACTTCCGTCAGAATCGTAGGTGTCATAGTATTTTGAAAAACTTGGCGTATAACTGTAGGAAACATTTGGACGCATTACGTGTCGGATTGCCTGAATTTTTTTGGTTTCACCAAAATTAAACGTCCCATAAATGGTTGTTCCTAATCCAGCGCTAAAGGAATAGGTTCTGAAGGCATCAAATCCTTGTATTTCAGTATCAACGACTTTATTCTGTCTTGCGTCATATTGACGTCTTATCGTTTTTAAATACCATACTTCATTGTAATTCATCGAAGTTGTTGCACTAAGATATTTGAAGACTTTAAAGTTTGTACTCAGCGGAATACTGTGTTGAAAACCAATTTTAGCATCCTTGAACATTTGCGGTTTAAAGAAAAGCGAATCGGTAGTTTGTATTCGGTTTTCGCCTCTTAGGTTGTATTGTAAATTAATGTTCTTAAAAAACCCTTTTTTAGTGCCGTCTTTTGGTGCAAAAGGATACATTCTGTCAACACTCAATTGCAAAGTTGGCAAGGTCATGTTAATTTGTTCGGTGTTTGTATTTTGCGAATGTGTAGCTGTCAAAGACAAATTCACTTGTGGCACAGAATTGAACGTTTTAGAATAAGAAATCGAAGAACTCAAAGTGTTGTTCAATCGTGAACCTACATTAACCTGATTGATAGAATTGACAAAATATTTACTGCTTCCAAGATTTACCGAAGCTGAAAAACGAGAGTTCGGATTTGATTTAGAATCTTTAGAATGTGACCATTGGATGTTGTAAATATTAGTTCTCGAATAATCTGGATAACCTCTTTCGCTATTGATGAGGTTTTCAAAACGGATATTTACATTTCCTGAAAATTTATATTTTTTGGAATAGGATGATTCGAAGCGCATGGCATAACTTCCGTTAGTGTAATAATCACCAAGAACAGCTAAGTCGTAGTTATCGCTTAACGCAAAATAATAACCGCCATTTTGCAATGAAAAACCTCTTGTATTACTGTCGTTATAATTTGGTATAATTAATCCCGAACGACTTTTCTCTGTCATTGGAAAGAAAGCAAATGGCAATGCTAAAGGTGTTGGAACATCGGCAATAACCATATTGGTAAATCCAACCACCACTTTTTTCCCTGGTACTAATTTTACTTTATTGGTTTGAAAATAATATTCAGGATCATCAACGTCTTGGGCTGTGGTGAATCGAGCTCTTTTCATAAAGTAAACGGAGTCGTTTTCTTTTTTTGTTATTTCCGCTTTTACTTTAAACTCTCCTTGGTCTGTTCTTGAATTCCAAACCAACGCTTTTTTAGTTTTAAAATTAAACCGAATAGAATCGGGTTCTACAACATTACTTCCTTGTTTAAAAACAGGTCTTTGTGTGTAAGCTCCGGTAGAATCTTTTATTCTTCCGGCATAAACTTCACTTTTATTATAATCAATGACAATAATTCCCGATTTAAGCTCGATATCCTGATAATACACTTCGGCCTTATTGTAGAGTGTGATTAGCTTTTTCTTTTGGTCAAATTTTTCGTAGTCAACCGCTTTTCGTTTTATCTTATCTTCTAATAAAGGCTTTTTCTTGAGGCTATCAGGTACTTTAACTTCGGTAACTTCTAAGACAGGTTCTGTAGTGTTTTCGGGCTTAGTTTCTTGATTTTTAGATGGAAACGAATTGGGCTCCTTTTGCAACTCTTGTGAATATATTTTTGCGTTTCCCAGTGTTAGGAAAATTGTTAAAAAAACGATATAAAATAAGTTTCTTTGCAAAGGTTTAATTCTATTTTTGTAGAAATATGGCTTGATTTTTGACGAGGCAAACTTACACAATATTTCCGGTCAAAAATAAGGAAATATTGGTATTATACCCTTTCGGTTTTAATTAAAATTAACTTTTGAGTGAATGAGATTTTTAAATAATATAAAAACCTGTTTTTCAATACTTTTCCTTTTTTGTATTCTGAATGTTTTTGGACAGTCAGATTCTAATACCTTTTCTATAGTTCTTGATGCAGGACATGGCGGAAAAGATCCGGGAAATTCCTATCACGGATTTGTTGAAAAAGATATTGCTTTAAAGACAACTCTTAAAGTAGGTAAATTTCTTGAACGAGAAAAAGATTTTACAGTGACCTATACCCGTAAAACAGACGAATTTATAGAATTGGTTAACCGTCCAAAAATTGCCAATAAGATTGATGCTAATTTATTTGTTTCTATTCATTGTAATTCGGTTAAAAACTTTGAACCTGCCGGAACAGAAACATTTGTAATGGGACTTTCAAGAACTAATATGAATATGGAGGTTGCCAAAAAAGAGAACTCGGTAATTTTATTGGAAGACAATTATAAAAAAACCTATCAAGGATTTGACCCAAGTAAGCCGGAAAATTTGATAGGACTTCAAATTATCCAGGAAGAGAATCTCTACAGCAGCATTAGTCTTGCAACAACAATTCAGGAAAATTTCACCAATCGTTTAAACAGAAAAACAAGAGGCGTAAAACAACAACCTTTATGGGTTTTGGATGCAGCCAAAATGCCGGGCGTTTTGATTGAGTTAGGTTTCTTATCCAATAAAGAAGAAGGCGAATATCTGAATTCTGATGAAGGGCAAACCGAAATGGCACGCCAGATAGCAAACGCTATTATTCATTACAAAAAAATGTACTTCAATGAACCATTAACGGAAGAAGATATAAGCGCTATTGATAAAAAATTCAAAGAAGACCAAAAGGAAATTGCAGATACGGCAATGGCTAAGCCTGAGGAAACTGTAAAAGTTGAACCTGGACAGGCATTATATAAAATTCAGCTCTTTGCCAGTTCCAAAAAGAAAGACTTATATTCAAATGATTTCAAAGGTCTTAAAGATATTTCGTTTACATTTGAAAACAATCTATACCGTTATTATTACGGCAAGTCATATGATTTAGAGTACACGAAAAAAATGTATAGCGAAGCCAAGAATCATGGTTTTTCGGATGCATTTATTGTCCTATTTGCAGATGGAAAAGCGTCTGCAGTAAAATAATTAATTAAGTAAATTTTGAAAGTAATAAAGCAAATAAAAATAACAACAATTGCAGCGTTTGCTGTTTTATTGTTTTCTAATACGGTTCATTCTCAAAAGTTTAAAGTAACACTCGATGCGGGTCATGGTGATCATGATTATGGTGCCGTGTATCATGGACATATTGAAAAAAATATTGCTTTGGCAGTAGTGCTAAAAGTCGGTAAGCTATTAGAGAAAAGTTCAGGTATTGATGTGATTTATACCCGAAAAGGAGATCAGTTCATTGATTTGGTTGAGCGTGCTAACATTGCCAACCGAGCAGATGCCGATATCTTTGTTTCAATACATTGCAATGCGAATGCAAACAACGCCGCGGATGGTTGTGAAACGTATGTAATGGGTATGTCTAAAAATGCTTCCAATCTTGAAGCGGCAAAAAGAGAGAACGCGGTTGTGACCTTAGAAAAAGATTATAAACAAAAGTATGAAGGTTTTGATCCAAAATCTCCTGAATCTTTTGCCGGAATGACAATGGCTCAAGAATTATATCTAGATCAAAGTATCGCCTTAGCAGGGAAAGTGCAGAGTCAATTCATTCAGTTAGGCAAAAAAAGCCGTGGCGTAAAACAAGCACCTTATATGGTTTTGCACAAAGCATATATGCCAAGAGTTTTGATTGAAATGGGTTTTATTTCCAATCAAGCGGAAGGCTCTAAGTTAGATTCAGAAGCAGGACAACAAGAAATTGCAGAATCTATTGCCAATGCCATTATTAGTTACAAAAAGGAATATTTTGGAGCCAGTGATAATGATAGTGCAATCAAGCCATCACAACAGATAGAGCCTGTGAAAATGATTGATACAATCGCTAAAAAACCAACAGTAAAAAAGCCAGAAGTAAAAAAACCAGAACCAAAACCTGAGTCCACTCGAGCCAAAGGCGAACAGAGCGTAGCTAAACCTGAGGTTGTAAGTTCAGCTGTGGCTTCATTCAAAGTGCAGCTTTCAGCTAGTGGAAAAAAATTGGAGCTTGTTCCGAGTAATTTTAATGGTTTAAGCAATATTTCAATTTCATCGGAAGGAAATTTATACAAATATATGTATGGAGAAACAACCAATTACGAAGAAGCAAGACGATTATTATCGGAAGCCAAAGCCAAAGGATATTCCTCCGCCTTTTTAATTGCATTCAAAAATGGGAAGAAAGTATCGGTTCAAGAAGCATTAAAGCAATAATAACAAGGAGTTTTAATTATTTATTTTAACTTTGCCACTCGAGTCTCGTCCTAAAGACGAGATGAACATTACAAAATAAAAAAAGATTTACATTGAAAATCACTAGAGAAATCAAGACAGCAATTTTAGTAATTGCATCTATTTTATTGTTTATTTGGGGTTACAGCTTTTTAAAAGGCAGAGATTTACTTACTGATTATAAAATATTCTACGTTCAATATGACAATGTTGAAGGTCTGGTTAATTCAGCACCTGTAACAATCAACGGACTAAACGTTGGAAAAGTTAGCGCAATCAAATTCTTAGGTTCAACAGGTAGAATTGAAGTGACATTACAAATAAAATCAGATTTTACTTTTTCAAAATCGAGTATAGCCTCTATTTACGAACCAGGATTAATTGGTGGTAAGCAAATTATGATTACGCCAAATTTTGATGATAAATCGATTGCTGAATCAAAAATGACTTTAAAAGGTGACATCAAACCGGGTTTAACTTCTTTGGTTGCAGAGCGATTGACGCCGCTTCAGGAGAAAGTAGAAAAAATGGTGGTTTCTGCCGATGCACTTTTGAAAAATGTAAATTCTGTTTTGGATTCAAAAACTAAAGCGAATCTAAAAAGCAGCATCGCCAATCTTGACGAAACTTTAGCCGAATTTAAAGGGGCTTCCAAATCGGTTAATGAAATGTTAGCTGACAACAAGGGAAAAATCAACAATACGATGACCAACTTTGACAAAGCTTCCGGGAATTTTGCCAAAATCTCCGATTCTATTGCAAAAGTAAATATTGGAGCCACAGTTAAGAAACTCGAAAAAACATTAGCTAGCGTTGATAAGATTATGGCAGATGTACAAGCTGGAAAAGGAACGTTGGGCAAACTTGCCAAAGACGAAACGATGTATACTAACTTATCTAAATCATCTAAAGAATTAGAATTGTTACTACAAGATTTGCGATTAAATCCAACGCGTTATGTAAACGTATCGTTGTTCGGAAAGAAAAACAAACCCTATAAAGCACCCGTAAACGATACTATTAAAAAGTAACCCAAAGCCATGATGTATATCGACAACATACTCTTTGCTATCATTCTTGTTATTGGAATTGGTTTTTTTGCTAAAAATGTAAAAAAACTAAAACGCAATATCAATTTGGGTCATGATGTTAATCGTACGGATAATCCATCAGCACGTTGGGCAAATATGGCAATGATTGCGTTGGGACAATCCAAAATGGTTAAAAAACCAATTGCCGGATTGCTGCATATTATAGTGTACGCAGGTTTTATCATTATCAATTTAGAAGTTTTAGAAATCATCATTGATGGACTTTTAGGAACACACAGAATATTTTCATTCTTAGGTGGATTTTATGGTTTCCTGATTGGTTCTTTTGAAATTCTTGCGGTATTGGTTTTAGTAGCCGTGATTATTTTTTGGATTAGAAGAAATATTATTCGACTAAAACGTTTCGCAAGTTCCGATTTGAAAGGCGCACCAAAAAGAGATGCGGATATCATTTTGTATTTCGAAATAGTTTTGATGTCTTTGTTTCTGATTATGAACGCAACCGATTTGCATTTTCAGGCAATGAATTCCGGAAACATCATTTCACAATATATTAATCCTTGGTTTTCGTCATTAGATGTGGCTCAAGTTGAAGCTATTGAAATGATTGCGTGGTGGATACATATTATAGGTATTTTAGTGTTCCTGAATTATTTATACTATTCAAAACATTTGCATATTCTTTTGGCTTTCCCAAATACGTATTTCGCCGATTTGAATCCGAAAGGACAATTCGACAATCTGGAAAGTGTTACCAAAGAAGTAAAACTGATGATGGATCCAAATGCCGATCCATTCGCAGCGCAACCTGTTGATGAAAATGCGGTTCCTAGTAAATTTGGAGCTTCTGACGTGCAGGATTTGAATTGGGTTCAATTGCTAAATGCCTACACGTGTACCGAATGTGGTCGTTGTACTTCTTCTTGTCCGGCAAACCTAACCGGGAAAAAATTATCGCCACGTAAAATCATGATGGATACGCGTGACCGAATGGAAGAAGTAGGAAGAAATATAGATGCCAACAAAGGTGTTTTTGTACCAGATAATAAATCGTTATTAAATGACTATATTACGACAGAAGAACTTTGGGCATGCACCTCTTGTAATGCTTGTGTAGAAGAATGTCCGGTAAATATCAGCCCGTTGTCAATTATCATGGATATGAGACGCTATTTGGTAATGGAACAAAGTGCCGCGCCACAATCTTTGAATGCGATGATGACAAACATTGAGAACAATGGCGCACCATGGCAGTACAACCAACAAGATAGACTAAACTGGAAAAATGAATAATAATTGATTTTATTTATAAATCTATAAAAATAAACAAATTGCCAAAAATGTGAGGCTTGGGAATTTGTCAAATGAATGTGAAATATTAAAAAAAAGTAAAACAAAATGGAAGCGGAAGACATTGACAAAAACTTGCAAAGCATTACCGAAAACGGGCAACATTTAAGCCCGATTTTACCTGAAGGAATTAAGAACTATTTAATCGATATTGACGGAACTGTTTGCGACGATATTCCAAACGAAGAGCCTGAAAGAATGCTAACTGCAGAGGTTTATCCTGATGCATTAGTTACGTTAAACAAATGGTATGACGAAGGTCATATTATATTCTTCTTTACTTCAAGAACAGAAGCACATAGAGAATATACTGAGATTTGGTTAAAAAAGCATGGGTTCAAATACCACGGAATTCTATTCGGAAAACCACGTGGTGGAAACTACCACTGGATTGACAATCACTTGGTAAAAGCAACCCGTTACAGAGGAAAATTCACAGATTTAGTTGAAAAAGAAGTAACTATTCAGGTGTTTGACGACGAGCACCATGAGTAATATTAAATATTAGATTTTAAATTTTAAATTTAAATATCTTATATCTAAAATCTAAAATTATATGTCAGAAGTATTAAATGTGCCCACAATGGCAGAAATGATGGCTCAAGGCAAACAACCCGAAGTATTGTTTTGGGTTGGTTGTGCTGGTAGTTTTGACGACAGAGCAAAGAAAATAACTAAAGCATTTGTACGTATTTTAAATCGTGCGAATGTCGATTTTGCTGTTTTGGGTACAGAAGAAAGTTGTACCGGAGATCCTGCAAAACGTGCAGGAAATGAGTTTTTGTTCCAAATGCAAGCCATGATGAACATTGAAGTTCTGAATGCCTACGAAGCTAAAAAAATCGTAACAGCTTGTCCACATTGTTTTAATACACTGAAAAATGAATATCCTGAATTGGGTGGAAAATATGAAGTAATTCATCACACTGAATTCCTAAAACAACTATTAGATTCAGGAAGATTAACTATTGAAGGCGGACAATTCAAAGGAAAAAGAATTACGTTTCATGACCCATGTTATCTCGGAAGAGCAAATAATGTATATGAAGCTCCTAGGGATTTAATCCAAAAACTGGATGCCGAGTTGGTGGAAATGAAACGTTCAAAAGCTAATGGTTTATGTTGTGGTGCCGGTGGTGCCCAAATGTTCAAAGAACCGGAAACGGGTAACAAAGACATCAACGTAGAAAGAACCGAAGATGCTTTGGAAACCAAACCGGAAATAATCGCTGCGGGTTGCCCATTTTGCAACACAATGATGACCGATGGTGTTAAAGCCAAAGAGCAAGAAGCCAATGTTAAAGTAATGGACATCGCTGAATTAATCGCTAACGCACAAGATTTGTAGTAGTAAGCATTTTTGGGCAAGTATTCAAAATCAATGAAAAAATATAATTGCCTTCTTTTTTTATTTTTTACAAGTATTTTAGGTTTTGGACAAAATGGAGTTGCTGATACGATAACAATATCGAAAAATAGGCAGTTACAATTTAAGTACCAACAATTAATAATTCCAGTAGCCCTAATTGGTTATGGAATAGTCGGATTGGAAAGTGATAATTTAAAACTGTTTAACAACAATATTAGCGAAGAAGTTACTGAACATATTGACGAAAAAATTACCATTGATGATTTTTCACAATATGCACCATTGGCGACCGTTTTTTCTTTAAATTTATTTGGAATTGAAGGCAAAAACAACACCAAAGATAAAGCTATTATTGCCTCAACTTCAGCACTATTGATGGGTATTACAGTTATAGGATTAAAAAATATAACACACGTTCAAAGACCTGACGGTAACGGATTCAACTCTTTTCCATCAGGGCATACTGCTAATGCTTTTATGGGTGCTGAGCTTTTAATGCAGGAATATAAAAACGTATCCGTTTGGTACGGAATTTCGGGTTATTTGGTTGCCACCGGAACTGGAGTTTTCAGAATGTACAACAATAGGCATTGGTTTACCGATGTAGTTGCCGGAGCCGGAATCGGAATATTGAGTGCCAAAGCAGGATACTGGTTATACCCGATAACGAGCAAATGGTTCTCAAAAAAGACCCGAGAGCTAGGCTCGAACTGGCGAAGCAATTCAACAAATACTAAAACAGCAATGATTCCGTTTTATAATGGTAAGACCACAGGCTTTGCATTTGTAAAAACATTTTAATTAAAATTATGTATATCCCTTTTGAAAATTTACCTGAAGATTCTAAAATTTGGATTTACCAATCCAATAGAAAATTTTCAGATGATGAAATGACTGAAATCGAAAATGAGTTAAAAGTATTTATCGAAAATTGGTCAGCGCACGGAACCGAATTGGAAGCTTCTTATCTCTTGAAATATAATAGGTTTATCATTCTTGCTGTCAATCATGAAGTGCAACAAGCAACAGGCTGTTCTATAGATTCTTCTGTGAGTTTTATTCAAAACTTGGAACAAAAATACGAAGTCGATTTGTTGGATAAAATGAATGTAACCTTTAAAAACGGTGAACACATTGCGCATAAATCACTAATTGATTTTAAACGAATGGCTAAAGAAAAAGCCGTTACTGCTAACACTATTGTTTTTAATAATTTGGTGAATAGTATCGAAGAATTTAACGAAAACTGGGAAGTTCCTGCGAGCGAAAGCTGGCACAGTCGTTTCTTTTAATCCATTTACATGAAAAGGTTATTATTCAGTATAGTTTTATGCACAGGATTGCTATTTTTGATTACGAATTGTTCGTCAACCAAAATTGTCAATCAGCCTATATTGACAATACCTAAAGCTGAATTAGCCTTAGATGAAGAAGTCTACATTCCACATTTAAAAGCCGACCGAAAAAACTTTTTTCCTGAGACTTCAGGCGAAACACGTTGGGTTGACAGTATTTATAATCAAATGTCTTTTGATGAAAAAGTAGGACAACTGTTTATGGTTGCCGCATATTCTAATAAAGATACCATACACACTAACGCTGTTGAAAAATTGGTTCGCGATTATAAAATTGGTGGGCTTATCTTTTTTCAAGGTGGTCCAATGCGTCAGGCACGTTTGACAAATAAATACCAATCACTTGCCAAAGTCCCTTTGTTTATTGGAATTGACGCCGAATGGGGTTTGAGTATGCGAATTGATTCGACCTTTCGTTTTCCTTTTAATATGACTTTGGGAGCTATCAAAGATTTGAAATTGTTGGAAAAAGTGGGAACCAGCTTGGCAAAAGAAAGCAAAAGAATGGGAATTCATTTCAACTTCGCGCCAGTTTTAGATATTAATACGAATCCAAAAAATCCAATCATTGGTTACCGTTCTTTTGGTGAAAATAAAGTGAGTGTTACTGAACATGCTATTGCCTTAATGAATGGCGCACAAGGCCAAGGAGTTTTTTCTACTGGAAAACATTTCCCAGGCCACGGAGATACAGCAACCGATTCGCATACCTCTTTGCCAACTGTTAATGCTACTTTGGATCATATCGAAAAAGTAGAATTGTATCCCTACAAACGAATGTTTGATGAAGGTTTGGTTTCGGTAATGGTGGCGCATTTGAACGTTCCAAGCCTGGAGCCACGAGAAGGTTATCCAACCTCAATTTCCTATGGTGTTGTTACCAATTTGCTTAAAAACCAACTGGGTTTTGACGGACTTATTTTTACAGATGCTTTAAATATGAAAGGGGCAAGCAATTTCAGAGCACCAGGCGATATCGATTTGGAAGCTTTCATGGCTGGAAATGACATACTACTTTTTGCAGAAAATGTACCGCTTGCCGTAGAAAAAATATGTGTGGCTTATCAGGATAGCCTAATTACCGATGCAAGATTAGCAGAGTCGGTTAAGAAGATTTTACACTACAAATTCAAAGCAGGATTGAACAACTACAAACCAATTGAAGGTATCAATCTGTATAACGATTTAAATCCAAAATCGAATGAAACGTTGCAATATGAATTGTATGAAAATGCCGTTACCGTTGTAAAAAATGATGGAAATATTCTGCCGATTAAGAATCTGAATCAGAAAATTGCCTACGTAAAATTAGGTGATGATACCAACAGTTCTTTCCTTACTACTTTAAAGAAATATACTGAAGTCACAGAAGTTTCAGAGACTAATATCGATACCTTAATGACTAAATTAACCGATTATGAAACTGTAATTATTGGGTATCACAAATCGGATAGATCCTGGTGGAAATCGCCAGAATTGTCGGTGGCTGAATTGCAAGTAATTGATTCGATTGCCTCAAAAAAGAAAGTAATTATAGATTGCTTTGCCAAACCGTATTCCTTATCCAGAATTTTAAATTTTGATGAAATACCAGGCGTAATTGTATCCTATCAAAATGGGAATATTGCTCAAGAAGTATCGGCTGAACTTATTTTTGGAGCGATTGATGCTAAAGGATTACTTCCGGTTTCTATCAACAGCACCTTAAAAGCCGGTGACGGAATCACCACTCAAAAAATTAACCGATTGGGTTTTGCCACTCCGGAAAGTGTTGGTATGAGTTCAGAGAAATTGAAGCAGATTGAAACCTATGTTCAAAAAGCAATTGATGGTAAAATGGCTCCGGGCATGCAGATTTTAGTAGCCAGAAAAGGAAAAGTAATTTATCAAAAATCATTCGGAAAACAAACCTATGAAGGTGATGTTAGAGTTAAGAACAGCGATTTGTACGATGTAGCATCAGTAACCAAAATGGTAGCGACTTTGCCCAATGTGATGCAGGTTTACGATCAAAAGAAAGTAACACTCGAAACTACTTTAGGCGAAATGTTGCCACTGTTTAAAGGTTCGAACAAGCAGAAAATAACGTTTAAAGAATTGTTGTCTCACTATGGCAGAATGCAGGCGTGGATTCCTTTTTATAAAGCCACTTTGGATTCGGCTAAATTGCCAATGGACAAATACTATCGAAAAATGTATAGCGAAGGATTTACTAAACGTGTCTCCGATAGTTTATACTTGCGTGATGACTATCATGACACCATTATGAAGATAATCATCGAGAGTCCGCTTATTGATAAAAAAGAATACCGCTACAGCGATTTTACCTTCATTATTTTGAAACACTATTTGGAGAAAATTATGGGCAGACATTTGGATGAATTGGCTACTGACAATTTCTACAAAACGCTTGGGATGAATAATACACTTTATAATCCTTTAACAAAATTTGACAAAAGTGTGATTGCGCCAACAGAAATAGATAACTATTTCCGTCATGATACCATTCAGGGTTATGTTCACGATATGGAAGCTGCAATGGAAGATGGCGTAGGAGGACATGCAGGGATTTTTTCCAATGCTATGGATATTGCGAAGATGATGCAGATGTATTTGCAGAAAGGAAATTACGGTGGAATTCAGTACTTCTCAGAAGCCACGTTTACCGATTTTAACACGTGTTGGTTTTGTGGTGAAGGCAACCGTCGTGGATTAGGATTTGACAAACCGCAGATAAGTGGTGCTGGTCCAACATGCGGTTGTGTTTCGATGTCGAGTTTCGGTCATACTGGTTTTACGGGAACTATTGCATGGGCTGATCCGGAAACGGATATTGTTTATGTTTTCTTATCCAATAGAACGTATCCGGATTCTAATTTGCCAAATAAACTTTCTAAGGAAAACATCCGCGAAGACATCCAAAAAGTCATTCAGGATGCGATTATAGAGAAATAGTCTACTGTAATGTTTTTTTTCGAAGAAAATATTCCATTGAAATCACAATAAGTATTCCTGCAACATAAGAAATAATATCAGCCCAGGAAAAGGAAGTTCCGATAACGGTTCTGGCGATTTTCGAATTTTGCAATTCCAGCTTTTCAACAATATTCAGGTATTGCAGAAATTCTATAGTGAAGGCAAATAGCATTACGTATACTGATGCCGTTAGCACTTTTAATTTTAAAAAAGATTTTAGAAAGCAATAAATCAGAATTACAACCAGAACATCACCAAAGTAAGGACGTACAAAGTTGTCATGAACATATAGTGCGATTATCAATTCGATAATCAAAAGCGAAATAGTTAGTACAAAATATTTCAGATCGAATTTTAATATATCATTCCTCACCATCATCATCCAACTTAAATGGATAATCGCCAAAAAGAGCAGCTAGTTTTTTAGCTTGATATGTCTTTCTGGTAAACTTATTAGACAGCACAATAATTGTAACTTTCTCTTTTCTCAAGTTAATAAAACAGGAAGTGTTTCCATGCCACCAACCGTTATGATAATAAAATGGTTCACCTTTTTCAAACTCTGACATTCTAATACCTAAGCCATAATTACGTATTCCTTTGCTTTCATAACTATATCCTTGATACACTTTTTTGAGCAAATCAGGATTCAGGAAAAAAGGAGCATAGCGTGCTTTGTCGAATTTCAATAAATCTCTCGGAGTGGAATAGATGTTTTTATCGCCGTAAATTCCATCCAGGTAATCAATTCCAATTTCCATATTGTTTCCTTTATAGGATGGAGCAATCATGTCACGGTCTTTGGTGATGTCAAAAACAAAGGTATTGGTCATGCCAAGCGGTGCAAAAATCATTTCTTTCATCGCTTCAGGATATTTCAATCCGGTAACTTTTTCAATGACTATAGCAAGCATTGCGTAATTGGTATTGCAATAACCAAATCCGCTGTTGGTTGGTCTTTCTAACGTAATTTCTTTCTCCACCATAACCTTTACAATGTCTTCATTGGTCAGGGTTTCTTTTTTGTCCCAATTGCCTTTTTCAAAGGTGAAATAAGCATAATTTCTCATGCCGCTACGGTGATTAAGCAGCGTTTGAATAGTTACTTCAGGATAAGGAAAGTTCTTGATAATCGTATTTACCTTTTGGTCTAAGGTAATTTTTTTAGCATCGATAAGCATCAGAACAGCTGTTGAAGTCAATACTTTAGTCACAGAAGCAATATGCAAGGGCATGTTTTTAGAAATCATTTCCCCTGTTCTTTTATTGGCATAGCCCATATAATTTTCATAAATTATCTGACCATTTTTGGCAACCAAAAAAGCTACGTTATCGTTTTTCTCTGACCATGTTTTTTCGAAATAACGACTAACGCCATATTTTTTGTCATTAATATAAGCCGAAGTAAGCGCAGGTAATTCTTCTTGCAAAGGTTGCATAATAGGAATACCATTTTTATTCATCTTGATAATAGCATCTTCATTCTTCTCTTGCTTGGAACAAGAAACAGTAAGCAAAATGATAGCTAATAATTGAGTAGTATAGAGACTGATTTTGGATGTCATTATAATAATATTGAAAAACAAATATAATTATTCATTAAAGGTGTAAAATTACTTTTTAAGAAAGCTATCAACAGGTTTTTCACAATTATTTATGATAAATTTATAAAGTAGTAATAATCAATAGCAACGATAAATGGAGTAGAATTTATTTTTCAAAAAAAGTTTTGAAAACGTTTTCGTTACTACTACTTTTGGCATCACAAAAAAGCACCTATGAAACGCCATCTAAATAAATTAGTAGTAAGATAATAATTCAAGGCGTTGCATCTGACAAATAAAAAACAATAAGAGAGACTGATGAATTTTGGCATTATTAAAGAAAGAAAAAATCCACCCGATAGAAGAGTAGTTTTCACACCTGAAGAATTAGTTCGTTTGCAAAAAGAGCATCCCGATGCCAAAGTCAAAGTTGAAAGTTCAGATATCAGGGTTTTTACCGATGAAGCCTATAAAAGCTTAGGAATTGAAGTAGCTGACGATATTTCAGATTGCGATGTTTTCTTTGGTGTAAAAGAAATTCCGGTTGATTATTTAATTCCGAATAAGAAGTATTTCTTCTTTTCGCATACCATCAAAAAGCAAGTTCATAACCGAAAATTACTTCAAGCAATATTAGAAAAAAAGATAGAGCTATATGACCATGAAACTATTGTAGATGCGAGTAACAGACGTTTGATTGGCTTTGGTCGTTATGCCGGAATTGTTGGTGCTTACAATGGATTTAGAGCCTTCGGAATAAAATATGAGTTGTTCAATTTGCCAAAAGTAGAAACACTACAAAGCAAAGAAGATTTAATTGTTCGATTGAAAAGACAGGTCTTGCCAAACATTAAAATTGTTTTGACTGGTCATGGCAAAGTTGGAATGGGAGCAAAAGAAATTCTTGACGGCATAAAAGTAAAACAGGTTTCTCCAGAGGATTTCTTAAGTAAAATATACTCACAAGCAGTTTACACTCAAATCGATGTTTTGGATTACAACAAACGGATTGATGGAAAAGTAGCAGACGATAACAGCGATTTCTTTAAAAACCCACAAGACTATAGCTCTAATTTTGAGCGTTTTTCCAAAGTTGCTGATATCTTCATGGCAGGACATTTTCACGGAAACGGCGCGCCTGATATTTTGACACTTGAAATGCTTCAAGCATCCGATTGTAAAATAAAAGTTGTTGCCGATATTTCTTGTGATGTTGACGGACCAATTGCCTGCACGATTAGATCATCAACGATTGCGGAACCATTTTATGGTTATTTGCCAATCGAAAATAGAGAAGTTCCCTTTACACATCCGGGTTCAATAATGGTTATGGCTGTTGATAATTTACCTTGTGAATTACCCAAAGATGCCAGCGAAGGTTTTGGCGAAATGTTTATGGAACACGTTATTCCGGCTTTTTTCAACAATGATAAAGATGGAATTCTGCAACGCGCCAAAATAACCGAAAACGGAAAGCTAACAGAACGTTTTGCTTATCTTCAGGATTTCGTTGATGGGAAATAGTTAATTTTCCATTGGTTGCATTAGTTTGTTTCCTATAAAATTGGGGTTTAATACAATATCTTTTTTACATTTGGATTGTCAAATCTAATTTTGTGAAAAAGATATTTTTTTATTTTCTACTGCTACTATCCATTTGTAAAGTTCAATCTCAAGAACAGCTTCCCTTTGTAGAAAATTTCACGAAGTCAAATTATTTTGGGGACAACCAAGTTTGGAGTGTTGCGCAAGGAAGCGACAATGCACTTTATTATGCAAACAATCATTATTTTTTACGTTATAATGGCGTAAAATGGGAGAAATATGCTTTGCCCAATAAAACTATTCTGCGTTCCGTTTTTGTCGATGGTGATAAGGTTTATACAGGTTCTTATAATGAATTTGGTTATTGGAAAAGAATTTCCGGAAAAATGGAGTATACCTCATTAAGCAGAAACAAGAAACTTTTTACTGGCGCTTCAATCAATGAAGAGATTTGGAAAATTTTTAAGCATCAGAATAAAATTTATTTTCAATCGTTTAATGAACTTTTTGTTTATGCAGACAACAAAATTGTAAAAACCAGAATTCCGTTTCAGATTTCGTATTGTTTTGTTGTGAATGATACCATTTATCTAGCTTCAGTTACTAACGGAGTGTATTTGTTTGAGAATAAATCTTTTAAAAAGGTAACAAAATGGCAAGGATTGGAAAACAATATCATCCATGGGATTGCTACCAATAAAGGTCAAACCTATATTTTTACCCAACGAAATGGGGTTTTTGTAGAAGAAAACGGAAAGCTGATTCCGTGGAATAATTCCCTAAATTCGGTATTAAAGAAAGAAATCATCATCACGGCTAAGTTTATTGATGATTACAGATTGGCTATTGGAACCGCTTTTAAAGGCTTGTATATAGTCGATTTAAAATCTAATACGCATCAGAATATCAATAGAAACAATTCGCTAATAAACAATTCGGTGCTTTGCATTGGTTTTGACAAAGAAAATGATTTGTGGTTAGGATTAGACAATGGGATTTCTCATATCGAAATTAATTCGCCCTATACAATTTTCTCTGACAATACAGGTGTTTTAGGCTCTGTTTATACATTAGCAGCTATTAAAAACGGCTATTTGTTAGGTTCTAATCATGGTGTTTTTAAATATCAAAATAAAAATCTACAGTTGTTGCCAAACTCTCAAGGACAGGTTTGGGATATTCATAAGATTGGAGCAAAATATATTATTGGTCACAATGACGGAACATTTATTTATGAAAATGATGCGCTAAAAAAAGTAAATGGTATTAGTGGAGGATGGAAATTTCAGGAAAGTGATTATGATAATAAATATTTTCAAGCTAATTATTCCGGAATTATTATATACAATTCACCTATTGATTTTACGCAATATAAAATCGTTGATAATTTAACCAAACCCATTAAAAATATAGCGCAGAATAAACCAAAAGAACTCTGGGCAGTCGATAATTATAGAAGTTTGTATCGGATTACCTTTAATAATCTTTATGAAGTCGAAAAGGTTGAAAACATTACGCACCAAAACAAAATATGGAATGATTATGGGGTGAAAATTTTTAATTTTAAAAATGAAATTTTGTTCTTTATAGACAATGTTTGGTACAACTTTAATTCGATTTCCAATAAGCTGGAAAAGAATAAAATCTTCAATAAAAACTTTGCTACTATTTCGGAAATAATTCCGGTAAACAACTCTAATTTTATTGTATTAAAAGATAAATTATTATATGTTATTCATCAAATAGGTGACAACTATATTTGGGATTTAATTCCCGAAAAGTATTATGAAGGAAAGATAATTAATCAAGATACTAAAGTTTTTAGAGATGGCAACCAATTATTGATGAACCTCGACGATGGCTTCTTTTCTTTTCCACTTAAAAACTCTAAAACCAAAAGCCAAAAAATTGTTATTGAGGCATTTTATCAGGGTAAAATGATTGATGATAATACTTCTATACAATACAATCAATCTGTCGAAGTAGATGTCATTTCAGAATATTATGGCTACAATCGACTTGGATTGTTCTATAAGCTAAATGATTCCAGAACCTTTCTACCTGTAAAATCGGGAAATATAGTTTTAAATAATCTTTCAAGTGGCAGCCAAAGTTTAAAAGTATATTATAATAATGGTGAGCGTTTTATCCAGGTTGATGATTACCAATTTAATGTAGATAAACCCTGGTATTTCTCTTTGGTGATGATTTTTATTTATATACTGATAATTTCAGGTAGTTTTTATTTGTATTATAAATGGAACAAAATACGATATTTTGAAAAGTTAAAATTGAAAGAAGAAGAACTTAAGCATCAAAAGCAAATTCTGCAATTAGAACTCATTGCCGAAAACAAACTGAAGATGCAGGAATATGACAAACACATATTGGAAATGCAGGTGCAAACGAAAGCTTCAGAGGTAGCGGGTAAATCACTTTCGATTGCAAAACAGTCGGAAATGATTGACACCATTCAAAGTATTTTAGATAATGAAAGTGATATAAATCTACTTAAGAACAAAATCAAAAAGTCAATCAAGATTAATTCAATCAATAAAAATGAGTGGCAAAGCTTTGAGAAAAATCTAATGCAAAGCCATGAAGATTTTGTACATAAGCTTACACATAACTATTCTCAATTAACTTCAAAGGATATTAAGCTTTGCATCTATCTAAAAATGAATTTATCTTCTAAAGAAATTGCACCGTTGATGAATATTTCATTTAGAGGTGTAGAACTTCATCGCTACAGATTAAGAAAGAAATTAGAACTTAATCAGGATGTCAACCTCTCTAAATTTATGATAAACTTATAATTTTTGTTTATTTTTATCAATATTAGAATAATTCACCACTTTTTTTATCGTTTTGTAACTCATCACAACTACATCAAATATTTATTTATTAGATGTGTTTTTTGCAATGTAATTACAACTTAAATAACTGTTATATAAGAATTTAAAATAATATTAATTTGTTTTGATGTAATTTTGTTGTGATTATTATATAACAACTATAACGATGTAATTGACTAAATTAGCCTTATCAAACCAAAACATTATTTTATGAAAGGCACCTTTAGTTTTTTCTTATTCTTTTTAGTTACTTCAATCGCTAATTCACAAACAATAAGCGGAGTAGTAATTGATGACACAAATCAGCCTCTACCAGGTGTTAATATCATAGTACAAGCCTCAGGTAAATCAGCAGTGTCAGGCATAGATGGAAAATTCTCAATCGATGCAAATGTTGGGGATGTTATCAATTTTTCCTTTATAGGTTATGAAACTATTACTAAAAAAGGAGCTAATGAATCCATGACTGTTGTTCTGAAAACAGAGGCAAACAATTTAAATGAAGTTGTTGTTATTGGTTACGGAACAAAAAAGATGGGTTCTGTTACTGGATCAGTTGTACAAATAAAAGCAGCAGATATAATTAAAACAGCTGCTCAATCGCCAATACAGGCAATACAAGGTAAAGCTGCCGGTGTTAACATCGTAACAAACGATGAACCTGGAGCTAATCCTTCTATACGCATTAGAGGTTTGGGAACTATACTTGGAGGTCGTGATCCGTTATATG
This sequence comes from Flavobacterium sp., assembly GCF_031381455.1. Lineage (GTDB taxonomy): Bacteria > Bacteroidota > Bacteroidia > Flavobacteriales > Flavobacteriaceae > Flavobacterium. The sequence goes on along the minus strand of NZ_JANMXZ010000013.1, from coordinate 15,487 downwards.
TTGTGGATGGAATTGAGACTAGCCTGAATGGATTAAGTCCAAACGAAATTGCAACAATTGATATTCTAAAAGATGCTTCATCATTAGCAATCTACGGTCAAAAAGGTGCAAATGGCGTTGTTATTATTACTACCAAAAAGGGAAAATTAGGGCAAATCAAAGTTTCTTATGATTCTTATTACGGCCAAAAATTTATTCAGAAAAATGTGGATATGGCAGATTCTTATCGTTTTGCCTATTACAATAATACTGCTGCAGGTTCCTCATCTTATTACAGTTTTGATCAGCCCTATAATACAAACTGGTTGGATGAAATAACGGATACTGGTGAAGTAATAAATAATCATATTTCTATTTCGGGTGCAAATGAAAATGCGAGTTATTATTTTGCCGCTACAAATTATAAGGAAAAGGGTATTTTAATGGGAACAGAATATGAAAGAAATAATATTAACTCCCGCAATGAATTTAAATTAATTGACAAAAAATTAAAAATTTCACAAAACATAAACTTAACAATTGCTCGAAACAACACAAAACCATTAAGTGCTTTTACGAATGCTTATAAGCAATCGCCTATTGTTCCGGTTAAGTTTGACAATGGAAGATGGGGAGTTCCGTTAAGAAATCCGACTACGGGTCTTATTGATATTAATGGTAGCGACCGTTTTAATAATGTTGGAAATCCGGTTGCACAATTGTATTACACAAATGACCAGAATAAAGATGTGACATTATTTGGTTCTATTTCAGCCGAACTAAAACTCTCCAAAGACTTTACTTACACCTCTAATTTTGGCGCTAGCTACAATAACTATAAAGGGTTTTCCTATATTCCAAACGATCAAATTTATCTTTCACAAAATGCAACCAGTAGCATCGAGGACTACGAAGCTTCATTTGGCACCAATGAAATTAAATACAATACACTGACCCAAAAAAGAAGCGATTATTACGAATTCAATTGGGATAACTATCTAACATTTAAAAGAACTTTTGGCAAGCACGATGTAACTGCTGTGGTGGGTATGTCAAGAACGACTAAAAAGGATTTTGAAAACTTAGAAGGAACACGATTTAACGTTCCGGCACAATCTAACTATTGGTCTTTTGATTTATCTTCTTTTAATACGCCTACTGCACCAGGCGCTGTTGTCACTAATCATCGCGATACACCTGTAGTGTCATTAGCCTATTTTGGAAGATTAGAATATGAATATAACGGAAAGTACTTGGTTTCAGCTACCATAAGAAGAGAAGGAACAAGTATATTCCAAGGAGGTAAAAATTGGGGAGTTTTCCCTTCTATATCCGCTGGTTGGTTGGTAAGTGAAGAAAAATTTATGGAGAACAATAAGTTCATAAACTTCTTAAAAGTACGTGGTGGTTATGGCGAAATCGGAAATGCAAATTCATTGAATTCTTTAAACGTTCCAATTTTTTCATCAGGAGCAAATTATGCTTTGGGGAGTACCCAAAATATTGCTCCCGGAAGTTACCAGCCTTATGCTGTCGATCCAAATTTAACATGGGAAACGATGCAGGAACTTGATTTTGGTATTGATTTTAAAGTTTTGAAAAATAGATTATCAGGAACAATTGATTTGTATGACCGAAAATCATTGGATGTAATTTTACCTGTTGATCTTCCGGATGTTATTTCAGAAGGACGAACCGTAGTAAATACAGGTGATGTAAGCAACAAAGGAGTTGAAGTTTCTTTGAGATGGGATACCAAAATAAATGACAACTGGAGCTATTGGGTAGGAGGAAATTACTCTTATAATAAAAACGAATTGGTAAAAGCCGACAACTCCTATTTCGCGACTCTAATTGGTGGCGGATTGGGTAATGGTCAATGGACAAAGCAAGTACTTGTTGGAGAAGCTTTAGGGAGTTTCTATGTGTATCAAGTTACCGGGAAAAATTCAGATGGTAACTTTACTTATAGCAACGAAAGAGTGGTAGCGGGTTCGTATTTGCCAACCTATACTTATGGTTTGAGTTTTGGAATAAACTATAAAAACTTTGATTTTTCAACCGATGCTTATGGTGTTGGAGGTAACAAAGTGTACAACGGAAAAAAAGCACAACGTTTTGGAGGTGAGAATATTGAATCCGATTACCTAGATAGTTTTTGGACACCATCAACACCAAACGGCGCAAATCCGGCACCGTTCAATGAAGTACCTATTGCATCAACTTATTATGTTGAAGATGGTTCTTATTTAAGAATAAATAATATTACCCTTGGATATACATTGCCAAAATTCTTTGATAAAATTGATAAGGTAAGAGTGTATGCCACCGCTATAAACCCATTTATGTTTACTAAATATTCAGGGTATTCGCCTGAAGTATCAGGCAGCAATAATGCGGATCCATTGGGTAGCGCGGGAATTGAATTGGATGCATATCCAACCAATAAAACATTTCTATTTGGTTTGAATGTAAGTTTTTAATAAAAGAGTAATATGAAAAATATAGTAAATAGTAAACTAATAGTTTTTTTATTTTTAACATTAACTCTCATCTCGTGTGAAGACGATTTGAATGTGGAACCCAATGACGTTCAAAATGTAGATGATTTTTTGAAAGATCCTAATAACGCAATCCAATTAGTTAACGGTGTTTATAGCAAACAGTTAGATTACAACATGTATTCCTTCTCATGGATTGGCATTACCAGCATAATCTCTGATGATGCTGATAAAGGATCAACACCTTCTGATAGCGGAGTTGATAAAGGCAAAATGGATAATCTGACATTTACATCAAGCAGTATTTCATTCAGTGATGTTTGGGAAGGCAGATATCAGTTAATAGGGAGAGCTAATACGGCACTTTTCTATTTGGAACAATTTGATATTGATGAAACTCAGAAAAACCGATTCATAGGAGAAGTAAAATTTTTGAGAGCCTTGTCTTATTTTGATTTAGTACGATGCTTTGGAGGTGTACCTTTAGTTACAACTAAAATTGACATTAATGATTCAGACGCCATTAATACTATTGTTTACACCCGAAAAACCAAGCAAGAAACGTATGCACAAATAGAGGAAGATTTATTAGATGCAATAGAGAGATTACCTCTTAAAAGTGTTTATGCAACCAATGATTTAGGCAGAGCAAGTAAAGGAGCAGCTCAGGCCCTTTTAGCAAAAGCCTATTTATATCAGGAAAAATGGCAACAAGCTTACGACGTGTCAGGATTAGTGATGTCATCAGGTCAATATGCATTGCTCCCAAATTATGCTGATGTATGGAGAGAAGTTGGTGAAAACAGTTCTGAATCCATCTACGAAGTGCAAGCCACACTAACAAAAGGACTTATTGATTATACCAATGTGCAAGGACCAAGAGGAACACCCGATTTAGGATGGGGGTTTAATACGCCGTCATTAACTTTAGTAAACTCCTATGAAGCGGGAGATCTTCGAAAAGCTGCAACGGTTATGTTTGTTCCCTCTGTATTATGGGACGGATTTATTGCACCACTAACATGGACAAATCCAAGATACAATTATAAAGCCTACCAAAGTACTGTAGCTGAATCATGGGATGGCAACAGAGGACAAACTGCCAAAAATCTGAGAATACTTAAATACAGCGACATTCTTTTGATTAGAGCAGAAGCAGCCTTCCATATTGGAATGACATCTGAAGCTGTTGACAGAATTTCAGAAATTAGAGTTCGGGCCGGATTGTCAGCTGTAACTTCGGTAACACTACAATCAATTCTTAAAGAACGAAGAGCCGAAATGGCAATGGAGCATGACCGCTGGTTTGATATTGTAAGAACAGGCCAAGGACCAACAGCTATGAGCCTTGATGGAAAAAGCTTTATAGTGGGAATACATGAATTATTTCCAATTCCACAAGACCAAATTATTGCAAGCGATAACCGTTTAACACAAAATCCAGGCTATTAATAGTAACATTAACATTTATATAAACTTAATAATTAAATATTTTAAATCATGAAAACAAACAAAATTTTAGTATCGGCATTTGCATTTTCTTTAGCATTTGCATCATTTACAAGCTGTAGTAGTGACTCAGGCAGTTCATTACCACCAATTGGAGGATATGATAATGCAGGCCAAGTTGGAGAAGCGGACTTAGTTGCCTATTGGCCTTTAAATGGGAATGGTAAAGAAAGTAAATCCAACACGTCACCAACTAGTACAGTTGGTGCAACTTATGAAGATGGAATTAAAGGGCAAGGTGCAAAACTCACGAATGGTTATATGAAATATCCTTCTATAGCAGCTTTGACTGGACCAATGAATGCATATACCATTAGCGCTTGGGCTAAACTTACAAACAACCAGACACCTACAACAGGTTCTGTTTCAGTACTTTTATCATTAACTCGTCCTGGCGAATGGGAAGGAAATTTAAACTTGTATGCTGAAACTGGACAACGACCAGCAGTAGAAGCAAGCGGAATGGTAAACGACTCTATTGTTTTTAAAAGCGGTTTTAGAACAGCAGCTTCTGATGGTCAAGCTTATGAAAACCTATTGCATTTAGAGCCTTGGATGATAGCTGACAATTTAGTTACACCTAACAAACATGTTGCTCGTCCGATTGCAGTTGCTAGAACATGGGCTCATGTTGTTGCTACATGGGATGGTACAACTAATAAATTTATTGTTTATATCAATGGAGTGAAATCTTCAAATCCAGCGTTTGAAGTTAGAGGCTCAAATACTTCAATTATTTTTGACACTCCTACATCACCTGTAATTGGAGGATTTGGAAACGTTGATACTACATCTGATACTTGGAATAAACCAATGACAGGTAGTGTAGACGAAATCAGAGTGTGGAAAAAAGCTTTATCAGCAGCAGATGTCAACTCATTATATGAGTTAGAATTAGTAGGAAGATAATATTTCCATTCTAAAAAAACCTAATAGGTAGACTAATCTATTAGGTTTTTTTATAAAATAAAAATAAATCAACACTCATATCATGAACACACTGCTTAGGTCATTAATAGTATTACAGTTTCTCTTGGTTTCTTGCTCGTGTTCGAATCAATCGAATGATGTTCCTTCAGAAGAGCAATTAACGGACGAGCAATTATTGGATTTAGTTCAAAAAGATGCGTTGAAATATTTTTGGGATTATGCAGAAACCAATTCAAAATTAGCCCGAGAAAGATATCATGTAAATGATATTAATACAGATGCTAATTTGGTCACTACTGGTGGATCAGGTTTTGGATTAATGACAATTTTAGTTGGAATTGAAAGAGGTTTTGTTCCAAGAGCAGAAGCCTTAACACGACTTAATACTGCACTAAGCTTTTTAGAAAATGCAGACCGTTTTCATGGGGCATGGTCTCATTGGATTAACGGTACTAATGGGTATGTAGTTCCATTTGGAGCAGATGATGATGGGGGAGATATAGTGGAAACTTCCTTTTTATGTCAAGGTTTAATTTGTGTCAGAGAGTATTTCAAAAATGGTACTGCCGAAGAACAAGCACTTGCCTTAAAAGCAGATAATCTTTGGAAAGGAGTAGAATGGAATTGGTACACCAAAGGAGAAAATGTCATGTATTGGCATTGGTCACCAAATTTCGCGTGGATAAAAAATTTCAAACTTGAAGGTTATAATGAATGTTTAATTACATACGTTATGGGAGCTTCATCGCCCACACACGCCATTCCTGTTGCTCCCTATACTGAAGGTTGGTCAAGAAACGGAAATATTGTTAGCGCTGCAACAAATTATGGATTTCCAAAAATCTTTAATTATAATGGTACTTCAGGCGTTGGCCCTATGTTTTGGGCACATTATTCCTATTTGGGGTTAGACCCAAGAGGTTTGTCTGACCAGTATGCAAATTATTGGACATTGACACAAAATCATGCTAAAATAATGAATGCTTATTGCCTCGCCAATCCATTAGCATGGAACGGTTATAACGAAAATTGCTGGGGTTTAACAGCTAGTTATTCCCGAAATAGTGATGGCTCAACAGGTTATACTGATCATAGACCTGGGAATGATAGAGGCGTAATTTCACCAACAGCAGCCTTGTCTGATTTTCCATATACGCCAACAGAATCAATGAAAGCTTTGCGTTTCTTTTACGAAAATTCAGAATGGAAAGACAGATTAATAGGAGTAGCCGGACCTTATGACGCCTTTTCCCCACATTATGATTGGGTTACACCAAGATATTTAGCTATCGATCAAGGTACAATCGTTCCCATGATAGAAAATTACAGAACTGGTTTGCTTTGGAATTTATTCATGCAGGCACCAGAAGTGCAAACCGGACTTCAAAATTTAGGATTTTCATCAACACAACACGGATTTTAAAAAGTATTTTTGAATTATGAAAATCAAAATTCTACTTATTATTTTTTTAATGAGCTTTCCTTGCATTGTTTTATCGCAAGACATTGAAGGAAGTTTTAGCACTGAGATTCATACACCATATACCTATAAATATTTACTCCATAAGCCACAAAATACTAAAGAAAAAAAACCATTAATTATTTTCCTTATTGGTGATGGAGAAAAAGGAACCGATGTTGAAAAAGTAAAAATTCACGGACCATTCAATTTTTTAAAATCTCACAAATTAGATGCTTATGTACTGGCGCCACAATGTCCGGAAAATGAATCCTTCAATTCAGAAACCTTGTACAGGTTAATTTTAAAAATTCAAAAAGAGAATACTATAGACAGTAATAAAATTTACCTCACCGGATTAAGTTCAGGTGGTTGGGCAACATGGAATCTGGCATTATTGCATCCAGAGTTATTTGCAGCAATAGTTCCCATTTCAAGTTATGTGGATTTGAATGAACAAGATTATGCTTGTAAATTAAAAGACATCCCTATTCGAATTTTTCATGGATTGCTCGATGATGTCGTAAATCCATATTATCCAATTAGTATGTATAAATTATTAAAAGCCTGCAATGCTACTAATGTGAAATTAACTATTTTTGATGAAGATAATCACGACTGTTGGACACGAGTTTACGACAACCAGGAAATTTATGATTGGATGTTCCAACAAGTTAAAAACGATACTATAAAATAATGAAAATAAAATTTGCCATACTAGTATTCACCTTTTTTGGAATGGTTTCTTCCTTTGCTCAAAAAAGTAAAAAAGTAATACCAATAGCTCCAAAAGAAATTTTTGTTTCCGATTTGCTGTCCAAAATGACCTTGGATGAAAAAATAGGGCAACTAAATTTACCAACATCCGGAGATATTACTACAGGTCAAGCCAACAGTTCTAACATCGCCAAAAAAATTGAAGAAGGAAAAGTAGGTGGCTTATTCAACATAAAATCAGTTCAAAAAATAAAAGAAGTTCAAAGAATTGCAGTAGAGAAAAGCCGTCTAAAAATTCCACTGCTTTTTGGTATGGATGTAATTCATGGATACGAAACTACATTCCCAATTCCGCTAGGTTTATCCTCTAGTTGGAATATGGATTTGATAAAACGAAGCGCACAAATAGCTGCACAGGAAGCTAGCGCAGATGGAATCAACTGGACATTTTCACCTATGGTTGATATTTCTCGTGAACCACGCTGGGGAAGAGTTTCCGAAGGTTCGGGTGAAGATCCCTATCTTGGAAGTCAAATTGCCAAAGCAATGGTTCATGGGTATCAAGGTGATGATTTATCAAAAAACAATACTATTTTATCTTGTGTAAAACATTTTGCTCTTTATGGTGCGCCAGAAGCAGGACGAGAATACAACACGGTTGACATGAGTAGAATTAAAATGTACAACGAATATTTTCCGCCCTATAAAGCTGCTGTCGAAGCCGGAGTAGGTTCGGTTATGGCCTCTTTCAATGAAATTGATGGAATTCCAGCTACATGTAATAAATGGTTGATGACTGATGTTTTAAGAAATCAATGGAATTTCAAAGGCTTTGTTGTTACCGATTACACAGCAATACCTGAAATGTCGGAACACGGTATAGGCGATTTGCAAACCGTTTCCGCATTAGCATTAAAAGCTGGTATTGAAATGGATATGGTTGGAGAAGGTTTTCTAACCACACTGAAAAAATCGCTTGAGGAAGGTAAAGTAACTTTGGCACAAATTGATAATGCTGTTCGATTAATTCTCAATGCAAAATACGATTTAGGGTTATTTCAAGATCCATATAAATATTGTGATTTAGAAAGAGCAAAAACAGAAATTTTTACTCAATCTAATAGAACAGAAGCTAGAAAAACAGCTCGAGAATCTATGGTTTTATTAAAAAATAAAAATCAACTTTTACCTTTAAAAAAATCTGGGACAATTGCTCTTATTGGACCATTGGCTGACGCCAAAGAAAATATGGCAGGAACTTGGAGTGTGGCAACTAAACAGGAAAATTCGGTTTCATTATTGGCAGGTATAAAAGCTGTGGTTGGGGTTTCTGCCAAAATAGTATATGCTAAAGGCAGCAATCTTGATGATGATGCAGCTCTTGAAGAAAGAGCTACTATGTTTGGTAAAACCCTGCATAGAGATAGCAGAACTAAAGAAGAATTGTTAAATGAAGCATTGATTATTGCTAATCAATCAGATGTTATTGTTGCTGCACTAGGTGAATCTGCCGAATTCAGTGGGGAATGTAGCAGCAGAACCAATCTTGAAATCCCGAAGGTTCAAAAGGAGTTACTGCAAGCTTTATTAAAAACAGGAAAGCCGGTTGTTTTGGTTTTATTTAATGGAAGACCATTAGTTTTAAATCAGGAAAATGAAACTGTACCAGCCATATTAGATGTATGGTTTGCAGGAAGTGAAGCAGGTTTGGCTATTGCCGATGTTTTGTTTGGAGATGAAAATCCATCAGGAAAATTAACTATAACTTTTCCAAGGAGTTTAGGGCAAGTACCCATTTATTATAATCATAAAAACACAGGAAGACCTTTAGATAATAAGGATGGCGTTTTTGAAAAATTCAAATCTAATTATATTGACGAAAGAAATGAACCGTTGTTTCCTTTCGGATACGGACTAAGTTATACCACTTTTGAGTATTCAAATTTGAAAATTTCATCAGCTAAAATTTCACTATCAGAAACTTTAAAAGTTACTGTTGATATTGCCAATACCGGAAATTTTGACGGAAAAGAAGTGGTGCAATTATACATTAGAGATTTGGTTGGTTCAGTTACAAGACCAGTTAGAGAATTAAAAGGCTTTCAAAAAATAACAATCAAAAAGGGAGAAAAGCAAACCGTAACATTTCAAATTACAGCAGAAGATTTAAAATTCTATAATGCAGATTTACAATTTGTTGCAGAACCAGGTGAATTTGAAATATTTGTTGGAAGCAATTCCAACGCTGAGTTAAAAACTTTGTTTGAGTTAGGTCAATAAGTTTTTTTATGCACTTTGAGAAAAACTCTTTAGTCATTGCTAGAGGTTTTTTTTAATATTAAACGTTCTTTTTATCTTTATAAAAAATATCGTCTATGAAAAAATATATTGCTATTTCATTTTTGTTGTTAGTGTTTTTTAGCAATGCACAAACCGTTCAGTCTCCATCAAAACAAATTACACTCGATTTTAAATTAATCGAAAATGGAAAACCAACGTATTCGGCAACCTATAAAAATAAGCCAGTAATTGCTACAAGCAGATTAGGCATAAAACTAAAAGAAGGTGGCGACTTAATGGATGGTTTTAGTATCGATAGCGTTGGCCAATGGACTATTAACGAAACTTGGAAGCCAGTTCTGGGAGAACAAACCAACATCAAAAATAACTACAACGAACTCACTATTGCGCTTTCGCAAAAAGCAACTGGAAGAAAAATCAATATTACTTTCAAAGCTTTTGATGAAGGTGTGGCTTTTCGTTATGAATTTCCAAAACAAAAAAACTTAAACTATTTTATTATTTCAGATGAAAAATCAGAATTTAATTTAACCGGTAATCACAAAACGTTTTGGCTTCCTGGCGATTTTGATAGCCAAGAATATGCGTATACCGAATCAAAACTTTCTGAAGTAAGCACAGATAATATCGATAAAAATAATGGTATTAATTTAAAAAGCATAGCCGGAAAATACGTCATTCAATCACCATTGATGATGAAATCAGCCGACGGTTTGTACATCAATATTTTTGAAGCAGCTGTGATTAATTACCCTGTTATGCACTTAGATTTGGTTCCAAACGAGTTTAAACTAACATCACATTTAGTTCCAAATGCTATTGGATATAAAGCCTATTTGCAAACACCTTGTGTTTCGCCTTGGAGAACGATAATGGTAAGCAATGATGCTCGAGATATCGTTGGTTCCAAAATAATTTTAAACTTAAATGAACCATCCAAAATCGAAGATGCTTCTTGGATAAAACCAATGAAATATGTTGGTGTTTGGTGGGAAATGCATGTTGGAAAATCTACTTGGGACTTTGCCGGTTCACAAAATGCACAAAACGCTGCTGATGGAAAATTAATCCCAACAGGAAAGCACGGAGCCACGACTGAAAACACAAAACATTATATTGATTTTGCGGCCAAAAACGGATTTGATGGCGTATTGGTTGAAGGATGGAATGTAGGTTGGGAAGATTGGTTTGGAAACTGGAAAGAAAATGTATTCGATTTTACAACACCTTATCCCGATTTTGATTTGAAAGCCGTTAATGATTATGCCAAATCTAAAGGAATCAAAATGATTATGCATCACGAAACTTCGGGTTCGGTGGCTAATTATGAAAGACATTTAGACAGAGCGATGGATTTGATGAAAAAGTATGGTTATCCTGCTGTGAAGTCAGGTTATGTGGGCAGAATTATTCCGCGTGGCGAATTTCACGATGGTCAAACAATGGTGAATCATTTTAATTATGTGGCGCAACGAATGGCAGAAAATAAACTGATGGTGAACTCGCACGAAAGTTCAAGACCAACAGGTTACAGCAGAACGTATCCAAACTATATAGCGGCAGAAGCGGCAAGAGGCAATGAGTTCAATGCATGGAGTAATGGAAATCCACCAATGCATGAAACCATTTTACCTTTTACAAGATTGTTAGGTGGACCGATGGATTACACACCGGGAATTTTTGAAATCAAAATGAGTTTTTATGACAAAACCAAAACAGCTCAGGTGCATACTACTTTGGCAAAACAATTAGCCTTATATGTAACGATGTATTCTCCGTTGCAAATGGCTGCTGATTTACCCGAAAATTATGAAAAATATGCAGACGCGTTTCAGTTTATAAAAGAGGTAGCTGTTGATTGGCAGGATTCAAAATATTTAGAAGCTGAACCAGGTGATTATTTGACCGTTGCTCGTAAAGATAAAAATTCAGAAAAGTGGTTTTTGGGAGCGATTACTGATGAAAATCCAAGAAATACCGAAATCAAACTTGATTTTCTTTCACCAAATAAAAAATACAAAGCCATCATTTATCAAGATGGTAAAGCAGCGCATTGGGAGAAGAATCCAATCAATTATGAAATTAAAACTCTGACTGTAACTTCTAAAAGCAAACTGAAATTGGTTTTAGCTGGTGGTGGTGGTGCTGCCGTTAGTTTGGAACCAGTCAACTAAAATTTAAATGAAAAAAAGTATTGCTTTAATGTTTTTGGTATTGATTGTGGAAAGTAGTTTTTCGCAGCAAAAAACGTATTGCAATCCGATTAACATAGATTATGGATATTGTCCGATTCCTGATTTTGTAAAACAAGGAAAACATAGGGCTACAGCCGATCCGGTCATTACTTTTTTCAAAGGAGAATATTATCTTTTTGCTACTAATCAATGGGGTTATTGGCATAGTAAAGACATGTTGAATTGGAAGTTTATTTCAAGAAAATTTTTAAAGCCAGAGAATAAAGTTTGGGATGAATTATGTGCGCCTTCTTTGTCTTTTGTCAATGACACTCTGATGGTAATTGGCTCAACACATACCAAAGAATTTGCTTTATGGATGAGTAAAAATCCCGAAAAAGATTCTTGGAAAAAATTGGTTGATAATCATCAAACCGGAGCTTGGGATCCCCAAATTTTTTGGGACAAAGACAAAGATGAACTTTATGAATATCATGGTTCGAGTAATTTGTATCCTTTGTATGGCGTAAAACTTAACAGAAAAACATTCCAACCCGAAGGCGAAGTCATTCCGGTTTTAGCTTTGAATGATGATGTACACGGTTGGGAACGTTTTGGTGAACACAACGATAATACCTTTTTGCAACCCTTTACCGAAGGTGCTTTTATGACCAAGTATAACAATAAGTATTATCTCCAATATGGCGCACCAGGAACGGAGTTTAGCGGTTATGCTGATGGCGTTTATGTTGGCAACAATCCACTCGGGCCATTTGAATACCAATCCCACAATCCGTTTTCTTATAAGCCAGGAGGTTTTGCACGCGGTGCCGGACATGGAGCAACTTTTCAGGATGCCAATAATCAATACTGGCATGTTTCCACGATTGGTATTTGTGTAAAAAATAATTTTGAACGACGCATCGGAATTTGGCCAGCGGGTTTTGACAATGATGGTGTTTTGTATTCTAATACAGCGTATGGCGATTATCCGACGTATTTGCCTTCGCAAAATAAAAACCATTTGGATTCCAATTTTTCAGGTTGGATGTTATTAAACTATAACAAACCGGTGCAAGTTTCATCAACACTTGGAGGATTTCAAGCTAATCTTTCCGTAGATGAAGATATCAAAACGTATTGGAGTGCCAAAACGGCAAACAAAGGAGAATATTTCATTTCTGATTTAGGAGAAGTAAGCACTATCAATGCCATCCAAATTAACTATGCCGATCAAGATGCTGAATTGATGGGGAAACCGGAAACGACTACTGGACACAAGTACATTATCTATTCTTCTGACGATGGAAAAAAATGGAAGTTTTTAGTAGATAAAAGTAAAAACACAATTGATGTTCCTCATGATTATGTAGAACTTCAAACCCCATCAACTGCACGTTTTCTTAAATTGGAGAATATTCAAATGCCAACGGGGAAATTCGCGTTAAGCGGTTTTAGGGTTTTTGGAAAAGGAGCAGGAGAGAATCCCGCTGCGGTTCAGAATTTTGTTCCGTTGCGTTCAGGTCCAAAGGTTAAAGGAGAACGTAGAAATGTTTGGTTCAAATGGCAACAAGAGCCAAATGCTGATGGGTATGTGGTTTATTTTGGAAAAACAGCAGACAAATTATACGGTTCGATTATGGTTTATGGAAAATCAGAATATTACTTTAACGGATTAGATAAATCGGATGCGTATTATTTTCAAATAGAAGCTTTTAATAATAATGGAATAGGACCAAAAAGTGAAATTAAAAAAGCAGAATAAAAATGAAAATAAAGTTATAAGTTACAATTCAATTAACGACTTTTATAAATTAATTTAAACAATAATAATTAACCAACACCAAACCAACTTATGAGTACATCAACCGCAAAAACCAATTGGGCGCAATTTATTCCCTTAGTAACCGTTTTCTTCTTTTGGGGATTTGTTGCCGCCAGTAATGACATTTTAATTCCAGTTTTTAGAAAAGCATTTGATTTAACCCAAGGACAAAGTCAGTTGGTCTCAGTTGCTTTCTACGTTGCTTATACAGTAGGTTCAATCATTTATATGATTATTTCCTATTTGACAAAAGGAGATTTAATCAATAGAATTGGGTATAAAAATTCGTTAGCCTTAGGATTAGTGATTTCGGCTTTAGGTACACTATTGTTTTATCCTGCAGCGAATATGCATTCATTTCCTTTAATGCTTTCTGGATTATTCACGGTGGCTTTGGGATTCTCTTTGCAACAAACGGTAGCCAACCCATTAGCTATTGCATTGGGACCAATAACAACAGGTTCTCAACGATTAACATTAGCCGGAGGAATCAACAATTTAGGAACTACCATTGGGCCGCTAATTGTGAGTTTTGCCATTTTTGGAGCCGCAACTTCTACGAATACCGAAATGAGTATTGAAAGTGTAAAAACGCCATATTTAGTTTTAGGAGCCGCTTTTTTAATAGTAGCTGTTATGCTTAAAATGTCTTCAATTCCGGATAAACCAGCAGCTGTAGTTGAAGCTGAAGGCGATTCTAATGCAAGCCGCAGTTCAGCATTAAAATATCCTCAATTGATTTTAGGAATGATTGGAATCTTTGTTTATGTTGGGGTAGAAGTTTCTACAGCAAGTAACTTACCGGCATATATGGAAGGTAATTTAGGATTTCAAACCAAAGATATTGCACCATTTATCTCTTTATATTGGGCGAGTTTAATGATTGGTCGATGGACTGGTGCGGTTGAAGCTTTTACAGATAATATGAATACACAAAAGTACTTACGCTTTTTGGCACCTTATTTAGCTTTTGGAGTTTTCCTTGCGGTGAATAAATTCATGGATCACGATTTGTCGCACTTTTATATTTATGCTGTAATCATTTTAGTTTTGATAGCTGCTGATATGGCTAGCAAAGGAAATCCGGCTCGAATGTTATTGATATTCTCCATTTTAGGAATCGTCGCTTTATTAGTTGGAATGGCAACAACTGGAATGACGAGCGTTTATGCCTTTACTTCGGTTGGATTATTCTGTAGTACACTTTGGCCGTGTATCTTTACTTTAGCAATAAGCGGATTAGGGAAACACACCAGTCAAGGAAGCAGCTTCTTAATTATGATGATTATGGGTGGCGGATTTGTGAGTTTGTTGCAAGGTTATGTTGCCGATGTGGTAAGTATTCATTCTAGTTATATCGTTGGTGTTTTGTGCTTTGCTTATTTAGCTTTCTATGCATGGAAAGTAACCGGTATTTTAAAAGAACAAGGAATCGACTTTGATAAAAAAATAAGTGGCGGACATTAATAGTGTTTGCAGTTAAAATAAAAACTCCGAAAGATGATTATGCTTTCGGAGTTTTTTTATGGATTTATTTTCCCCAATCAATTTTTCTGGAGAAATACATTACCGCAGCGAGAATTAGGAACAAACCGATACTACCCACCAATAGCGCATAATCTTCCAGTTGGATAATCACAAAGATGAAAGTATACAACACCGAAAGTGAGATTCCGATGAATATTGGGAATTTTCTATTCTTTAAAATGGAAATGGAATACAGCGTAATCAACGCTACAACTGCTGTTCCTGCAATGGCATAAGCTAAAGTGAAACTACTATGTTCTGTAATGGAAATCAACAACGTATAGAACATGATAAGCGCAATACCAATCATAGAATATTGGAAAATATGAATGTTGATTTTGCTAATGGATTGAATCAGAAAGAAGATTAAAAACGTTAAGCCAATTACCAGAAAACCATACTTGGACGCGCGTTCGTTTTGTTGGTACTCATCCACGGTTTCAATTAGTTTTACGCCAAAGGAGTATTCGTTTAGATTAGGTATTTTAGTACTATATTGTTGGGAGAAGGAGCGATTAATGTCCAATATTTTCCAATCGGCGTGAAACCCTTTTTTATCTACTTT
>NZ_JANMXZ010000005.1:0-39930 GCF_031381455.1 Flavobacterium sp. | reverse complement strand
GAAAAACTCCAGCGCCTGGAAAATCAAAATATTTATCTAAGTATTCGAATAAATAGTATAGCATATCCTTTGTTTATTTATTTAGTTGTTCTAAAATTTCTTTTACAATTTGCATGTCATCAAAATCATGACGAACCCCATTTATTTCTTGATAGGTTTCGTGTCCTTTTCCTGCTATTAAAATTATATCCCCTGATTTTGCTAATTGACAAGCGGTTTTTATGGCTTGTTTTCTATCAACAATCGACATGTATTTTTTATAATTCACGGCTGTAATTCCAGCTTCCATTTCGGCAATAATCGTTTCAGGATTTTCCGTTCTTGGATTATCTGATGTAAGAATTGCTTTATCACTCATTTCTGAAGCTATATTTGCCATAATTGGGCGTTTGGTTTTGTCACGATCACCGCCGCAACCTACAATGGTTATGAGTTGTTCGTTGCGAGTACGAATGTCATTTATAGTGCTCAACACGTTTTCTAAAGCATCGGGCGTGTGTGCATAATCGACAATTGCCGTGATGTTTTCCTCGGAAACTATAAACTGAAAACGACCAGAAACACTTTCTAATTCTGACAAGAGTCTTAAAACTTCTAACTTTTCGATTCCTAATTCTATTGCCACTCCGTAAATTGCCAATAAATTATACGCATTGAAAGTTCCAATCAATCGAACCCAAACTTCTTGTTCATTTATTTTTAATAACAATCCGCTTAACTGATTTTCGATAATAATTGCTTTATAATCGGCATACGTTTTTAATGCATAAGACAATTTTCTTGCCTTAGTATTTTGCATCATTACAGCCCCATTTTTATCATCTATATTAGACAGCGCAAATGCGTTTTTAGGTAAATTATCGAAGAATGATTTCTTCACATCGCGATACTCTGCAAATGTTGGGTGGTAATCTAAATGATCGTGAGATAAATTTGTAAAAACACCACCTACAAATTGTAACCCTTCAGTACGTTTTTGATGAATTCCGTGCGAGCTCACTTCCATAAAGCAATATTCAACACCCATTTCGCTCATTTCTGCCAAATAATAATTAATCGTTAATGAATCCGGTGTAGTGTGTGTTGCTTTGTATTCTTTATCATCAACCACTATTTTTACGGTTGAAAGCAAGCCTACTTTGTAACCTGCTTTTTGGAACAATTGATATAATAAGGAAGCTATGGTTGTTTTACCATTCGTTCCGGTAATTCCAACTAATTTTAGATTTTGTGATGGATTTCCATAATAATTCGCTGCTAAAAACGCCAAGGCTGTATTGGTATCTTTTACCTGAATGTAAGTAATACCAGTAACTATGACTTCTGGAAATGAATCACAAACAATTACAATTGCACCAAGATTTATGGCGGTTTCGATAAAATCATGACCGTTAGAAACCGTACCGCGAATGGCAATAAAAACATCATTCTCTACCACTTTTCGCGAATCAAATTCAATTTTATTAATGCACATTTCTGTCGAACCTTTTACAGCTTCGATTGCAACTTTATATAATATGTCTTTTAAAATAATCACGATAATTCGAGAATGATTGTTTTGTTTTTATCTAAAGATTGTCCAGCCGGAATCGATTGTTTTTTTACTTTTCCGATGCCAATAACTTTTACTTTCAGTTTTAAATTCCCCAAAAGAGCCACCGCATCCATTCCGCTCATTCCTTTTAGGTTTGGAATAACTTTGATTCCGGAATTAGATTTGATTTTATACTCATCATAAGCTACTTCCTGTTTGCTGATTTTTTTATTCAGATTTTTGATTTCATTTGTTGATGGCGAATCCGTAAAAATCTTTTGCGCTATACGCTTGAAAACTGGTCCGGCAACATCGGCTCCATAATAATTATTGCCCGAAGTATTTGGTTTATGAACTACAACTATGCAGGAATATTTAGGATTTTCGGCCGGAAAGAACCCAACGAAAGATGAAATATAATGTTTGTCATTTCCTCCGTTTTTCCCATAATTAGCTTGTGCAGTCCCTGTTTTACCCGCCATCGAAAAATCTTTGGAATATAACTTCGAACCAGTTCCTTTTTTTACTACATTTTGCAATACGGCTCTTAACTTCAAAATGGTTTCGTCAGAACAAATCTTCGGATTGATGACTTCTTTGTTGTAGGTTTTGATGGTTTTATTCCATTCTTTTATTTCAGAAACAAATTGAGGTTTTATCATTTCCCCATTGTTTGCGATGGCATTATACAAAGTCAAAGTTTGTAATGGAGTTACTGAAACACCATATCCAAAAGCCATCCATGGCAATGAAATGGCGCTCCAATGTTTGTCTCCTGGCTGCGGAATATATGGTTTGCCTTCTCCCTGAAATGGTAATCCTAAAGGCTTGTTTAAGCCCATTCTGTCAATTCTATCTACAAACTGTTGTGGATTATTTTTGTAATTTTCATAAACTGCTTGCACCATTATGGTATTGGAAGAAACTTCAAAACCTCGTGCCAAAGAAATTTTTCCATATCCGCCTTCGTGAGAATCGCGAACTTTGTTTCCTCTGTAATCAATGATTCCGCCTTTACTGTCATACACTTTGCTGGTGTCAATTTTATTATCATCCAACAACGCAATCATATCAACCAGTTTGAAGGTTGAGCCCGGTTCATGCGATTCTGCTATCGCATAATTTGTCGTTTCAAAATAAGTCGAATCGGTTTCTTTTAATTTTCCGAGATTAGAAATAGCCTTGATTTTTCCAGTTTTGGTTTCCATTACCACAACACAACCGTGTTCTGCTTTGAACTCTTTCAGTTGTTTCAACAAGGCATGGTGTGCAATATCTTGGATGTAAACATCGATAGTGGAAATCACATCATATCCATCTTGCGGATCCACTTCATTCACATCGCGAATAGGTTTCCATTGTCCTTTGGCGATTTTTTGCTTTAAGACTTTGCCGTCTTTTCCGTTTAAATATTTTCTGAATGACCATTCAATTCCTTTACCAACGCGGATTCCGCTTTCGTCAATTCGGTCATAACCAATAGTTCTTTCAGCAATTTTTCCAATTGGATGTTCACGAACGGTTTCCTGCTCTGTAATCATTCCGCCTTTGTTGGCGCCCAAATTAAAAAGTGGAAACCCTTTGATTTTTATGTATTCTGTATAACTTAAATCACGAGCAATTAATAAATACCTGTTTTTATTGGCACGAGCCATTCTAAGTTGAGTGTGATAAAAAGAGCTTGGTTTGCTTAACATTTTTGCCAATGAATCGGCTAATGGTTGTACGTTTTTCTCAAAAGCAACACTTTTTGGAGCCACAGCGTCAAATCGGATATTATAATTTGGAATTGAGGTTGCCAATAAACTTCCGTCAGAAGAATAAATATTTCCTTTATTGGCCGGAATCACAAAGTTTCTTACAGTTCTTTCTTTTGCTAATTTTCTATAGTAATCACCTTCCGACCATTGTATTTTGGTCAACTTGAAAGTAATTGCCATAGTCATCAAGAAGATGCTAAATGCAACTAAATAAATTCGGTAAGAGATATGTTTATCTTCTACTGCCATATTTTTTGAAAGAAATTTTTTTCTACTGGTTTTTTAACTTTTATCTTTTGTGGCGGAACTGACGATGGAAAAATTTGTCTTACTTCCATTTTTTCCGAAACCGTCGATTCCATTTTTAATTTCATTAATTCGGAACGTTTGTCAACAAACTCTGAACGCAATTCTTTTACTTCATTTGTCAATTCTGTGATTCTGAAAACTTTTTGTTCAAATCGGTGTGTATTGCCTATCATTAAGAGTGCTAACAGAAACAAAAACACAATAAAACGCCAGTTTCGTGTAGCATCTTCATTGACTAAAAATCGAGCTTTTAATATGCTGTAAACTCCTTTTTTCATGCTTTTATTTCTTTTCAGCTACTCGCAGCTTTGCACTTCTTGCTCTATTGTTCTCTTTTATTTCTTCTTCGCTTGGAACGATTAACTTTTCAATGCTTTTAAACGGAACTGAAAAATTTCCAAAAAAGTCGCGTTCCGGTTCGCCTTCGAACATTCCGTTTTTGATGAAACGTTTTACCAATCTGTCTTCTAAAGAATGGTATGAAATCACGCTTAATCTTCCTTCAGGTTTCAAAATTTCAAGTGATTGTTCCAAAAACTCTTTTAAAACATCCATTTCCTGATTCACTTCAATTCGGATTGCCTGATAGATTTGGGCTAGGATTTTATTTTTAAATTGTTCCGGTAAAAATCTTGACAAAACGATTTTCAATTCATCTGTGGTGTTAATAGTTTTCTTTTCTCTAGCTTCGATAATCGTTCGGGCTAAAGCCGGAGCTACTTTCAATTCACCATAATCCAAAAACACTCTTTTTAAATTGGCTTCATCATATTCATTAACCACTTTGAAAGCATCCAACTCATTTTTTTTACTCATTCTCATATCTAAATCGGCATCAAAGCGTGTAGAAAAACCTCTTTCCGGAACATCAAACTGATGCGATGAAACTCCTAAATCTGCTAAAATTCCATCAACACTTTTTACTCCGTGAAATCTCAAAAACCGTTTGATATATCTAAAATTTTCAGGTATCAAAGTAAATCTTTCATCTGGTAAGGCGTTTGCAAAAGCATCTTCATCTTGATCAAATCCGAATAGTTTTCCGTTTGGCCCTAATCGTTTCATAATCTCTTTGGAGTGTCCACCACCACCAAAAGTCACATCCACATAAACTCCATCAGGGTTGATATTCAATCCATCAACAGTTTCTTTGAGTAAAACCGGATTATGATATTCCATCGTTGTCATCATTACTATTTCCCATTACATCTTCGGCCAAATTCGCAAACTCATCGTCATCACCAGCAATCGTTTTTTCATATAAATCTTTATCCCAAATCTCTACGATATTAATCGCTGAAGACAACACTATGTCTTTGGAAATTTTGCTAAAGCCAACCAAATCTTTCGGAATTAACAATCTGCCTAAATCATCCACTTCTACCACTTTTACTCCGGCAGTAAATCGACGAATGAAGTCATTATTTTTCTTTACAAAGCGGTTCAATTTGTTGATTTTTTGCATCATCAAATTCCACTCTGACATTGGATATAACTCTAAACAAGGTTGAAAAACGGAACGCTTCAAGACAAAGCCATCTTGCAGAGAGTTAGCAAGTTGCTTTTTGATTGCCGACGGAATCATGAGTCTTCCCTTGGCATCAACTTTACATTCGTATGTACCTATTATGGTGTTCAATTTGGTTTTGTTCTGGTTACCAGCAAAAATATAAAAATAATTACCACAATTTACCACAAAATACCACTTTGTTAATAAGTTTTACCACTTTAATCCCTTTTTGGCGAAAAATGCTCCGAATTTTTTTTGCTCAAAATTTTAACAGATCATTAAGAAATGTTGTAAAACAAAGTGAAAACAATCTGAAAAATAGATTTTGCAACTCTTGGCGGATATCAGTTTGGCTTTAAAATATTTTATTAATTGTTGATAATTAACATATTATTTCATTCGAAAGAGTATTGAGGATTTCTAAATTTTAGTAGTAAATAATCCTTATATAAATGGGTTTTTATCTATAAAATCATATATTTGTTCCCGAGGCAAAACCCAAAAAAGTCACATGGAAGGAAAATTTAAAAAAGAGGGCAGATATTCCTATTTTGAAGCTGGAGAAGGCACGCCAATAGTCGTTTTACACGGGTTAATGGGTGGGTTAAGTAATTTTAATGGTGTCGCTGACTATTTCTCATCCAAAGGCTATAAAATTGTCATTCCTGAATTGCCGATTTATACACAAAACATATTAAAGACCAACGTGAAAGCTTTTGCAAAATATGTAAAAGACTTTATCAATTTTAAAGGTTTTGACCGAGTAATTCTTTTGGGAAATTCTCTTGGCGGACATATTGCATTGTATCATGCCAAAGTGTATCCTGAAAAAGTTGCCGGACTTGTACTTACAGGAAGTTCAGGACTTTACGAAAGTGCTATGGGTGATAGTTATCCGAAACGTGGTGATTACGAATATATCAAGAAAAAAGCGGAAGCGGTTTTTTACGATCCTGCAATTGCGTCAAAAGAAATGGTTGACGAAGTCTTTTCAGTGGTAAATGACAGAATAAAAGTAATTAAAACATTAACGATTGCCAAAAGTGCCATTCGTCATAATATGGCTAAAGATTTACCAAAAATGCACATAAAGACTTGTCTGATTTGGGGTAAAAATGATCAAGTTACACCACCGGAAGTTGCAGAAGAGTTCAAGAAACTGATGCCCAATTCAAAATTATACTGGATTGACAAATGCGGTCACGCAGCTATGATGGAACATCCTGATGAATTTAACCGTTTGTTGCACAAATGGTTGAAAAAAGCACATCTATAAATTAAAAGTCCTTTTTTTGGGACTTTTTATTTTTAAAATAAAACATGAAAATTAATACCGCCGAATTTATTATTAGCAATTCTGATGTAAGCAAATGTCCGTTGGAACGTTTGCCTGAATATGCTTTTATTGGTCGCTCCAATGTTGGAAAATCATCCTTAATCAACATGTTGACCAATCATAAAAATTTGGCAAAAACATCCGGGAAACCAGGGAAAACGCAACTTATAAATCATTTCAAAATCAATTCCAATTGGTTTTTGGTCGATTTACCTGGTTATGGTTATGCCCGAGTTTCCAAAAGAACAAAAGAAGTTTTTCAGGAATTTATTACTGACTATTTTGAGAAAAGAGAACAATTGGTTTGCGCTTTTGTGCTAATCGATATTCGGTTAGAAGCTCAAAAAATCGACTTGGAATTCATCACTTATTTGGGTGAAATTGAAATCCCATTTTGCATTATTTTTACTAAAGCGGATAAAATAAGCAAGGGTAAAATTGAATCAAACATAGCTGCTTACCGCAAAGCCCTATTGGCAAACAACTGGGAAGAAATGCCACAACATTTTGTAACCTCAGCTACCGAAAATACTGGTAGAGAAACCGTTTTGCAATATATTGACGATGTAAATGAAGAAGTTTTTAAAGACTTGAATCAGTTTTAAGATGAAAAGAATAATTGCCTTTTTTGTAGTCATTAGCTTTTTGAGTTGTAACACCAACCATTTTGTTTTATACAACAGTGACCAAACAAATGGATTGGATTTCTCAAAAGGAAAATGGTTAATTGGTGATGTCAATGTCGACGCGCACTTTAAAGATGAATTGACAGCATTAGTTTTTAAGGATTTCAATTCTTATTTAGGAGAAAGAGTAAAACAATCTTCCAGTGAAAGATCTTTATTGATTGCAAATAAAGTTCCAACCCAACCAAGCAAAGTAGAAATTGAAAAACTAAGAATAGGAACTGCTTATGATTACTTCATCAATATCAAGTGCCAAAATACAAGGAATGACATTAGCGATTTTAAATTAATTGAACACGATTACTATCTTAAGCAAATGTCATTTGCCCAGATAATATTAGAAGTTTATGATTTAAAACAAGGCAAAATAGTATATAGCCAAACCGCCAGAGGTAATATTGATGAAAATGCCAGCATTACTTCAAGACCGATGTATAATGTAATTATGGGTTGTTATAAAAAAATCTGGGAGGATATTGATAAGAAATCAATTAAATAGACTACCCTTTCAGTTCCATTTTCTCGGCAAAATAATCGCAGAAATCTTTCATGGTATCTGTCATTTTTTCATCTTGAGTAGCGCGCTGAAACGTATCGGACATAGCAACCAAAGTTTGATGAAAAAATAATTTCATTTCATCAACAGGCATATCCTTAGTCCATAAATCTATACGAAGTGTTTCCTGCACTTTGCTATCCCAAATAGAAAGCATCATCGCTTTTGCTTCTTTTTGTTCTACGCCGCCGTCTTGCGCTGACCAAGTTAACTTTTCAGGAACACGATTTTCATCTAATTCAACTGTGATTTTTATTTCGGAGGTGATACTTTTACTCATCAGTTTTTTTGGGTTTGTATTTTGATTTTTCAAATAGTTCTTTAGCATTCATTTTAAGCATGTCTTGCATACTAATGTCATTATTTTGCATAAACGAACGGACTATCTGCCATCCGATCCATTGCCCAACTCTTCCCGGAGATTCGTTGTCTATCTCTAAATAAAATTTAGAAAAAGGCGCCAGATTTGTAAAGCGTCCCGACAATTTAGAATCGGCGCTATACAGCAATTCTTTTTCAATAAAATATCGCCAAATATAACTCTCGTTTTCTTGACACCACGTAATTTGTCCCGGTAGATAACCAATTTTTTCAGCATCATTATAAGTTGGCAATAACTGATCTTTTAGATACAATTGTTTACCATAATATATCATTTCTCCAAGCAATGTCTTTTCTGTTGGTGGCGGAATTTTACCTAACGAAAAACTCGTCACGATATCGGGCATCATTTGTCTTTCTTCAAAATTTTGCTCTAAATATGATGGGAATTCATAGAATTTATGATTCACACCAAGGTATAATTCCAAAGAAATTACAAGTTTATCATTGGCATAAATTGCCTTATTTTTATAATCCATATCCGCAATTACTGTAAAAACTTTTGGCATTTCGGCATTTGGGAAAAAGTATTTTATATGCTTAAATAAATCCTCAATTTCTATAGTTTGTTGACCAAAGTTGGAATATTTTTTTTGCACTTCCTGATACAATTCGCGCCATTGTGGATTTTGCATTTTTTCTATCCAAACTTTATCAGGAGTTCCTTCGGGGAAGAAAAAAGGATATTCGTCTTTGAGATTATGCAACTCATTTGGTGGTGTTTCAAAAAAAGCTTTATCAAAGCGATATACTTTGAGTGAAACAGGAGGAGTCGCTTCTATTGCCTTTTCTACTTTTGATTTTTTATCACAAGAGACTAAACCAACTAAAAGGATTAATGCAAATATGTATTTTTTCATTTTAAAATTAACGAGTGTTAAACCGATTAAAAACTTCTGATTTTTTACATTTGCAAATATACAGTGCAGTTTCTAAAAATTTTCATAACAAATGGCAAAAAAAAGTACTATTAAGGTAGAGGAAATCACCACCTTTATTGTTACATGGTTGAGGGATTATGCAACAAATGCGAATGCGAATGGTTTTATTGTTGGAATTTCAGGCGGTGTAGACTCGGCTGTGACTTCTACGCTTTGTGCTCAAACGGGTTTAACCACTTTGTGTGTTGAAATGCCAATTCATCAGGACAGCACTCAAGTAAGTCGAGGAAGGGAACATATTGAGCAATTGAAAAAGCGATTTCCGAATGTAAAAAATATTGAAACAGATTTAACATTAGTTTTTGAAACTTTTAAAAAAGAAGTTCCAAGTTCAGATAATGAAGTAAAGCTAAATTTGTCTTTAGCCAATACAAGAGCAAGATTGCGAATGACAACATTGTATTATCTCGCCGGAATTCATGGATTATTGGTTGTCGGAACTGGAAATAAAGTAGAAGATTTTGGTGTTGGTTTTTATACCAAGTATGGCGATGGCGGTGTTGATTTGAGTCCGATTGCGGATTTGATGAAAAGTGATGTTTATGCTTTGGGAGAATATTTAAAAATCCCAGAATCTATTCAAAATGCAGCACCAACAGATGGTTTATTTGGCGACTCAAGAACTGATGAAGATCAACTCGGAGCAAGTTATGACGAATTAGAATGGGCAATGCTTGAGGCTGAAAAGAATGGAGAAAATGAAAATTTCTCTAAAAGAGAAAAAGAAGTTTTTGAAATTTATAAAAAGTTGAATACCGCAAACCGACACAAAATGCAACCTATTCCTGTATGTTTAATACCATTACAATATAAAAATTGTTAAAAAAAATATAACATTTTTACAATATGTTTTCTTACCTTTACAGGTAGTTTTATTAATTTTTATCAAATACCACAATTATGATAAATTTATGTGTCGCGGATAACTTTCCAGTTGTACACTTTGGAATGAAGGCTTATTTTAAGGATCACCCTGAAATAAATGTCGTTTCCAACGTAGGTAATTTTTTTATGGTTCCAGATGCATTAAGAAACAAAGAAATTGACGTCTTAATCATCGATTTAGAGCTTGAAGGATTAAAGAGTATTTATGAAGTCAAGTCAATCATAAAAAATTTTCCAAAAACAAAAGTTATCGTTTTTAGTAGTTTGTCGGAACACATCTATGCACCAAATGCCATAAAAGCAGGTTGCGCAGGTTATGTTCATAAGACATCAAAGCTTGAAAATTTAGGAATTGCCATTGTCAAAGTAAGTCAAGGGCAAATTATTCTTAATGATGAAATCAAGAAAAGTTTGGCATTGATTGCCAAGCAAAACAAATCGGAACGTTTGTATCGCAAACTTTCTAATCGAGAAATCGAAGTGCTTCGTTTTTTAAGCGATGGTAAAAAAAACAATGAGATTGCTAAGATTTTAGCACTTAACGAAAAAACTATTAGTACTTACAAACTTCGTCTGTTGACGAAACTTAATGTGACGAATTTGGTTGACTTAGTTAACAAAGCAAAAACGTTAGAAATCGTTTAAAAACTGAACCTCGCAAGCGCGGGGTTTTTTTATAGATAAGTCGAACGTATTCGCCCTATTTTATTAGTCAAATTAACTTTCAGCTTATTATAATCATTGATGGTTGATTTTAGTTCTTCCAAATCATTTTCTTCTTCATTACTGTAACTGTTCATCAAATCCATAATCAATTTATTGATAAGATATTCCCGAAGTGAAACAATTGTTTCTGAAACATATTGTGACACATTTTGATTTTTAGATTTTACATAAATGTGCTTAGCTTCCCAATTGTGAAGTAATTCTTTTTCTTCCGTCATCAAAATATCAGTAACCATTTGAGAATGTTCAACAGACAACTGCATTAAATACTGCTCAATATTAAATTGCTCATTTTGGTTATAATATGTAATTAAATCACTGTAGATTTCTTTAAACAATGGGTTTGCCAATTCAACCTCATCTTCCTGCAAACTCAAATAGATTCTTTGATAAACCTTATTTGTGCTAGTTTCTTTCTCTTCAATCATTTCGCCTTCTTCATTGGCTTTCAAAATGAAATCTTCAAAATCGGCTTCCTGTGAACCATAAAGCAGCAACATTTCAATAATCTTGCGCTCCAATTCGTATACAATATTGACTTTTTCATGCTGAACAAGTGGTTCATTCTTAACAACCTCAAATGCTTTTTGTTCTTGTTTGAGTTTTTTTCCAGCTTCCGAAATATCTTTTTGAACCAACTGAGCCAAGGTATTTAATAAAACCTGCTCTGAAATATCCATAATTCGAGAACACTCCTGAATATAGATTTCTCTTTTAATTCTATCCGGAATTTTAGAAATACTCACAACCATATCCCGAATCAAATCGGCTTTTTTGATTGGGTCATTATTGGCTTCATTCATCAAAAGCGATGCTTTGAACTGGATAAAATCTTTGGCATTATTTTCTAAATACGAAACTAAATCTTCATACGAATTTTTTCTGGCAAAACTATCCGGATCATCACCATCAGAAAACGTACAAACTTTTACATTCATTCCTTCTTCGAGAATCAAATCAATTCCGCGAACAGAAGCGCGAAGTCCCGCTGCGTCACCATCAAAAAGAACGGTGATGTTTTTGGTCAATCGGTTGATTAATCGAATTTGGTCCGGAGTTAAAGCCGTTCCTGATGAAGCTACCACATTTTCAATTCCGGCTTGATGCAGCTGAATTACATCAGTATAACCTTCAACTAAATAGCAATTGTTTTGTTTGGCTATCGCTTGTTTAGCGTGAAAAATTCCGTAAAGCACTTTACTTTTATGGTAAATTTCACTTTCGGGAGAATTGAGATATTTAGCAGCTTTTTTATCATTGTTTAAAATCCTTCCGCCAAAACCTAAATTTCGTCCGGACAAACTTTGAATTGGAAACATTACTCTTCCTTTAAAACGATCAAAATGCTTTCCATCTTCTCTAAGAATAGTCAGCCCAACTTTTTCAAGATAATCCAATTGATATCCTTTTGCCAATGCTTCTTTGGTAAACGCATCCCAAGTTTCGGGTGAATATCCTAAACCAAATTTCGCAATGGTTTCGTTGGTAAAACCCCTTTCTTTGAAGTAGGACAAACCAATAGCTTTTCCTTCTTCGGAATTTAAAAGTATATCTTGAAAATACGTTTTGGCAAATTCAGAAACCAAATACATGCTTTCTTTTTCATTGGCTTCTATTTTATCTTCCTGAGAAACTTCGGTTTCTTCAATTTCGATATTGTATTTGTTGGCCAAAAAACGAATTGCTTCGGGATACGTAAAATGTTCGTGTTCCATAAGGAAAGTAACCACACTTCCTCCTTTTCCCGAACTAAAATCTTTCCAAATTTGCTTCACAGGAGAAACCATGAACGATGGTGAACGCTCATCCGAAAACGGACTCAATCCTTTGTAATTGCTGCCGGCACGTTTGAGTTGGACAAAATCACCGATGACTTCTTCCACACGTGCGGTTTCAAAAACTTTATCTATGGTTTCACGGGTAATCAAAATTAGATTTTTAGATTTTTAGATTTTTAGAAATCCAAAAAATGATTGAGGGTAAATTTACACATTCGTAATTTAAAATTTAAAATTTAAAATAAAAAAAAGATGCTCCATCGCTGAAACATCTTTTCGAAGTATAAACTAACCTAAAAAAATTATTTTAATTCAAGTCAAAACGAACACCTAATGATATGTTGTTTTGTTTAACAGCATTGTCTTTAAACAGTGGATTTAAATCATATTTAAGATATAAACTTGTTGCGCCATAACCAAGATATGTACTCACACCGTATATAAAATCATTGACATTAAATCCACCTTTTTCTTTGACTGTTACATCGTGTCCTTCGTCGCTGAATTTTAAAATCTGTTTTGATTTTACTCTGAATCCTGCATATCCGCCTATTCCAAAACGAACGCCTTCATGAGTTCGGAATATTATTTTCCCTTCAGCATTCTTTTTTGCTTTTGTAAAATCAAATTCTAAATGAACCGGTGCTGTTACATACACATTTCTGAAACGAGAATCCTTAAGATTTACAGCACTTGTCTCTAGATTGGTTTGGTCACCATTTACTACAAATAATCGATTGCCGGTTGGACGAAGATTATTATACATGACTGAAAATCCGTATTTCAAATGCAATAAATTATCATTTTTGAAAAGTCTGGTATTAGAAGTAAAACCCCACTCGTAGAAATGTGAACCCCAATATCTATAATCAGAGTGCGCAACAGCCTTATCAGTAACCAAGTTATTTACACCCGCTGCAAATACAAATTGTGTAGTCGTTCTTCTTTCACCATTTTTTTTTCTTTTATTGTATTTTCTTCTAATTCCGTTGACATCAATATAAGTACTGTCTATCACTTTATATGTTATTTTATATTTCTTACCAGTTAGTACAATGCTATCCCTTTCATTAGGATTGCTTTCTGAACTTAAAATCTTTCCGTTTACTTTTTGCTGCACTAATTCTTTTAGTTCTTCGTGAGAAACAGCTACTTTGTTTTCAATTATAAGCGCACGTGCTTCGGCTAATTTTTTCTTTTTAACATCTGCTTCTGCTTTGGTAATGGTTCCGCTTTCGAATTGTTTATTAACTTCTTCAAGCTCAATTTTCAATGCTTCTTTTTCGTCTTTTGTGATTTTTTCGATCTTATCGGCAATTTGTCTTGCTTTTGATTCGAAGGTTTCCTGCGCAACAACTTTCCCTGCAAATAGGCATGCCGCTAGTGCTAAATAAATTGTAAAATTTCTCATGATGTTTGATTTAAATTTGATTAATGATTTTTGTTATTCGTTATTTCTGTTGGCCAAAGCCACTTTAAGTTCCTTGTAGTTTTTTGTTAATCTATTGATTGTTTTTTCACGGAAAGTCATTTCTACCTCACCATCAGCATGAGATAATAAAGTGTTGGAATCAACATTAATTTTATCCGTTTTTGATTTGGTTTGTGCTTTACTTGAATTTTCAGTCGAAGCTAATAAAGCATCTACATCAACGTATGTTACTTTATTCTGAACAACTTTTGGCGTTGTTAAAATAACTCTCGGTAATTCTTTTAAAGCAACATCTGAACTGTTTTGATATTCAATTTCTTTGTCACGATTGATAAGTGGATTTTGATTAATTGATTGCTGATTTTTGATTGCTGATTTTTGATTATTGATTGAAACTCGTTGATTATTGGTTGGGGGTTGTCGGTTGTCGGTTGTCGATTGATTTGAAACAACTTCCTGATTTTGTTCTATAGTTGGAGTTATCAATTGGTTAACTGATTTTTTTATTGTATCCTTAGTTTCTAAAGTAACTATATTATCTTTAGATTGAATTTCAGTGCCATTTTGTGTGAAGAAATACATACCAACAGTTAGCAAAACCGTGATGCTTGCAGCAATGAACAAAAAGCCAAAAGGTCGTCTTGTTTTTTTTTCTTCAGCTACCGAAAGCATAGCATCTAATCTGTCCCAAGCGGGAGCTGAAGGTTGAATTTCTCTCGAATCCAACTTTTCTCTTATCTGAATTTCTAATTTATTCGGTCCCATTGTCGTAATTTTTTAGTTTTTTAACATTCTCTTGCAACATTCTTCGAGCGTGTGATAATTGCGATTTTGATGTGCCTTCATTTATTCCGAGCATGGCTGAGATTTCCTGATGTTTAAATCCTTCGATGCAATAGAGGTTGAAAACCATTCTGTAACCATCGGGCAAATTGTCAATCAAAAACTGAATGTCTTCTACCGAAAATTGGCTTTCAATATTGTTATAACGCTCTTCAACATAATTCTCATCTTCAATGAACTTTACCTTTTTCTGAACTCTGATAAAAGAAATGCATTCGTTAATCATGATTCTTCTTATCCAACCTTCAAAACTTCCTTTATGTTCAAAATGTTGAAGATTGGTAAACACTTTCATAAAAGCGGTAATCATAATATCTTCTGCTTGCTGCAAATCTTTTATGTATTGACGGCAAACGCTTAACATTTTTGGAGAAAATTTAGAATATAATTTATGTTGTGCATGACGATTATTTTCGACAGCCAATAAGATTAATTCCTTTTCTTCTTGATGTAAATTGATTACTTTCATTTAAAAAAATTCAATTACAATGGCAATCACAATTTTCAATATTTAACATTGCTATTGATTTTTGATATTGATATTGATATTGGTTAGTGTTCTATTAGCATAGACGAGGATGGTTAAAAAATAGTTGCATGATGATTTAAAAAAAAATAAAATGTCAGTAAAATCAATGCTTTACGAGTGAAAATAATTTATTTTTTTCTTTCAATAACGTAATTTACCATAAGCGAAAGCGAGTCTCTATAGTCGGACTGGGGGAATTTTTCTAGAATTTGAAGTGCTTCTTGTTGGAATGCTACCATTTTTTGTTCGGCATAATACAAACCGTTTTTGTCTTTTACAAATTGGATAACTTCTTTAACTCGTTTTTTATCTTTATTATGATTCTTAATCGAATTAATACACCAGCTTTTTTCTTTGGGTGTGCAATTATTCAAAGCATAAATCAAAGGCAAAGTCATTTTTTGTTCTTTGATATCAATTCCGGTTGGTTTTCCAATAGCATCATCAGTATAATCAAACAAATCGTCTTTGATTTGAAATGCCATTCCGATGAGTTCACCAAATTTTCGCATGGCTTCGACATGAGTTTTATTTTCAGAAACCGATTTGGCACCAAGTGCACAACAAGAAGCAATTAATGTGGCTGTTTTTTTTCGGATGATTTCATAATAGACTTCTTCAACAATATCCAATCGGCGAGCTTTTTCTATTTGAAGTAATTCGCCTTCGCTCATTTCACGCACGGCAACCGAAATTATTCGGAGCAAATCAAAATCGCCATTATCAATGGAAAGCAATAATCCTTTCGACAGTAGATAATCACCAACAAGAACCGCAATTTTATTTTTCCACAAAGCATTGATAGAGAAAAATCCGCGCCGACGATTACTATCATCAACTACATCATCATGAACCAATGTTGCTGTGTGAATTAATTCGATTACGCTGGCGCCACGATAGGTTCTTTCATTGACTTCATCCTTTTCGGAAAGCATTTTGGCAACCAAAAAAACAAACATTGGTCGCATTTGTTTTCCTTTTCGGTTTACGATATAATAGGTTATTCTATTAAGTAAGGCAATTTTGGAAGTCATCGATTCATAGAACTTTTTTTCGAAAAGTTCCATTTCCACTTGAATGGGTTTTTTTATTTGTGAAGTAACGTTCATCGCTTTCAAAGATACAATAATGCAGTCGTTTGGAAAATTTTTTTACTTTTGATTAAACCTTTTATAAAAAACTAACTCTTACAAAACAAAACTTAAAAAATAGATATATGAAAACAACAAAATTTATTCTAGGACTGGCATTAGCTTTTTCTATTTTTAGTTGTAGCAAAGATGATAATAATGGAAGTCCCATTAGTGCCGCAGATGCTGCAACAAATGCAAAATTAGATATCATGAATGATGATGTTTCTAAAATTGTAGAAGATCAATTAACAACTTCAGACGGAATTTCAGGAAAAACTAATCTAACTACTCAAGATGTAGCTACCTATTTACCACCATGTGCTACAGTAACACGAGTTCCTGCTTTTGGTACCGTAATTACTCCGGGAACTTTAATTACAAAAACCATCGACTTTGGAACAACGGGTTGTCCACTTCCAAACGGAAATGTTTTAAGAGGTGTAATTGTAATCTCTTTTACATTTCAACCTGACGCAACATCGCATACTATAACGTATACGTTCCAAGATTTCTATCACAATGCCATAAAATTTAATGGCACCAAAACTTTCACTCGAGTTATGGCAACTAGCACAATAAATCCAAATATTCATCCAATAGTTACTATGAACATGGATATGACTGCAACTTTGCCTAATGGCGATATCGTAACACGTGTTGGACAAAGAGTTAGAGAAATTATTGAAGGATATTCAACCGCAATTTGGTTGGATAATATTTATCAGATTACAGGAGAATGGACAACAACTTTCCCAAATGGTGGAGTGCAAACAAGTACAATTACAACTCCATTAAGAATTAGAATGAACTGTCCAAATATTGTTAGAGGTGTTATCACAATTGTACGAAATGGCAATACCGCAACGCTTGATTATGGCGATGGAGAATGTGATAATCTTGCAATTTTTACTGTAAATGGGGTTGCTAATACAATTACATTAGGAAACTAAAATAGCTTTTCATCTTACTAAAAAGTGCCAAATTTTAATAAAATTTGGCACTTTTTTTATGACTTATTGGCTAACTGACCACAAGCGGCATCAATGTCTTTTCCACGACTTCGGCGAACTTTAGCTACGACATCATTTTTTGCCAACGCTTTGATGTAATTATCAATTGCTTCGTCTGACGCCTGCTTGAACTCGCCATCATCAATTGGGTTGTATTCAATTAAATTGACTTTACAGGGAACATATTTACAAAATTTAACCAAGGCGTCAATTGAAGCTTTATCATCATTAATGCCTTTCCAAACCACATATTCATAAGTTACTTTACTTTTGGTTTTTTGATACCAATATTGCAAAGCTTCTTTCAATTCGGGCAACTGAAAGTTTTTGGTAAACGGCATGATGTGATTTCGTGTTTCTTCAATAGCGGAATGCAATGAAACGGCCAACTTGAATTTCACCTCATCATCTGCCATTTTTTTTATCTTTTTTGAAACTCCCGAAGTAGAAACCGTTATCCGTTTTGGCGACATTCCTAAACCTTCTTCTGAAGTAATCATATTTATTGCTTTGATAACATTGTTGTAATTCATCAACGGCTCTCCCATTCCCATAAAAACAATGTTAGAAAGCGGTCGGTTATAATACAAACGACTTTCTCTGTCAATGGCTACAACTTGGTCATAGATTTCTCCCGGTTCCAGATTTCGCATTCTTTTTAAACGCGCTGTGGCACAAAAATTACAATCCAAACTACAACCAACTTGGCTCGAGACACAAGCGGTTGTCCTAGTTTCTGTCGGAATCAAAACGCTTTCCACAATCAAACCATCATGAAGTCGGACCGCATTTTTCACCGTTCCGTCTTCACTGCGCTGCATGGTATCTACTTTGATATGATTTATCACAAAGTTGTTTTCGAGCATGATTCGCGTTTCTTTTGAAACATTGGTCATGTCTTCAAAATTGTGTGACGCTTTACTCCAAAGCCATTCATAAACCTGATTGCCTCGAAATGCTTTGTCACCATTGGCCACAAAAAAATCGCGCAATTGTTCTTTGGTTAAGCTTCGGATGTCTTTTTTCTCGATTTCCATGGCGCAAAGGTAAATATAAAGTTGAGAAAGTAATTTTGGAATTTGTAAATTTGAAATTTGAAATTTACACTTATGCATTTCCTTTCCGAAGAATTAGACAATTATGTTACCCTTCATTCGCAAGACGAACCTGAATTATTGGTGCAATTGAATAAAGAAACACATCAAAAAATACTGCAGCCGAGAATGTTAAGCGGACATTTTCAAGGCAGAGTTTTGAGTATGCTTTCTAAAATCATTCATCCAACAAACATTCTCGAAGTTGGAACGTATACAGGTTACGCCACACTTTGCTTAGCAGAAGGTTTATCAGAAAACGGCACGATTGACACTTTAGACAACGAAGAAGAGTTATTCGATTTTCAAAGGAAATATTTCGATAAAACCATTTGGGCAAAACAAATCACACAACATTTAGGTGATGCTATAGATATTATCCCGACGCTAACAAAAAAATACGATTTGGTTTTTATTGATGCCGATAAAGAAAACTATATTAATTATTTCCATTTGATTGTTCCGATAATGAACAAAGGTGGAATCATACTTTCGGACAACGTTTTGTGGAGCGGAAAAGTTTTGGAAGAAATAAAACCAAACGACATTACGACCAAAATTCTACTGGAATACAATCAATTATTGAAAGACGATCCAAGAGTAGAGACTGTTTTGCTTCCTATTCGTGATGGTTTGACTCTCTCACGCGTACTCTAGTTTTTAGAATGTGTTTCCGATACAGTTTGTAACAAATAAATCCGAATGTTGCGCCAAAAACATAACCCGTTACAATATCTGAAGGGAAATGCAACCCAAGATAAATTCGGCTGTAAGCAAAAATAAAAGGAAATAAAAATAGCAAATATGCGTGTTTGTAAAATTTCTTTAGAATCATAAATGTGAAAACCGTTGTCGCCATTGAGTTGATTGCATGACCAGAAAAGAAACTAAACGACGGACTTGTTTTTACTATCCGAATAATGTGGTTCACCGTTTGGTCATTACAAGGTCGTAAACGATGAAAATACCATTTGAAGAGATTTGCCGTTTGGTCGCAAAGCAATATTAAAAGCGCTGTAAAAAGAATGTAATAGCCAAAATTTTTCCACCCAAGTTTTTTTCGTAAAAGATAAAAAATAAGTAAAAATAATGGAACCCAATAAGCTTGCTTTGTAATTATCAGCCACAAACCATCAAATGTTGGAGAACCTAATCCGTTTAAGAAAATCAGAAGTTCTTTATCAAATTGAAGGATTTTTTCCAGCACTATAATTGTCTTTTTATTGGTCCGGTTAAATCCTCAATTTCTTTTTTTGTTTTGGTAACTTCAAGTGGGATATTCGAATCTAAATTTGATTTGACTTTTTCTACCTCATCGGTAAACGTTGAAGTCAATTGTTTCATAGAAGTGTCAATTCCATTAGCTTCTGCACCTTTTTGCATTTCACTTTTTATTTCGTTTGTAGCATTTTTTAATTGTGCCATTCCTTTCCCAATTGCTCTTGCTATTTCTGGAATTTTATCTGAACCAAAAAGCATTAAGACAATTAAAATAATAAGGATTAATTCGCCACCACCAATTCCAAACATAATTTCTAAATTTAATGAATTACAAAGTTACTGAAATTGCTATTTAGTTTTTTAAAATTTCCAAATATTTAGTCGCTAAATCCGAGAAGATAAAACGAGCCATCATTTTATTTTTTGAGTTCAGTGCACTCGCCAATTTTTGATCTTCAACGGCATAATACCAAAACCCTCTGAGATACTCTTTTGGGATTTTCAGGTTTTCTAAAAAATAGTCCTCTTTGAAGAGATATTCTATTTTTTGCAATAGTTTTTCTTTTTTCTCCACTGCTAATTCTTTCTTCAACATGGCTGTTCGTCCGCTAATTGAATTTATCAATCCATCAACAGGCATTCCTCCAAACGGAATTAATAATGGGCTATACCAGTGAAACTCTTCGGCTGCTCTTAATTTTCGTTCTGCTGGTGTATATACTTTAGCAGGCTTTTGCAATATTCCCAATGAAACAGCGTTGATGTTTGGATATTGCTTAATTTCAACTTCATCCAGCGGATTAACTTTTGCCTCTAAACTTATCACAAAAAGTTGTTTGACTATATCATTTTCAGTAATTACGGCTTTTTTGGTTACTACCTGCAAACCCGAAAATTGCAAGGTGTCGCCCACTTTAACAAACATTGAAAAGTTACCTTTATTATCTGTTATCGTGGTTGATTCCGAACGCAAATTAGCCACATAAACGTCATTCAGTTCTTTGATTTGGGAAGTTATTTTTCCTTTTAACAGAGTTAACGCTGGTGTTTGAGCAAAAGTGGGAACAAAAAATAAAAATATAATTATACTTTTAAATAACTTCATTATTCTAATTTTACGATGTAAAAATATCCTTTAGATTACTAAAAGTAGATAATCTTTTGTTAAACTTAAATACAGTCTTGTGAGTAAAAAAATGATCATCGCTAGTACATCCACCATTCATACTGGAAACTATCTGGAATACCTTTTGCCAACATTAGAGATTCTCTTTAATCAGTGTGCCGAAATAATTTTCATTCCCTATGCTCGCCCTGGAGGGATTTCTCATGATGATTATACAAATACGGTTCGTTCGGCTTTCGCCAAAATAAATAAAACCGTAAAAGGATTACACGAATTTGCTAATCCGACGGAAGCTATTCAAAATGCGCAGGGAATTTTCACTGGCGGTGGAAATACTTTTTTGTTGGTAACGCAATTATATGAAAACAAGGTAATGGAAGTTTTGGCAAAAGTTGTCGAAAGCGGAACGCCTTATCTTGGTTCAAGTGCCGGAAGTAATATCACCGGATTAACGATGCAAACCACAAATGACATGCCCATCATTTATCCGCCAAGTTTTAAAACCTTGGGATTAATTCCTTTTAATTTGAATCCACATTATCTTGATGCTGATTTGCAGAGCAAACATATGGGTGAAACACGGGAAACCAGAATTAAAGAATTCCATGCTTTTAATGATACGCCCGTTTTAGGATTACGTGAAGGTAGCTGGCTGGAAGTGATTGGCTCAACCATTTTATTGAAAGGTGATTTGACCGCTCGATTGTTCAGACAGAATAAAGCTCCGGAAGAATTGGAATCTGAAACGGATTTATCCTGGATAAAGTAAAACCGCGTTAGCGATTGTAACGGTATCCTTTTTATTGTTTTGTAAAAATGCCCCTCGACTGCGCTCAGGGTGACAAACAATAAAAAGATATAGTGGAAAGCGCGGCCGAAGGCAATGCCATAAGATAAAATAAAAAAAGTCCCAAACTTATGTTTGAGACTTTTGGAGCGGAAGACGAGGCTCGAACTCGCGACAACCAGCTTGGAAGGCTAAAAAATAGGAATTTTATTATACTTACATTCAAATAATTACGTCTAAACTCTTTTACTTTAAGTAAAATATAAGTATAATAGTTTATCGTGTGAAAAAATATAATGAATAGAAATTCTATATTTATTAATCATAATAATTTGTATTTATGGGATTGCAATAGGTAAGTAACCATAACTCACGAAAGATTTGTATTGGAGTGATATTTATGACCCCAACGATACCGCTTTTTTCTTGATAGTTGAAATGTTTTATATATTTGGGAGATAAATTGCACCCAAAGTATTACCAACCTTACCAAAATCGGGTTTTAATTACGCTACTTTGTAGTGGTTATATAAAAGTTATGGGTTAGGCTGTTGAAAACGATACCGAATAAATAAACACTTTATGGAACCTGAGATAATTCAAACTTTAGAATCGGAAGTTAAAGGCTTTGCAAATGACCTTCCATATTGGGCAAAATATTTAGCAGAAAAAATATTATCCGGCAATAGTATAACTGAAGAAGAATATACTTTAGCTTTATCATATTTGTTTGAAGAATTGAATTTAAAAATTACAACTTCAAAGCCAAACATCGATGTAAATTACAATGGTAATAATTCAGGTAACTATAAAACAGATTTATTATTTACTAAACTCGAAAATGTTGAGGGTGTAAATGCTTTATCAGAAAATCAAGAAATTACATTTAGTCCTAATTTGACGATTATATATGGTGGAAACGGTTCAGGAAAATCTGGTTACGTAAGGCTATTAAAAAAAGCATTTTACTCAAAAGCCCCTGAAGAAATAATTCATAATATTCATTTAGATAGCGGACATAAAACTGTTAGTGCAAAATTTACGTTTAATACTGCTAGCAGTGATTATTCATTATCTTATCCTTTAAATTCAATAAACTCGGAATTTGAACAATTTTCGGTTTTCGATGGAAAAAGTGCTATTCGTCATCTTGACAATAAAAACCCTTTTGAATTTAAACCTTTAGGATTAAGCTTCTTTTCAAATTTTACAGAAGCATTAAAATATCTTGAACAAAAACTCAACGCTGAAATATTACTTAGACAATCCATAAACAATTTTCCTGATTTATTTGATGGAGAATCTTCAATAAAACTTATTGTCCAAGCTCTTTCGGCGGAAACAAATATTGAGGATTTGAAAAAATTAACACCTTTTACTGATAAAGATAAAATTGATAAAGAAGCACTTGAAAAACAATACGATGACCTTTTATTAATTTCAAAGAGTAAAGAAAAAGAAATACAAAAACTTGAAGATATAAAAAGGCTTATATTAATCAATAAAACTTTTATTGAGCCTATTAATACGTACTTTACAATTCAACATCTTAATCATATCGAAAACTCTATAATAGATTTCAATTCCAAAAGTATAATTGCGAAAACGGAAGGTATAGAAAATTTTAAAACTGAAAAAATACAAAATATTGGAACTTTAGAGTGGAAAAATTTTATTGTAGCAGCAGAACAATTTGCAAAAAAACAAAATTCTCTGTATCCAGAAAACGGAGATAATTGTTTGCTTTGTCAACAACCAATATTACCAGAAGCGCAAAATTTAATTACAAACTATTGGAACTTCATTAAAAGTATTGCTGAACAAAATTTAACACAATCTCGAAATGTCTTAATGGAACTTAAAAGTGCATTTGAAAAATTGTCTTTTGATTTGTTTCCAGAAGAAAATACCTTAACCCTTTGGCTTACGCAAAATCATTCTGAAAGTTTAAATTATTTTCGTGAAAATCTTTTATTACAAAAAACATTAACAGCTAATATCATATCTGATATTGACAATAAAATTCCTAATAAACATACTGAAATAAAAATATCTACTAATGTTCACGAAGCATTAATAGAAAAAATTGACAAATCGATAAAACTTCTTAAAGACGATGAGCAAATTCTAATTTTAAATAAACTGCAAAAAGAAAAAACCGAACTTTTGCACAAAGAAAAATTTAACATTCATTTTTCCAAATTCGAGAATCATATCCAAAAACAACGATGGATTAGAAATGCTTCATCAATAAATTGGACATCGTGGAAAAAAAGTATGACAGATTGGGAAAAAAACCTTTCCGGCAAATACTTTAATCAAAAGTATGTTGACACATTTAATCAAGAATGCACAAATCTGAATGGTAGTTTTGGAATTGAAGTTCATCATACTGGCTCAGGCGGTACTTCTTATAGACAATTAATGCTAAAAGGGAGAAACCCTGCTTCTATACTGAGTGAGGGACAACAAAAAGTAATAGCATTAGCCGATTTTATTTCTGAAATGCTTTTATCATCCGGAAACAGAGGTGTTATCTTCGATGACCCAGTAACAAGTTTAGACGAAAGTAGAAAGAAAGATATTGCAATCCGATTAGCAAAGGAATCTCAAAATAAGCAAGTAATTATTTTCACACATGACTTAATATTCGTTTCAAATTTAATTACATATTGTGAAGAAAACTCATTAGAATTCTGTTGCCATTGGATAGAAAACAGAAACAATAATCCTGGGCAAATCTGGTTAAACAACTCCCCTTCTTACGAAAAAGAATATAGAAATTCTGAGCCTGCTAAAAAATTCTATTCAGAATCAAATAAAAGTGATTGTCCGCCAAGTCAAAGAGAATACTTAATTAAAAGTGGTTTCACTGCATTGAGAACTTGTTACGAAGTTCTTGTTATAAATGACTTATTTAAAAATGTAGTGCAACGATATAATGAAAGAGTAAGTGTTGATTCATTATCAAGTGTCTATTATGATGATGAACTTATAACAGAATTACTTGATAGTTTTTCACAATGTTGTAGATATATGGAAGGTCATACGCACAGCGATCAATATGCTTACAAAAAACCTGAACCAGCTAACTTGAATGAAGAAATTCAACGATATGAATTGCTACGCACAAAAATCAAAAAAACAAAGAAGCCCAATACATAACTGTAACACTCCCATTTCGTAGACCTATTGGTTTGATTTTTAAGTTAACTTTTTATTTTATAAATCGTGAATTAAAATATACTTCTCTCAAAATCATCACACATTTGATTTAAAATATCTTTTGTTTCTCTTTTGAAAAACTCTCCTAAATCCTTGTTCATAATGGTATATTTGCGATATAATTTATTAAAATCTGTGTAGATTTCATCTTGTGAAAATGCAGAACCAGCATCTTTTATTTTTGCGATTAATCGTTTACCAATATCATCAGCTTTTATAAAATCAAAAAAAGTATCAATCTTGCTTTCAAAGTCTGCAATCAATTCTGCTATGGCTTCTTCTTCTTGATTACGTTTTTCAATTACTTTTAAAATATTGTATTTGAATTTATTTTCTCCATGTTCGCCATTAGGTTCTCCAAGAACTTTAGGTTTTATATCTTTCACTATATAATCTTGTGGAGCAACAATACCAATTTTATTATCAAAGTATATTTCTACATCATCAATAATTTCATTGTCTTTGTTGATTTGCCCATAAATGATATTGAATTTACGCCAGAATTGTAAAAATAATTCTTCACAATACTTTTTATCTAATTCGATAACAAATTCTATTAGGTTTAATATTTTGAAATAGGCACTAACTATTTTTTTAAGTTTTTTTGCTTCTTTTTTTTCAGTAGTAATAAATCTTGTAAAATCATTATCAATTGCTAATATGATGTTTATATCTGCATTCGTAGTATTGTATTCTTGAAATGGTTTAAAATATTTTACAAACAAATCGTTTTCTTTTAACTCCTTAAAATAAATTTCTAATTTCTCTTCGTCTCCTAATGGGTCAAAGTCTGAAACTACTACATTACTGAAATGTTCAAAGGCAAGTTTGATGTTTTTTACATTGACATTCTTATAGGACAAATCAATAATCTTACAATCGTTTTTATATTTGGTAGTCCTGTTTACT
Organism: Flavobacterium sp.; assembly: GCF_031381455.1. GTDB lineage: Bacteria > Bacteroidota > Bacteroidia > Flavobacteriales > Flavobacteriaceae > Flavobacterium. Next base: position 14,219 of record NZ_JANMXZ010000005.1, on the reverse strand, counting down.
CTTGAAATAGTTTGAATAGCATTTATTCCTCTAATTTCTTTATCTAAAAATAAGGTGTGTAATTTAGGTTCATCAAATCCTGTTTGCAATTTATCTACTACGATTATTAAACCATTTTTAGCCAATTTAAAATTTTGAAGGATTTGTTTTTCATTCAAACCATCATTTACACTATTGCTACTCGGTTGGTCTTGGCTGTCTGAATAAACTATGTAAATTGGTGCATCTTTGAACCTTTCGTATTTTTTATGCTCAACTAATGATTTATATTGCTTATCAATTAATCTTTTGTATTTAATAGCATTGGGGATTGACGATACAGCCAACATTGCTTTAGCTGTCCCTCTAATATTGTGATATACTGTTGTAACTAATCTTTCTGAAATGAATTTTGCTATTGCATCTATTCTTTGCGGATTGGAATAGATTTTCTTTTTACGGATAGCATATTTTTTACCCTCATCGTCTATTCCTGTATCTGTATCATCTGGAATTTCTTCATAACCCATTGACATTTCAAATCCTTCTATTTCATTTTCGGGAATTTCAAAATACATTTTGGCAGATACTGGTACAATCCCTTTTATTGGATTTAAAATAAAACCATCTTCAATGGCTTCTTTCATTGTATAGCTGTCAAATGGTATCCATATTTTTTCCGCTTCGGCATACTTATTATACTCTCCAAATCGGGCTAATGTATGATCGCTTGGCGTAGCCGTAAAACCAATGATTAAATTCTTTTTATTGGTAGTTGCCTGATATTGTTTATTATTATCAAAACTACTTTGTAATTCATCAAAAACACTTATCATTTCTTCGTGTTGCGCTCCGCTATTGCTTCTGTGGATTTCATCAATTAAAAAAGCTATTCTTAATTTTGATAATTTTGAAGTAACCTCGTCATCAAGAATATCTTTGACCGTTGCAAATTTTTGAACATTGACAACAATTACTCTTTTATCACTACTTAAAGCTGTCATAAAGCTTTTTTTATCTGAAGCTTCTAGGAACATTCCTTTTTGAATATTCATATTGTGAAGCATTGTGTCTAATTGGTCACGAAGCTGTAATCTATCTACAACCAACATTACTTTATCGTAAACATAGTTACCCTCTTTGCGATAATCTTTTAGTTGTAATGCTGTCCAACCAATAATATTACTTTTTCCAAATCCTGCTGCATATTGCAATAGTAAAGAATAGACGTTTTTATTGTTTTGATACTTTTGTCTTTTGGTAATTAAATCCTTTATTTGATTGTCGCCTAAACCTTTCGCCTTTAGTTCTTTTTCGAGTTTAGTAATAAAATAATCAGGTTCGTTTTCGTGTTCCAAAAACTCATTGATTTTATTAATTATTTTATCTGTACCAAATTTTTGCTTTGGTCTTGGGCTAATTAAACGCCCATCATTGTGCTTGTATTCTTTAGTTTTACTACCTACTTTATTAACTAATTCACGCTCAATAAAATTATAATAAAGAATTTCTTTCTCAATCATTTTTTTATCATATAGTGCCTTGAAAACCTCTTCAAACTTATTTAGTTTATCGGCTTCTTTATTTAAAAGTGGATAGGGTTTAAAATCTTTTAGAACCTTTTTATTATAGTTTTCAAAATCATAATCGCCAGTTACAACTGTAGCTTTTATTTCTTCAAATTGATTGGAAATATTTCTAATAACATACGTTTCGTTAATATCGGTTGAAGTAATATGAATTGCTTTTTCAAATATTTTGAGGAAATCTTTTTTGATGCTTTGTGATAAATCATTTCCATCAGCTATTTGCAAGTATTCTTGAACTGCCGAAAGGTAATCTTTAGCTACTTTTTTTCTACCGTTAGTTTTGGCATTTTGATTATTCCAATTGCTTTTTAATTCACTATACCCAAGAAAAATACCATTAAGGAAAAAGGATAAATCTGGACGAAAAGAAAAGTGTGGTTTACCTTCATATTTAGATGTATACGGCAATTCTTGAACAATAGAAAAGATATTTTCATCAAACAATTTATCTTCGTGGGTTTCGCTACCGCTTGGATAAAACAAATGCAATTTTATTCCCTCGAAAGTAACCGACTTATTTGTATTTATAAACAATGCCATATTCATTGACGATTTTACTTTTTCGTCAAGAAATAAAGTAAAAGCGTTCATCAGTTCTTTTTCATTATTAGAAAACTTGCGTAACAGTTTTTTATAATTGTCTTTGTTTAATGACGTTTCAGAAATAAACTGCTTTAAATCTTCATTAATAAAGAATTGTGCTGAAACCGTATTGGCTTTGGCTTCTTTGTATTGCAAACCATCTGGACGCTCACAAAAAAAGTGTACTAAATATTTGTCTTGTAAATCGAGTTCGTTCATAATTTAAATTATTTCCATTCGTTAGGAATTTTCAATTTGTAACCCGTTTTACTGATTACTTCTTCATCAAATTGTGCGTCTACTAATTTTTTTCTGCCAATCATTATGGAACCTTTCGCAACTAATCCCATTGACGAATTGTGTCTCTTAGGAGGAAAGGCGATAAAAACTCTTTTATTTTTAAAAAGCTCATGCACCTCTCTAATTGGAGGTGTTAAATCACTATCTCCGGAAATTAGCATTGCCATATCATATTCGTCTCTAAAGGCATCGGCAATTATTTTGGTTGCAATATTTACATCTGTCATTTTTTCTTTGGCAGTTCTCCAAATATGACCGCATCTATTACACTCCGTAGCACCATCTTGATAGTTTCCATAATAAATTTTGATTTTTAAACTCTCTAAGGCATCTATGTAAGTAGATTGTCTTTTTTGTTTATCGGGGTTATTACTTACTCTACTTGTAAAGTATTTTACCTCTACTAATTCCTGATTAGGTTGTAATAAACTTTCTACTAATTTTTTTACATTAAGCCAACGGCAGTTATCAAAACCCGCTTCTTTCATACCAAAATATAGGTTGAACCCATCAATGTATGCTATAACTCTTTCTTTTTTTTGGTTCATAATTTGTATATTATGTTTTAACTTGTATATTTGTACCCAAGAACAACACTAAAGATAGCATCTTTAGTCCGACGCCTCCCTAGTGGAGGCGTTTCTCTTTTTAAGAAACTATTTTTATTTTTCCTATCACTGTATCATTGATTAATGTTTTGCGTAATTCTTTCATTGTTTGAATTTGAGCATTGATATTGGAAACTAATTTATCAATAGTCTGGGTTTTTTTGTCTAAATAATCAGCTATTTGTGTTTGTTCTGATAATGATGGAAATACGATTTTGATAACTCCCATTTCATTATTCATAATTTTTGCACCATTTGTATCTATTCGTTTATTGTGTGAAGCACTTTCTTGTAACGCATAAACAACATAATCTAAATCTAAATTTTTTCTTTTTGGAATTAATGTACCACAAACATTTGTACAATTGAATTTTCCACTTCTTCTGAAAACTGTTCCTGCATTTGCTCCATCAGTAGTCCAAGTTAATAAGTCATTGTCAAAATCATAAGTTTCAATATATCCTAAACAACCATTGTTTTCTGTTTGAGATGAATATACTGGGTATTTTCCATCTTCAACTAATAATTCTTGTCCAATAACTCTACCTCTTCCAATATTAAATAAATCTTTAATTCGTTCTGTTTTCCAATGTTTAGCAATACTATTTATATAATGTACTTCACTTTCTTTCAGCTTCACATCTTTATCCAAACCTTTACAAACAGTTTCATTAATCAAGCTTTTCCTATACTCTTTGTAATAACTGGCTTTTTGTGTTAGCAGGTTTATTTTTTTGTCAATGGCTTGAGTTTTACTGTCAAGATAATTTACAATTAGTGTTTGTTCATCACTTGATGGTAAAAAGATATATAATCGTTTTAATAACCCTTGTGTAATACTATATACCTTAATACCAGCAACATTGCTACGTATTTGATTTCTGAATTTTAACGAATCTAATAAATAAGCTAAGTATCTATAACTATATACTTTTATTGGTTTTGCTATTATTGTATGATATCCAGCAAAAATTCTAATATCACTATTTAGATAGGTGAAATTTCCAGAACCATCAATATCCTCTGATGTATCTGAAAAAACAAAATCCCCTTTTGAAAGCAATGATGATTTTGATGTTATAAGGTAATTTTCATCAACACATTTAAGAAAATGTCTACTTGGATTAACTTCAAAACCATATTTAGAATGTATTTCGCCATAGTTAATACAAGGGACACCATCTTCTAATAAATCTTTTTTTGTAATCGTCAAACCTTTAGAAAAAGAAAAAATATTTTTTAACCTTTTAACTTCCCAATGCAGAGGTATTTGTCCGAACAATTCAATTCCACTATATATGTAATCATCATACTTCCTCATAATCCCAAATCATTTTCAAGGATAGTTAAATGATTTTCCAACTCCATTAAGTCAGCAGTTATTTCGACAATATCTCTTAATTGCTCCGGCTTGTAGAATACTTTGTTAAAATTGATTTCCACACCAATAGTGTTATCTAAATACTCAAAAGGTTTGGTTATATACTTTGCCATAAAAGTGGCAATGTAATTTTGGTTTGTTTCTTCAATGGGGCTGTAAGGAATAATTTCATAATCTTTTTGAAGGTCTTTTGTGAGTTCGGCAGTTACCAAAATGTGTTCTGCTTTGGTTTTTGATGCCTTTTTATAGGAAGATTTGATAACTATTTTACCATTTCCCAAAAAACTTTCTTTTTGGTTTTTGTCTTTTACTACAATGGTTTCTTTGTCGTTGTCATACGTAAATGAATTGCCTTGAATGTCAAATAATATAAACGCATCATCTTTATAATCAAAATCATTTACGAATGCTTTGTAATATTTCTCGAAATAGTTGGTCAAACTGGAATAAGCTGTTTTATCAAATTCAGTTACTTCGGTTGTGTTGATGGCTTTCATTCCGTTTTCTTTGAAGCTGTCAACTACCAAAATACTTTTTACATCTAACTTGATACTTTTCTCTTCTGATACTATTCCATCTTTGGAAACTTTATTTGGCATTTCAATAGCTTTTCCAAACTCATCAATATTCGTCAGCATGATGCTTTGTTTATTATAATAAAAATGCCATTTATCAAATACTTTACAAAAGTCATTATCCTTAAATGCCGTAAACGCATTTACAATTTCAGTTCTGTTGTCAAAGCTCATTTCCTTGCGTTTCTTTCCTTTACTTTTCTTTAAAGGCACAAATAAATCCGCTGCATTAATAAGTATTACTTGGTTCTCCCTATCAACTGATTTGTTTTTGTTGAAAACCCACAAATAAGTATAAATTCCAGTATTGAAGAATTCATCTGTTGGCATTTGAATAATGGCTTCTACCCAATCGTTATCAAAGAAATGCTTACGAATAGCACTCTCGCCACTACCCGCATCGCCACTAAACAATGTAGACCCATTATGAACCACAACTGCTAAACCATCATTAGCCAATTGATACAAAATGTGTTGGGTAAATAAAAACTGCCCGTCAGATATTGATGGTAAGGCGACAAATCTTTCTGTGGTATCATTTTGAATATCTTTTTGATAGCCTTTCCAATCGACACCATAAGGCGGATTAGCAACAATTATATCAAATTGTTTTTCGATAAATGAAATATTGGTCAGCGTATTGCCATAACGAATATCACTATCGTTTCTAAAACGACTTTCAATTTTTGCTAATGCGAATAAACTATCACTCCAATCTTCGCCAAATGTTTTAGTGGGTCTTTTAAATTTTTCTTTGATTTTGTCTTCTACCCCAAAAAGTAGATTTCCTCCACCACACGTTGGATCATATAAGGTTAAAAAACTTTCGTTATCCTCCGTCTTTGAAATAATAATATCGGTAATCAATGAAATAATATCATCTGGTGTATATTGCTCTCCAGCAGTTTCAGCAGAAATATCAGCCCATTTTCTTTTGATGTGTTCCTCTAAAGTGGTGATTTCAGAATTACTGAAAGGTGTTAAATCTATTTCACTCCAAGTTTGAACCGTTTCAAATAAAACTCGTTTCTTTTTTAATTGTCCGCTAACTCCCGAAATGTCTAAAAATTTTTCTTCTTCAGTTCCTTTATCAACCCCTAATAAGTATTTTGTTTCTGGGTCAAATGCTTTTAAATAAGCGTGAAAATCAACATCAAAAGCTTTGTCATTTTTACAAATATCTTTTAGAGTTTTATTTTTTCTAATTACAAAATCGTTATATCCCAATCCTTCCAATTCAAACATTTCTACGAAATCATCCATGTCTATATCGCCAATCTGTTCTTTTAGTCGTTTGGCTTCCCTAACCAATCTACTTTCTACCATTATTAGAGCAAAGAAGGGCATCATAAATTTAGGAAACTCGCTCTGCTTGATTCCCGAGCCTATGAGCAAATCGGCGGTTTTCCATATATCGCTCTCGTATTTAAGTATGTTTATGCTCATTTTGGTTTGTTATTTTTTTAGAATTTGTAAATATATAAATAATAGGTGCTTTTCGTACCATAATTAAAACACAAAAGCCGTATTACATTTCTGCAATACGGCTATCTAAACTTAGTAAATTCAAACCTATTTTTTCGGTTTTGCCTTTACAATTTTACCACCTTTGGCATATCTGAAACCCTTTTTAAGTGTTCCGTCTCTTTTAACTCCTTCTCTTTGAATTACTCTACTACACATTTTTTTAGCAGTAATACTTTTTTTCTTTTTTGTTTTTGTCTTTTTAGCTACCATGATTTTGAATTTTAATTATTTAACTTTAAACGATAATTTCCTTTTACTTTTTGCTTCTGTCGGCTCACTTACTACCTTTTTGTAATACATCGAGTATTTAAAAGTGAGGTCGTTTCCTCTATTTTTTTCAAGTGTTGCAAACCTTTGTTTTGGGTCTTGATGCGAGGAACAATGAATTACAGAAGTTGGATTGTGCGCCATCTTGTTACCGCCATACATCGCCCCATTTTCCTTTACTTGAGATATAAAGCACCAAATTACTTTTGGGTATGTTGTTCTTAAAAAGTTCAGTTGGTCTGCTGTAATTTTTAAATCTGTAACGGAATCCGCTATAATAACTTTAACCACTTTACAGAAATCCTGCAATTCTTGAAAGGGTTTTTCTAAATAACCTTTTATAGCTATGTATCTTCGACCTTTCTCGCTCGTATTTCGGTTGATGCTGTCTAGTGTGTCTTTGCTCTCAATTCCACCTTGCTCATAATCGATGTACGCTACTGGCGTTTGTTGCTCTCCAAAAGCATTAGCAATCTGCATGGCCAACTGTGATTTTGAACTGTGCTTATTTCCTTTAATTAGAATGAGTGCTTTGTGTGGTTGTTGCTTTTGCAAAAACTTACCAATCTCTCCACCCAATACAAAAACATCTTTAGCCTCTTTTGGTGCTGAATTGGCAGAAACAAACCCTAATTTCTCCAACTGATTCAAACTTTTATTCCGATCCTTTGGAAGCGCTTTTTCACTCACTCCAGTAGTGTTTTTTCCTAATACTTGCACAACTCTTTTTTTCTTTACTACAGTAGCTTTTTTAGTTTTGGCTTTTGCTCCCAGTCCTGCGAACAAATCCAATTGCGCCCCTTGTTTAGTTTTGCTTTTAGCCTTGATTTTAGCGGGTCTCTTTACTGGAACTTTTACAGCTACTTTCTTTACTGGCTCTTCCTTTTTTTCCTCTTCTGCTTCTTTTTCACTATCGGAATTTCTGTTTAAAATATAATTGACTGCCTTTTGAGATTGTGCCGAAGCTTTGAGAAAAAAACGGTTGTCGTTCTCTAATTCAGTAACTAAAACAGTATTCCAATTTTTAAGGTATTTAGCCGAGTTCTCTTTTGTTTGAAACAATATCCCTGCTTCTGAACACATAAAGACTGCTCCCAATTCTGCAATTAGTTCTTCATAAGCATAATTTTTACTACCAAACTTTCCGGAGAAATCCCTGTCCAATCTTTTTTTTGCTCCTGTCGAATGGGTCAGCTCGTGAAAGTAGGTGCAGTAATAAGATGCCTCTTTGTTAAAGGCAGTTATTTTAGGCATATTAAGCGTATCGGTAGCGGGTTGATAATAGGCTCTATCCCCAACAAAAGTATAAGTAGGCGGGTTTTCATATCCATCAATAAGAACCTGCGCTTGTTCAATCGGATTGACCTTTTTACTATCTGTTTTGTCGCTTGGGAATTTTAGCCCTGTGCAATCATCAGCCCTAAAAACATTGTAATATTTAATTACTGGGATTTTCACTAAATGCGCTTTCAAATCTTCTTTGGTTAGTCCGTGAGATTTTACAAACTCGGTAAACTTTGCCTTATCGGTAGTCTTGAATTTTAATGTGCCATTGTCATAATTGAAAATCATAGTGTAATAAATTACTCGTCTTGCTTTACTATCCTTTTTCAATGAAGCTTTAGTTTCCCTGATTTGATTAAAGGTTAAATAGTAAGGCTGAACAAACTTTATAGGCACTAGATACCCTTTGCCGTCTTCATCAAATTTCACATCGAAATTCAGTAGAAAATTGGCTCCTGTGTATTCCTTTTTGCTCACATAGTTTTTAGCTGTTCCGTCAGCTCCCGAACCAACCCAATCCTTTTGCCAAGGCAAATGCCCGACCTTTTCAATGGTGTTGATAATCAAATCAGTTATGTAGCTGTAAATATCATCGGGAGAAACTCCATTTAAACCGCCCTCTGAATCGGGTTCGGATTGATATTCTAACGATGGTAAGATGATACTTTGCTCTGCGCCACTAAGTCCTAATTCATTAATAAAATCTTGTATTTCAATAGTGAAAACAGAATCGTTATTTTGTTTTAGTACACTTGTGATACGTTTTGAAATAAGCGTATGATTTTGCTTTTTGGCTCTAGCCAAAAGTTTTTTTAGTGCGCTTCGGGAAATTTGTTTTCCGTTCAGATTATTAAATGCTTGTACTAAATCCATACTATTGAATTATTGAATATTCCTTGCCTAAAACCCCTAAAATGGTTTCAATTTGAATGTCTTTTATCCCTGTAATTTTTACCAGGCTTTCCATATTGGAAAGGTTCTCCAGTATCGGAATCTCAACAGTCAAATCTTTTAATACAAACTTGCCTTTGGCGGGAACTGCAACAAAGGATTTGTTTACTATAATAGTGGCAATCCGTTTGGCTGTCTTGTCTTTTAGGACAATTCTTTTGACTACTGCAATAACACCATCAGGGCTAAAATTATCGTTGGTCGGATTGAAAAGTGTTACATCTAAATTGAAGCGCATTCTTTTAAAATTGATGTCAAAATTTCTAAACCCTGTCGGTAACGCTTTTAGTTTTCCCATAGTTTCTTTCCACTTATTTACCTTGTTTTTGTACCATAGTAAACCAACGCCTACCAGTGCGCCAGCAATGACAATGTGCTTTGCTGTTATACCCATAAACTTGTTTTATTTTTGATGAAAACAACTGTTTTATATCCTAGAAAAAGCAGTGTTACAATCCCTAATACCATTAAAAATTTTTCTAGTTTTGATAATGGTTTTACAATCTCAACAGGTATCTTTTTTATCTGAATGATTGTTTTATCATTGGTGGTTTTAGTGGCGGTATTCTCGTTTTTAGTTTGTGCCATTTTCGAGTAAAACTCTAGTTGCTTGGCTAGTTTATCGTAAATGAGTTTATAGCTGTTATCGCCTGAGTTCTTGGAAGTATTTAGCTTTGATAAGATTTCGTCAACCTTTGCATTTACTAGGCTATCCAAAACAGGATTTCCAGTACTACTTTGAACAACTGGAGTAATTAATTTATCATCTATTGCCTGATTAATAATTACACTTTTTAGGCTGTCTCTTTTTTGAATTTCACTTTTGAGAAGTGTGTTTTCTTGTTTGTATTTTCTAGCTGAAGAACAACCGATAAAAACTAAAGAGAGTAATACCAGTAAAAGAGAAATTGTAAAATATTTAGTGATTGTCTTTTTCATTATTGCTGTTTTTAAAAGTGGATTTTAGGGTAAATAAGAACATTTCGGTTGCTTCAAAGAGGTGGATAAAATCAAAACCCCAGTACAGACTGGCAACTTCTACCAGTTTGTTAAAGACTTGTCTTTTCACTTACTAATTGTTTTAGCTTGTCGAATATTGCCCCTAGTAAATCTTCCATTCTTTTATGGAAAATGGTAGAGAATGAACCGCACCAAGCACAAACCACATAAGTAAAAAGTTTGTTTGTATGCAAGAACTGGTCAAAGAAGCCATACACTAGCAGCGCAACAAAAAATGATACAATTGCTTCGGCTAAAAACCATTTCCAAGAGGCTTTTGCTCCCTGTCTTACTTGCTTTAATACTTTAACAAATGCTCCCATACTCACGAGCATAAGGAATAATAGAAAGTCTAATATCTGTTTGGAATGATTGGCGAACCATTCCCATATTTGCTGTTTTGTCATTACTTGTATAGTTTACTGATTAAGATTGAAAAGCCCAGACCAAAAATTGTAATGGGGATTAAATAGGAGTGCTTTCTTGACTTTTTTTTTTAATATCCCTAGTGTATCAACAGTGATGTAATAATTGAGTTGTTTTACTCTTTCGGTTAAATTGGTTAAGCCTCCGTTTATCTTTTCGGTAATAGAATTGATATTGTTTTTATCGGCAATCGGATTAAGTTTGAACCTAACCGACCAAAACCAACCCGCAATATCAATGGCTATATCAGGTCTTGAAGCTAAATCGGGATTGGCAATAACATCATGCCCCGAATAATCTTTGTAGGCTTGGTAATTGGCTCTTCCTGTTAACTGGATTAATCCCCGACCTCTAAAACGCCAACCATCGCCAACCTGTGTATTTCCTAAATTTACCTTTCCCCAATTGCCACCATAAACAATATTTGCAATTGCTTCTTGATTGGCTTTGTGCTTTGTGGTTCTGCCGTAAAGATTTGCCTGTGCAACTGAAATCTGATTAGTGCCGAAAGTTTTAATAAGCCCTTGCGGTGTGTAATTCAAACTCTCGTTGAACTTTACGTATCCTCCGCTTTCCTCGTGAACCTGTGCCAAAAAATGTGCAATCCGTCTTGGGGTATTGATGGCATACTTTTTAAAAATGCTTAAAAATGTGATGCTGTTTGTCAGTAAAAAATCCATTACAATACTACTTTTTTGGGTTCTTCAATTGGTTTGTCTTCTGCCTTTATAACTTCGGGACTTGTTTCATTATCCAAAGTGGCAACGACCAAAATCCCTGCTACTGCAAGAGAAAGCCATAATGTTGCGTTTGTATTCATTATTTAAAGTCATTTAGTTTGATTTGCTTAACCCCTTTTTGTGTAAATAGTGCATTTTCAGTATTGCGCCCAAAATCTCCATCAACCTTTATTTTTAATAGTGTCTGCAAGGCTTTTACTTCTAAACCTTTGCTTCCTTTTTTTAGCAATTTGCCTTTATCAATACCCGGCTGATTTGATGTGCTAACCGCTGAAACTGTTGGGTATATTTTACCTACTGGTTTTATTACATCGTGGTCAGCAATCCAATAAATATCATTGAGAAGTAAACCGTTTCTTTGTACTACATAGCGATACGTTCCGTCAGGTCTTAATCCAACCCAAATGATAGTTCCGATTTTATCGCCCTTTTTAAAAGTAGCTTTTCGGATTCCCTCACTGATATAGTTACCATCAGCCATTTTTCTTGCATCGTAGGTTTTTGTTCCGTAAAATCCTGTTGCCATTACTTCCTGTCCAATACTGTATCTGAAATTATCGGCAACTACTGGAGCTTTGACTGGTGTTTGGGTTTTTACTGGAGTTTGTGCCTTAATTGGATTGGTAGCCAATGTTGGGGTTTTTATAGGCGGTGTAGGATCTATTGGTTCTTCAATATAATCCTGCTGTTTATCATTACCTTTTTGAACAAAATAATAGATACCACCACCTACCGCTAGGGCTATCCCGCCACCAATCCATAATTTATCTTCTGTGGTCATTTTTATAATTGTTTTGGATAATTTGATTTTAATAATTGGTAATCTTCTGTGCTTAATTCTTCTTTTAACCAAACCTTTAAAGGGTGCTTGGTTGGAGTTTGCCAAACGGCAAAATAAGTGTTGCCTGTAAGGGTGTTGTAATACCTAGTTCCAAAGGCTGTATTCACTTTTGAAAATTGCGCCTCTGTTACTCCAGTAAGTGCTGTAAAAATGGTTTTACGCTTTTCAGTATTAGTAAAATTGGCTTCTTTCATTGCATTGAAAAGCATCGTGGCTACTTCTTTGGCGTTGAAACTTGAATCCGTAGAACTGGCATCTAAATACGCTCCCGCTTTTTTATTTTTACTGGTTTGTGAAACTGCAAAAAGCATTATTCCCAATCCTGCAATTCCTATCGAGATAGGGATTATTTTTGAGCTGTCCATCTTAAAAAAAGTGTGGTATTAAAAAGCGTAATTCCATTAGTTCGCTTGGGTTAAACTGGTCGGCAAACCATTCTATCATTGTCATTTTTTTGGATAATGGATTAACTCCTTTTCTTTGCCCGAACTCATTATAAATCCTAATAAATCCGTTGTGATTAACTCCCATTAGATTTTGCTTGACCGATTTAAAACCATTTCCCAAACCGTACATTGCATTAAAAATCGCTTCGGCTTTATTCTTTGCCATTCCGCTTGAAATATTACTTGGCTTCTCTCTTCTGTCTTCAGTTAGTGAGGAAAATCCGTTGAATATCTTCTTGTAAACGAAATAGCCAACACCTAAAAAAAAGCCTGTTTTGAGTACTCCCTTTACTATTGAAGCAGTTGCATTTACCGTATTATTGGCATTGTCAAGAGTGTTGGCGATTGCTTTTTGCCCCTGCGGTGATGAAGCGATTGCCATTATTGCGGGATTATGTAAACCTTGCTTTTTCATTTTTTACTTTTTTTGGCATTGGATAAAACCAAACAGAGAATCTATTTCACTCCTTTACAGGTTCTTTTCAATATTGAAATGAAGTTTTTAAATGGTCAGGACTTTTACCCTCTACCGAAGTAGGTCACATATTCCAATGTGTTTTACTTCAAATCAACCTCCGTTTAGTTTTAATTATTTTTGGCTCTGTTTTTACACACTCTTTAAGCGATGGACACTTCACATCCTACACACCAACCCAATGCTATTTCTTTGTAGTTGTTTCACTTGCCTGTAAATGGAGCTTACAGACAAGCTACTCCAACTCAACCTACATTATGAACTCTTTAATGGTTTGCCAACTCTGCGCATCTGTTACCATTTCAATTGCTTTTTGGGAGTTTTTAAGTTCTACTAACTTTTCCAAAACCTCATTATCCAAATCCGCTAGAGCCTGTATCAGTTTTGTTTTTTTCTGTAATTTGAAAGGGTTCGTTTCCTTTGTTTTTATAGTCATTGCGCTCATTATACTAGCATTTGATGTTGTTGTAATAGTTCAAATAATTCTTGTGAGAAAACATTGTTCTCGGACTTTTCATTGATTTTTTGATAGATGACTTGTAGAAGTGCAATCGTATCATCATCTAGGGTTTTTATAGTTTCCAAAAACGATTTTTTAACCTCTGAATAAGTATCATTTTCAATATTATCGGTAGAGGCAACTCCTAAACCATTGGCTTCAACAGGCACATTAAACCCTAGCCCTTTTAAAATAATTGGGGCTTGTTTGACAACGCCCAAAAGCATATTATTTAAACTGTCGTTGCTTTCTTTGGTGTACCGCTTTTGCAATTTTTCCTCGTTGAGTTCCTCGTTTTTGGCTTTGAGTTCCTTGTTTTCCCTTTGTGATTCTTCCAGTTTTCTAGCGAGTTCCCCTCTGTCATAGGCTTGCATTTTCAAATCGAAAATCTCTGTCATACCCAATCCCATCAGTCCGCTTTTCATTTTCTTTTTTTTCTTCTTTTTGGCGGTCTGTTCTGGTTGTGCTTCAGCATTACTTCCAAAACTTACATCGAAAGGGTCGCCCTCCATTTTAAAGGCATTTGCTCCATTTTTGCGTTTCTCCTGTAGGGTTAATTTTTTATATCCCTCTGCAAAAACTTTCTCGAAAAATTCTTCGGCTGTACCGTAATCATTTTTTATTTGCTCGTGGGTTACATTGCGAAAAATCGGCTTGGAAGTATCCCTGTCATAAACCGTAACAGCACAAAATTTGTCGCTGCCCAGTTTATCCATCAAATCATCTAATTGCTCCATTTTAAATTAGTTT
>NZ_JANMXZ010000002.1:0-132395 GCF_031381455.1 Flavobacterium sp. | reverse complement strand
TAGAAACCTCCAATAACATTTCGAAAGTCGTAATGAAAGATGGCGAGATTTCGATTCAGAATTTAACACGTTCTTCGGTGGAAAGTTCGAAGTTTGATTTAGCAAATGCGTTGCGTTCGGCTTACGAATTGTTTGGTTGTGAAGTAGAATTTGCAGGAAGTTATCCGGGTTGGACACCAAATGTAAAATCGGAGATATTGGATGTTTTAGTTTCTATTTATGAAAAGCAAAACGGCACAAAACCAAGTGTCGTGGCTTGTCACGCCGGATTAGAATGTGGAATTTTAGGAACAAATTATCCGGGAATGGATATGATTTCGTTTGGACCAACCATTCACGGTGCGCATAGCCCTGATGAAAGAGCTTCGATTACATCATCACAGAAATTCTGGAAGTTTTATTTGGAGATATTGGCGAATATTCCATTGAGAAAATAGAGAAAACCTGCCTGCCGGCAGGCAGGGAAAAAAGAGAAAAGAAAATTGAATATAGAAAAAACCCGCTTAGTGATAAGCGGGTTTTTATTTGTAAACTTACTTGCTTTTAAAACTTAGCAGTAAATCCTAAATACAAACTTCTACCAACAGCCGGAATGATTCCGGGTCCAGGATATTCATCGGTTCTACGAGTAAAATAATGTTTGTCCGTTAGATTGTTGACTCCAAATTTCAATGCAAAATTATTGATTTTATAACTGCCGCTAAAATCTAAAACAGTATAAGCAGGAATGTAACCCGCTACTGGATTTTCACTAGTTGCCACATTGGAAGCATCGCCGTAAGCATCGCCTACGTAATTAATCTGGAAAGTAGCTGATAATTTAGTAGTATTAAAAATTAAGCCCACACGATCGATTGTTTTTGTAGCCGCTTCAACACGTTTTCCTGAATATTCACCCGAGGTATATCTAGCATCTACATAAGCAAATGAATTAAAAATACTTAATCCGTAATTGGATTGTGGATTGAAATACTTTAAGAAATTAAACTCTACATAACTCTCAATTCCTTTGTGAACGCTATTGGCAATATTTTTTCTAACCGAATAATAATCTCCCGTTATAGGATCAGCTTCAAGCGTTACCCCAATTCGTTTGTTGTATGCCACATAAAATAGACTAAAATCATAGTTTAAATAATTTCTAATGGTACCACGATACCCAAAGTCACTATTGTATCCGTTACTATCTTTAAGATTTGGATCTATTCTTGAAGTCACACCAAAAGGTTCTAATTGGCTGTAATCTATTGGTCTGTATGCTTGACTGAAGTTGGCATAAAGGCTAGTGTTTTTAGATGGTTTTAACTCTAATCCAATTCCGGCCAAAGCAAAAGTTCGGTTGCGTACTTCGTTTGAAATCTGAATATCGCCTTCTACTTCTTTAAGTCCTTTAGAAGTACTTCTTAAATATTCAAACCTAATTCCTGGAGTTATCGTAAAGTTTTTAGATATTTTAAAAATATTTTCTACAAAAGGTGCAATGTTGGTTGTTGTAAAATCCAAATCATAACCCCAATTACCTGTAATTGATAAATCAAAATCGCTTCCAGTTGTTCCTTCACCACCACCTTGACGTTTGAACCACGCATAGCTTTGACGAATTCCACCTGCTATAGTCGATTTTTGTTTTCCAAGAGTGTAGTTTTGAGAATAACGAATTTCAGTAGTAGAATTGTTCATGTTTTCTATACCAACTTCTCTTGCAACATAAGCATTGGTATCAGGATCTATATCGTCATTAGCCTCGGGTCCACCATCTTCGTTTCTCCACACAAGGGAACGATTACTAAACAAATAACTGGATTTAACACTTAAAGTGCTGTTTTCAGATGGCGTATAATTGGCGTATGCCGTAATAATATTCCAAGGACTCTTCAGCCAATTTCGGGCGCGGGTAGATTGACTTGGATTTGCATCGAATTGTGCATCTGTCAATCCGCCAGGCATTTTTATTTTGTTTCGAAGCAAAGAATATTCGACACCATAATTCCATTTATCAGATTGAGTATACTGGATTTTTCCAAATCCGGAAACTTGTGTTTGCTCACTATTAGGTCTGTAACCATCAATTGCTCGATATTGTAAAAAAGCATAATAACTCCATTTTTTATAATTTCCACCAACAGAATTGAACGAATTATAGAGTCCGTAACTGCCAATGGTTTGTGCGGTTATAAATTCAAATGGCTTGTTTACTGGAGCGTCTTTGATAACGTAATTTACCAATCCGCCAAATTGAGAACCAAATTGCAATGAAGCTGCGCCTCTTACGAATTCAATTCGGCTAACGGCTTCCATTGGTGGCAAATAGTACGCTTCGTTATAACCATAAATATCGGAACTTATATTATAACCGTTTTGACGTGTATTCATTTCGACACTTTGTGTTGGATTTAATCCTCGTGTAGCAATTCCGTTGGCTGTAAAACCACTGCTTTCGGTTTCCACAATATTCAGACCTGGAATTCTTCCCAAAATCTGACGGGTATTGTTCACTGCTTTGTTAGCATCAAGACTATCAATCAGTATAACTTCACTTTTTTTACCGGCATAAATAATTCCATTTTTAGTATCTGGCAAATGACCCAATCCGTTCACTGTTTTAAATCCTTTTATACTAACTTCTTTAAGTTTTGTGGTATCTCTAACCTGTGAATAGGAAAAATGGATAGTGGTAATTAATAGTAGTACGAGGATAATTTTATTGAAATTCATTAGTATGATTTAGTATTAAAATTTTATTGTCTGTAATGATCGGTAAGAGTTTCAAGGAATTTTTCGAGTTGGTTTTCTTCTTGTGCTGTTAATTGAAGATTTCCTAATTCCTCTGTATTTATATTTTCGGAAACTTCTGGAGCAGCAAATTGGGCTGTATTCAAATCCCTTGCGTTATAAAAATGGATTACTTGTTTGAGTGTTGTAAACGAACCATTATGAAAATAAGGTCCAGTAATAGCGATATTTCGCAAGGTTGGTACTTTAAATTTTCCGTTGTCAACTGTTTGTCCGTTAATAGCTCCAATGCCGTAATCGATATAATTTAAGCCTAAGGGATTGACAACTGCTGATTGGTTATAAAAAGGATTTGTTGCATTTTTTGGCACGCCAATATTGTCATAACTAAAATCGGTAAACAATACTTTACCTGTATTTTCATCTTCATCTAAAATATGACAATTGGCACATTTTGCTTTGCCTGAAAAAAGAGTTAAACCTTTCTTTTCATCTTCTGTAAACGAAACCATTTGTCGGGAATAGTAATCAAATTTGGAGGTAAACGAATTTACTTCACTCGATTTTTCAAAAGTAGCCACAGCATCGGCAACGGCATTAAGAATATCAGTATCAGAAACGACAGATCCATAAATACTCGTTAGTTTAGAAAAATAGGAAGCTACTTTTATTTTTTCTACCACATCATGAATAGAGGCATTATTCATTTCCAAGGGATTTAACATTGGATGAATAAATTGTTCTTGCAGACTTGTCGAACGTCCATCAAGAAAAATTCCACCTATAAAAGTTTCATCAATTGAGTTGTAATATTGCGTTGGCGAAAAAACACCATAAGATAAACTAGGCGCATTTCTATTTCCAAACATATTGGCAAGTGCACCTTGTGAAATGGCTCTATTTGTTGGATCGCTAAATCCTTTTTCGGGTGAATGACATGAAGCACAGGCTTGACCTATCGGATTTGATAAATTAGTATCGAAAAATATTGCTTTACCTAAACCAACTTTTTCGCTAGGAATAACTGTGTAACTTGTTTCGTCTTTTGAACAACTTGTCAAAGCAACACTTGTGAAAAAGGTTAATAATATAATTTTAGATTTCATTTATTTAGAATAAGTTAAAATAACGTTGCAAATATAAATACGTGATTTGAATTAAAAAAGTTTATTTAGACTTAATATAAATAATATTTTTCAACAAATTGATTTACTAATGTTTATAAATAAAAAAACCTCACTGTTTAGTAAGGTCAAGTCAATTTATAGTATGGAAATTGTTTATTTTTTGGTCATTGGATAGCTTTCTTGAGTTAGTTTTCCTTGTTGTTTCCCAGAAATTGTAGCAATTAAATTAGTCCCATTTACTTTTTTATAAGTGATTTTTTGTGGATAATCGTGTGCAGGATTTTCAAAAGTAAAGGAATTATCTGCATTCGATGTTAATTTAAAATCAATAGGTTCATCATTATTTTGACCAACAACTGTGGCAATATATGTCAATTCTTCAGCTGTCTGAGCAAGCTTCATGCTTTCAAAATGAACTGTGTCTTTTGTGTTGATAAAATAACTATCTCCACTAAACATGCTGTCATTTTGTTTAGTCCAGGTTTCTTTTAAGGTACCATCAGGAAGCTTTTGTTCCCAATTTCCAATAAGCCAATTCATCTTTTCAAGTTTGTCGAACTTCTTTTCGGATTTGTTTTGGCAAGATACAAGTAAAGCTATTAATAGTATTCCTAGAGTAGTTTTCATCTATATTGTTTTAGGTAGTACAATACTATAAAAAATCTGCCAACGGAACACTTTAAACTTTGCACTTTTTTTACTATTTTTGCACTCGAAAATAAAGAATGATATGTTAGAGAGACTTCAATATGTAAAACAGCGTTTCGACGAGATTTCGGATTTGATAATTCAACCCGATATCATTGCCGATCAAAAACGTTATGTGCAATTAAATCAAGAATATAAAGGTTTGAAAGCGTTGATGGAAAAGCGTGAAGAGCTTATTAATGTCACTGCAAATATTGCTGAAGCAAATGAAATTATTGGCGATGGCTCGGATGCCGAAATGGTAGAAATGGCAAAAATGCAATTGGATGAAGCCAAAGATCGTTTACCGGAATTAGAAGAAGAAATCAAATTCATGTTGATACCAAAAGATCCGGAAGATGCCAAAAACGTTATGGTTGAAATCCGTGCCGGAACTGGTGGTGATGAAGCTTCTATTTTTGCAGGAGATTTATACAGAATGTATACTAAATATTGCGAAGCTCGTGGTTGGAGAACTTCTACAGTTGATATGAACGAAGGAACTTCCGGAGGTTTTAAAGAGGTTATCTTTGAAGTAACTGGTGAAGATGTATACGGAACATTAAAATTTGAAGCTGGAGTTCACCGTGTACAACGTGTACCACAAACCGAAACACAAGGTCGAGTTCATACTTCTGCTGCAACGGTTATGGTTTTACCGGAAGCCGAAGAGTTTGATGTGCAAATTGATATGAATGATGTTCGTGTCGATTTCTTCTGTTCCTCTGGTCCAGGTGGCCAATCGGTAAATACAACGAAATCCGCTGTTCGTTTGACACACATTCCAACTGGCTTGGTAGCACAATGTCAGGACCAAAAATCGCAACATAAAAATAAAGATAAAGCATTAACTGTTTTACGCTCTAGATTATACGAACAAGAGTTAGCCAAAAAAGAAGCAGAAGATGCTGTAAAACGTACTTC
Source organism: Flavobacterium sp. (assembly GCF_031381455.1). GTDB lineage: Bacteria > Bacteroidota > Bacteroidia > Flavobacteriales > Flavobacteriaceae > Flavobacterium. Next base: position 126,924 of record NZ_JANMXZ010000002.1, on the reverse strand, counting down.
TCAAGTTAGTTCGGGTGACCGTTCGGCAAAAATCAGAACCTACAATTATGCGCAAGGTCGTGTGACTGATCACCGAATCGGATTAGACGTTTTTGATATGGATGGTGTAATGAATGGAAAAATTCAAAAATTTGTCGACGAACTCCAGTTGGTCAATAATATGGAAAAACTAAAAGAAAGCGAAGTTTTCTAAATAAAAAAAGGCTAACATAAAGTTAGCTCTTTTCATTTACTTACATAAGTAAACTTATTTGGGTTAAAGTCTAAATCCGTAAGCAAGTCTCAAAGCAATCATTCCCAAACCTTTTCCTGTTGTTCCATTATCATTCAATTTTGGAAAACCCGTATAATGTTCATATCGTAAACTCGCATCAAAATATTTGTTTGCATATCCTATACCAGGACTAAGAAGTAATGAAGTTTCATTATAGTCGTTTGTAACGGCAAATGCACCACCAACTTCAGCCAATAGATATAGTTGATCTTTTAAAACAAAGGCTTTAAATCCACCTTTTACAGGTATGTATCCTAAATCATTATCATCACCATTGATGAAAAAATTATTAAATCCCGTGGTAAAGGTTAACGAATATCTCGTAGATAAATCATATTGCAATCTCACATCAGCACCGATATTGAACTCATAAGGTTCTGCATTTAGCGGTATTCCACCACTAAGACCAAATCCAAGACGCCATCCTTGATCATAATTTTCTGTTTTTGTTCCTGAATCTTGTGCCGAAGCTGTTACAGAACCGAATAAGCATAGAGCCATTACAGCAAATTTTGCGGATTTTCTTAAGATAATTTTCATGGTATTTAATTTAGATTAATATTAAGTGCAACTTAATTGTTTACACTTTTTCTCCTTTGATGATTTTAAGCAATACAACTGCAACCGCGGCTAATAGTAAAAGATGGATAATAGCGCCAGTGTTGTAAATGAAAAATCCTAAAGCCCAAAATATTAGTAATAATATCACGATTGAGTAAAGTGAATTTTGCACGATAGTTTGAAATTATTTGTTAGTATTTATATGTTTTGATTGATATGATTTTATATTGCAAATTTGAATGTAAAGAAGCAGGCTTATGTTATAACTTTTTTTGGAATCGTTATAACATTTCCATTTAAAAAAAAACCTACGCGTTAACATAGGATTTATAAATTTGTTGTAAAATTAATTAGTGGTTGTCTTCAGGAAGGTAAATGGTGAAAGTTGCGCCAGCATCGGGTTTTCCTTCGGCAAAAATAAATCCTTTATGATTTTCAACAATTTTTTTACAAATGGCTAAACCAATTCCGGTGCCAACATATTCATTCTTATTGTGAAGACGGTTGAATAAAATAAATATCTTTTCGGCATATTCTTGTTCAAAACCAATTCCGTTGTCAGTAAATGTAATTTTATAAAATTTGTCTTTTGTTTTTTTAGGAAGCAATTCTTCCTCGAGAGCAATTACTTTTTTGCAAGAAATTTTAATTTTCGGAATACTATCAGCTTTACTGTATTTCAGTGAATTACTAATCAAATTAGCAAATAATTGCTGAATCTGAAATGATATCACAGTCATTATTGGCAACTTATCACATTTAATAACAGCACTTTTTTCTTCTATAGATTGCAACAAATCGTTTTTGGCATTTTCTATTAAGTCATTCAGGTCGGTACTTTCAAAGACTTTCTCTGTCTTTGTAGTTCTCGAATATTGCAATAAATCATCAATAAGAATACGCATTCTTTCAACCGAATTGTTGATGCGCGTCATGAACTCTTTTCCCGTATCGGATAGATTTTCATATTCCTTGTCAGCCAATCGGGAAACGAAGGTTTGAATTTTTCGCAAGGGCTCCTGCAAATCATGACTGGCAACATAATTAAAAGCTACCAGTTCTTTATTACTGGCTTCTAATTCTATATTTTGTTGTTCTAATGACAATGATGCCAAGACTTCTTCAGTCACATCACTAGTGGTACCGATTAAAATTTCTTCCCCTGATTTATTAGTTACAATTCGTGCTGTAGTTCTAAAATATCTGACTTTCTTATCTTTTCTAATCGCTCTGTAAGTAAACGGTGCCATGCTACCATTTTCTAACATTTTAGATGAGGCATCACGAAAAGAGGATAGATCATCCGGATGGATATACTTCATAAAGTTTTCCTGACTTGCAAAAAAAGCTTTCGGCTCAAAACCAAGCAATCTATAGCTGTTGTCTGAAAAAGTATATTCTTTAGTATCAATATTTAATTGCCAACTACCAAAACTACCTACTATTTCAGCCAGATTATTTGATTCGTTCAATACAACCAGACTATTGTTGGAAATTTGCAATTTCTCTAAATCTTTGGTAATTCGCATATAGGAAATAGAGATTAACAAAAGCGTGATTAAAAGCGTTATATAAACAAAAACTGGAGTAACTTTGATGGTGTCTTTATAATACAATTCTCGTCCTTTTAATGTTTTTTTTTCCAAAAGAATCATCTCATTTATTTGGCTCCGAACACTATCCATGGTTTCTTTTCCAATGATTAGTTTTTTCTTCAATTCCTTATCGGATAATGATTTATTTAATGATAAATGCAAAATAGACGAAAGATAATTTTGTCTTTTGTTGATGAAAAATTGCAGTTTTCTAACATTGTCTTCCTGAGCAGGACTATTTTTAATATAGCTTTTTACCAAAGCAAACGAGCGATCAATTTTCTTTTTTGAAGTTATATAAGGCACTAAAAAAGTTGAGTCTTTTGTTATCAAAAAACCACGTTGCCCCGTTTCTGCATCTTTTATATAAGACATCAATCGTTCTAATTCCAAATTGATATCATAGGAATGCGTAACCCATTTAGAAGAATTATTAAGTAAACTAATATGTTTAAAAGTTATGGCAGAAATGAAAAAAATAGCAAAAATTGAAACCACAAAAATGCTTTTGAGAAAAATAGATGATTTATAAATTTTACTTAGTTTCATGACTTCAATCATTTAAAATCGCAGTAAAAAATTATCTCTATTTAATCCTGAAGTATAATATTGCCAGTTTATGGTAACTACATCAGACAATACTTTTTTCAGTGTTGCAAAATCACTTGGTTTTTTGATATAAATATTGGCGCCTTGCACAAAAGTTTCCTCAATATGCTCTTCTGAAGAGGATGTAGAGAAAATAGCAATGGCAATGTCGTTGAAACGTGCATTTTTCTTTATTTCATTGAGACACTCGATTCCGTTTTTCTTGGGCATATTTAAATCGAGAAACAAGACATTTGGCAAAATAGCGTTCGGATTATTTAAATAATCCATTAATTCTACGCCGTCATTAAATGTATTTACTTTTGTATTGATTTTCATTTCTTCAAATGCATCAGTAAAAAGTAACCTATCGTCTTCATCATCATCGGCTAAAATAATATGTATATAATCCGTGTCCATTGGGTTTTATTTTTTAGTTGCGATTTCTCTTCTTTTTGCTATTATTCGTTGGAAAGCAGAAGGTGTAATTCCGGTAACATTTTTAAATTGAGTACTCAAATGTGCCACACTCGAATAATTGAGTTGGAAAGCAATTTCAGTCAAACTCAAATCACTACTCACAATTAATTGCTTGGCATATTCTATTTTTTGCAAAATGATAAAATTTTCAATTGAGGTATACGTTACATCAGAAAATAAATTGGAAAGATAACCATAGCTGTGACTCAACTTCTCGGCAAGATAGACGGAACTTTTGACATTAACTAGTTCAGGGCTGTGAATCATCTCAATTATGGCGTCTTTTATTTTTTGAACCAAGACACTTTTTTGATTTTCGATAATATCAATGCCATACTCTTTAAGTTCTTCGGTCAAAGCCTTAAAAACTGAAGAATCAATCTTTTGCAAAACATCAACTTCTCCAAAACCTAATATTCGGTACTTGATGTTGTATTTAAGGAGTTTCTCTTCTAAAACTTTTCGGCAAACTGCGTTAAAATCAAACTTAATAAAAATCTTCATAGATATGGATTCAGCGTTAATTCTTGTAAAAGTAATAAAATAATGCTATCAAAAAAGCCGCATTAAAATGCGACTTTTTTTTTCTCTCTAACCCCAACTTTTTATTATAGCTAAATGATAGTCGATTTGAGTATCATTTGGTTTACAAAGATATTTGGCTCTTTTATGAATAGGTTATATAATTTTCCCGTATTGTTATATTTTTTCCACTTTTTAGTTTCCAATTTGTAACTTTGCTTCACATCTACCTGTCGGAAGACAGGCAACTATAAAAAATGACAACACTACAACTCGTTAACCAAATCAAACAAAAAAAATCATTTCTCTGTATTGGTCTCGATGTCGACCTGACTAAAATTCCACAACATTTACTGGAACTTGAAGATCCCATTTTTGAATTCAACAAAGCCATAATCGATAACACTCATGATTTATGCGTTTCGTATAAACCCAATATTGCTTTCTATGAAGCCTATGGATTAAAAGGTTGGCAATCATTAAAAAAAACCATTAATTATCTCAACGAAAAGCATCCTGAAATTTTCACCATTGCTGATGCTAAACGCGGTGATATCGGAAACACATCAACAATGTACGCCAAAGCATTTTTAGAAGATTTGAATTTTGATAGCATAACCGTTGCACCCTATATGGGCAAAGATTCGGTTGAGCCCTTTTTAGCTTTTGAAAACAAGTTTGCTATACTATTAGCACTGACTTCCAACGAAGGTGCATTCGATTTTCAAACTAAAAAAAGTCCCGAAACTTCGGAAGTTGAGGAGTTATACAAAACGGTAATTAAAACTTCTAAAACTTGGAAAAATTCACAAAACTTAATGTACGTTGTTGGCGCAACCAAAGCCGAATATTTTACCGAGATTCGCAAAATTGTTCCAAATAGTTTTCTGCTTGTTCCTGGAGTTGGCGTTCAAGGCGGAAGTTTGCAAGAGGTTTGCAAATACGGAATGAATGAAAGTATTGGCTTGTTAATCAATTCGTCAAGAGCAATTATTTATGCTTCCAACGGAAAGGATTTTGCCGAAATGGCTAGGAATGAAGCACTGAAAATCCAGCAACAAATGGAAATAATACTAAACACAGATTAAAACTCTGTGCATCTCATGATTTCTCTGTGACCCGAGCCATAAAGGCGAACTGACGAAGTAATCTCTGTGTAACAAAATGACAACACTTCAAGACCAACTAGGAACTAATCACACTTTTGAAACTACACCCAAAAGAATTGTTTCACTTGTACCTTCTCAAACTGAATTACTATACGATTTAGGTTTGGAAGAAAGTATCGTTGGTATAACCAAATTTTGTGTACATCCTTTTCATTTCAAATCGACAAAGAAAATTATTGGAGGCACCAAAAAAGTACATTTCGAAAAAATAAGACTACTTCAGCCAGATATTATCATTGCCAACAAAGAAGAAAACACGCAGGAAATTGTAGAAGAACTTTCTAAGATTTGTCTGGTTTGGGTTACCGATATTATCACTTTGGAAGACAATTTGAAAATGATAACCGACTTTGGTATACTTTTCAACAAAAGAATTGAAGCTCAAAAATGGATAGATAAAATAAATTTTGCACACATCCATTTTCTGAATTTTATCAAAGATAAAGATCCAGAAGCTTCGGGACAAAAAGTGGCCTATTTTATTTGGGCGAACCCATATATGGTTGCCGGAAATAATACCTTTATCAATGAAATGCTCAAGCTAAATAACTTCCAAAATATCTACGAAAATAGAGAGGAACGATATCCTGAAATAATCATTCAGAAAATGCGAATTCAAGGCGACCCTGATTTGGTATTACTTTCGTCGGAACCTTTTCCATTTACAGACGAACACGCTTTTGAAATTGGAAGATTTACACATCATGCCAAAACCGTTTTTGTGGATGGAGAAATATTTTCCTGGTATGGAAGTCGGTTGATAAAAGCATTTGAATACTTTAAAAAACTTCACGAAAGTATTGCATAAAAAAATGCCAACATTCAAAGATGCTGGCATTCTTAAACTAACTAACCCTAACCAAAATAATAAAAAACCAAATTTATTACATTACAAATGTACGGTGTCTTTTTAGCTTTTACTGTTAAGGTTATGTTATACTTATGTTATTGATTTCTAAATTTTTAACTTACAATTAAGATTACTTTTTGTCCTGCATCGCAAATACTTGTTGCAACAAAGTAGATGTTCTTGAACTTAAATTTGTTCTGATGTTTTTTTCTTCCACAGCAATCATTTTATAAACGCCTTCCAACGCTTTGTTTGTGGTATAATCCGTTAAATCAGGATTTACTTTTTTAACAAATGGAATGTTGTTGTACTTGGTAATAATGTTTGTCCACACTTTATCAGCACCGACTTTTGCAAAAGAGTTTTTAATTACAGGGTTGAATTTAGCGTATAATGGAGATGTAGTAGTAGTCTGTAAATAAGTAGTAGCGGAACTTTCATTCCCCATCAAAATATTTTTAGCATCGGTAAAAGTCATTTGCTTTACAGCATTCACAAAAATCGGAGTAGCTTCTTTAGTCGCATCTTCAGCAGCACGATTAAGCATTTTTATACCATCATCGGCCAGTGAACTTAATCCTATTGTTCGCAATGCCTTATCTACTTTTTGCAATTCTTCCGGGAGCAAAATTTTAACGGCTTGGTTTTTATAAAATCCATCAACCGCAGTTAATTTAGAAACTTGTTTAGAAATTCCATTATTCAATGCTTCTCTTAAACCGCCGGAAATATCGAGACCAGCATTTTGATCAATTCCGGGAAATTGATTAGCGACTTGTTGTAGTTCGGCGCAACTTTTAAAGACAAACATTAAGGCAAAAGCAGAAGTAATAGTTAGGAACTTTTTACTCATGACTTTAAAATTGTTTTTTTGGTATTCGTGACCAGAGCCTGAAAGGCGAACGGATGAAATAATCTTCGATTTCATAATTTAAATTTTTCGATGTCTTGCAAAAATAAAGCCAAAAAATCAATGCTAAGCAAAAACAACCGTTTTATTATTGTAAACCATCGTTTTCCTTTCGGCATGCAATTTTATGGCTCTTGCCAAAACCATACGCTCCAAATCTTTTCCTTTCATGATAAAGTCTTCGATAGAATGACTGTGCGTAACTCGAGTAATATCTTGCTCTATAATTGGTCCTTCATCTAATTTTTCAGTAACATAATGACTGGTAGCACCAATAATTTTCACACCACGGTTAAAAGCCGAATGATAGGGTTTTGCACCCGGAAAAGCAGGCAAAAACGAATGGTGAATATTGATAATCTTGTTTTTATACAATTCAATTAGATTAGGCGTGATAATCTGCATATAACGCGCCAAAACAATGAAATCAATTTGGTGTTCTTTCAGAATTTCCATCTGTGCTTTTTCACCTGCTTCTTTGTTTTCTTTGGTAAAAGGAATATAATAATACGGAATCGAAAATCGTTTGGCAACACTACTCAAATCATTGTGATTGCTAATAATCAAAGGAATTTCGACATGCAATTCCCCAGTGCTGAATCTCGAAAGAATGTCATACAAGCAATGATCATATTTGGAAACAAAAATGGCCATTCTCGGTTTTCTTTCCTGAAGCTGAACCGACCATGACATAGAGAAAGGATTCGCTAAGTTTTTTTGGAAATTATCTTTAATATCGTCTAAATTGAAACTGTCTTTGGCAAATTCACATTCCAATCGCATAAAGAAGACATCTTGGTCGCCGTCAACATGTTGGTCAAGGTAAATGATATTTCCATCAATAGAAGCTATATAATTCGTCACCGCGGCAATAATTCCCTTTTGGTCACGGCAATGGATGAGTATGACAATTTTATTCATTTTACTTTTAGAATTCAAGGTTTCTGTATTCCAAATCTAAACTTATTTTGCTTTGATTTTTGACAAAAACTAATTTTTATGTTTTGTACTAATTAATAGTCCATTTTTTGAAAAATCCTTAAATTGCGTGCTCAAAACAGACACTTATTTAACAATGGTTCAAGAACAACCCTATATCCCTAAAAATAAAGTACGAATTGTAACAGCAGCTTCTCTTTTTGATGGTCACGATGCCGCTATCAATATCATGCGAAGAATCATTCAGGCAACTGGTGTTGAAGTTATTCATTTGGGTCACGATAGAAGCGTGGAGGAAGTTGTAAATACAGCAATTCAGGAAGATGCGAATGCTATTGCTCTGACTTCTTATCAAGGCGGGCATAATGAGTATTTTAAATATATGCACGATTTATTAAAGGAAAAAGGAGCAGGACATATCAAGATTTTTGGAGGCGGAGGCGGAGTTATTTTGCCAAGCGAAATAGCAGAACTGCAAGCTTACGGAATTACCCGAATTTATGCTCCCGATGATGGTCGCGCTATGGGATTACAAGGAATGATTAACGATTTGGTGAAGCAATCTGATTATCCTATTGGTAATGAATTGAATGGTGAATTAGAACATATCGAAGATAAAAATCCAACTGCGATTGCCCGTTTAATTTCGGCTGCAGAGAATTTCCCGGAAATTGCAAAACCTTTTTTTGATGATATTCACAAGATTAATGAAACGTCAAAGATTCCGGTTCTTGGAATTACTGGAACTGGTGGCGCAGGAAAATCTTCTTTGGTAGATGAATTAGTTAGAAGATTTTTAATCGATTTCCCGGAGAAAACTATCGGATTGATCTCAGTTGATCCGTCAAAACGTAAAACAGGTGGCGCTTTGCTTGGTGACAGAATCCGTATGAATGCTATCAATAACTCCAGAGTTTATATGCGTTCGTTGGCTACACGTCAGTCTAATTTGGCATTGTCCAAATATGTTGCCGAAGCGATTCAGGTATTGAAAGCTGCGAAATACGATATTATTATTTTAGAAACTTCTGGAATCGGACAATCGGATACCGAAATCATGGATCATTCTGATGTTTCTTTGTATGTAATGACACCTGAATTTGGTGCTGCAACTCAGCTGGAGAAGATTGACATGCTTGATTTTGCCGATTTGGTTGCTATCAATAAATTTGACAAACGTGGTGCTTTGGATGCGATTCGCGATGTGAAAAAACAATACCAACGCAATCACAATCTTTGGGATACGAATCCAGATGAAATGCCGGTTATTGGAACAATTGCCTCGCAATTTAATGACCCAGGAATGAACACACTTTACAAAAAAGTGATGGACAAAATTGTGGAAAGGACTGGTGCTGATTTGAAATCAACTTTCCAGATTACACGTGAAATGAGCGAGAAGATTTTTGTCATTTCGCCACACAGAACAAGATATTTATCTGAAATTGCAGAGAACAATCGCAAGTATGACGAAACGGTTTTGACACAAGTGGAAGTCGCTCAAAAATTATACGGAATCTATAAAACTATCGAAAGTGTTTCCAAAAAATCAGCACAAATAGACAAAATCGGAATTGACGTTAATGCATTGAATTTTAACGATGATAACAAAGATTTCCTAAACCTATTGGTTAAAGAATTTGACAGAGTAAAAATGAACCTTGATCCATTCAATTGGGAAATAATCCTGACTTGGAATGACAAGGTTAAAACCTATAAAGATCCGGTTTATAGCTTTAAAGTGCGTGACAAGGAGATCAAAATCCAAACACATACTGAAAGCTTATCACATACACAATTACCAAAAGTAGCTTTGCCCAAATATCAAGCTTGGGGCGATATTTTAAAATGGAATTTACAGGAAAATGTTCCGGGTGAATTTCCTTTTGCTTCCGGATTATATCCGTTCAAGCGTGAAGGTGAAGATCCATCAAGAATGTTTGCTGGTGAAGGCGGACCGGAACGTACCAACAAGCGTTTCCATTATGTGAGCGCAGGCTTGCCGGCTAAAAGGCTTTCGACCGCTTTTGATAGTGTGACTTTATACGGAAATGACCCAGATTTGCGTCCGGATATTTATGGAAAAATCGGGAATGCCGGAGTTTCTATTTGTTGTTTGGACGATGCCAAGAAATTGTATTCCGGATTTGATTTGTCTCATCCATTGACTTCGGTTTCGATGACGATTAACGGTCCTGCACCAATGTTGTTGGGATTCTTTATGAATGCTGCTATCGATCAAAACTGTGAAAAATACATTGTTGAAAATAATCTTCAGGTAGAAGTTGAGGAAAGAATCAACGAAATCTACAAAGAAAAAGGATTGCCAAAACCAAAATACAGTGGCGATTTACCAATAGGAAATAATGGTTTAGGATTGATGCTTCTTGGAGTTACCGGTGACCAGGTTTTACCAATGGATGTTTACCAAAATATAAAAGTAAAAACGCTAACGCAAGTTCGGGGTACGGTTCAGGCTGATATTTTGAAAGAAGATCAGGCACAAAATACGTGTATTTTCTCTACCGAATTTGCGTTGCGATTGATGGGTGACGTGCAGGAATATTTTATTCAGAAGAATGTGCGTAACTTCTATTCGGTTTCTATTTCAGGTTATCATATTGCCGAAGCTGGTGCAAATCCAATTACACAATTAGCATTTACGTTATCGAATGGTTTCACTTACGTGGAATATTATTTAAGTCGTGGCATGGATATCAACGATTTCGGGCCTAATTTATCGTTCTTCTTCTCAAATGGAGTTGATCCTGAATATGCTGTAATCGGAAGAGTAGCGCGTAAGATTTGGGCGAAAGCCATGAAAAATAAATACGGCGCCAACGAAAGAGCACAAATGTTGAAATACCACATTCAAACTTCCGGTCGTTCATTGCATGCACAGGAAATTGATTTCAATGATATTCGTACAACGCTTCAGGCTTTGTATGCTATTTATGATAACTGTAATTCGTTGCATACGAATGCTTATGACGAAGCAATTACGACACCAACAGAAGAAAGCGTGCGTCGAGCTATGGCAATTCAATTGATTATTAATAAGGAATTGGGCTTAGCCAAAAACGAAAACCCAATTCAAGGTTCGTTTATAATTGAAGAATTAACCGATTTAGTAGAAGATGCTGTGTTACAGGAATTCGACAGAATCACTGAACGTGGCGGAGTGCTTGGCGCTATGGAAACCATGTACCAAAGAAGTAAAATACAGGAAGAAAGTTTGTATTATGAAACCTTGAAACACACAGGAGAATTTCCAATTATTGGAGTAAATACATTCTTGAGTTCTAAAGGCTCACCAACCGTTTTACCGGCTGAAGTGATTCGTGCCACCGAAGAAGAAAAGCAAGTGCAGATTCAAACGTTAGATAATTTGCATCAAACATATCACGACAAAGAAGATGAACAGATTGCTGCTTTACAAAATGCTGCCATAAATAACGAAAACATATTTGAAGTGTTGATGAATGCTACTAAGTATTGTTCACTTGGACAAATAACCGCTGGCTTGTTTGAAGTTGGTGGACAGTATCGTAGAAATATGTAAGCAGACACTTGTTCTCGCAGTAAGCGAGGATATAGTGGTCGCTTATCCCGATGACAATCGGGATTTAGAAAAAAACCTCACAGTGATGTGAGGTTTTTTTATACAATAAAACCATTATTTTTTTAAAATGATTATAAATCAGCTTTTAAACGTCTAATACAGTCGTTAAACAGTTAAATGTAAGTAATATATTGTTAACCACTTATATAAGGTATCTTTCTAAATATATGATGTTTTATCATGTATATAACCTTAAACAAAACACAAAATGAAAGTATTTAAAAAGACAAAAGGAATTGTGATGCTCTCGGTAGTAATTTTTGGAATAAGTCTCTTTGTCTTATCCTGTTCAAAAGATAGTGCAAGTTATACTTGTGCTACGTGTCATGATACACCGGAAGCCTTGGTCGCTAATGACGGAAGTGCTAAAGGAATCTACAAAGGAACCGAAGTTGGTTCTTCGGGTACATTATCAATTAATATTCAAAATGGTAGCAGCACCATTACTGGGGTTATGGTATTAGATGGAGAAAGTGTAATATTAACCTCTTCAGTAGCTTATGTTGATGGAGCAGCGTATGTAGCACCTTTTACAGGTGTTTTTGATGGCTCACCAATCTCTATTACATTTTCGGTAGCAATAGGCGGTTTAACTCCGTTGGTAACAGCTTCCAATATTCCCGGACATCCAGATGCTACTTTTACTTTGTATAAAGAAACATCAACTTCATTAATAGAAGTGTTCGAAGGTACTTATACAAAAACCGGGGGAGAAACAGGGGTATTCAACATTCTGCTTTCAAGAGCCTTAAACAAATGGGGTGGAGTGGCACTAAATGATGAGCCAGGATCAGAACCAGACGACGACATTGATGGAACAATAAACGCAAGCAATCAACTAATAGTAACCGGAAACGGAGTAAATATTGGAACAATTTCAGGTGACGAAATTCACGGCTCTTTTGTTGATGGAAATTCAGCAACAATAAATATTACAGGTCATCGCACATTATAATTGCATTTTTATTAATTCAGAAAAAGCCTCACATCACTATGAGGCTTTTTTTATTCACTTGATTTATCCTCATTAAACTTTTTCACAATAGCTTTGAGTTGTTCAGCTCGAGCTGTTTTCTTGGCTTTTTCTTTGTCTTGTGCTTTGTGAAGCTTGTCGTTATGTGCTTTTATATTTTTGGCGTTGTTTCTTCCCATGCGTTAAAAATACAAATTTTTGTTAATTTAAATCTTTGGCACAATTAATGGGTAACAAAAAAATAAATCATTAACCTGCCTGTCCGCTGACAGGTCATTTAAAAAATAAACATTATGAAAAAGATTACTCTAATTTTAGCTTTTATCGGGATGATAACGCTACAAGGTTGCAGCACTAGCAATGATGACAATGTTGATAACGATACCATTAGTGAAGTATTTGAATTAAAAAATATCAATTTTGGTTTTGACGGAGGAAACAGTTATTCAATTTATCAAACATTAAACCCCCAAATTTATCCTTCAGATGTTATACTGATTTATAGATTATCAGGAACAATTGATTCGAGTACTCCAATATGGCAATTAATTCCAAGAACCTTATACTTGAATGAGGGTGAGTTGGACTACGATTTTGATTTCAGCCAAGAAGACTTTACGATATATGCAGGCGGAACTTATGATTTGACCTTAACGCCAAATTATATAAACAATCAGACATTTAGAATTGTTATTATTCCTGGTTATCTTTCAAATAAAATGAAAAGTAGTTTAGATTTATCAGATTACAATGCAGTTGTAAATGCATTTCATATTGATCAGTCTAATATTAAAGTTCTGAATAAATAATTTGTACTCTTAATTTCATAAAAAAACCATTCGCATCGGCGGATGGTTTTTTTGTTTCAATATAACTCAAAAATTATTTAAGCATCTAAATCAACCTTAGTAGCATCAGCAATCTTTTTATATGTTCCGTTTACTAATTTCTCACGGATAATTTCAAAAGCAGTTAGTGTTTCATCAATATCAGACAAAGTGTGAGAGGAAGTTGGAATCATACGCAATAAGATAATCCCTTTTGGAATAACGGGATAAATAACTATCGATAAGAAAATACTATAGTTTTCACGTAAATCGTTAACCATTACCATCGCTTCAGGCACACTTCCTTCAAGATAAACTGGTGTTACACACGTATTTGTATCACCAATATTGAATCCTTTAGTTCTTAAACCATTTTGTAAAGCATTTACGTTTTCCCAAAGTTTGTCTTTCAATCCCGGATTATCTCTCAACAATTGCAATCTTTTCAAAGCACCAACGGTTTGAATCATTGGTAACGCTTTGGCAAACATTTGTGAACGCAAATTGTATTTTAAATAATCGATTATATCTTTATCCGCAGCAAGAAATGCTCCAATGCTCGCCATAGATTTAGCAAACGTAGAAAAGTAAACATCAATTCCGTCTTGGCAACCTTGCTCTTCTCCGGCACCAGCACCAGTTTTTCCTAATGTCCCAAATCCGTGAGCATCATCGACTAAAAGGCGGAAATTGTATTTCTTTTTCATTTCCACAATCTCTTTCAACTTTCCTTGTTGACCACGCATTCCAAAAACTCCTTCGGTAATGAATAAAATTCCACCTCCAGTTTCTTCAGCAAGTTTGGTAGCACGTTGCAGGTTTTTCTCCATACTTTCCACATCATTATGTTTGTATGTATAGCGCTTTCCCATGTGCAGACGAACACCATCAATGATACATGCATGCGCATCAACATCATAAACAATTACGTCGTTTTTAGTAACCAAAGCATCAATACAAGACATTATTCCTTGGTAACCAAAGTTTAATAAGTATGCTGATTCCTTTTGTACAAAAGCAGCCAATTCATTTTCTAATTGTTCGTGAGCATCAGTATGACCTGACATCATACGAGCACCCATTGGATATGCTGCACCATATTTAGCTGCTGCATCAGCATCCGCTTGACGGACTTCAGGATGATTTGCCAGACCTAAATAGTCATTCAAACTCCAATTCAAAATATTTTTTCCGTGGAATGTCATTCTTGGACCAAGTTCTCCTTCTAGTTTTGGGAAAACATAATATCCTTCTGCTTGAGATGCCCATTTTCCTAATGGACCTTTATTGTTTTGTATTCTTTCGAATAAATCTTTTACCATTATCACTTTGTGTTTTAGTCGAGGCAAAAGTAATAATTTATTATTAAAATTTATGATTAAGGAATTATGTTTTATGAGCTTTTCAAAGATTATATTTGTAAACTAAAATTATGAATAATGCAACTTGTATTCGCTTCCAATAATCAAAATAAAATAAAGGAAATTCAACTTTTACTACCAGATTCTATTCAGGTTTTGAGTCTTTCAGCCATTGGTTGTTTTGAGGAAATTCACGAAACTGCTGAAACGATTGAAGGAAATGCTATTCTCAAAGCAAATTACGTAACCGAAAAATTTGGATACAATTGCTTTGCTGATGATACCGGTTTGGAGGTTGAAGCTTTGAACGGAGAACCGGGAGTTTTTTCAGCAAGATACGCAGGCGAACAGAAAGATTCCAATGATAATATGGATAAATTGTTATTAAATTTAAACGATGAAACTAATCGTTCAGCTCAATTCAAAACAGTAATTGCATTAAACCTTAACGGAAGTCAAACCTTATTTACCGGCATCATCAAAGGCAAAATCATCGGAGAAAAAATTGGAACCAACGGCTTTGGCTACGATCCAATTTTTGTTGCCGATGATTACATTAAAACCTTTGCGGAATTGACGATAGAGGAAAAATCTAAAATCAGTCATCGCGGTTTGGCAGTGAAGCAGTTGGTGGATTTTCTTAGTCGCTAAGTCGCTGAGTAACTGAGTGACTGAGAAAGATGAAAGTTCTTAATAGCCCTGATAGGAGCTAGCTACCATGTAGCGCGGATAGCGGGAGCAATAGTGTAAAAAAAGCTAAAAGTTCCGTTCCTAATTAAAAAAACTTAGCCACTCAGACACTCAGCTACTTAGTTACTTCGTCAGCCAAAAGTTAACTACTTAATTATCAATAAATAACAAATTAGTTTTTATAGTATTTAAAACTTACCTTTGCACCAAATTTTAAAATACAATATGAATAAATTTGAACAATTAGGTCTGAATGAGTCGTTACTGCTGGCGATCAAAGATCTAGGATTTGAGAATCCGTCAGAAGTGCAAGAAAAAGCGATTCCAGTACTATTGGAACAAAACACAGACTTAGTCGCATTAGCACAAACAGGAACAGGGAAAACGGCAGCATTTGGTTTTCCGCTAATTCAAAAAATTGATGCTGAAGACAGAAGTACTCAAGCGTTAATTTTATCCCCAACGCGTGAGCTTTGCTTACAAATCACCAACGAGATTAAACAATACTCAAAATATGTAAAAGGTTTACATACAGTGGCAGTTTATGGTGGTGCTAGCATTACAGAACAAGCCAGAGAGATTAAACGCGGAGCACAAGTAATTGTGGCAACTCCGGGTAGAATGCAGGACATGATTAATCGTGGTCTTGTAAACATTAAAAACATCAGTTACTGTATTCTTGACGAAGCAGATGAGATGTTAAACATGGGGTTTTATGATGATATCGTTTCGATTTTGTCAGATACTCCAGATGAGAAAAAAACATGGTTATTCTCAGCAACAATGCCTGCGGAAGTAGCGCGTATTGCTAAAAAATTCATGGCTGACCCTGTGGAAATTACAGTTGGAAGCAAAAACTCAGGTACGGCTACCGTTTCACACGAATTTTACTGTGTGAATGCACGTGACCGTTATGAAGCGTTGAAAAGATTGGCTGATGCGAACCCGGATATCTTCTCAGTAGTTTTTTGTAGAACCAAAAGAGATACACAAGCGGTTGCTGAAAAGTTAATTGAAGATGGATACAGTGCTGCGGCATTGCACGGAGATTTATCTCAGGCGCAACGTGATGGTGTAATGAAATCATTTAGAGGAAGACAAATTCAAATGCTTGTTGCGACTGATGTTGCAGCTCGTGGAATTGACGTTGATAATATCACACACGTAGTAAACTATCAGTTACCAGACGAAATTGAAACCTATACGCATCGTTCAGGCCGTACAGGTCGTGCTGGTAAATTGGGAACTTCTATCGTAATCATCACCAAAAGTGAGTTGCGGAAAATTTCGTCTATCGAAAGAATCATCCAACAAAAGTTTCAAGAGAAAACAATTCCAAGTGGAATTGAAATCTGCGAAATCCAATTATTGCACTTAGCGAATAAAATTAAAGATACCGAAGTTGACCACGAAATAGATAACTATTTACCAGCAATCAACGAAGTTCTTGACGGTTTATCAAAAGAAGAGTTAATCAAGAAAATGGTTTCTGTAGAATTCAACAGATTTATCGCTTATTACAAAAAGAAACGCGATATATCTGGTGAAGGAGGAGAAAGAAGCGAACGAAGTTCTGAGCCAAGAGAAATCAGAGCCGGAGATCCTGTTCGTTATTTCGTAAATATTGGTTCAAGAGATGATTTCGATTGGATGCAATTGAAAGATTTCTTGAAAGACACACTTGATTTAGGTCGAGATGACGTATTTAAAGTGGATGTAAAAGAAGGTTTCTCTTTCTTTAATACTGACGGAGAACATACTGAAAAAGTTATGTCTGTTCTTAACGGATATGATATGAATGGAAGAAGAATCAATGTTGAAATTTCTAAAAACGACGGTGGAAGCCGTGAAAGACGTGACCATAACGGAAGAAGTTCTGGTGGCGGATTTAGAGGTGATAGAAATTCAGGTGGAGAACGCAGAAGTTCTGGTGGCGGAGGAAGTTTCGGACCAAGAAAAGAAGGCGGATTTAAAAGTGAAAGAAGTTCAGCTCCTAGAGAAGGTGGTTTCAGAAGTGAAAGAAGTTCTTCAGACAGACCAAGAAGAGAAGGTGGTTTTAATCGCGATAGCGCAGCTCCAAAAAGAGAACCAGGTTCTTTTCAAAGAGAAGAACGAGCGCCAAGACGTTCAGAAGGTTCAAGTGATAAGCCAGCAGGTCGTTCATTTGAAGCTGCTAAAAGCAGAAGGCCAAGAAAGAGCTAAATCTCAAAAAATAAAAAACAAATTCCAATAATTTGGCATTTCTTATAAACTCCGATTTCATCACGATATCGGAGTTTTTTTGCTTTTTTTTGAATTTTTTTAATTTTTTTTTATTTTGTATTTATTTTTTTTAATTTTGAAATTAAACCTTTTTTTAAATTGATTTTTATTTGGAATTTATGATTTGACATTTGGAATTTCACCCTTTTGTTAATTTTGTTCTAATTCTGCCATTAAACTTTACCTTTTCTTAAAAGAGTTTCATACTTTTAAACCATCAAAATTAGCTATGAGATATTTTACAATTTTACTTTTATTTATAGTTCCTTTAAGTGCCATCGCGCAAGTCAATCCAATATCGCAAAAAGTTACAGGAACAATTATCAACGATAATACGTTGCAGCCCATTTCCAATGTAAACGTTATCAACATAAACAAAGTAAAAGGAGTTACAACAAATGTAAAAGGATACTTTGAATTGGAAGTAAGTGTTAATGATACACTGCACATCGCTTTGCTTGGTTATCAATCGTTGAGAGTAAGAGTAACTAATGACTGGCTGAAAAATGGTACGGCCAAATTAATGCTGACTGAAAAAGCCATTGCTTTGGAAGAAGTTATTGTCAAAAAATATGACTTAACAGGTTATCTTGAAATCGATTCAAAGCTTATTCCTGATAAAGAAAACTACCGCTACAGTATTTCGGGTTTGCCACAAGGTTATGAAACGGGAGATACTTCTCCAGGAGCTTTTACGAGAGTTCTAGGTTCTATCTTCAATCCGGCCGATATGCTCTATAATTTCTTTGGCAAGAAGACCAACGAGCTCAAGAAACTCAAACAGATGAAAAAGGATGATACCGTTAGAAATCTGTTAGAATCTAAGTTTGACAGAGAAACGCTGGGTGTACTTCTTGGTATAGACAAAAAAGAAATTGCCGAAATCCTGACGCGTTGTAGCTATTCTGAAGAGTTTATCAAAACCGCAAACGATTTGCAAATTATGGATGCTATCAGTGAATGCTATGAGCAATATAAAGTGTTGAAGAAGAGATAGAGAAAAGAATATAGACCGCTTCGCTGCAAGAAGATAGATGTATAATGGTTAAAAAATGACGTCCCGATTTAAATCAGGACGTTTCTTTTTTCGTTCTTCTTTCAACGAAGTGGTCATTTCTCATAATACCTCGCTTCAATACGTTTAATATCCTTGATAGTATTTTTTGCCCAAAGCAATCTCTTTTCCAGTAATTCTTCTTCAGTGAGTTGCCAGTTTACATTCGATTGGCGTAGGCGAGTGGTGATGTCCTGAATAATAATCGCAGCTGAAACCGATATATTCAAACTTTCCGTAAAACCTACCATCGGAATCTTCAAATAACCATCTGCATGACTCATCACTTCTTCTGACAATCCTTCTTTTTCAGTACCAAAAAACAAAGCACTCTTTTTGGTTACGTCGAAATCCTGCAGCAAACATGAATCGTTATGCGGAGTAGTTGCAATGATTTGATAGCCTTTATCTTTTAAAGTTTGTATGCAATTTGAGATGTTTTCAAACTTATTGATATCAACCCATTTTTGAGCGCCCATCGCAATTTCTTTGTCTATGTTCTTCCCAAAACGTTGTTCAACTATATTAATCTCCTGAATGCCAAAAACTTCGCAACTACGCATCACTGCACTCGTATTGTGAAACTGAAAGACATCTTCTACCGCTATAGTAAAATGATTGGTTCTGTTTGCTAATACAGTTTCAAAACGTTCCTTACGGTTGTCTGTTAAAAATCCTTCGAGATAAGCGAGATAATCTAGGTCAATCATTGATAATGCTTTTGGCAAAAATAGTAAAAATGCGTAGCTTTAATCCCGAAACCTCGGGGCAAATTAAAAAAATGAAAAAACTAGTTGTATTAACTGGCGCGGGTATTTCTGCAGAAAGCGGTCTCAAAACCTTTCGAGATGCTGACGGACTTTGGGAAGGTCATAATGTGATGGATGTGGCTTCGCCCGAAGGTTGGTATAGAAATAAGGAATTGGTATTAGATTTCTACAATCAACGTCGTAGACAATTGCATGAAGTAAAACCAAATCACGGTCACATTGTGTTAGCTGAATTAGAAAAAGATTTTGATGTACATATCATAACTCAAAACGTAGACAATCTCCACGAACAAGCCGGCAGTTCTAAAGTATTGCATTTGCATGGCGAATTGTTGAAGGTACGCAGCACCAATCCCGAAGTTTCGGGAGAAGAGTATATTTTAGATTGGAAAGATGATTTAGTGATTGGAGATGTTGATGACAAAGGAAATCAATTGCGTCCGCATATTGTTTGGTTTGGCGAAATGGTTCCAGCTTTAGAAGAAGCAATAAACATCACAGAACAAGCTGACTATGTAGTTGTTATTGGTACATCACTTCAGGTATATCCGGCAGCAAGCTTGATGCATTATGCGAATCCGAATGTTCCTGTTTTCTATATAGATCCAAGACCGGCAAGTATCAATAATTTGCAAAATCCTTTGGAAGTTATTGCAATGAATGCTACTGAAGGAGTTCCGTTGTTAAGAGAAAAACTTATCAAAAGAGAATAGAATATAGAATAAAGAATATAGATTTTAAGTAGAATTTTACTCTATTTTCTATGTTCTATTCTCTATATTCTAAATAGGATTACCTAAATTTGCATCATACAACCCGAGCCGCAGGCGAACTGTATTTAGCGCAGCGGAATAAAACAACAACACAACACATGTCACTAACATCACTAAACGCCGTTTCTCCTATTGACGGAAGGTATCGAAGCAAAACCAAATCACTTTCCAATTATTTTTCTGAAGAAGCACTAATAAAATACAGAGTTTTAGTTGAAGTTGAGTACTTTATAGCGTTATGCGAAGCTAATCTACCGCAGTTAAAAGCAGTAAACCCAACCGTTTTTGACAGCCTACGAAATCTCTATAAAAACTTTACTACTGAAGATGCACAATGGATAAAAGACACTGAAAAAATCACAAATCACGATGTAAAAGCGGTAGAATATTTCATTAAAGAAAAATTTGAAGCCTTAGGATTATCACCATACAAAGAGTTTATCCATTTTGGTTTAACGTCACAAGACATCAACAATACCGCTATTCCGTTATCGACAAAAGATGCTTTTCAGGAAGTGTATTTGAAGTCATTAATTGCATTAGTAGCAAAATTAAAAGAACTGGCGATGGAGTGGAATGACATTCCGATGTTGTCCAGAACACATGGTCAGCCTGCTTCGCCAACACGTTTAGGAAAAGAGATTTTAGTTTTTGTAGAACGTTTGGAAGAGCAGCTGCGTTTGTTGTTTAATATTCCGTTTGCCGCTAAGTTTGGTGGTGCAACAGGGAATTTTAATGCCCATCATGTTGCCTATCCAAATATAGACTGGAAACAATTTGGCACCACTTTCGTGGAAGATACGCTCGGATTGCAACATTCCTTTCCAACCACACAAATAGAGCATTATGACCATTTTGCTGCTTTTTTTGACGCACTAAAAAGAATAAATAATATCGTTATCGATTTAGACAGAGACATTTGGACGTATGTTTCGATGGAGTATTTCAAACAGAAAATTAAAGAGGGAGAAATTGGTTCGTCGGCAATGCCACATAAAGTAAACCCAATTGATTTCGAAAACTCCGAAGGGAATTTGGGAATTGCCAATGCTGTTTTTGAGCATTTTTCTGCAAAATTACCAATTTCAAGATTGCAACGTGATTTGACTGACAGTACGGTTTTAAGAAATATTGGAGTTCCAATAGGGCACACATTAATTGC
Organism: Flavobacterium sp.; assembly: GCF_031381455.1. Taxonomy (GTDB): domain Bacteria; phylum Bacteroidota; class Bacteroidia; order Flavobacteriales; family Flavobacteriaceae; genus Flavobacterium. Next base: position 105,542 of record NZ_JANMXZ010000002.1, on the reverse strand, counting down.
TTTTGATGCAACCTTAAAAGGATTGAATAAATTGTTATTAAACGAATCAAAATTCGCTGAAGATTTAGAGAAAAATTGGGCAGTTGTTGCTGAAGCGATTCAAACCATTTTAAGAAGAGAAGGTTATCCAAATCCGTATGAAGCATTGAAAGGATTGACCAGAACTAATTCGGTAATCAACAAAGAAGCGATTCATACATTCATTAAAACATTAGAAGTTTCAGATGTAATCAAAGCTGAATTGCTTCAAATCACTCCAAGTAATTACACTGGAATTTAATAAATAAAGGCACAAGTAATTAAACTTATGCCTTTATAATTTGTGTTGTTTTGGTTATTGTATTATTTAAAATGAATAGGTTGTTGCTAATAAAACATAAGCAGAAGAACCTGTGGCACTACCATCTTTCTTGCTAAAAATATCTTCTGATGATGAATCAAATCTAACTTCCGGAATAAAAGTAAAGTTTCCTTCTTTATAATTAAAAGATAGCGTATTGCCTATGATGCTTGGCATTGCTCCATAAATAGCACCATCTTTATCATCAAAATATTCTAATCTATAAGCCACACTCCATTTTCCTTTCAAGGCATAGTTTAAATAACCTACAAGTGAAAACCAGTTAGCATCAAGATCACTATCATTGTCATCTGTAACCATTGCATACGTTCCATTGAAACCTAGAGTCAATTTAGTATTTAACTTTCTACTGCCAACAAAATCAAATTGTGTTTTGTTTTTATCAGATGCTGGGAAAGCACTTCCTGAAGTGAAATTCAAGTAAGCACTTCCTTTGTCTGCAACATAACCGATTTGACCAATAAAGGTTTTTTGTTTTGATCCTGCATCACTTGTCGTTTTAAAATCAGTTGGGTTAGTGATTCCAGCCATAAAGCTATACTTTCCAGAAGTGTATTGAGCTTTAACTCCTGTATTGAAAAATGGTCCGTTTGTAAAAGCATAGGACATACTGTAGTTTTTATTATCAACGGCATCTACTAATTCGTATCCTATATGAGTGGCAAAACTTCCTGCTGTTACTTTAAAACTAGGTGTAAAATCATAAGTAATATACATTTGTTTAATCATAAAAGTATTGGCAGCATCGTTGTATGTAAACTCACTTGCTCTTGAACCAAAACCTAAATCAACAAATATAGAGGCTTTTCCTAACTTGTGAGAAGCTTCAATGGAAGCCATTCCGATCTCATAGGAATCGTGAGAATGTGTAAAACTGGTGTAACTGTTATCAACTTCTGCAAAGTCATATTTATAATAGAAATCAGCAGAACCTGCGAAAGTAGTTCCAGGTAATATTGTCGTGCCTTCTTGTGCATTAGCAGAATATGTTGCCAATAAGCAAAATCCGACTATTTGAAAAAAATTTTTTTTTAAAATTGTTGTAGTTGTTTTCATTTTGTTGTTTTTTAAAAGTTAGTTTGTAATGATTTTTTTAGATTAAGACGATAGAAAATATCATCAACAACATCTGGGGCAAAAAGATGTTGTTGAAAATATTTTCAGTAATAAGCGTGATTTTAAATAATTTATTTAGAGAAATTCTCCGTGTTGAGAAATGTCTAATCCTAATTCCTCTTTTTCTTCACTTACTCGTAATGGTGTAATTTTATTTACAATAAAGAATAAGGCATAAGATACCAAAAATGCAAATATTGATACTAGTACTAAAGCTTTCAATTGTGTAAAAAACAAAGTAGTATCACCATATATTAAACCTTGATTGTCACCAACAATTGCATTTACAGATTTTGAGGCAAATACACCAGTTAAAAGCATACCAACCATGCCGCCAACACCGTGACAAGCAAATACATCTAATGCATCATCGATTTTACCTTTTGGAAAATTACTAACCACAAGGTTACTTGCAATACTAGCTATAAAACCAATAGCAAGAGCAGAAGGAATCGTTACAAAACCTGCAGCAGGAGTAATAGCAACCAATCCAACAACTGCACCGATACAAGCTCCCATTGCAGAAAGTTTGTGACCTAAAATTTTATCAAGGAATACCCAACCCATTGCGGCAGCGGCAGCGGCTACAGTAGTTGTTCCTAGAGCTTGAGCTGCAAGGCTTCCAGATCCAACAGCAGAACCTGCATTGAAACCAAACCAACCGAACCACAATAAGCCAGTTCCTAATAATACATATGTGATACGCGCAGGGTTTGCCTTTTGCGCTTTTCTTTTTCCTAAAAATATAGCTCCTGCAAGAGCAGCCCAACCAGCACTCATGTGTACTACAGTTCCTCCAGCAAAATCTAATACTCCCCATCCAAAAAAGATTCCATCAGGATGCCAAGTCATGTGGCATAATGGAGCATAAACGAATAGTATAAATAAAACCATAAATAACATATAAGCCCAGAAACGTACACGTTCTGCAAAAGCTCCTGTTATTAAGGCAGGTGTAATGATAGCAAATTTTGCTTGAAACAAAGCAAACAATATAAAAGGAATCGTTGGAGCTAAATCCCATGCTGTATTGGCACTTACTCCTTGAAAAAACATGTTATGGGAAGGATCTCCAATAAAACCTCCTATTGAAGGTCCAAAACACAGTCCAAATCCAACTACAACCCAAAGTACAGTTACAATTACCATAGCTATAAAGCTTTGTAGAACTGTACTAATTACATTTTTCTTACCAACCATTCCTCCATAAAAGAAACCAAGTCCTGGAGTCATTAACAACACAAGTCCCGTTGCGCATAACATCCAAGCAGTATCTCCAGTATCTAATTTTAGATTAACTACGTGAGCACCTAATGTTGTCCCTTCTGGAAATAAATAAATTGAAAAAACAGATAACACTAAAATTGTGATTAGAATCACACTTAAAATAATTTTTCTCATATGTTTAATATTTAAAATTTTGTTAAAAATATATAAAATGAGTTATAACCCATATAAAAAAAGTGTTTATACAATCATTTTTATGAATATTTAAATTTATACCCTAAAAAAATATGGGTATAATTAATAAATATGTATAAATTTATAATTTGATAATTTTTAATTTTCTTAATTTTGATGTTTTTAGTAATAACTACAGTATTTTTTAGAATGCTCTCACTAATTTTATTTTATAGAACATTTCAAAAAAATAATAGATTAAAAAAATTGCTTTTAAGAATCAATATTTGAGGAAGATAAAAAAAGACAGTAGTTGTAAAGTGATTTAAACTACTATATAAATAGAAGGTTGGAGAATTCCTTAGGAAGCATTATATGGTTTTAACAAAAAAAAGAACTATAATTAATTATGTTTCAATTCATAATTAAAGAGTAAGAATACATGTTTCAAATAATATTAAAGTTGAATTTTTACGTTTAACTATTGATGATTATTAAGAGAATGAATTTTAAAAATATTTTTCGTTGTAAAAAATAAGATTTTCATCTTTTTTTATCATATGAAAATCATATTTAGAAATAGCATTAAAAAAAGATTTTGAAGCTCCTTTTCTTAAACCATCGTGTAATTCAATGATAACTATTTTTGTATTGGGTAACCAATCTTCATAGTTTGAATTAAATAATTCTTTTTCAGATCCTTCGATATCAATCTTAAGCACATCTATTTGACTAATATTAAATTTTTTGATAATGTCAGATATTGATAGTGCAGGTATTGTTTCATTATTTTTATAATCGACTTCTTCTACAACAAAACTCCAATTTCCATACTCAGTTGGTTTAACAATTAAGTTAGTTGTTTTATTCAAAATACCACTTTTTAAACAATGAATATCAGTATATTTTTCAGTGTTTTTTAATAAAATTTCAAAATTAGACTCTTCAGGTTCTATTGAAATAATTTTTGCTTCAGGAAATTTGTTTTTAAAAAAGACAGAAGATAATCCAATATTTGAGCCACAATCAATTATCAATTTCGGCACGACACCATAATTAAACTTATAACTCTCGGCAAGGAAAATTTGATAGAAAACTGTTATGTCACTTGTGTTGTTTCTTAAAAAAATTGGGTGGTGGTAGTTTGCTAAATTTACTTCAATGATACTATTTTTTTTAAAATATCTTTTGAATAGAAGTAATAATCCTGAAAAACCTAATACTTTATAATGATTTAAGAATTTTGTTAAAGAGTTTAATATTTTTATCATGTAATTATTTTTTTATCTCGAATAATTAGGAGCTTCTTTGGTAATCGTAACGTTATGCGGATGGCTTTCGCCAATACCACTCGCCGTAATTCTAACAAAGCGTCCTGTTTCTTGAAGCGTTGGAATATCTTTTGCTCCACAGTAACCCATTCCGGCACGAAGTCCGCCAACGAATTGCTGCATGCTTTCGTTTAATTCGCCTTTGTATGGAACTCGGCCAACGATTCCTTCCGGTACTAATTTTTTAATATCGTCTTCCACATCCTGAAAATAACGGTCTTTTGAACCATCTTCCATAGCTTCAATAGAACCCATTCCACGATAAGACTTGAATTTTCTACCTTCAAAAATTATAGTTTCTCCTGGGCTTTCTTTTGTTCCGGCTAAAAGTGAACCTAACATTACACAATCAGCACCAGCAGCAATCGCTTTAGGAATATCACCAGTATATCTAATTCCACCATCAGCAATTACAGGAACTCCAGTTCCTCTTAATGCTGCAGCAACTTCTAAAACTGCTGAGAATTGCGGGAATCCAACTCCGGCCACAACACGTGTTGTGCAAATAGAACCTGGTCCAATCCCGACCTTAACAGCATCGGCACCATTTTGGGCTAGATACAGTGCTGCTTCAGGAGTAGCAATATTACCAACAACCACATCAAGGTTTGGAAACTTAGCTTTTACTTGTTTTAAAACTGTTACAACGCCTTGCGTGTGTCCGTGAGCGGTGTCAATAATTACAGCATCAACTCCGGCGTTTACTAAAGCTGTAGCTCTTTCCAAAGCATCAGCAGTAACTCCTAAGGCAGCTGCAACTCGCAAACGACCAAATCTATCTTTGTTGGCGATTGGCTTTTGAGTTAGTTTGGTTATATCTCTAAAAGTAATTAATCCAATAAGTTTAAAATTATCATCTACTACAGGAAGCTTTTCAATTTTATTTTTTTGCAGTATACCTTCGGCTTCTTGTAAAGTTGTTCCTTCGGCAGCGGTTACCAGATTTTCAGAAGTCATGACTTCTAATATAGAACGAGAATTTATTTTTTCGAAACGCAAATCTCTGTTGGTTGCAATTCCTTTTAGAATTCCATTTTCGTCCACGACTGGAATTCCGCCAATTCCAAATTCTTTCATCGCCATTTTGGCATCGCCAACGGTGGCTGTCAATGGCAAGGTAACCGGATCGATAATCATTCCGGCTTCAGCACGTTTTACTTTTCTAACCTTGGCCGCCTGTTGTTCAATCGTCATGTTTTTATGCAGTACGCCAATGCCGCCTTCCTGAGCCATAGCAATCGCCATAGCGCTTTCGGTAACGGTATCCATAGCTGCGGAAACAATAGGAACGTTTAAAGTAATATTTCTCGAAAACTTCGATTGAATACTAACTTCGCGCGGTAAAACTTCAGAATAATTTGGGATTAGCAGTACATCGTCATAGGTTAAACCTTCTCCAACGATTTTTGTTGTGTGTGCTTTCATTGCAATTTGTAGTTGTAGTTAAATTGCATGCAAATATAATAATCTTTATGAAAATAAGACAGTTAAATTCATCTTAAATAACTAACTTAGTATATATAACTTAATTCATTATAATGCAGGAAAATCAGAAGCTAATTACAGGACTTTCAAATGATGAAGTTATTGCCTCAAGAAAAAAAAGTGGTTCAAACTCTTTGGAACATCAAAAGAAAAATCATTTACTGATTTCAATATTAGAAATGATAAAAGAACCCATGTTTCTGCTTTTAGTTGCCGCTGCCAGTATCTATTATATTACAGGAGATTACGGTGATGGTATTTTTATGACAATAGCTATTTTGTTAGTTGCTGTTATTTCATTGTTTCAGGAGGCTAGAAGTAGAAACGCTATAGATGCTTTGAAAAAATTATCTCAGCCTAAAAGTAAAGTTATTAGAAATGGTGAAGTGATTGAAATCTTGAGTGAGGAGATTGTATTAGGTGATTTCATTCAAGTAGAAGAAGGCACTTTTATTCCAGCTGATGCTGAGATTTTGCAATCAAATGATTTTTCGGTAAATGAAGCTATTTTGACAGGAGAATCGCTATCCGTTTTCAAAAGCGAATCATCAGAAATCAAACAGGTATTTCAGGGAACCATTGTTGCTACAGGGCTTGCGATTTGTGAAGTAATCGCTATAGGTAATCAAACCAGTCTGGGTAAAATAGGAAAAAGTTTGGAATCTATTGAAGAAGAAAAAACACCTTTACAGCTACAGATTACCAATTTTGTTAAGAAGATGTCCATTATTGGATTGGTTATTTTCGGTATTGTTTGGGCAGTAAATTATTATCATTCAAAAGTGGTTTTAGATAGTTTATTAAAAGCACTCACGATTGCCATGAGTGTAATTCCGGAAGAGATTCCAGTAGCATTCACCACATTCATGGCATTAGGAGCTTGGCGTTTGATGAAAATGGGGATCATTACTAAACAAACAAAAACCGTTGAAACATTAGGAAGTGCTACTGTAATATGCACCGATAAAACAGGAACGATTACGGAGAATAAGATGAGTTTGGCACAACTTTATCTTTTTAAATCAAATGCTATAATTGATACCAATGAAAAACTGAATACAGAATCCGAAGAAGTGCTGAGTTATGCTATGTGGTCAAGTGAACCCATTCCGTTTGATGCTATGGAAATTGCAGTTCATGAGGCTTACACCAAATTAGAGTCAGTTGATGAAAGGCCTAATTATAAATTGATTCACGAATATCCGTTAGGAGGAAAGCCACCAATGATGACTCATGTTTTTGAAGACAGTAATGATAAAATTATTATTGCTGCCAAAGGTTCGCCCGAAGCATTAATAGAAGTTAGTAATTTATCCAAAAACGATAAAAAGCAAATTCTAAATGCTATGGAAACCATGGCTAAAGAAGGATATCGGGTTTTAGGCGTTGGAGTGGCTAATTTTTCAGGAAAAGATTTTCCAAAAACACAACAGGAATTTAAGTTTAATTTTAAAGGATTAGTAGCTTTTTATGATCCTCCAAAAGCTAACATTCAGCAAGTATTTGAAACTTTTTATAAAGCAGGTATTCAAGTCAAAATTGTAACAGGAGATAATGCGGCAACAACAAGTACTATTGCCCGGCAAATAGGTTTTAAAGATGCTGATAAAGTACTTAATGGAGATGAATTGATGACAATGGATGAAGCCACTTTGAAAGTAAAAGTTATGGAAACTACCATTTTCACTAGAATGTTTCCCGAAGCCAAACTAAAAATTATTCAGGCGCTAAAAGATAACAATCAAATTGTAGCTATGACTGGCGATGGTGTAAATGATGGTCCGGCACTTAAATCGGCTCATATTGGAATTGCCATGGGTAAAAAAGGAACCGAAATTGCAAAGCAAGCAGCCAATCTGATTTTAATTGATGACGATTTCAGTAAAATGATTGATGCGATTGCTATGGGAAGAAAGATTTATATTAATCTCAAAAAAGCGATTCAGTATATTATTTCGATTCATATTCCTATTATTCTTGTCGTTTTTATTCCGTTAGCATTAGGATGGCTTTATCCAAATATATTTACGCCAGTTCATATCATCTTTTTAGAGATAATTATGGGACCAACGTGCTCAGTGATTTTTGAAAATGAGCCGATGGAACAGAATTTAATGCTGCAAAAACCAAGACCTTTGACTACTACTTTTTTTAATCTTAAAGAAATAACAATTAGTATTGTTCAAGGATTAGTCATTACTTTAGGGTTACTTTTTGTATATCAATATTGTGTTGAAGAAAGTTTTTCGGAAGCCTATACCAGAACTACTATTTTTCTAACTTTAATAGCATCAAATATCTTTTTGACCTTGGAGAATCGATCCTTCTATTATTCGGTCTTCACAACTATTCGGTATAAAAACAATTTGGTTTTGATGATTATCGGTATCACAATAGTTATTACATCATTGCTGTTGTTTGTACCTGTTTTTTCAAAATTCTTCTTATTTGAAAAAGTAGATATATCTCAAATTGGATTTAGTGTTTTAGTTGGATTTGTATCCGTAATGTGGATTGAAGTTTATAAGCTATTTAAGAGGAAGAGTTAGTATTCAGTCTCAGTCACAGTATTCAGTCATAATGAGTAGCTAACAATAGTAATAATATTCTCTTTATGCATAAACCGATATTCAAAATGAAATACAATCAAACTGCGACTGCGACTGAGTACTAAACATTAAAAAAAAGCTTTTACCATTACTTAGTGGTACTTCGTAAAAATCTTGGTGGCTTCATTGTAAGCACTTTCAAAACTCATCGGACTTGTATTCGTATTAGCTTTTTGTGCAGTGAAATAGGATAGGAGTTTCTCGGTTGGCATATTACCAGTCAAATCATCTTTTGCCATTGGGCAGCCGCCAAAACCTTGGATGGCACCATCAAAACGAACACATCCGGATTTATATGCTGCATCTACTTTTTCATGCCATTTGTCTGCAGTAGTATGTAAATGGGCACCAAATTCTATATGAGGATATTTTGGAATTAAATTCGAAAACAAATAAGTAATCACAGCTGGCGTAGAACTTCCAACAGTATCAGAAAGTGAAAGAATTTTTACGCCCATGGTAGCCAATTTTTCTGTCCATTCGCCAACAATTTCAACATTCCAAGGATCACCATACGGATTACCAAACCCCATAGAAATATAAGTTACTACTTCTTTGTTGGAAGCATCAGCAATATCTAAAATTTCCTGAAGCGTAACCAAACTTTCAGCTATAGTTTTATGTGTATTACGCATCTGAAAATTTTCTGAAATCGAAAAAGGAAAACCTAAATACTTAATTTCCTTATGCGTTGATGCGATTTGTGCGCCTTGTGTATTGGCAATAATAGCTAATAATTTGCTTTGGGTTTGCGATAAATCCAATTGTGCCAATACTTCTGCAGTATCCTGCATTTGGGGAATAGCTTTAGGCGAAACAAAACTTCCAAAATCAATTGTATCGAATCCAACCCTAAGCAAAGACTGAATATATTCCACTTTTTTTTCAGTAGGAATGAAGTCTTTGATACCTTGCATGGCATCGCGTGGACATTCTATGATTTTGATTTTTTTCAAAGTTGCTGAGTGACTAAGTGGCTAAGTTAGGAAGTTTTTTTAAGTATTGCTTTGTTGATATCGGAAACCAATTTTGGGCCTTCATAAATAAATCCGGTGTACAATTGTACTAAAGAAGCTCCAGCTTCCAATTTTCCCGAAGCATCTTCAGCAGAATGAATTCCGCCAACACCAATAATTGGAAATGCTTTATTGCTTTTCTCTGAAAGAAAACGAATCACTTCCGTAGAACGTTGAGTTAATGGTTTACCAGATAATCCGCCAGTTTCTGATTTGTTTTCCGATTGTAAACCTTCTCTTGAAATAGTCGTATTGGTTGCAATTACACCTGCAATTTTAGTTTCGTTTACAATATCTATAATTTCCAATAGTTGTTCGTTAGTTAAATCGGGTGCGATTTTCAGAAGGATTGGTTTTGGGCTTGACTTTTTAGCATTTTGATTTTGTAATTCCTGCAAAAGTTTTGTCAACGGTTCCTTTTCCTGTAGCTCACGGAGATTTGGTGTATTTGGTGAACTCACATTCACTACAAAATAATCGACATAATCAAACAAGGTTTCAAAGCAAATTAGGTAATCAGAAGTTGCATCTTCATTTGGCGTAAGCTTATTTTTACCGATATTTCCACCGATAAGAACACCTTTGTTTTTCTTTAATCGAATCACTGCAGCATCAACACCGCCATTGTTAAATCCCATTCGGTTAATAATTGCGCTGTCTGATTTTAATCTGAATAAACGTTTTTTTGGATTTCCATCTTGTGGTTTTGGTGTCAACGTTCCAATTTCGATAAAGCCAAATCCAAAGTTGGAAAGTTCTTGATAGCATTTGGCATCTTTGTCAAATCCGGCGGCTAAGCCCACTGGGTTCTTAAATTTCAAGCCAAAAACTTCTCGTTCTAATCGAGTATCTTTTACTTCGTAAATTGATCTTAGAATGGCAGGAACAAAAGGAATTTTGGAAATAAATTTGATAAAACTAAAAGAGAAATAATGAACATCTTCTGGGTCAAACCAAAATAAAATGGGACGAATGAATAGTTTGTACATGAGTAGTGTTGTTGCCTGTCTGCCGACAGGTAGATGCTGCAAAGATAGTAGATTTGGTTATTTGGTGATTCGGTTATTTGTTTTTTCGAGTTGAAGATAAAAAAAATAAAAACTTATATTTAATTCTTTACAACTAAAGATGTTAGCAAACAGTCAAATAACCAAATAACCGAATTAACAAATAAACCTATTTTCAAATCTTCAAATTAAGTATTACTTTAGCCAATCAATAGTTTTCAAATGATTTCAGAAGAACAGTTTCAAAAAGAACTCAATATAATTATTCAAAACGGTATCCGTGAAGATATTGGCCCGGGCGATTATAGTTCGTTGGCTTGTATTCCTGTTGATGCCAAAGGAAAGGCCAAGCTTTTAGTGAAAGATACCGGAATCATTGCCGGCGTTGCATTTGCCAAAATGGTTTTTGAGAATGTTGATCCAACTTTAAAAATAGAAACTTTTATTGAAGATGGAACAGCAGTAAAACATGGCGATATTGTCTTTCATGTTTCGGGAAGTTCGCAATCTATTTTGAAGGCGGAACGATTAGTACTGAATTCGATGCAACGGATGTCTGCTATTGCCACCAAGACTAACCAATATGTAAAACTTTTAGAAGGAACAAAAACAAAAGTTTTAGATACTAGAAAAACCACACCCGGATTTCGTGCTTGTGAAAAATGGGCAGTCAAGATTGGTGGTGGCGAAAATCACCGTTTTGCTTTGTATGACATGGTGATGCTGAAAGACAATCACAATGATTTTGCTGGCGGAATTACAAATGCAATAAACAAAACTAAAGAGTTTTTGAAGTTTAACAATCTGGATTTACAGATTATCGTAGAAGCAAGAAACCTAGACGAAATCAAAGAAATTTTAGAAAGTGAAGGCGTTTATCACATTCTGATTGACAACTTCAATTTTGAAGATACACGCAAAGCTGTTGAATTGATTGGTAAAAAATGTTTAACAGAATCATCTGGAAACATCAATGAGAAAACCATTCGCCAATATGCTGAATGTGGTGTAAATTATATTTCTTCTGGCGCCTTGACGCATTCGGTTTACAATATGGATTTAAGCTTAAAAGCCTTTTAAATGCCGACTACAACAGCAGATAATAGATTTGGTAAACTTCCTGTTGTTAAACAGTTAGTATATCTTTTACATAAAATAAAACTACCTTGGCTTCATGGGATGTCTCTGTATGATTTGCTCGATTTCTACTTTACAGGAATTTTTGAAGGAGAGATTACCTATCGTGCTACGGCAATTGCCTTTAGCTTTTTTATGGCGTTGTTTCCGTTTGCACTTTTTATCCTAAATCTTATCCCTTATATACCAATCCAAGGATTTCAGAATGATTTTTTAGGTTTTGTTAAAGAAAGCGTACCGCCAACAACTTATGACGCAATTTATAAAATCATCAATGATATTTTACATAACAGTCATAGCGGATTGCTTTCAACAGGTTTTTTGATGGCAATTTTTTTGATGACCAACGGTGTAAATGCCATTCTTGGCGGATTTGAGAGTTCACATCATATTCATGTTTCGTTAAAAAGAAAGTTTTTTAAGCAATATCTTGTAGCATTAGCATTGTCAATAGTGCTCTCATTATTATTGTTAATCACAGTTGCAGCCATCGTAATCTTTGAGGTTTTTATCCAAAAAACAAAAATTCAGGATGTTTTGTCCGATAACATTCCTCTTATAGAAATGGGACGATACATTTTTGTCATTTTGATGATACTAATGGCAACATCAATCCTTTTCAAATATGGTGTTAAGCATGACAATAAGAGGCGTTTAATCTCTATTGGTTCAGTTGTTACGACGCTTTTGATTATTATATCATCCTACTTTTTTGGAATTTGGGTATTGAAATTTTCAAAATATAATGAGCTTTATGGTTCGATAGGAACGTTATTAATAGTAATGTTTTATATTTGGATAAATTCAATGATATTACTTATTGGCTTCGATTTAAATGCTTCCATACATCATATCAGACGTGAAAAACAAAAAGAAATAGAAAACAATAAAATACCATGAAACTTCCCTTATACATTGTTATGCTATTTATTTTTCAAATAAGTTTTTCTCAAACTATTTTTGGAAAATGGAAGACTGTTGATGATATAAGCGGGAAAGAAAAAGGAGTTGTTGAAATCTTTGAACACAAAGGTAAAATCTATGGTAAAGTAATCGAAATTTTTGAAACGGATAAAAAACATATCAAATGCGAAAAATGTGACGGTGATGAAAAAAATAAGCCAGTTTTGGGAATGAATATAATCAAAGGATTAGCTAAAGATGGCTCTGTTTATAGCGGCGGAAAAGTATTGGATCCAAAAATTGGTAAATGGTATCACTGCAAAATTACCCTCGATGGAAAGGATAAACTTATTGTTCGCGGTTATATTGGAATTCCGCTTTTTGGAAGATCACAAATCTGGATGAGACAAAAATAACTAAACTTAAAATGAATTACTTCATTGAAGTTATTGTTCCGCTTTCTTTACCTAAAACCTTTACTTATAAGGTTTCAGAAAGTGAATTTTCTTTTATTAAAAAAGGAATGCGAATTGCTGTTCCATTTGGTAAAAACAAAATCTATACAGCCTTAGTTATCGATTTGCATCGTGAAGAACCAACGCTTTATGAAGCCAAAGAAATCCATCAAATCCTTGACGAAAATCCCATTGTAAATGAATTCCAAATCAATCATTGGTTTTGGATTGCGTCTTATTATATGTGTACTATTGGAGATGTTTATCGTGGCGCATTACCATCAGCATTATTGTTAGAAAGCGAAACGATTATCTCTCAAAACAACGAAACGTTTGTTGACCAAACTTCTTTTACAGATGATGAGTTTCTAATTTACGAAGCCTTACAACATCAAAGTTCATTGAATATTCAGAACATTATTGATATTCTGAATAAGAAAACGGTTTTGCCGGTTATTCAAAAGCTGATAAATAAAAACATCATTTCGCTCCAGGAAGAAATTCAGTCAGCATACAAACCCAAACTTGTAAAATATATTCGTTTGCACGAGAATTATTTCGCTGAAGAAAAGTTAATTGCCTTATTAGACAGTTTAAAATCTGAAAAACGAAAAAATCTCGTGCTTCAATATTTTCAATTGCAAGCGCAAGAACAACAACCTATTTCTGTAAAGCAATTAACTGAAAAGACTCAAACTACAGTAGCAATTGTCAAAGGTTTAGTAGAAAAAGGGATCTTTGAAGAATATTTTATTCAGGAAGACCGAGTAAATTTTGAGAAGAATAAGATTGAGAATGAATTGACTTTGAGTCAAGCCCAACAACAAGCTTTTGATGAAATTGTTAGCTCATTTTACACAAAAGAAGTTTCGCTTTTGCACGGTGTAACGTCAAGTGGTAAGACAGAAATCTACACCAAACTCATTGAAAACTATATTGCCCAAGGCAAACAAGTTTTGTATTTGTTGCCAGAAATCGCTTTGACAACGCAATTGGTTGCTCGATTGACAAAGCATTTCGGAAATAAAGTTGCTGTTTTCCATTCGAAATACAGCAATAATGAAAGAGTAGAAGTTTGGAATAATGTTATCCAGAATTCAACTTCAGCCCAAATTGTAATAGGAGCAAGGTCGGCTTTATTTTTACCATTTAATAATTTAGGTTTAATCATTGTTGACGAAGAACACGAACAAACGTTTAAACAACAAGATCCGGCACCAAGATATCATGCTCGTGATGCTGCGATTGTTTTGGCAAATGCACATCAGGCAAAAGTTTTGTTAGGTTCAGCAACACCAAGTATTGAGACTTATTACAATGCGACTTCAGGAAAATTTGGTTTAATAAACTTAAAAGAGCGTTTTGGAAAAGTACAAATGCCCGAAATAGAATTGGTCGATTTGAAAGATAGTTACTTTCGTAAAAAGATGAAAGGGCATTTCAGCACCACTTTGATAGATGAAATTACAGAAGCTTTTGCTAATAAGGAACAAGTAATTCTTTTTCAAAATCGTCGTGGCTTTTCGCCGGTTTTAGAATGTATGACTTGTGGTCATGTGCCACAATGTCCACAATGCGATGTGAGTTTGACTTATCATAAATTTAAAAATCAATTGCGTTGTCATTATTGTGGTTATTCGATGGCAAAGCCAACAAATTGTCATGTATGTTCAAGTGTTGATTTGGAGACCAAAGGTTTTGGAACAGAGCAAATCGAATTGGAATTAGCTGAATTTTTTCCGTTGAAAAACATCAAACGTATGGACCAAGATACCACACGCGGGAAATATAGCTTTGAAAAGATCATTGACAGTTTTAAAAACAGAGAAATTGATGTTTTAGTGGGTACTCAAATGTTGGCCAAAGGTTTAGATTTTGACAATGTCTCTTTAGTCGGAATTATGAATGCGGACAATATGTTGTATCATCCCGATTTTAGGGCATTTGAAAGAAGTTTTCAGATGATGACACAGGTTGCAGGTCGTTCAGGAAGAGCTGAAAAACGTGGAAAAGTGATTATTCAGACCTACAATCCATTGCACAATATCATTCAGCAAGTGACAAACAATGATTACCAAGGAATGTATAAAGAGCAACTTTACGAAAGAAAGATTTATTACTATCCACCATTTTACCGTTTGATAAAATTGACATTAAAGCATCGCGATTTTGAAAAGCTGAAAGAAGGTTCGATGTGGCTGTTTCAGGTTTTGCAACAAAACTTAACTATTCCGGTTCTTGGTCCGGAAGAACCGGCAATTGGAAGAATTCGAAACGAATACATTCGAACTATAATGATTAAAATGCCAGTAGATGCTTCTATTCAAGGCACAAAAAAAACTATCCAGAAAATACTGAATAGTTTTGATTTGGTATCACAATACAGAACGATTAAAGTTACCGTAAATGTGGATTTTTATTGAGTAGATTTAAGCAATAGCTAAAGCTTTAATCAAATCTTCCTTTTTATTTCGGCTCAACGGAATTTTGGTTACTCCAATTTCGGCGAATTTACTGTTGAAACGTTCCACTTTATCAATATTAATGATATAAGATTTATGAACCCGAATAAATTTCTCTTTTGACAAATCATTTTCAAAAGATTTCATAGTAGAAAGAACAAGATTGCTATCTTCTTCGGTAACTACTTTCACATAATCTCCATAAGCTTCAATCCACTTAATTTTATTGGTATAAATTTTAAGTTTCTTAAGATTACTCTTAATAAAGATATGTTCTCCTTCTTCTTCCTGATTTTCTTTTTTAAGCATATGGAAATCCATTGCTCTTCTAACAGATGCATTAAAACGATCTAAAGCTATCGGTTTCTGTAGGTAGTCCGTAGCGTCATAATCGAATGCTTTCATAGCATACTCTGCTTTTGACGTGATAAAAATAATTTGGGGTTTTACTTTTAAGCCGTCAAGAAAATCAAAACCGCTAATGACTGGCATCTCAATATCGAGAAAAATTAAGTCAACGGTATGAACCGACATGCAATTTTTGGCTTCAATTGCATTAGAAAAATCACCGACTAAATGTAAATTCGGATGATTATTTACTAACTTTGCAATGATCATTCTCTGAATGGAACTATCATCAACAACAACACAATTTAGTTTCATAATATTATTTATTATAGATTTGGAATTGTAAAAATAAGTACTTTTTTTGGAACAACCTAACGTTTCATCGTTTTTTTTTGCTTTTAAACGGTATTTTTTACTTTTAGACGATTTCTCCAATATTGCCATTGTATATTAAAAATCAATTTGTACTTTTGCGCCCAATTTAAAATTTAATCATAATTATTATGAATCATTACGAAACTGTTTTCATCTTAAATCCCGTTTTATCTGAAGTTCAGGTAAAGGAAACAGTAAGCAAATTTGAAGATTTTCTTACTGCTAAAGGAGCAAAGATGGTATCCAAAGAGGATTGGGGCTTGAAAAAACTAGCTTACGAAATCCAAAACAAGAAAAGTGGTTTTTACCATTTATTCGAATTCCAAGTATCAGGAGAAGCTTTAATTGCTTTTGAAACTGAGTTTAGACGTGACGAGAGAGTTATGCGTTTCCTTACTGTAAGTTTGGATAAACACGCTATTTCTTGGGCAGAAAGAAGAAGAACTAAATTAAAAGAAGCAAAAGCAAACTAATCATGGCAAACTTACAACAATCCGCTTCAGGAAAAAAAGACGGAGATATCAGATATCTTACGCCTTTAAACATTGAAACCAACAAAACTAAAAAGTATTGTCGTTTCAAAAAATCTGGAATCAAATACATTGATTATAAAGATGCAGATTTCTTATTGAAATTCGTAAACGAGCAAGGTAAAATTTTGCCGCGTCGTTTAACCGGAACTTCTTTAAAATACCAAAGAAAAGTGTCAGTAGCTGTAAAAAGAGCGCGTCATTTAGCTTTAATGCCATACGTGGCCGATTTATTAAAATAATATAAACTCAGTTGTTGGTTTCTCGTCAAACAGAACCTAACTTCTTTAATAAGGACAACAACATGGAATTGATCTTAAAACAAGACGTTCAAAATTTAGGCTTTAAAGATGATTTAGTAAACGTAAAAAACGGATACGGTCGTAACTTTTTAATTCCACAAGGATTTGCTTCTTTAGCAACTCCATCTGCGAAAAAAGTGTTAGCTGAAAATTTAAAACAAAGAGCACACAAAGAAGCTAAAGTTGTAAACGATGCAAAAGCATTGGGTGAAGCTATCAAAGCTATCGAAATTAAAATCACAGCAAAAGCTGGTGGCGAAAAATTATTCGGTTCTATTTCTAACATTGACATTGCTGCTGCATTAGAAGCTGCCGGTCAAACTGTTGATAGAAAATTCATCACAAGCGGTGTTGTAAAACGTACAGGTAAATACACTGCAAGTGTAAGACTTCACAGAGATGTGGTTGTTGAATTACCATATGAAATCGTAGCTGAAGTTTAATATTTCGCTATATCAATACTAAATCCCGATGCGAGTCGGGATTTTTTTTTGAAGCTATTTGCTGCGCCAGTTCGCTTTTTAGGAGCTCGTGTCCCGCTATTCGTTCCAATCTTTTTAATTTGTGCTTCGACAAGCTCAGCATGACAAATTAAAAAGGATTTCCACTACTATCGGGGCTAGGGCATTACATACAAAACAAAAACTCAGTTACTCTGCCAATCAGTTACTTAGCAACTATAATATGAAATACAAAAGATTAACCAAAGAACAATTTGAAGCCTTGCAGAAGGAATTTGCAACTTTCCTGGCTACACAATCTATAGATAAAGGAGAATGGGATAAAATAAAATCGGACAAACCAGAAGTTGCTGAACAAGAACTGGATGTTTTTTCCGATCTGATTTGGGAAGGCGTTTTAACGAATGCTAATTATTTAGAACATTTTTCTCAAAACCATATTTTCCTTTTTCACTGTCAGGAAAAATTAATCCAATCTATTGTTTTAAAAGCATTGGAACCACAAGTGGACTTTATGGAAAAAGAGGGTTTGCAATGGTTGAGTGATAATTTATTTACGGACGCAGTTGAAATTCATTTGGGTAAAAAAGAATATCAAGCCGAACGAAACGCAGCCATTTTTGATTTAATAAAAGAAGGCGCCATTTTGAGCGATGGACAATTATATCTTCAAATCAACGGAATAATTCAGTCGTAGTTTAACCGCAGATTCGCAGATTTTTATGATTTTAAATTTAGGTTTTAAAAATACTTTGCCACAAATTGCACAAATTTACACGAATTAATTGG
The DNA here is from genome assembly GCF_031381455.1 of Flavobacterium sp. Classification (GTDB taxonomy): domain Bacteria; phylum Bacteroidota; class Bacteroidia; order Flavobacteriales; family Flavobacteriaceae; genus Flavobacterium. The sequence continues at coordinate 87,454 of NZ_JANMXZ010000002.1, read as the reverse complement.
TGAGAATTTGTGCAATTTGTGGCAAAAAAATGTAGAGTTAATTCTTTAAGTTCATATAATCGATAATAATAAAGCTTATAAAATCTGCGAATCTGCGGTTATTCAAAATCTTTTTTACGCTGAATTCAGTTATAAAAGATGCTTTTTTTTCAAAAATATTGGCTATTTTAGTGCACATAATTTGCAACTATAATAGCCAATTTCTTTTTATGGATATTCAGAAAACAATTCAGGATTTACGCGATGAACTCAATCAACACAATCACAATTATTATGTGTTAGATACGCCAACGATTTCTGATTTCGAATTTGATCAAAAACTAAAACAACTACAAGAACTAGAAAATCAGCATCCTGAATTCTATGACGATAATTCACCAACACAACGAGTTGGCGGAACGATTACCAAAAATTTCAATACGGTTGTTCACGATTACCGAATGTATTCTTTGGATAATTCTTATTCCAAAGAAGATTTAATCGATTGGGAAACCCGAATTCAGAAAGTCTTAGGGAATGTTCCATTACAATATACTTGTGAATTAAAGTATGATGGCGCATCGATTTCAATAACCTATGAAAACGGGAAATTAAAACGTGCTGTTACGCGGGGTGATGGTTTTCAAGGTGATGATGTGACCAATAATATTAAAACGATAAAATCAATTCCGCTAAAATTAAAAGGTGAATATCCGGCTCGATTTGATATTCGGGGTGAAATCATTTTGCCTTTTGAAGGTTTTGAAAAAATGAACCAGGAATTAATTGAAATTGGAGAAACTCCTTATTCTAACCCACGAAATACAGCTTCAGGAAGTTTAAAATTGCAAGACAGCAGCGAAGTTGCTAAGCGTCCATTAGAATGTTTGTTGTATTTTATAGTTGGCAATAATTTGAATTTCAATTCTCAATTTGATGGATTAGAAGCTGCTCGAAAATGGGGTTTCAAAGTTCCCAAAGAAGCCCAATTAGCAAATACTATAGAAGAAGTTTTTGAGTATATTGATTATTGGGATACAAATCGTCACAATTTGCCCTATGAAACGGATGGTGTTGTAATAAAAGTAAACAATCTGCACCAACAAGATGAATTAGGATACACAGCTAAATCTCCGCGTTGGGCGATGGCATATAAATTCAAAGCCGAACAAGTTTCTACAAAACTAAATTCTATTTCGTATCAGGTTGGAAGAACCGGTTCTATAACTCCAGTTGCTAATTTGGAACCTGTACAATTAGCTGGAACTATTGTGAAACGAGCTTCTTTACATAATGCGGATCAAATCGAAAAATTAGACATTCGCATTGGTGATACTGTTTTTGTTGAAAAAGGCGGGGAAATTATTCCGAAGATTATTGGTGTTGATTTATCCAAACGACCAACTGATTCTGAAAAAACAACATACATTACTCATTGCCCTGAATGTAATTCGGAATTGATACGAACTGAAGGCGAAGCCAATCATTATTGTCCCAATTTTTATGGTTGTCCACCACAAATCATAGGCAGAATTCAGCATTTTATTTCGCGAAAAGAGATGGATATTGAAGGTCTTGGCGGAGAAACAGTGGCTTTGCTGTTCAATAATGGTTTGGTCAAGGATTATGCTGATTTATATGAGTTAACCGTTGAACAAATTCTACCATTGGAACGAATGGCTCAAAAATCAGCTGAAAACCTAGTGAATGGCGTTCAGAAATCTAAAGAAATTCCGTTTGACAGAGTGCTATATGCACTCGGAATTCGTTATGTTGGTGAAACTGTAGCCAAGAAATTAGCCAAACATTATAAAACCATTGATGCACTTCAAAATGCTTCCTTGTTAGATTTGATTTTGGTAGATGAAATAGGAGAGAAAATAGCGCAGAGTGTTATCGAATTCTTTGAAAATTTGGAAAATGTAAAAATAATTGAACGATTAAAACAGTTTGGAATTCAGATGGAATTGATTGAAAAATTTAATCCAAATGCTACAGATAAATTGGTAGGAAAGACCTTTGTAGTTTCTGGAGTTTTTGAAAAATTTTCAAGAGACGATTTGAAAAAAGCTATAGAAGATAATGGTGGAAAAGTAGGAAGTTCAATTTCGGCGAAGACCGATTATGTAGTTGCTGGCGATAATATGGGGCCGGCAAAACTCGAGAAAGCCAATCAGTTAAAAGTGAAAATTATCTCTGAAGATGAATTCATTTTACTTCTAAACAATAACTAAAAAGTTACGAAATGAAATTAGAAAAAATCATTCTCGCTCTATTACTTTTACTAGTTGCATCGTATTTTTATTCAATATTTTTTCTGCCTGGCGCAAAGATTGTATTTTATATAAAACTTCTATTTGTACCACTTTTTCTGCTTTATGCTATTTTAAAAAACGGTTTTGTTTTTCCAAAAAGCTACTTATTTTTTGTCTTGTTTTTTTATTGTGGAGAATTATTAATGCTGTATTCTGATCATTCAAGCCTACTTTTGCAATTTGCTTTAGTTTTTTATGCCTTATTTTATTTTGCATTAATCAATTTATCAGCGCCACTAATTAGCGGTGCTCATTTAAAAAAAATAGTGAATGGACTTACAGCAGTAGTAATTTTATTAAATGCCTTTTTTTTGTTTCTAATTGTTCATATAATGTTCGAAACAACGACAGATACTATTACAAATTTTATTGCGATTTTAAATGCAATTGCTGCATTAATACTGATGATTTGTGCTGTTGTATATTTGAGTCTTGATGCAAGTAGAAAATCGTACTTATACTTTTTAGGAGCGATTACATTAATTTTATCTGATGTATTCTCTGCTATTAATGTCTATTATATTTATGTTTTCACACTAAATATCATCGAATTAATTTTGCATTTCGTTGGTTTTTATCTTATTTACCTTTTTATAATTGAAAAAGTCAAACAAGATGAAATTGATCTTTAAATTAAAATAAATAGAATTCTTCATATAATGATTACAAATTAATTAAGAGAGAATATAATAATTCCAAAAAAAAATAGATTAAATTTAGTGGTCTTTAGTAACTATAAACAATTAAGCTTTTAAATTTGAATGATGCAAAACAGACAAAATAAAGTAAAGGGATTATCAGTATGTTATTTTGTAATAGCTTTTTTTGAAGCTATAGCGGAGTATTTTGTAAACAGACCGCTAATCTGTATTTTGAAACCGATAATTCCTCTTTTTTTAATTGCAATTTATTATATTGAGTCCAATAATAAGAACTGGCTTTTTATAGTTGCATTGCTGTTATCCTTAATTACTAATATTCTCTTTATCCCAAATACGCCAACCTATTTGTTTTATGGTGTATTAGTTTTTACATTCCATCGCATCATTGTAATATATCTGACATTTCGGTTCCAAAAAGTGAATGATTTTATTCCTTTGATAATTGCAACAACACCCTTTTTACTTATATTCTTTTATTTGTTTTTAGAAACTGTTGAAATTCCAGAGAATAGTATTTACATAATAATATTCCAAAATTTATTGATATCATTATTTGCCGGAATAGCTCTTTCGAGTTATTTTATGAATGATAACAAACAAAATTCCCTACTGCTAATCAGTGCACTACTTTTTGTGATGTTGCAATTTGTGGTATTTGTAGAAAAGTATTTTTTGGTAAACGAATTTGAAGAATTATTCAGACCATTAGCAATGACATTCAATGCTTTCGCCTTTTTCTCTTTTTATAAATATGTAATTACTGCCGAAAAATCAAACAATAATTGACTTTCCTGATGCTATTTTCGTAACATCATTATCAAAATAAAAATCAATTCTGCCCAGATTTACACCATAACATCCCACTTGATTTACCAAAACATCTTTTCCGTCAGCATTTTTTAAAACGGTCGGTTTGTCTAGGAAAGTGTGTGTATGACCACCAATAATCAAATCGATATCTTTTGTCAAAGAGGCTAATTTAACATCACAAATTTTATCTGGTTCGTTTTTGTATTGATACCCAATATGCGAAAGACAAATTACCAAGTCACATTTATGTTCCTGTTTTAAAATTCGGGCCATATCCTGAGAAATCGCAACAGGATCATGATATACTGTTTCTTTAGAGTTTTTCTTGTCTACCAAGCCTTCAAGCTCGACACCAATTCCAAAAACACCGACTTTAATTCCGTCTTTGTGAATTATTTTATACGGTTTCACATGGCCATTCATAATCGTGTTTTTAAAATCATAATTGGCATTAACAAATTCAAAACTTGCATTCGGCAATTGGTTATACAAACCTTCAATACCATTGTCAAAATCATGGTTGCCAATGGTTGCCAAATCATATTTCATCATGCTCATCAGTTTGAATTCTAATTCGCCACCATAGTAATTAAAATAAGGTGTTCCTTGAAAAATATCTCCTGCATCAAGCAATAATACATTTGGATTTTCTTTACGGATAGTTTCAATCAAAGCGGCTCTTCGGGCAACGCCACCCATATTCGGATTCTTTGGATGCGTTGGCGGAAATGGATCAATATAACTGTGCACATCATTGGTATGAAGAACCGCCAAATGCTTAGTGTCGAAAGTTTTAAAGCTACTCAATGATATACCACCAAGTCCAATCAAAGCTGAACTCAATGCAGTATTTTGGATAAAATCTCTTCTTTTCATGGTGCTATTCTTTGGTAATTCTAATGTCTTTGTTGGCTGTAATCGTTTTGTTTTCCTTGAAATAATCAATGATTATATTTAGAAGTTTATAATCTAAATCATATTTTTCAACACCTTTTTTAAAAAAAATCATGTTGTCACCACCATTGGACAAATAATCGGAAGTAATTACATAATAGACTTTGTTTTCATCCAAAGCTTTTTCGTTTACCAAAATGGTTGTAGGTTGATTGTTTTTGTCGATGGTAAAGGTCATTCCTTTTAAAGGATGTGGCTTTTTCTCTGAAATAATATAATTGACAATTTCCAAAATTTGCTCTCCTTTTAGTCCAATTACAATCGCACTGTTTTCAAAAGGCATTACTTCATAAGCAGTTCTGGCAGTAATATTTCCTTTTGGAATAATACTTCTGATGCCACCATGGTTAAGTAAACAGATATCAATTGCTTTTTTCTCACGCAGTTGAAACACTTTATCCGATTTTTCAAAAGTAATATCCGCAAGGAAGTTTCCCATTGGCGTTTGCCATTCGCCAGATTTGTCAAGAGTTTCCGGAGCATTTCCTAAAACGGTATTCAAATCAGCATCGATTCTATCGCGATAGGGTTTGATAAAATTTTCAATCTGCTTCGCCTGTTCGCTTGCGCTCGAGCCAACAACTTCAGAATTCTTGTCAGTAATTCCAATTTCTTTGCCTTCAATTTTGGTAACGGCATATTTCTTTTCGGCACAGGAAATAACAGTGGTAAATGTTAATAATAAAACAAAATGCTTTACTACACCGTTATAGTTTTTTAGTTTTACCATCGCTTTTGGTACTAATTTTAGTAAATTTGTAATTCAAGTAAAAGTAGTATGTTTTTAAATTACTTCAAGGATTTTTCAACAAAAAAAATAGTTAAAAACAACCTGTCAAATGTCAAACATTTGGCTTCTGATAGCATAATCAAAACTGTCGGAATTATTTTTGACGAAAGTTATTTTTATGAAAGAGAAGACTTGGTCAAAGAGTTAATTCGCAAAGGAATTGATGAAAAGAATATTAAAGTCTTGGTTTTTAAAGACAAAATAAAGAAGAATGAAGTTTTTGATTATCCTGTTTATAGTCATAAAGATTTGAGTTGGACTGGAACTGTAGATAAAAAAGAAGTAAAAGATTTTATAACAGAACCTTTTGATTTGTTGATTAATTATTATGATACCGAAAAAGTAGCGTTGCTACTGGTTTCTAATTTATCTAAAGCAGGTTTCAAAGTTGGTTTTGCTTCAATTGACAAGCGATTAAATCATTTTATGATTGATACCAATGCCGAAAACTATAAAGTTTTTATGTCTGAATTATTCAAATATTTAAAAATCCTAAACAAAATATAAAATGCAATCATTAATTGGAACTGGCGTTGCAATTGTTACACCATTCAAAAAAGATTTTTCAATAGACATTGAAGCGTTGAAAGCCATTGTCAATTTTCAAATTGATAACGGAATAGATTATTTAGTGGTACTTGGTACTACTGCTGAAAATGCAACATTGTCAAAAGCTGAAAAAGAATTGGTAATAAAGACTATCGTTGATGCCAATAATGGAAGATTGCCATTAGTTCTAGGAGTTGGAAGTAATAATACTGCAGAAGTTGTTGAAGAATTAAAATCAAGAGATTTTTCAGATTTCGTTGCTGTTTTATCGGTTTCCCCATATTACAATAAGCCAACACAAGAAGGAATTTACCAACATTTCAAAGCCATTGCCGAAGCATCACGAATTCCTGTGATTTTATATAATGTTCCGGGAAGAACAGCTAGTAATATACTGCCGTCAACAATTATCAGATTGGCGAATGATTTCAAGAATGTTGTTGCTGTAAAAGAAGCTGCCGGTGATATTGTTCAAGCGATGAAATTGATACAAGACAAGCCTAAAGATTTTCTGGTAATTTCCGGCGACGATATGGTAACATTGCCAATGGTTTTGGCTGGAGGTTCTGGCGTTATTTCGGTAATTGCACAAGGTTTTCCTAAACAATTTTCAGAAATGGTGCATCTTGGTTTAAACAAACGAGTAGACGATGCTTATAAAATACACTATCTTTTAGCCGATTCAATTGATATGATTTTTGAGCAAGGAAATCCAGCAGGTATTAAAGAAGTCTTTAAGGCATTGGGTTTGTCTGAGAATAACGTTCGTTTACCGCTAGTTAATGTTGATGAAGATTTAGCAAAGCGCCTGCATAATTTCACCAATAAAATTTCAAAAATGTAGATTTTTTGACACCAAAAAAAATATTTTGTAATCAACAATTAATAACTAAATTTGCTCCCGAATATTCGGGAGATTTTTCTAACACAAAAAGTGTTTAAAATCAACTGAATTAAATAAATAAATGAAAAAAATTTTTGCCCTATTTGCAGCTGTTGTATTTTTATCGTCTTGTAGTGAATATCAAAAAGCATTAAAATCGGAAGATGTTGCTGTAAAGTTTGTATCAGCTACAAAAATGTATGATGCCAAAAAATACGGTAAAGCAATTCGTCTTTTTGAACAAATCGCTCCAGCTTATAAAGGAAAGCCACAAGCAGAAAGAATGTTTTACATGTATTCACAATCATTATATAAAACAGAGCAATATTATTTAGCGGGTTACCAGTTTGAGAGTTTTGTGTCTAGTTATCCAAAAAGCGAAAAAATTGAAGAAGCTTCATTTTTAGGAGCTAAATCATTTACCTTTTTATCTCCGGTTTACAGTTTAGATCAAACAGATACCTACAAAGCAGTTGATAAACTTCAAAATTATATTGATTCGTATCCAGAAGGAACGAATTTGGCAGAAGCGAATTTATTAGCAAAAAATTTAAGAGAAAAATTAGAAAAAAAAGCATTTGAAAACGCGAAAATTTATCATACTATTTCTGATTATAAAGCATCAATGGTAGCATTTGATAATTTTCTAATTAATTTTCCGGGAACACCGTATAAAGAGAAAGCATTATTTTATAAATTAGATTCGGCTTATTTATTGGCAATAAACAGTGTTCCATCAAAAATGGAAGAACGATTGGTAAATGCCAAAAATGCTCACGCAAGTTTGATCAAATTTAAAGTTGATACTGAATATAAAGCTAAAGCTGATGAAATGTTAGCTCGAATTGAAAACGATTTAAAACAATATTCTAAATAAAAAAGTCATGGATTTAAAGAAGACGAATGCACCGGTAAACACTATTACGTATAACAAAACGTTAATTGAAGAGCGTACTGGCAATGTTTACGAGGCAATAACAATAATGGCTAAAAGAGCAAACCAAATCAATTCTGAAATCAAAAAAGAGTTGACTGAGAAATTGGAAGAGTTTGCAACCTACAACGATAGTCTTGAGGAAATCTTTGAAAACAAAGAACAAATCGAAGTTTCTAAATACTACGAAAAATTGCCAAAACCTCATGCATTAGCTGTTCAGGAATGGCTTGATGACAAAATTTACCATAGAGATACTACAAAAGACTAATTAAGATGTCTGTTTTAAGCGGTAAAAAAGTACTACTCGGCGTTTCAGGTGGAATTGCCGCATACAAAACAGCAACATTAGTTAGGTTATTTATAAAAGCAGGTGCACATGTCCAAGTGATAATGACACCTGCTTCTAAGGATTTTGTGACACCGTTAACGCTGTCAACTCTTTCTAAAAATCCTGTACATTCTACTTTTTATGATGAAAAAGACGAAAATGAGCAATGGAACAATCACGTTGAATTAGGGCTTTGGGCCGATTTGATGGTTATTGCTCCTGCAACTGCCAATACCTTATCTAAAATGGTAAATGGCAATTGCGACAATCTTTTAATTGCAACCTATCTTTCTGCTAAATGTCCGGTTTATTTTGCACCTGCAATGGATTTGGATATGTATAAACATCCTTCAACTGTAGCCAGTTTTACTACGTTGAGACAATTCGGAAATATCATAATTCCGGCAGAAACTGGTGAACTTGCCAGCGGATTATCCGGTGAAGGAAGAATGGCAGAACCAGAAAACATTGTAGCTTTTTTGGAAAAAGATTTGGAAAACAAATTGCCTTTAAGAGGAAAAAAAATACTTATTACAGCTGGACCAACTTATGAAGCGATTGATCCAGTTCGTTTTATTGGTAATCATTCTTCAGGAAAAATGGGATTTGATATTGCTGCAAGTGCTGCAAATCTTGGAGCAGAAGTAATTTTGATTTCCGGTCCAACACATTTATCTGTTCAGAATTCTACTATTAATCTAATTAGAGTCACTTCGGCAAAAGAAATGTATGATGCTTGTCATGAAAATTTTAATTCTGTTGACATCGCTATTTGCTCAGCTGCGGTTGCAGATTTTAAACCAAAATTTGTAGCCGAACAAAAGATAAAAAAGGCAGAAGTTGCATTAACAATTGAGCTCGAAAAAACGCAGGACATATTGGCCTCATTGGGAAGAATCAAACAAAATCAATTTTTAATTGGCTTTGCATTAGAAACTGAAAATGAAATTGAAAATGCCAAGTTGAAAATTCAGAAAAAAAACCTAAATTTGATTGTTTTAAATTCGCTTCAGGATGAAGGTGCCGGTTTTGGAAAAGCAACCAATAAAATTACATTTATCGATAAGGATTTTGTGGTTGAACCAATGGATTTAAAATCAAAAGAATTGGTTGCAAATGATATTATGAATAAAGTAATTTCACATTATGAAATGAGCACGCAGAGAAAGTAGTATTTACTATATTTTTCAAAAGCGAATTCCATGTGACAATTAAAAAACAATAAACACTTATACATGAAAAATAGATTTAGTTTTCTTTTATTGCTTTTCATTGGAGTTGTACAAGCACAACAATTAAATTGTTCAGTTCAGATTAATTCGGATAAAGTGGCTACGACTAATAATCAGATATTTAAAAACTTAAAAACTTCTGTAAGTGATTTTGTTAATAAAACCGATTGGACTGGAGACGAGTACAAGCAAAATGAGAAAATTGAATGTTCCATGGTTATCATAGTGAACAGCTATGAATCAAACCAATTTTCTGCAACGATTCAGGTGCAATCAACAAGACCTGTTTTTAATTCGACTTATGCATCGCCGGTATTTAATTTTAACGACAAAGATTTTAGTTTTCGATACGTTGAATTTGAAAACTTACAATTTAATCCATCCAATTTTGATTCTAATTTAGTTTCCGTCTTGGCTTATTACAGTTATATGATTCTTGGTTTTGATGCCGATACGTATTCATTAATGGGTGGAAATAAAAATTATGAAGTAGCACAACAAATACAATCCGTAGCGCAACAAAGTGGTTATAAAGGCTGGAGTCAAGCTGATGGAAATCAAAATAGATATTTCTTAACAACCGATATTCTTAGCGGAACTTATGATGCATACAGAGAAGCTTTGTATCAATATCATAGAGAAGGATTAGATACTATGAGTGCTGATGTAAAATCAGGAAAAGATAAAGTTATCGGTGCAATTAATACACTTACAGCACTATATAAAGTGCGCCCAAATGCTTTTTTAACCAGAGTATTTTTTGATGCTAAAGTGGATGAGTTAGTTTCGATATTGTCCTCAGGTCCAAAAGTTTCTTTAACAGAAACTATCGAGAATTTAAATAAATTGTCACCACTCAATACAAGTAAATGGCAAGCGATTAAGCTATAATTAGTACATTTACTACTTACACTTTTCTTTAATTTCTGCACATGATTACATCGTTATCTATTGAAAATTTTGCCCTAATAGAAAAATTAGATATCGATTTTTCGAATGGTTTTTCAATTATAACTGGTGAGACAGGAGCAGGAAAATCAATACTTCTTGGCGCATTAGGTTTGGTTTTAGGAAAACGTGCAGACTTAACTTCCCTTAAAAACAAAGATGAAAAGTGCATTGTTGAAGCCAATTTTTCTATTGGAAAATACGATTTAGAATCTTTCTTCGAGGCTAATGATTTAGATTATGAACAGGAAACGATAATTCGAAGAGAAATTCTTCCTTCAGGAAAATCAAGAGCGTTCGTGAATGATAGTCCGGTTAATCTTCAACAACTACAAGATTTGAGTTTTTATTTGATTGATGTGCATTCACAACATCAAACTTTAGAGCTATCGGAAGAAGAGTATCAATTTAAAATCATTGATGCTATTGCTAATAATCATGAGTTACTTATTGAATTTCAATCCGGTTTAAAAAAATACCGCTATGCAAAATCGACTTTAGAATCTAAAAAAAATGAGTTTTCATCAATCTTAAAAGAAAAAGATTATAACGAGTTTTTGTATCAGGAATTGGAATCTACCAATTTAAAAGAAGGCGAATTAGAAGAGTTAGAAAAACAATATCAAGCGTTAAGTAATGTCGAATTCATAAAAGAAAATCTTTCTACCCTTTTGTCTATTGCTACTGAAGAAGAATTTGGGATTTTAAAAAACTTAAAAGAATTCAAAGCGGCTCTTCAAAAAAATAGTAGTTTTTCGGCTGAATATCAATCGCTTTTTGAACGTACCAACAGCATCTTAATTGAATTTGATGATATTGTTAAAGAACTGAGTCGAGAATCCGATTTGGTTTTTAATGATCCTGAAAAATTGGAAGCTATCAATCAAAAACTACAACTGATTTATAATCTTCAGAAAAAGCATAATGTTTTAACTGTCGTAGAATTAATTCAAATTCAAACGGATTTGGAAAGTAAAGTAGTTTCGGTTGCTACTTTAGAAGAAGAAATTGCAAAACTTGAAAATAGCATCAAAGATTTAGAATTGGAGTTAGATTTAATTGCGGCAAAAATTAGTCAAAGTAGGAGAGAAGCAATACCAAATTTAAGTGAAAAACTAATTTATATTCTGAATCAACTAGGTATGCCAAATGTCCGATTTAAAATAGAAATTATTCCTTCTGGCAATTATCACAATAACGGAAAAGACGCGCTTCAGTTTTTATTTTCTGCCAATAAAGGAACCGATTTCGGTTTACTGAAAAAGGTTGCTTCTGGAGGTGAAATGTCCCGAATTATGTTGGCAGTGAAATCAATTTTATCTCAATATTCAAAACTACCAACAATCATTTTTGACGAAATTGATACCGGTGTTTCAGGCGAAATCGCTAATAAAATGGGAGGAATCATGAGAGACATGAGTAAAATGATGCAGGTTTTTGCCATAACACATCTTCCCCAAATTGCAGCGAAAGGAGCAAATCATTATAAAGTATACAAAACCGTATTGGGAGAGAATACCGTTTCAGAATTGAAATTATTAAACAGCGATGAAAGAATAATAGAAATTGCAGAGATGCTTTCTGGTAAGGATATTTCAGATTCAGCCGTTAATCATGCCAAAGCACTATTGAATTGAAATGCTAATTTATTACTTTTGTAACATAAAAAAACTAACATAAAAATACATATCATATGATTATAGAACCAAGAATGCGAGGATTTATTTGTTTGACAGCACATCCAGAAGGTTGCGCTCAAAATGTTAAAAATCAAATTGAATATGTAAAGTCAAAAGGGCAAATTGATGGTGCTAAAAAAGTATTAGTTATTGGAGCTTCAACTGGTTTTGGATTGGCTTCAAGAATAACAAGTGCTTTTGGTTCAGGTGCCGGAACAGTCGGAGTTTTCTTTGAAAAACCACCATCAGAAGGCAAAACAGCAACTCCGGGTTGGTATAATTCTGCTGCATTCGAAACAGAGGCTCAAAAAGCTGGTTTATACGCTAAAAGCATAAATGGCGATGCTTTTTCAAACGAAGTAAAACAGCAAACCATCGATTTGATAAAAGCTGATTTAGGTCAGGTTGATATGATAATCTACAGTTTGGCTTCTCCTGTTAGAATGCATCCTGTGACTGGAGTTTTGCATCGTTCGGTTCTAAAACCTATCGGACAAACATTTACAAACAAAACGGTTGACTTTCATACAGGTTTAGTTTCTCAAGTTACTATCGAACCAGCAAATCAAGATGATATAGACAACACTGTTGTTGTAATGGGCGGTGAAGATTGGAAGATGTGGATAGATGCATTAAAAAATGCTGGCGTTTTAGCCAATGGAGCAACAACTATTGCTTATTCCTATATTGGACCGGAAGTTACAGAAGCTGTATACAGAAAAGGAACAATTGGTCGTGCCAAAGATGATTTGGAAGCAACAGCATTCAAAATCACAGACGATTTAAAAGCATTAAACGGTAAAGCCTATGTATCGGTAAACAAAGCTTTAGTAACGCAGGCCAGTTCTGCTATTCCTGTAATTCCGCTATATATTTCGCTATTATATAAAATTATGAAAGCTGAAGGCGTTCACGAAGGTTGCATTGAACAAATTCAAAGATTATTTGAACAAAGACTTTACGAAGGAAATGAAGTTCCAACTGATGATAAAGGCAGAATCAGAATTGACGATTGGGAAATGCGTGACGATATTCAGGAAAGAATAAAAGTATTATGGGCAAAAGCCACTTCTGAAAATCTAATTGAAATTGGAGATTTAGCTGGTTACAAACAAGATTTTCTAAATCTTTTTGGTTTTGGATTCAATAATGTTGATTATAAAGCTAATTCTAATGAATTAGTACTAATATCTAGTATAAATAATTAATATCATAATAATAATTTGATAAATAGTATCTAAAAATAACAATTTATTTGTGTGGTTTTTTAAATATAGTTACTTTTATTGCAATTAACTTTTAACTTATATCAATATGAAAAAAATTACTTTTTTATTTTTAGTGTGTTTTACAACAGTAAGTTTGTTTGCTCAAACATTTACGGGTGGGACAGGTTCAATTTCAGACAATAGTTGTGATGCCGCCACGCACGATTTTCCTGTAACAGTTACTGGAGTTGGTGTTCTTGGGGTTAGCAATAATTTTAGTTCAGCTGGATTTAGTATAACGCATACTTTTGACGCTGATTTAGATATTTATTTGGTTGCGCCTGATGGAACAATTGTTGAATTATCTACCGACAACGGTGGGTCTGGAGATAATTATACAAATACTGTAATTAGCGCTTCTGGAGCTTCATCAATTGTTGCAGGTACAGCACCATTTACTAACACTTACACACCAGAAGGAAATTTAGCAACTTTAAATGGTTTAAATGCTGACGGTACATGGATTTTAAGAGTTTGTGATGATGCTGCTACTGATACAGGAACACTGGATAGTTGGTCAATAACATTTGCTCCTGTAATTCTTGATTTACCAGATTATGTTAATTTACAATTTCCTGATAGTGCTACAATAGCAGCAGGAGGTAGTGTAACTGTTTATGGAAGAGTATATGAGGGAGGATTGACAGATACAACATCTGGACAAGCTCCTGGAATTCAGGCTTGGGTAGGTTATAACGGAACTGACACTAACCCTAACACATGGACCACTTGGGTTCCTGCAACTTTTAATGTGGAAGTTGCTGGAGGAATACCTGCAGGGTCTAATCCTAATAGCGATGATGAATATCAAGCAACTATTGGATCAACATTAGCTCCTGGTACTTATTATTATGCAACCCGTTTCCAATTAAATGGAGGTGCCTATGTATATGGAGGTTATACTTCTTCAGGAGGTGGTTTTTGGGATGGAACATCTAATGTTAGTGGAGTCTTAACTGTATCTCCTCCACCTGCAGAAACGCCAAATTGTGATCTTGTTTCTATTATAGCTGATCCTTCACTTGGAGGTCCTACTTGGACTAGACCAGTAGCTGCTGGAACTGGATTATCTGCAGTAGGAGTTGGTATCTCATATCATATTTATGGACCATTCACTGTTGATACAACTGGTTTATATACCGTTACTAGTACACAAGATTATGATGGATTCATTTTTATATATCAAAATTCATTTGATCCAAACAACCAACTTACAAATTTTGTTGCAGCTGATGACGATTTTGGGACAAATGTTTCTCAGATTCTTGATGTGAATTTATCAACAAGTACTGCTTATTACTTAGTAACAACATCTTATTCACCAACAGATTTTGGAAATTTTTCAACTGTATTTACTGGCGTGGGTACTGTAACTTGTCCTGATGGTTTAGCAGTTCCAGGATTTAATGATACTAATTTTTCTTATTATCCGAATCCTGTAAAAAACATGTTGAACTTATCTTATAATCAAGAAATTTCAAATGTTGAAGTATTTAATTTGTTAGGACAAAAAGTAAGTTCTAACGTTATTAATGCTAACGATGCTCATATTGATATGTCAAACGTATCAAAAGGGGCTTATATGGTAAGAGTAACATCTAACAATCAAGTAAAAATAATCAAGGTTATAAAAGAATAATCTGATTTCTTTTTTATAATTAAAACCACCTAAATTTTAGGTGGTTTTTCTTTTGTATAAAACTTATCTTTGTTACCCGAGTCTCATCTTAAAGACGAGATGAATTGTACGAAGTAAAAATTTATGCCATGGACATTTCAATTGTTATTCCTGTATATAATAGACCTGATGAAATTAAGGAGCTCTTAGAAAGTCTTTTGATTTCTGATTATAGTAAAGAGTATGAAATTGTAATTGTAGAAGATGGCTCTTCTATAAATTGTAAAGAAGAAGTAGAAAAATTTAAAGACAAACTAAACATATCCTATTATTTTAAAGAAAACACAGGTCCGGGCGATTCCAGAAATTACGGAATGAAATTAGCCAAAGGAGATTATTTCATCATCTTCGATTCAGATTGTATTATTCCAAAACAGTATCTTTCTGAAGTTGAAAAAGAATTAACAGCCAATTATGTCGATTGCTTTGGTGGTTCAGATGCTGCTTTAGATTCGTTTTCAGATATTCAAAAAGCGATAAATTTTACGATGACATCTTTCTTAACCACAGGTGGAATTCGTGGCGGTTCAGAAAAGTTAACCAAATTCCAACCTCGAAGTTTTAATATGGGAATTTCTAAAAAAGCATTTAAAGATTCTAATGGATTTGGAAATATTCATCCTGGCGAAGATCCAGATTTAACAATCCGATTATGGAAATTAGGATATGAAACAAGGCTTTTTCCAAAAGCATTTGTGTATCATAAACGAAGAATTGATTGGGATAAATTTTCAGTTCAAGTAACTAAATTTGGCAAAGCACGTCCAATTTTAAATAGTTGGTATCCCGAATATAGCAAACTTACTTTTTTCTTTCCAACGCTTTTTATTTTAGGTTTTTCGGCTGCACTTTTTTTGTTTCTATTTGGTTTTCAATTGCCAATAATCTGTTATGCATTCTATTTCCTCTTACTATTAGTTGCAGCAACCATTCAAAATAAAAGTTTTAAAATAGGTTTTCTTTCCTTAATAGCCGTTTCCAAACAATTCTTTGGATACGGAAGAGGGTTTTTAGAATCGTATATAAAAGTCATTATTTTAAAACAAAAGCCCGAAGTTGCTTTTCCTGAATTATTCTTTATAGTAAAATCATGACCAAAATAATCGGATTAACAGGTGGAATTGGAAGCGGAAAAACAATGGTTGCTGAGTATATCAAATCATTGGGAATCCTTGTCTATATTGCCGATGATGAAGCGAGAGAATTAATGAATACAGCTAAAGTTATTCAAGCTATTAGCGCTGCATTTGGAAAAGAAGTTGTAGATAACGGAATACTTAGTCGTGATAAACTCGCTAAAATTGTTTTTAACAATCCCGAAAAGCTTCAAAAATTAAATAACATCGTTCACCCGGAAGTTAAAAAGCATTTTGATAGTTGGGTTGAAAAGCATAAAAATTCTCCCTTTCTATTTAAAGAAGCTGCTATTTTATTTGAATCCGGTAGCTATAAATATTGCGATGCTGTAATTACAGTTACATCTCCACTAGAAACCCGACTTCAACGAGTAATTAATCGTGATAAAACGGATAGAGAATCTGTCTTAAAAAGAATGCAAAACCAATGGACTGATGAACAAAGAATTGCAAAAAGCGATTATGTAATTCATAATCTATCTGTTGATGGTACCAAAAGGCAAGTTGATGAAATCCTCAATTTATTGAAAAATCAATAATTTAAACACAAGATGTTAATGTTTGGTTAATGTATTTATTGTATAAATGTTAAAATGTTAAATTTGTGTGATGAATAAAATGTTTTTCCGCTTACTGGTTATCCTAATGAGTTTATCTTTGATAGGTATAATTCTTGTTCAGGTATATTGGTTTGATAAATCTTTTGAGAATAATGAAGAACAATTTAAGTATCATGTAAAACAAGTTCTTGGGAATGTTGCTAATAAATTACAAAAGAATGAGCAATATTCATATTATGAAATGTATAATCGCCTTAAAGATAGTACAGGTAAAACACCACAAAAAAGTGATTTTTTAGAGTTTGGTTACTATCAGCGCGATTCCAGAACTAATGAAACGATAATATATTCAAACAGTATAAATTCCGAAGATTACGGAATTTCTGCTTCGTTCTTTGATAAAAAATTAGACAGCGTAAAACTCAAGAATTACACCGCAAAACGGAAAACTGAGATTTACAATGATGATATTGATAATTCAAGTATAAAACAATCGGTTACTCCGGATATTAAAATCGAAAAATCCGGACGTTTAGATTTATTAGACAACGCGCAATTTGAGATTGTTTATAAAGATATTGCAGCAGTAAAGCCTATTCAGGAAAGAGTTTCAAATGATATGATGCAAAAATTATTATCAGATGAACTCAAAGAATATGGCGTTAAAACACCGTTTGAATTCAATGTTTACAGTAATGGTTTAGCAACAAAAATAAAATCGGAACGATTTAGGTATGAAAAACAATCAACGTATTCCATTCCAATTTTTATTGATAACGATGGAAACAACAAATATCAATTGTTATTAACGTTTCCTCAAAAAAAGAAGTTTCTGTTTTCAGAATTGATTGGGATTTGCATTTTATCAATAATTTTTACGCTCATCATTGTCATTGCTTATTCAAGCGCACTGAATCAGTTGATAAAACAACGTCAAATTTCTGAAATTAAAACCGATTTCATTAACAATATGACACACGAATTCAAAACGCCAATTGCTACGATAAATTTAGCTTTAGATGCAATCAGAAATCCGAAAGTGATTGAAGACAAAGAAAAAGTGCTTCGTTATTTGCAAATGATAAAGGATGAAAATAAGCGTATGCATGCGCAGGTTGAAAATGTTTTGCGTATTTCGAAACTCGAGAAAAAAGAGTTAGATATTAATAAAGAGTCTACGAACATTCACGAGATAATTGAAGATGCTATTGAACATGTGAATTTAATTGTTGAAGATAGAAACGGAACGATAACGACGCATTTTGATGCAACCAGAACTTCGGTTTTATTAAACGATGTCCATTTTACCAATGTTATTGTTAATATTTTGGATAACGCAATTAAATATTCACCTGAAGAACCGATAATAGACATTCAAACTGAAAACGTAAAAGATTTCGTCATTGTCAAAATTAAAGATCAAGGTTCCGGAATGTCGAAAGCAGCTCAAAAAAGAATATTTGAAAAATTCTATCGCGAGCATACTGGAGATTTGCACAACGTAAAAGGACATGGTTTAGGTTTGTCTTACGTTAAAAGAATTGTTGATGATCACAATAGTGAAATATTCGTAGAAAGCGAAAAAGGAAAAGGAAGCACATTTATAATTAAAGTCCCACTCATAAATTAAAATAAAAAAAAACTACTATGGAAAATAACAAAAAAATACTTCTGGTGGAAGACGATCAAAACTTCGGAATAGTTTTGAGAGAATTCCTGACATTAAATGATTTTGAAGTAACACTGGCCAAAAATGGTATGGAAGGTTTCGAAAAATTCAAAAAAGACAATTTCGATTTATGCATTTTGGATGTGATGATGCCCTACAAAGATGGTTACACTTTGGCAAAGGAAATT
Source organism: Flavobacterium sp. (assembly GCF_031381455.1). Classification (GTDB taxonomy): domain Bacteria; phylum Bacteroidota; class Bacteroidia; order Flavobacteriales; family Flavobacteriaceae; genus Flavobacterium. Next base: position 68,889 of record NZ_JANMXZ010000002.1, on the reverse strand, counting down.
AGAGAAAAAAATAAAGATGTTCCGTTGATTTTCTTGACTGCTAAGTCAATGAAAGAGGATGTCTTAAAAGGCTACAAAGTTGGTGCTGATGATTATTTGAACAAGCCATTCGATTCAGATGTATTACTGATGAAAGTGAAAGCAATTATTCAAAGAAAAGCGGCCGAGAATAAAAATGAACCGGCAAAATTTGAGTTCCAAATCGGAAGATTCCTTTTAAACTCCAAGCTTCGTTACTTGAAATTCGAAAATAATGAACCAATTAAATTATCTCCAAAAGAGTCTGAATTGTTAAAAATGATGGCTGTTTACGAAAATGATTTAATGCCACGAGAATTGGCTCTGACAAAAATTTGGAGAGAAGATAATTATTTCACCTCAAGAAGTATGGATGTTTACATTGCCAAATTGAGAAAGTATCTGAAAGAGGAACCTAATGTTGAAATTCTCAACATACACGGCGAAGGTTTTAGATTAGTCGTAAAAAAATAAGCAAAATGGCTTCAAGAAATTGGAGCCATTTTTAATTAGGAGCTAATCCGGCTGTCCGTTTCAATCTGTCATTGCGAGCTTGCGCGGCACCCGAGATTGCGAACTGACCGAAGGTAATCTCACAATAACAGGATTTCCACTAGCATCCGGGCTAGGGCAGTGGCTTTCACTTCAAATTCAGTTGTAAAGCAAAACAAATCTTATTGGTTGAATTCACAGTAAAAATCATTGGATTATCTAAAGTACTTTTCTCAATCGCAATTGTATCGTCAAATGAAACTTCTTTTAAATAATTCATTTCAAAGCTTTCTAACTTTTGATTTAGTAGCAATTTTGGATCAGCGTAATCCAAACACCATTCTAAATATTTCACACTGTTAGCATGGTTTACAATATCTAAATCAGAAAGCAGTATCGTTTTTTCAGTTACAAATATCTTGTCAATCGTAGTATCAATTTTAGAAAATTGAATTTCAGTTGCTTTATCATCTGGATATTTTTCAAAATGGGCATGTGGTAAAGCCAAGTTTTCTGGGCGACGCGTTTGTGTATTAAAAACAGCCCAAAAGGTTTCACAACCCACAATTTTCTCATCACCAATATACAATTCCAAACAACGAATAGAACGTGAATTCTCCAGCGAATTAATCCAGGTTTTAACCGTTACAACATCTCGCCATTTTGGCAATCGCTTTATCTCAACACGCATTCTGCTCAAAACCCACGCTTGGTGATGCACTTGCATATCACTAAAACTAATGCCACCTAATTCCGCATGAACACCGGCAGTTAACTGCAAAATATTACACAAATCAGTATATTTCAAATAACCGTTTGGATAACATTGCAGAAAAGTGATTTCCCAATCTTTGGTTAGTATAGAAGTGAAGTCTTTTGATATAGGCATTTCGTTATATTTTAAAACACAAAAAAGAAATAACAAAATACAAATAAATTTAAAGTTCCAAATTTTAAAATTTCAAAGTCATAATTCTTTAGAACACTAGTTTGTATTTTGATTCTTGCTTTTTGGTTTTTATTTGTGGTTTGCTATTTCTTTTTTGGAATTTATAAACTCAATTATATCATTTTCATCAGTCAAATAATCAAACCATTTCACATTTTCAGTTCGCTTAAACCAAGTTAATTGTCGCTTTGAAAATCGACGTGTGTTTTTCTTGATTTCTTCTATTGCAAATTCTAATGTAATATTTCCATCAAAATAATCGAATAATTCCCTGTAGCCAACGGTTTGCAACGCATTTAATTGTTTATTTGGAAACAAACCTTCAACCTCTTTAACCAAACCTTCTTTAATCATAATGGCAACTCGCTGATTAATTCGGTCGTACATGATTTCTCTTTCAGCTTCCAAGCCAATGATAATAGGAGTGAAGCGACGTTGGTTTTTCTTTTGATTTAAAAAAGATGAATACGGTTTTCCGGTTCCAATACAAACTTCAACAAAGCGCTTCATTCGCTGTGGATTTTGCAATGTTTGTGGATTTTCAAGTTTTATTTTTTGATAATATTCTGCATCTAATTCTTTCAACTTGTTTTGCAGGTAATCAATTCCAAGTTGTTCAAAATCAGTATTTATTTTTTCCCGAATTGAATTGTCAATATCCGGAAAATCATCAAAACCTTTTAGAATGGCATCCACATACAGACCAGAACCACCAACCATGATTTGGATGTTATTTTTTAGAAATAATTCATCCAGTTTTGTGATGGCTTCTTTTTCAAAATCACCAACAGTATAATTTTCAAAAATGGATTTATTTTGAATAAAATGATGCGTGACCGATGTTAATTCTTTTTCGCTCGGAACAGCTGTGCCAATGCGCATTTCTTTAAAAAACTGCCGACTGTCACATGAAATAATATCACAACCAAAATGTTTAGCCAAAGCAATACTCAAGGAAGTTTTTCCTATCGCCGTTGGTCCAATAATAGTGATTAAATAGTTCATTTTTCTTTTGTCATTCCGAGGTACGAGGAATCTCATGAGATTTCTCTCTCGTCCCAAATGACGAGACGAAATGACAAGTTTATATTTATACTAAAATTTTATAATACGGATCACTTTATTTCGTCTCAAATGAGCCTGAATAATCGTTCTGGTGTCACGGTTATTTTGCATTGGAATCATAATATTTTTTAGAATTTCGATATTGTTAACCTGATAATTCAAGTCATAAAAACAATATCCTTTGTAAATTCCGTTTTCAATCAAAACAGCGCACCGTTCGTCAACTGTTCTACCTCTGTCAACAATAACCATATTATCATTTTCAAACTTCATTCCCTGTATGAATTCTTCAACGCGTTCATTGTATAATTCGGGAGCTTCTTTCCCCAAACACGCACCGTTGCATTCTTTTATCTTATACTGAAAACATCCATTTTGGGTATCGTATAAGCCATTTATTTTTTGACACAAATTATGCTTTTCGGTAATTTTTAACAGTGAATTTTTACCTTCTTGTATGGAAGTAAATGAGGTGATTTCCTTTTTTCTGCCATCAGCTTTTAGCAATTTCAAAGCCAAATAACCATTTTCATCCTTTTCAGAATATAATGCCCATTGAAAAATAGTCTTGCGTTGCGCACGATTATAAATTGGTTTGTTGATTTTTATTTCTTCACTTTCTTTTAGCAATGCAATCAATTCACTTCCAGTAACTTCATAGGTGACGGCAAAAACTTCACGCTGAATCTTTTTGCTTTTTCCCGTTGTTCCCGTGAAATGTTGATTAATGCGTTTCTTGATATTTCGGCTTTTGCCAATGTATATCAAATCACCTTTCTCGTTATGAATATAATAAATCCCAGTTTTTGTTGGTAAACTTTCAACAATATCTAATAATTTTGGAGTCAAACCCGATTTGATTTCAGCCTTAATCAAACTGATTAAAATTTCTTTTTCGGTATCTTTTGCTAAAATCATTTTAAACAATTTCACGGTTGCCATAGCGTCACCATTGGCGCGATGTCTATCGGTTACCGGAATTCCAAGTGCACGAACCAATTTTCCTAAACTATACGAGAGTTGACCCGGAATTAATTTCTGTGCCAATTCAACCGTGCAAAGCGTTGGTTTTATATAATCATATCCCAAACGTTTGAATTCGGTTCTTAAGATTCTGTAGTCAAATGAAGCGTTATGAGCCACTACGATGCAATCTTCGGTGATTTCGATAATACGTTTGGCAACTTCATAGAACTTTGGCGCCGATCGCAACATGGCGTTGTTTATTCCGGTTAGTTTAACCACAAACGGCTGGATTGGTTTTTCCGGATTTACTAAGCTAATGAATTGATCAACAATTTCGTGACCGTCAAATTTGTAGATGGCAATTTCAGTAATGCCTTCTTCATTAAATTGTCCACCAGTGGTTTCTATGTCGAGTATTGCGTACAAAATCAGTGTTCAGTATTCAGTTTTAAGTGTTCAGATTATCTATCTTCTGCCAAATATACCACTTCCAATTCGAACCATCGTACTACCGCATTCGATTGCGAGTTTGTAATCGCCGGACATTCCCATAGAAAGCGTGTTCAGTTTGTAGTGTTCAGTATTCAGTTTGTCAAAAATAGATTTCAAGTTCAGGAATTCTTTTTTAATTTGCGCTTGATTATCAGTGAATGTAGCCATTCCCATTAGTCCAATGACTTTTATGTTTTGTAATGATTTAAATTCATCGGAATGCAGTAACTCATATAATTCATTTTCATCCAAACCAAACTTTGATTCTTCTTCAGCAATATAAACTTGAAGTAAACAATCAATAACCCGATTGTACTTTGCGGATTGCCTGTTGATTTCCTGCAATAATTTCAAACTATCAACTCCGTGAATCAAGCTTACATATTCCGCCATGTATTTGACTTTGTTGGTTTGCACATGTCCAATCATATGCCATTGAATATCTTTGGGCATTTGTTCCCATTTCTCGGTCATTTCCTGAACTTTGTTTTCACCAAAAATTCGCTGTCCGGCATTGTATGCTTCCATCAAATCAGAGATAGGTTTGGTTTTTGAAACAGCAACAAGAGTTACGTTTTCTGGAAGTTGAGATTTTATTCTGAGTAAATTGTCTTTAATTGACATTTTCGTTTTCTAATTACAATTCATAAACCATCAATCCACTTCTGAATTTTGGTTCTATATAAGTGCTTTTTGGAGGCATAATTAAATTGTTGTCGGCCAAAGCTTTTATTTCTGAAATATCAGATGGGAATAACATAAAACCAACTTCAAATTCGCCTTCGTCAACCAATTCTTTTATGGTTGAAATAGATTGCTTTCCCGGAATGTATTCAATACGTTCGTCGTTTCGTAAATCTTCTATTGCCAATAATGGTTGCAGGACTTTATTGTATAAAATTTGGGCATCTAAATTATCCAAAATTGAATTTTTGCTATTGCTATTGCCATTGACATTGCTTCCTTGCTTGTAAAACAATGCATAAAAATGTCCGTCAAGATACATTCCAAATTCAAACTTGCTTTGTGGTTTCCACAATTCCAGTTCTTTGTCTTTGATGATAAAATTTTCAGCTAATTTTTCTAGAAAATCATCTTTAGTAAAACCATTTAAATCTCTAATAATTCTATTGTATTCGTAAATTTTGACATTGCTTTCGGCAATTAAAAAACTCATGAAATAGTTTAAGTTTTCGTTACCCAAATGTTTGTCTTCATCATACAATAATTCTGCAGAAGCAGAACGGTGATGTCCATCAGCAATATACAATTCCGGAATTTGCTCGAAGTGGTTTTGTAACCATTGAATTTCTGCTGCAGTTTCAATCTTCCAAACTTGGTGATTTTCCTTGTTAGTTGTTGAGTAATTATAAATCGGTTCGCTTTTTTTCTTTTCGACAATCCAGGAATTCAGCGTTTCATTGTCGGGATACGTAATCAAAACGGGTTCGGTGTTAAAACCTGTCTGATGCAAATAATCTTTAAAATATTCCACACGATATTGCAACGTATCTTCGTGTTTTTTGATGATATTGTTTTTATAATCTTCGATCGAAGTTCCGGCTATAAAGCCTGTGAAAGACTGCACTTTATTCTGAATTTCATACAAAAAGAAAACAGCTTTGTCTTCTTCCATAAAAATACCTTCATCTTTAAAATCCTGATATTTATGAGCAACACCTTTAAATCGTTTATCCAATGTGATCTTTTGCGAATACATATAGGCAGGATTAATAACATGCAAAAACGAATACGGATTAAAACTCAACCAAGCCGCAAGCTCAGCCGAACTATAATCGTCATAGTTTCTGCAAGTTACTAAAGCTACTTTATCTGGAGTAGGACGAACGGCTTTGAAAGGGATTATTTTGCTCATGTTACTTAACCACGAAGGTCACTAAGTTTTTCACGAAGGTCACGAAGATTTTTGTGTGCTTTGTGCCTTCTTCGTGCGCTTTGTGGTTAAAATTTTATTTAAACTGCTTCGAAACTGTCTCAGCCTTTTTGGATTCCGAATAATCATAAAAACCTTCTCCTGATTTTACGCCGAGTTTTCCGGCCATAACCATATTTACTAAAAGTGGGCAAGGAGCATATTTTGGATTTTTAAATCCATCGTACATTACGTTCAAAATCGAAAGGCAAACATCTAGTCCGATGAAATCTGCTAATTGCAAAGGTCCCATTGGATGTGCCATTCCGAGTTTCATTACCGAATCAATTTCATAAACTCCGGCAACACCATTGTATAATGTTTCGATAGCTTCGTTAATCATTGGCATCAAAATTCTATTAGCCACAAAGCCAGGGTAATCATTTACTTCATTAGGGGTTTTTCCTAATTTTACTGATAAATCCATGATGATTTTCGTCACTTCATCTGAGGTGGAATAACCGCGAATGATTTCTACCAATTTCATAATCGGCACCGGATTCATAAAGTGCATTCCGATTACGCGTTCCGGATGCACGACTTGCGCGGCAATTTGTGTAATAGAAATCGAAGAAGTATTGGTCGCCAGAATTACATTATGATCGCAAACGTCGCTTAATTGCTTGAAGATTTGAAGTTTTAATCCAACGTTTTCTGTGGCAGCTTCAACTACTAAATCGGTGCCAACTACGCCGTCTTTGATATCAGTATAGGTAATTATATTTCCAATTGTTTTGTGCTTGTCTTCTTCGGTGATGGTTCCTTTAGTTACCATTCGGTCAAGGTTTGAAGCAATTGTTGCCATTCCTTTTTCCAATGATTTTTCAGAGACATCAATTAATTTTACGGTAAAACCGCTTTGTGCAAAAGTGTGGGCAATTCCGTTACCCATAGTTCCTGCGCCTATTACAGCAATTGTATTCATATTAAAAGTTGAGTTTATTTGCTTTTTTGAAACATTAAGAAATTAAGAATCATTAAGACTTAATTAAACTTAATTTCTTAATGGTTTAAATTGAATTTGTTTTATTTTTCTCCATCGAATCAATAATCATATACGCCACGCGCAATGCTTCTGTTCCGTCTTCTAAAGTCACAATTGGATTTGTATTGCTATTGATAGCGTCAGCAAAGGTTTCCAATTCATCAAGAATAGCATTGTTGTTAGTTACTTCAGGATTAGAAAAATAAATCTGCTTACGATCTCCTTCTGCATTTTGAAGAATCATATCAAAATCTCCCGGAGTTTCCGGAGCTTCTTTCATTTTTACAACTTCGCAGGTCTTGTCTAAATAATCTACAGAGATATAAGCATCTTTTTGGAAGAAACGTGACTTACGCATATTCTTCATTGAGATTCGGCTCGAAGTAATGTTGGCGACACAACCATTTTCAAACTCGATTCTAGCGTTGGCAATGTCTGGAGACTGACTCAAAACCGAAACGCCACTTGCGTGAACAAATTTCACTTTTGATTTTACAACACTTAAAATAGCATCGATATCGTGTATCATTAAATCTAAAACCACCGGAACATCCGTACCACGCGGATTGAATTCTGCCAAACGGTGTGTTTCAATAAACATTGGAGTTTCGATCATATCTTTTACCGCAGTAAACGCTGGATTAAAACGCTCCACATGACCAACTTGTCCTTTGACATTATATTCTTTTGCTAAAGCGATAATTTCTTCAGCTTCTTCAACCGTTGTAGAAATTGGTTTTTCTATAAAAACATGTTTTCCTGATTTGATTGAAACCTTAGCACATTTGTAATGTAAAAGAGTAGGAGTGACAATATCTATAATATCCACAGCGTGAATTAATTTGGCAATGGTATCAAATTGTTTGTATCCAAATTCAGCTTCGATTTTGGCTCCGTTTTCGTGGTTTTCGTCATAAAAACCAACTAGTTCATATTTATCAGATTGTTGTAATAATCGCAAGTGTATTTTTCCGAGGTGACCGGCACCTAAAACGCCAACTTTAAGCATAGAAGTAAATTTTATCAAAAATAGAAATTAATTAATAATTGGTAATTGATAATTGATAATTTGTTTTCTATTTTTACGAAATAAATTATGACCCAAATTGAAAGACACAAGCAAACATCAAGGACTTCGAAATAAATTGGCCACACTCTTGGCAGAAAAAGGAATTACAGATACGAAAGTATTGGAAGCAATTAAAGCAATTCCAAGACATTTATTTTTAAATTCCAGTTTTGAAGATTTTGCTTATCAGGACAAAGCGTTTCCTATTGGTGCAGGACAAACTATTTCGCAGCCTTACACTGTAGCGTTTCAAAGTCAATTATTGGAAGTAAAAAAAGACCATAAAATTCTTGAAATTGGAACTGGTTCAGGCTATCAAACGGCAGTTTTGGTTGCTATGGGGGCAAAAGTTTATTCGATAGAAAGACAAAATGAATTGTTCAAAACTACTTCAGTTTTATTGCCAAAATTAGGAATTCGCGCTAAGCATTTATCCTTTGGTGATGGTTATAAAGGATTACCAAATCATGCGCCTTTTGATAGTATTATCGTTACGGCCGGAGCACCAATCATTCCGAAACCATTGATGGCTCAACTGAAAATAGGAGGAAAGCTTGTTATTCCCGTTGGTGAAAAAGACCAAATAATGACATTGTTAATTCGCAAAAACGAAACCCAATTTGAAAAGCACGAATTCGGCGATTTTAAATTTGTTCCTTTATTGGAGAATAAAAATTAAAAGGATTTTTTGATTCGGTCCAAATCGCGTTTTGTGTCTTGCTCTTTTAGACTTTCGCGTTTATCATAAGTTTTCTTTCCGCGACATAATCCAATATCCAATTTGGCAATTCCTTTTTCATTAGTAAAAAGCTTTAAAGGAATAATAGTCAATCCTTTGGTGTCGAATGCCTTCTCTAATTTTCGCAACTCTCTTTTATTTAATAAAAGTTTACGTTCGCTTTTTGCCTTATGATTGAATTGATTTCCATAAAGATATTCATCAATCTGAGTATTGATGGCAAATAATTCACCATTGTGAAATTCACAAAAACCTTCTGTAATATTAGCTTTTCCTAAACGGATAGATTTGATTTCTGTTCCCGTTAAAACTATGCCAGCAGTATAAGTTTCGATTATTTCATAATCAAATTTGGCGCGCTTGTTTAATATGTTTATTGTCTTTAACATCGGATGGCAAATGTAATACAAATTGAAGTTTATTGAAAATTATATAATTAAATATAAAATTGTTACTTTAGTCAAGTCAAACAAATTAAAACCAACAAATTATGCCAAAAAGAATACTACCGTTATTTCTTTTAACAATGCTATTTTCAATATCATGTTCAAGAGAAGATTCCACCGACAATAAAACAATTGTAATTCCGGAAAATCAAAAAACACCTTTGACACCTTCACAAATTAACGCGAAAATTGATGAATCAATTAATGCAAAAGGTACTTTTAATTGGAAAAATGCCGATTCTTATTTGCTTTGGAGCGCTGTAGTCAATGGAAATAATGTTGTCACCATTGGCTTTGGGAATTCAAAAACTAATTTTGAAAGAGCTAAAACAGCTAATAATGCTAAAATTCAAAATGAATTATTGGGAATTATAATGAAATATGAAGACACCTCTTTAGACAAGGTTTTACTTTCTGCTGATTCAGATTTGAATTTAATTGATGTCTCAATTTCTAAACAAGAAACTATTATAGCTCTAAGACAATCAAAATACATTAGATATATTGAGCCTGGAGATTATAACTATTTAGCTGTTCGAAATGCTCAATACCGTCCAAATGTTGTTGTAAATTCGAGTGTTGGAACAAGCTCAGGTTGCGGTTATGAGTCAGAAGCTTTGGCTACTTCTGATTACACAACGGTAACTCCAAATGCAAAGGTGCCATGGACGTTTTATCAGCACAGCATTCCAAATGCATGGACAATAAGTACAGGAAGAGCTGTAACTATCGGAATTATTGATAGCGGAGTTTCACCAAATCAATCGCTGTTAGGTTCTAATTTCAACAATGGACTTTCAACCGGAAGAAGTATTCAAAAAAATGGTGTTTATGTAGATTCTATTTGGCCATGGGTTACAACAACTGATGGCGTAAATGATTTATGCGGACACGGAACAAGCATGGCTTCTGTAGCTGCAGCACCAAGAAATGACAGAGGATTGCCAGTTGGAGTTGCTTATAATGCAGATTTGGTTACTTATCGCGCTGCAGCGAATGTTGTTTTGGATGGCTATCAAGAACAAGAAGGTGTTAAAAAAGCTTTTACTGCCTTGGGAAATAATGCTAAAGTGAAAATAATTTCGATGTCGATGGGTTATGTTTTCTCTGTTGGAAAAATAGAAGATGCTATCAAATATGCTTATGGAAAAGGTAAATTAATCTTTTGCGCAGCAGGAACTTCAACTAGTTTCACCACTTTTGCTGGAGTTATTTTCCCCGCTTGGATGTCCGAAACTGTCGCTGTAACTGGAGTTAAAGAAAGTTCAATTTACCAAGCATGCGATGTTTGTCATACCGGTAGCAAAGTTGATTTTACCGTTGTAATGCAAAGAGCTTCTTCTGGAAATACGGTTCCTGTGGATAGTTATTATGAAAACCAAACTGATTATGTAGGCGGTTCTTCTGTTGCAACCGCAACAACTGCTGGAATTGCAGCTTTGGTTTGGTCAAAAAATCCAACTTGGACAAGAGATCAGGTTCTAACTAAAATGAGACAATCGGCTAGTTTGTATCCAAACAGAAATGCTGAATATGGCTATGGAAACGTAAATGCGTTTTTAGCGGTTCAATAGTATCACAGCATTCTAAAATTAAGAACCATCTCAATTATTGGGATGGTTTTTTTATTCTATTTTTACAGCATGCAAAGTAATTCATCAAAAGATCCTCTTCACGGCATTACGCTTCAAAGAATACTGGAAATTCTCGTTGAATTTTATGGCTTTGATACTTTGGGTGAATTGATAAAAATTAAATGTTTTACCGATAATCCATCTATTAAATCTAGTTTAACTTTTCTGAGAAAAACAGATTGGGCCAGAAAAAAAGTAGAAGAATTGTATGTTAGAACATTACCCGAGCTCAACAAATAATTATTTTTTCCAATTCTTTCTTAATAAAGAATAAATCACTGTATCCCAGAACTTTCCTTCCCATAACTCATTTTCCAAAATGTGAGCTTCTTTCACAAAACCATTTTTTTGTAAAACTCTTTCAGAAGCAATGTTCTCAGGGTCAATAATAGCTTCAATAGAATGCAGGTTCATCTGTTCAAAACCGAAAGCTACGACGGATTTTATGGCTTCAGACATATAGCCTTTCCCATTGAATTCAGGAAAAGACATATAACCAATTTCTGCTCTGTGGTTTTCCGGTGAAATTCTGTAATGACCAATAATACCAATAATTTTTGAATTTCCTTTGATGGTAATTCCCCAATTAATTCCAGTATTATTGACAATCTTATCTTCAATCATGGCAATGTGTTCCAAAGTATCTTCGGTTGTTTTTGCCAAAGGTCGAGGAATATATTTCATAATATCAGGATTCCCACGAAGTGCTAAAACTTCATCAGCATCATTAGTATCTATACGTCGTAATAACAAACGTTCAGTTTCAATATTTTGAAAAGGGTGGAAATTTATAGTTAGCATCGTTTTCTTATAAAATTAATTTGTTAGATGAAGTTCAAATTATATTATTTGCAACCACATAGAGTCATAGATTTTGAAAATTTCATCAAGGCGTTTCACTTTTTTGTAGTTAAAATATAGCTTTGTGAAACCAAGAATTGATCTATCATCTTCTTTTTTCTATGTTTCCATGTGGTTTTTATTTTTGTAAAATTATAGAATTTCAATACTAAAATTGAATTCCTTTGAAGAATTAGGTTCGATAATTTGAATTCCTTCTTTTTCTAAAATATTTCCTGTTGCATTCAAAACATCTGAATAACCAATCCAAGGTTCTAGGCAAATGAAAGGCGCATTGACTTTTGTCCATATTCCAAAATTTGGAAAATCATTAAACTTAAAATTCAAAATAGGAATGCCACTTTCGAGAATTTGAATTTGTTTTGACTTTAATCCCTTAAAAATCAAAGCATCATTTTCAAAAAGAGAATAGGTTAGGGGCAAGCTGTTTTTTATTAAGTCCATTGATTTTGTCTTTTCTGATAGCAAATCATTCTCTAATTGATAACTGATTAAATTTTCATCTGTTTCAAATTGCAAACTATACTCTTCAAAATTTTTGGGTAAAGCAAATGCAGGATGACCTCCAATTGAAAATGGCATTTCATCATAGCCATTGTTAATTACTTGATAACCAATCGTTAATTTAGAATTGCGTAAGGTATAAATTATTAGCAATTCAAATTCAAATGGATACTTTTCTTTTGTCAATCCGTTTGAAGACAGAGAAAAAGTCACTTTATATTCATTATGACTAATCAAATCAAAATCCATATCTCTGGCAAATCCGTGACGAGATAATTCATATGCATTGTTTTTATAAGTGTATGAATTGTTTTTTAAAGTGCCAACAATAGGAAATAGAATAGGTGAGTGCTTTCCCCAGTAATTTGGATTTCCCTCCCAGATGTATTCTTTATTAGAATCAGTCCTTTTTAAGGAAATTAATTCGGCACCTTTATGATTAATCGTAACGGATACTACTGAATTTGAAATAGTTGTTGTCAAAAGAGATTTTTTATAGTACAAATATATTTTAATAATTGCAGTATTTAATAGGTAAGTTTTTTTGTTTTTAAAAGTTAAAGATAATATAATTAAATATTAAAATGTAAGAATAGTATAGTTATAAATATAAAATAAGTGCATTTAATCGATTATATTTGTATTTTTATCGATAAAAATTGTAACGTTGTCTAACCAAATCAAACAATACGTTCTGTCACTATTAATTCAAATAAAGTGTTTGCCCCACATCTACTTTATTAAAAACTTAACCTACTACTATGAAAGCAAAAATGTTTAGAGCATTGTTGCCGTTAGCAATTGTGTTCACACTGGTATCCTGTTCTTCTGATTCTTCCGAAGAAACTTCGCCTGACAACAAGCTTGTAACTACCTATAATTATAATGATAGTGAGTTGAAACTTATTATGGCTGTTAATAATTATCGTCAAAGCATTGGATTAAACACACTTGAGGTAATTAATCATATATCTTACAAGTCAGAAGGACATAATATTTATATGATTGATAATAAAGTGATTAATCACGATTATTTTCAGCAAAGAGCGAATAACCTAATTGATGTATTAGGAGCAACGAGAGTTGCAGAAAACATCGCTTACAATTATCAAACTCCAGAAAGCGCTATGAGTGCTTGGCTTAACAGTCCGGACCATAAAGCCAACATTGAAGGTGATTATACTCATTTTGGTATATCTGTTACCGTTGATGAAACAACTGGAAAAAAATATTACACCAATATGTTTATAAAGAAAAAATAATTTGTTTAGTTTAATTTTGATGTGCTCAAAAACCCATTCAGTAGAGTGGGTTTTTATTTAAAGCCTAATCGAGCCTTTAATTTTACAAATAATAATGAGATAGAATAGGCATCATCTGAAGCAGAACTCCTCTCATTTAAAGGAAGTTTGTAATGCTTTACTAAATCTTCCAGCGAATAAGATTTGTTTGTAATGTCCAATAACTTCTGATGCATTATTTCGACATCTAATGCTTCATTTTTTAATTTTCCACATTCCATTTTCTCAAGCACATCATTAATCATTTCTATGTCGAAATGGATTCGGTGTCCAACTAAAACAGCATTGCCAATATAATCTACTAACGCTTGTATAGCTTGAGGTTCCGCAAGCTTTGCCAGTTTGCTTTCAATCAGAAACTCATTTGACAAACCATTGTCGTGAAGGTATTTGTATTGCAGAATCACTACTTCAAAATTATCTCCAATTCGGATAATATCATTCACAACAGCAACAGCTCCAAACGATAAAATGACGTCTTTTTTTGGATTTAACCCCGTAGTTTCAGTACTTAAAACCACATATCTATTGGATTTAGTTTCAAACTTTGCTAAATACGATTTCCAAAAATCAGGATATTCTTTATTGATATTTTTTATCCAGTCTATCATATTATGAGAATTGAGTTAATTGAAATTTATCTTTTATCAATTCTTCCAATTCTTTCATTGGTAACAGAGCATTTTTCAATTTTTCTTTATCAACTTTTGAAAGCTCTTCTACATTGATATAATCGCCTTTACTATCATTTTTTAGTCCTTCAAGTGTTCTGAATTTTGATAAAATTAAAAACGCATCTGCACAATTTAAATAGATTTCAGAAAATTTAGGATCTACAATTGCCAGCTGTTTAAATCTTAAATAGGTATTATTAATTCCTTTCAAATTCAAACTTATAGCAAATAGTCGTGCACCATCAACTAATGGTATAATGGCTCTATTTTTTATATCGAATTTACCTTTTTGTTCACCTTCTTCTTCGAGATTGAATTTCTTAAAAAAGTTTATTGGTGCATTTTTTCGCAAGGCATCATTGCCAAGATAATCAAAGAATAAAGCGTTGTTTTTAGTATTCTTTAAAATTAAATCATCAAGCGTGTCTTCAATTTTTCCTTCGCCAAAAACAAGCTCGTAATCAAAAAATATGCTGCTAATGTCATTAGATTTTTCACCCGGAGTTTTCATCCAGTTATTATATTGTTTCATCCAGTCTGACATAGATTTACACCAAAGCATATTGCTAGCCATATGACCATTAGGACAAAAATCATAACCTACTTTTTCCAGTATCGTAGTTGCTCTTTTGGCTAATTTCAAAAAGTAATCTTTAACATCTCTGTATTTTTCGGCAGCAACATCTTCAAATACTAAAAAGCTATCTTGATCTGTCAACAAAAACTGCTCTTTTCGTCCTTGACTTCCAATGCTAAACCAAGCAAAGCGGGCTGGAGGTGAACCCAAATCAAGTATAGACAATTCAATAGAACGTTTTATAATAGCTGTAATAATTTCACCCGAAATATTATAAATATGTGGTAAAGGAATATTTTTGGCAATTGATGATTGAATTAAATCGGTTAGTTTTTCTCTAACTAATTTAAGTTCTTTAGGCGAAAGAGAACGCTTTATTTCCTTAATCAAAACTCCTGGATTATTAGCTTGAGCTACAATTAAATCATGTTCAGAAATTACTCCTTTGACCTCAGATTTATCAGAACCATCTACTGTTACGCATAAATGACTCACATTATTTTTTAGCATCAAAAGTTGCGCTTCGGCCACAGAAACATTTTCAGGAACGGTAATTACCGGTGAGGACATGATTTTATCTATAGTTGAAATAAGCGGAAACCTACCATTAGCTATTTTAGATCTAAAATCGGTATCCGTAACAATCCCGATAGGGTGATTTTGCTCCGTAACAACCACATTATCAGTAAGGTTTTCGGTCATCAATTGCGCTGTATCTTTTGCAATAGCTGAAACACTGACTTTTAAAGGTGTTTTATTATAGGCTAAGGATTGAAAATATTGTATTTCATTTTGCTGACCTTCAGTATAAACATTATCAGTAATTAGTTTTCCTCTATTTTCTTTATCAAAAGGATTTCTGGTATTTGTAGCAAAACTTTCCAATAAGAAATCCAAAACCTGAGGATTTTGAGCCACAAAAGGTTTAAAAACACCAATCGGAATTGCATAAACAATACTGTCTTCGCGCGCTTTAGCGGTCATCATATAATTGTTTTTGGCAAAAAATGGTCGCAAACCAAAAACATCTCCAGCATAACATTTGTTTAATAGTGTTTCTTCAGCATCCGCAATTACAGAAAGATTAATTACACCAGAAGCAACCACATAAAAACTATCGTGAAGTTTATCGTTAATTTGAAATAATATTTTATGCTTATCCAAATTAATAACACCAATACTTGTAGTAACCTGAATCAATTCTTCATGATTCAAATAACTAAAAGGTGAATATTCTTTTAAAAAATTGGCAATACTTTCGGCAACAGAATTACTCATGTGTTTATTTTAATGAATATATATAGCAAATTTTAATACTGACAAAAATACTAAAGCTTTAGGGAAGAAGAAGTCGATTGTTAAAAACATTTGAAAAATAATTGTCCTCAGATACTATACTATTTTGAAATATTCTATTTTACATAATATAAATTATAGTTCATACAATGTGCGTTTTATGTTTTTAGATATTTTAAGGATAACTTATTGTTTTTGAATAGTATAAACTACCCTTTATAAAGTTATGATTTTAAAAATTATGCTCTCTGAATTTTTTACCAATAGCTAAAGTTAATTTGGTTTTATAATCTTCAATTAGCCATTCGCGATAATTTTTACTCGTTTTACCCAAACATTTTACAAATCGTCTAACGCGACTTTCTATATCATCCGACAATAATTTAGAAAGCATTCTTGCCTGGACTAATTCGGTTGTATTTTCAACACACATTGAAGCATGTTGTAGAATTGATTTTTCCAGAACTTCTTTGGAACGCAAATTTTGTGCAACAACTTTTTTAAACTCTTCTTCAATATCAATGTTTATAACCGCCGTTTTGGCAAACATCTTTCTAATTGAATCTGGCATTACATATTTGAAGTTATTTTCAATTTCGGCATCATCTCTAAGATTTTCTAAATAATATTCAGGCGATCTAAAAATATGCTGCCAATCTACAGGATCATTCCACAAACCAAATCGCAAGGCGTTATTCCCTAAATCGATAACCGTGAAATTATCTTTATGAGGCAATTTTCTGGAACCACGACCAATCATTTGAAAATATAATGTCAGGGATTTTGTGGCACGATTCAATATAATGCTTTCAACTGTTGGCTCATCAAATCCTGTGGTTAAAATTCCAACAGAAGTCAAAATCGCATCCGGAGTCTTTTTAAACCAATGTAAAATATCTTTTCTGTCTTCGACTGATGTTGTATTGTCCAAATGTCTTATTGGGTAACCAGCTTCTCTAAAGGTTTCATAAACATATAAAGACGTGTTGATTCCGTTGTTGAATATTAAAGTCTTTTTTCCTAATGATTTTTCAGTATACGAATGCAATAATTTTTCTTGCATTACCATATTCATATACAAATCATCAGACGATTTAACGGTATAATCACCATTAATTCCAACCTTCAAAGATGTTAATCCAACATCATAACTATAGGTTGTCGCTTTTGCTAAAAACCCTTTGTCTATAAGCGATTGTATCGTATCACCAACAATAAGTTCGCTATAATTATGATGCATTGGCAACTTAATATTGGAACTCAAAGGTGTTGCTGTAACACCAAGTATAAAAGATTTCTTAAACGAACTCATCAATTTTCGAAACGAATTGTAATGAGCTTCGTCAATAATTACCAAACCAACATTGTCAATCAGTAATTTCTCATCGTTCAAACGGTTTTTCAGCGTTTCAACCATCGCCACAAAACAAGAATATTCATCTTGGTCGGGCAATTCTTTGATATTACTGTTGATGATTTTGTTTTTTACATCAAATCCTTTAAGCATTTTAGAAGTTTGCTTACAAAGCTCAATTCGATGTGTTAGCACCACAACTTTTTTGTCGTGTTGCGATAAATAACGTCTAACGATTTCTGAAAAAATTACCGTTTTTCCTCCGCCAGTTGGCAATTGATATAACAAATGATGATCACTTGGTGCGTTATCTAATCGGTCAAAAATTTTGTCAATATCGCCTTTTTGGTAACCGTAGAGTTCCTTTTTTTCTTCAATTTCGTTAATAAAATCTTTTTGAGACATGGCGATTTGTACAATTTTGCAAAAGTACATCTAAAAAAGAGTTATCGCCAAAAATAAATTGGTTATTTAAAAAAATTAATATTCAAAGCGTTCTATTACAGCATTGAATTCATATTGGTTGACCCAATTCTGCTGAATAGTTTCATCCTTTATAGCCACTACTCTACTTTGAAACTCACTTAAAATCCCATGTTCCATCAAAAAACGAATGGTTTGTTGAAAAGAAGTCAACATACTTTTGAAAAATAATTCTTGTTTGACTACTTTTTCAGCAGAAAATGTTTGAGCAATCTCAATGTTGTATAGCATTATATCAGCAATGATGAAAACATCTACGCCAAGTGTTATAAAATGCTTGATGAATTTTTGAGCTACGGAACGTCGCATTTTGGACTTTTTACCTTTGACAGGAAAGTATTCATTGGATATTTTGAACTTCGCTTCACGAACTAATTTATCCTCATTGGGATTAAATACAAAATCATAATAGACTTTTACATCACTGAATTTATTGTATAATTCTATGATTTGCTCTTCTAATTGCTCTTTATTGAGCTCGTTCAAGTATTTTTTTAAATCGCGTTTACTCATAATGACAAATGTAAATTTCTTTATTGTTTATTACCTCATATAATTAATGATATTCATTATTTTTGCAGCATAAATTATAAATCATGACCAAACTTTTCAAGTTTATTGCCATTGCTGAAGGAATTTCATATTTAGTGTTATTTTTTAACATGTTAGTTTTAAAACGTTTAAACCCCGAATTATATAAATCTTTACTATATCCAATTGGTATGGCTCATGGATTGTTATTTATATCGTATGTAATTTTAGCATTTATGATTTGGAAAAATCAAAAGTGGACAATTAAAGAATTTTTAATCGTTCAAGTAGCGTCACTTATTCCGTTTGGGACTTTTTATATTGAAAAAAAATACATTAAACATGCATAAACTAGTTGAGAAATTATTTGGCTGGTGCTATCCTTTGCTCAAAAAACTGGATTTTGGCGAAACTATTTCTGCCTATTTAAGTCTAGCTGTAAATATTTTTATTCTTTCTGTTTTATCCTATGTTATCTATTTGGTTTTCCGATTTGTATTGGTGCGAACCATGATTATTCTTGCTCGAAGAACAAAAACAAAATTTGACGATTTGTTAGTTTCCAATAAAACTGCCAAATATATAGCTCATTTAATTCCGTTGCTCTTTATTTATAAATGTGTTCCTATAATTTTGGAAAACTTTGTGTATTGGGAATCTATTTTCGGAAAACTCGTTGAGATTTACATTGTGCTTTTGAGTTTATGGATTATCAAAACCATTTTTAATGCGCTACGAGATCATTTAAAACTTAATCCAAGATATAGCGACAAACCTATTGATAGTTACATTCAGGTAATTATGATAGTGTTGTGGATTTTTGCTTTTATTTTTGTGGTTTCCAAAATTTTCGACATTACAACCGGAACAATGCTTGGTACTTTTGGAGCTATTTCGGCCATTATCATTTTAATATTCAGAGACACAATTCTCGGTTTTGTAGCTAGTGTACAAGTTTCTTTAAACGACATGGTTCGTATTGGTGATTGGATAACGTTTGACAAATTTGGTGCTGACGGCGATGTAATTGAAATCAATTTGGCCACGGTAAAAGTTAGAAATTTCGATAATACAACGACTACTATTCCAACCTACAGCATGATTTCTGATTCTTTCAGAAACTGGCGTGGCATGTTGAATTCAGACGGACGTCGAATTAAAAGACATATTTTAATCAAAGCAAATAGCATTCGGTTTTTAGATGAAAATGAACTTCAGGAATTAAAAAAAATTCAATTGGTCAGTGATTACATAGATCTTCGTCAAACTGAAATTGATAAGTTTAACAAAACGCATCAAGTGGATAAATCGGTTTTAATCAACGGGAGAAACATGACGAATTTTGGGCTTTTCAGAAAATATATCACCCAATATTTAAGTCAATATCCAGGTTTAAACAAGGATATGATTTTGCTTTGCCGTCAGCTACAGCCAACACCGCAAGGTATTCCGTTAGAAATTTATACTTTTTCCAATGATAAGCGATTTGAAAATTACGAATACATTATGGCCGATATTTTTGACCATATTTTTGCTTCAATTCGTTTTTTTGATTTAGAAATCTATGAATTGCCGTCGGGTAAAAGCGATTTTGTAGGCATTGACTAATCCTCTAATCGGTCTTTAATATACTCGATTTGAGTTTTACCATGAGCTTTAGGCTTTCCGTCACCACCAAGACTAACCATGGTAATACTATCAATGGAAATAATAATTTCTCTTGTCATCATATTTCGAACCTGACAAGTCAATGTGATTGAAGAGTTGCCAAATTTTATCACATCAATTCCAATTTCAACAATATCACCTTGTTTAGCTGAACTTTTAAAATTGATTTCCGACATGTGTTTGGTTACAATTTTGGAATTTTGAAGTTGGATAATAGAATATAAAGCTAATTCTTCATCAATCCAAGCTAACAACCTTCCACCAAACAAAGTATGATTAGGGTTTAAATCTTCAGGTTTTACCCATTTTCTAGTATGGAATCTCATTTTTGCATCTAATTATTGAGTGTAAAAATAATGATTTCAGCATTTGTATGCATTAAAGTGCAAAAAAGTTGATTTTTAATTGTAAAGATTTATATTTGTACCGTTTATAACAAATTATTAATTCTTGAAAATCAAACCATATGAAGAAATGCCTACTAACATTAATAACCCTATTTTGTATTTCGTTGTCGTCTAATGCTCAGAAGGACAGCAAAAAAATCAAGAAGGATTTAGAACTTATTTCTGTAGAACAACAAGACAAAGAGCTTGCAGGGGAATATTTCAACAGATGGAGTATTGAAGCTGATTTTGGACAAGCTAAAGGGTCAAAACCATACACTGATGGCTATTATGCAAACAATCCAAAGAAAGTTTTTGGAGGAATGCCAGTTAACCACGTTGGAGTTGGAGCAAGGTATATGTTTAGCCCAAAATTTGGAATTAAAGCAAATTTCAACTGGGACAACCTTCAAGAACAAAATGGTTCTGGCAGTTTACCATTTCAAATGGAACATATTCAATTTTCATCTGAAGGAGTTATTAATATGATAAGATTATTTGATATCCAAAATCAAGCTAAGCGATTTGGTTTGTTATTCCATTTTGGCTTCCAAGTTTCTCGTATGTCACCTAAAATAGGTCCTTTAGAAGGTCTTCATGAATGGAACGGTGGAGCTGTCGGCGGATTATCACCTCAATTTAGAATATACAAAAACATAAGTGTTTTTGCTGATTTTTCAGTTAACTCTAACCTAAGACAGCATTTTACTTGGGATGGTCGAACTTATTCAGAAGGCGCAAACAACTTGACAGGAAGTTTATCGAGAGTTACATTAGGAGTTTCAGTTGCTCTTGGAAAAGGTAAAATACATGGAGATTGGGCTATCATTCAAGATAAAAATGATATCCGACTTGACTCTCTCAATAACAGAATAGGTGAGATTGAAGAGTTAATGAATGACAGTGATAAAGATGGTGTGCCAGATTATCTTGACGTAGAACAAAATTCAATTGCAGGTGTTGCTGTTGACACCAAAGGTAGAATGGTTGATAAAAACAATAATGGAGTTCCTGATGAGTTAGAGAAATATGTGAATAGTTCTATTACAAATAATAACAACACTGCAACTTCAGCAGCATCTGAAAATGCCATATTGCAACTTATAAACGAAGGTTATATTGCTGCTTATTTTGATACAAATAAATCTCAGCCTAATAGTGCTTCTACTAGCAGCATCGGATTTATATTGAATTACTTAAAAAATAACCCAAGCAAATCTGTTGATATTACCGGTTATGCAGACGAAATAGGAAATAATGAATACAATAACAAGCTAGCTGGTGACAGAGCTCAAAATGTTAAAGCTATCCTAGTAAAAGCTGGAATCAGTGAATCTAGATTGAATATCTTATCATATGGTGAAGACGATTCTGTAGATAAAAAATCAGAATACGCAAGACGTCTAGTTCGCAAAACAGTCTTCAAAATCAAATAATAATTAACAATTAATTATTAATAACTATAATTAACCTCTGTTGAAAAGCAGAGGTTTTTTTTTAACTTTAAAAGAAAAACATGGAAGCTAGAGATACACACGTACTTGAACTTAGAGGTGAAACCTTTGGAACAATCAATAATCAATCTTCAGCTGAGGAAATTTTTCAAAATATGACTCTTCGTCCAATTCTTAAAACGCAAAATGATTTATTCATTCAAGTGTTTATTAATTATGCGATCAAGCAAAAAAATGTCTTTTTTAGCCTGACACCCGAAAAAAAGATGCAATACATAGAAAACGTTATACAACGCGACATAAAGTTCAGAAACTCTTTAAAGGGAATGATAATAGCGCTATTTACATTAGATGAATATGCCGAATACATCCGAATATCTTCTAATTTGAATAAGCGAATGATGAATATGCTTGTTGAGCGGCTGAAAAGTCAAATGCAACTTATAGAGCAATAGTTCCGTAAATTGACAAATATTAAAATCCACATCGTATTTCAAGACATTTATTAAAGATAATTCAATATCTAAATATCTTTAAAAAGTATATCGTAAAACTTAAATTTTTCTCCATTTTTACAGATTTCACAATGTTTTTTTTATTATAATTGTTAAACTAATAGCAATTTATGAAAGAAGAATATTTTAAATGGTATTCACCAAACTTAAATAAAGAAGTCGAAATGCTTGTTTTTGGTCATACTGGTTATCCGGTTATTCTCTTCCCAACTTCTATGGGAAGCTATCATGAAAATAAAGACCAAGGATTGATAGAAAGTGCCCGATGGTATATTGAGCAAGGGTTAATCCAAATATTTTGCCCTTCAAGTATTGACAAGGATAGTTTTTATAATAAAAGTATTCATCCGGTGCATCGGATTCAAAACCATACTTGGTATGACAAAATGCTTTGCCACGAAATCGTTGAACGTATAAAAAACAATACTGGTTCCGGAAAAGTTGCAGTTGCAGGTTGTAGTTTTGGTGGTTATCACGCGGCTAACTTTGCTTTTCGTCATCCAGGATATGTAAGCCATATGTTCTCTCTGAGCGGTGCTTTTAGTATCAAAAGTTTTATGGATGGTCATTGGGATGATGATGTGTTTTATAATAGTCCCGAAGATTATATTCAAGGATTAAGTGACCACGAATTATGGAATATGGATATCGTTCTTGGAACCTCTAATTGGGATATTTGTTTTGATGCAAATCTTAAATTAAGCCGAGTCTTAGCTCAAAGAGATGTTCCACATTGGTTGGATATTAGACAAGATAAAGAACATGATTGGCCAATTTGGAAAGAAATGTTTCCGCACTATTTATCGAGGATAAAGTTTTTTTAAAAGGAATAATAAAACAAAATAAGTATTAAGATTTTAAAATATAAGAAAATGAAAAAGATTGGAATTTTATTTGGTATGGAAGACACCTATCCGCAAGCGTTTATCGACAGAGTAAACTCAAAAGGTGAAAAAGGCATTATTGCCGAAGCGGTTTCCATTGACAAAGTCGTGCAAAATAAAGGTGGCGAATATGCCGTAATCATTGATAGAATTTCACAAGACGTTCCTTTTTATCGTGCTTTTTTGAAGAACGCAGCGCTAACAGGAACAAACGTCATAAACAATCCGTTTTGGTGGAGCGCTGATGATAAATTCTTCAATAACTGTTTGGCTGATACACTTGGTGTTCCACTTCCAAATACTGTTATTCTTCCTTCGGCTGAACATCCGACAGATACGACTTCTAAATCATTTAGAAACTTGAAATATCCAATGGATTGGGAAGGTATTTTTGATTATATAGGTTTTCCAGCTTATATGAAACCATACGCTGGTGGAGGTTGGAAAAATGTATACCGATTAGAAAACAAAGAAGAGTTTTGGCAAAAACACCAGGAAACCGGACAATTAGTAATGCTTTTACAGGAAGAGATTGTGTTTACCGAATATTTCAGAGTGTATTGTTTGGGATGCAAAGATGTTAGAATCATGCAATACGAACCTAGAAATCCACATCACTTAAGATATGTTATTGATGGTCCACCAGTCGATAAAAAATTATTAGCAACTGTTAAAGATTACACTTTACGACTTTGCGAAGGGTTAGGATACGATTTCAATACAGTTGAATTTGCTGTCCGTGACGGAATTCCATATGCTATTGATTTTGGAAACCCTGCTCCTGACGCTGAGTTGACCTCTGTTGGTGCTGAAAATTTTGAATGGGTTGTAGAAGCTTCTGCTAAAATGGCAATCGCTGCTGCTAAAAAACAAAAACCAGGACAAACCAATTTGACTTGGGGAACATTTATTAAAGATTCTGCAGCTCAGAAATAAAAACTCAGTCACTCAGTTACTCAGCAACTTAAAGAAAAGAATGATGACGAAAAAACTACCAATATTCACCCTTGGTGTAGAAGAAGAATATCAAATTATAGATCCGGAAACACGCGATTTACGTTCGCATTTGTCCAAAATTGTAGATGGTGCGAAAATCATTTTAAACGAACAAGTAAAGGCTGAAATGCACCAATCTGTTGTCGAAGTTGGAACCAATATCTGTAAAAATGTTGCTGAAGCCAAAGATGAAATCAAATTTTTGCGCAGCAAGATTGTAGAGTTGGCGGCCAAACAAAACCTCGTCGTTGGCGGAGCAGGAACACATCCGTTTTCTCGTTGGCAGGATCAGCCCATTACAGACGATCCGCGTTATCACCATATCGTAAACGAATTGCAGGATGCCGCGCGTTCCAATTTGATATTTGGAATGCATTGCCATGTCGGAATTGAAAATCGTGAAATCGGGATGCAGTTAATGAACCAGGCGACTTATTTCCTGCCTCATATTTTTGCGTTGTCAACGAACTCCCCTTTTTGGGAAGGAAGAAATACAGGTTATAAATCCTTTAGAACCAAAGTGTTTGACAAATTTCCACGAACTGGCTTACCAGAATATTTTGATTCTGTTGCTTCCTATGATAACTATCTGGAAACTTTGGTAAAAACCAATTGCATTGACAATCCAAAGAAAATCTGGTGGGATTTACGCCTGCATCCTTTTTATGACACCATTGAATTCCGTATTTGCGATATGAGCCTGACGGTTGACGAAACGATGTGCATTGTAGCCATTATTCAGGCTATTGTTGCCAAATTATATAAATTGACTGTGGCAAATACCAGTTTCAACATCTATAGGATTGCCTTAATCAAAGAGAATAAATTCCGTGCCGCCCGTTACGGAATCGACAATCATATGATTGATTTTGGATTACAGAAAGAAGTCGAAACCAAGTGCCTTATTATTGAATTATTGGAGTTCATTGATGATGTTGTTGATGAATTGGGGAGCCGTGATCAAATTAATTATGTCCATACAATGATGAAAGAAGGAACCGGTGCTGATAAGCAATTGGCAGTTTTTGAGCAAACTCAGGATTTGACCAAAGTTGTCGATTTGATTACTGATGAATTTACAAGAGGATTATAATTGAAAAAGTTATATTTGCACAACCAAATCATTAAAAAATGAGTCAGCAAATTCGCATCGCAGTTTTAGATATGTACAACGGAGAACCTAATCAGGGAATGCGTTGTATCATTGATATTATCAATAGGTTTAACCAAATTGTAACCTTTCATATATTCGATATTCGTGGAAAAAGTGAATTCCCGAACATTGAAAAATTCGATATTTATATTTCTACCGGCGGACCCGGAAACCCTTTGGAAGGTGATGGTAACTGGGATTTGAAATACTATGATTTTATTGACCAATTGGCTAATTGGAACAAAGAACAAAAAGTTAAAAAACATGTTTTGTTTATTTGCCATTCGTTTCAAATGGCGTGCTACCACTTTGGCTTAGCCGAAATCACAAAAAGAAAATCCACTTCATTTGGCGTGATGACGATTCACAAAACAGAAGAAGGATTGACCGACCCAATTTTGGAAGGCCTGCAAAGTCCTTTCTACGCAATTGACAGTCGCGATTATCAGGTGGTGCAGCCAAAATTGAGTATTTTTAAGAAAAAAGGCGCACAAATTATAGCGCTTGAAAAAATCAGAAGTTACAGGGAATACGAGCGCGCCATAATGGGCGTTCGGTTTACAGAACAATTTGTCGGATTGCAATTCCATCCCGAAGCTGATGCCTTAAGTTTTATTGCCAATTTAAAAAATGCAGAAAGACGCGAAAAAATCATTGCCATGAAAGGAAAATCAAGGTTCCGTGATATGTTGGAAGATTTATTGGATGAAGATAAAATCTATAAAACAAACGAAACCATTATTCCAAACTTCCTGCGTATTGCCATCAATGATTTGATTAAAACCAGAAAGATTTTATCTAATTAGTATCAAGTAGTGAGTATTAAGTACAAAGACTTTTTTGACATCTTAATACTTAATACTTCCATCTTAATACTTAAAAAATGAATCCAAAATACAGAAGCCTTTTCAACCAAAACTTCACTACTGAAAAATACGATGCTTTTATTAAAGACATCACTTCTGATTTTGATTACGCAGTAACGTTCCGTATTGGGGAAACTCCTTTTTTTATTCCGAATGAATTAAAAGAACAATTGCTTGAAGGCTGTCAGCAGGTAATTGATTTTATTCAGAGAGAAGACTTCAAAACTCTTACTGACAGAGCCTTGGAGCTCAACAGGAAAGTTCCAAACGAAGATAACCACACCACATTTTTAGCTATCGATTTCGGGATTTGTGAAGAAGATGGAGTAATTGTTCCCAAGCTTATTGAAGTGCAGGGTTTTCCGTCCTTGTTTAATTTCCAGAATCATTTGTCTCAAAAATTTGTCAGCCACTACCCTTTTCTTTCCGAACTGACACCTTTTCTGAACGGATTAACCCAGGAAAGCTATTTGGCATTAATCGAAGAAGTGATTTGTAACAATCATCCGAAAGAAAATGTAATTCTGCTGGAAGTTGAACCCGAAAAGCAAAACACCAAGATTGATTTCTATTATTGCCATCGCGATATAGGAATCCCGATAGTTTGCGTAACGGATTTGTACCAAAAAGGAAAACAACTGTTTTATAAAAAGGAGAATGGCGAAGAAGTTTTGGTAAAGCGCATTTATAACCGGGTAATTTTTGACGAACTGGATTTGCGAACCGATTTGAAACTGAATTTTGATTTCTCTAATGATTATGATGTGGAATGGGCTGGACATCCAAATTGGTTTTTCAGAATTAGTAAATTTATTTTACCGTATTTGAAAGGAAAATATTTTATAGAAACTACTTTACTTTCCGACTTAAAAGAAATTCCATCTGATTTGGAAAATTATGTATTGAAACCTTTATTCTCCTTCTCCGGAAGCGGCGTTATTTTTCATGTAAAACGTGAAGATATTGAAGCTGTAAAAGAAAAAGATTTATACATACTTCAGAAAAAGGTAAACTACAAACCAATCATTCAATCGCCGGATGGAAAAGTCAAAGCCGAAGTTCGATTACTTGCTGTTTGGAAAAAAGATTCGTCTTCACCTACTCTAGTCACTAACTTGGTTCGTTTAAGCCGTGGTGAAATGATTGGCGTTAAATTCAATAAAGACAAA
Source organism: Flavobacterium sp. (assembly GCF_031381455.1). Lineage (GTDB taxonomy): Bacteria > Bacteroidota > Bacteroidia > Flavobacteriales > Flavobacteriaceae > Flavobacterium. The sequence continues at coordinate 41,429 of NZ_JANMXZ010000002.1, read as the reverse complement.
GATTGGGTTGGCGGAACGGTTGGAATGTTTGAAAAGTAAGCTTTTGTTTCACAGAGATGCACAGAGTAGAATTGAGCTTCACAGAGAATTTTAAAATATTCATAGCTAGCTTAAATACTGTTTCTTAATCTCCAAAAAGCGCTTTTCAGAATTTACCAATTCAGAAACAACTTCCTTTCTCAAAACATCTAAATCATCATATTTTAAATACTTTGCCCAATTGGTTTCAGTTAAAACTTGTTTGATGGTTTGTATTGTTTTCGCAGTTTCTTTAGCATTTCGCAAGATTACTTTTTCCTGATTTTCCAAGCTTAGTTTATGATAGAAATTGACTTCCTTCTCTTCAAAATCTACTTTGATAAAAAACAATTTTGAAGTATTATCATTGGAATAAAAATCAATCCATTTGGCATAGCCAACAATCGTATTTTGGTTTTTAAACTGTGCTAACGGAATTAATCTCCAATGACAATTGGCGACTCTTCCCCAATGATTAGAAATGCGGAACAATCCTTCTTTAGTAAAGATATACTCACTTCCGGATTGACTTTTGTAGTTTTTTTTTAAGTCGCTAATTTCACTAAATAGCACTTCTTTCCAAATACAAAAAGTGTACGAATGAAAGTTGAGTTTGTTATAGGTTTTAGTTGCCATAATTTTTTACCGCAGATTCGCAGATTAAAATATAAACAAATAATCTGCGAATCTGCGGTTGATTTTGTTTAATGCAATTTCTTAACTGCTTCTTGATGAGCAACAGTAGCAAAGTCTTTTATTAATCGCTCGGCATAATTATCTAACAATTCAAGAATGCGGGCATTGCTATCGCTTTTTACAATCAAACCGGCATGATAATCTAATGGCACACGGAAACAAACTTCTTCGTCATCAAATCCCGATAAATCAGGATGTTCAAACTTGGAAAGCGTTAATACAATTCCGGCAAATTCCTTTTTGATAGTTGGTAATTTATAGTCTTTGGCTTTAGCTAAACAATCTTCAATTTTTGCCCATTCACCCCAAAGATTTACACCCGAAGCTGCATCGACCATTTCGGCAAGATGTGCGCCACCAACACGTGATGCCGTTTCTAAGAAATAGATTTTACCATCATCATTGCACTTGATAAACTCCGTATGATTGGCACCATGCATCATTCCGAAAGCTTTTAGTACCTGTTGGTTTACTTTCTTGATTTCCTTATCATCTTTGGAATCGTATGGAATATTGGCACTTCTGAAAATTCCGCCACCTTGAGAGATTTCCATTGGTGTCGCTAGATATTGTGAGGTAATCGAAAACACTGATTTTCCTTTCCAATTTAAGCCATCACAATGATACACTGCGCCAGGTTTGAATTGTTCTACCAAATATTTTAATCGATTTGTATCTCCCAATTCATGAATTTTTTGCCACAATTCATCTTTAGAATGGACTTTCATAATACCTGAAGCCGAAGCTTCTGAACGTGGCTTTAAGACCCATGGTGGCGAAACAGTATCCGCAAACTGATTGATTTCTTCATCATTAAACAAAGAACTAAACGCCGGAATCTGAATACCAGCATCTTTGGCTCTCATTCGCATAGCAAGTTTATCACGGAAATATCTTCCTGTGGTTTGTCCCATTCCGTCAATTCTGAGGTTTTCTCTAAGGTAAGCTGCTTTTTCTACATCAAAATCATCTAAAGCAACAATAGCATCAATCTTCTTATGACGCATTAAATTTCCAACACCTGCAAGCAATTCTTCTAAATTCCAATCAACGTCTTGTCCCGGCATAAAAAAGATTTCATCAATATAATCAAATGCCCAGGGTTTTTCACGTAGTTTTTCAGAGGTAATGAGATAGACACGATTACCTTGCTTTTTTAGGCTGATTAAAAAATCATTTCCTTTGAAATAATTCGAAATACAAATGAAGTTCTTAGTAACATTTTCCATACGCTATAGATTTTCAATAAAGTTTGTAATTAAATGCACACCATAAGCCGTTGCATGTTTTGTTTTGGCAAATTCATCATCGCCAAAAGCTACTCCGGCAATATCAAGATGTGCCCATGAAGTGTGATTATCTGTAAAGTATTCCAAAAACTTTGCTGCAGAAATTGCTCCGGCAACAGGTTTACCTGAATAGTTTTTCACATCGGCAATCTCGCTTTCGATATCAGGTTTGTATGCATCCCAAAGTGGCAATTGCCATAAACGTTCTCCAATTGCATCTCCGGCTTGTTGCAGTTTTTTTGATAATTCGTCATTATTCGTAAACAATCCGGCACATTCGTAGCCTAAAGTTCCAACAACACTTCCTGTTAAAGTAGCTAAATCAACAACCGTTTCGGGTTTGTAATTTTTAATCAAATACGATAAACCGTCAGCCAAAATTAATCTTCCTTCGGCATCAGTATCAATGATTTCAATCGAATGTCCGGCATAACTCTGAATAACATCGCTAGGTAAAAATGATTGTGCATCAACTGAATTTTCACAAGCAGGAACAATTGCCGTAACTCGAATCGGTAATTTCAAATCGGCTATCAATTGCATTGTTCCAAGAACTGCAGCGCCACCAGCCATATCGCATTTCATTTGCACCATACCGGCAGTTTTGATATTCAGACCGCCAGTGTCAAAAGTAATTCCCTTTCCAACCAAACCAATATGTTTTTTGGCACCATCAGGTTTGTATTCCATAATGATGAATTGTGGTTCTTGTGCGCTTCCTTTTCCAACGGAAAGGAACGAATGCAAGCCAACTTCGGTAGCTTTGTCTTTACCAAAAACGGTAACTTCAAAACCATATTTTTTACCAGTGTCCGTTGCCCAATTAGCTAAATATTTTGGTGTGATTTTGTTGGGTGGTAAATCGACTAAAGCAAAAGTTTCCAATTGTGCGTTGGCGATTTTAATTCCTTTATTAGCAGCTTCAACAACAACAGTACTAGAAATATAATTCAATTCAAAATCAGCATTCATAAAAGGATGCGATTCTGTTTTCTTATAATGGCCTAAATCATACGTTCCTAATACTAAACCAGAAAAAGCAGCTTCAACTTGATTGGCATTGAATTTTTCAGGAATCACTAAGGCTACATTTTTGGCAAAAACTTCCTTTTGTTTTGAAGCAATTCTTCTGAATGTAGTCTTCAACGCTTTATAATCCAGTTCCTTTCCAAGGCCAATAAACACATGCGTACAATCGTATTTTTCGACTAAATAATGTGAGGCTTTTTTTCCGTAAAATACTTGGGAATACACCGTAATGCCATGATATTCGATAGGAATAATACTTTTGACTGTTGTTTCAAAAACCGGAATTAAAATAGTTCCAGTAAAATTATTTAGATTTTGTATTTTTTTAATTTTCATAGTATTTTTTTTAACCACAAAGTGCACGAAGAAGGCACAAAGCACACAATGTTTTATTTCTATTCATTCTTATCACTAAAGTACAGCCACTCAATAGCTTTTGGAAATTCATCACTCCAATAACGTTCGTTGTGTTTCCCTTCCATATTGATACTGAGTCGTACTTTCATTATATCGGTGTACCCTTCTTTTTTTAGCAATCTTTTCTTGAAATTCTTTGCGTGATCAATCATAGTTGCACTTTCATCGCCTCCGGCATAAATGTAAATCCGAGTGTCTTGTGGTTCATCCATATCGAGAAACGAGAGTTTTATTTTTGGAACAACCCAAAGCGATGGCGAAAATATCATCAGCTTTCCAAATATTTCAGGATACATGATCCCTGAAAAAATACTAACTAATCCACCCATGGAACTTCCTCCAATTCCGGTGTTTTCCCTATCGGTTTTTGTTCTGAAATTACTATCGATAAAAGGCTTTAGCGTTTCGGTTAAAAAGCGAATGTATTTTTTTCCTTGACCGTTTCCGAGAACAGTATTACCTACATTGTATTCTTTAATTCTTTCTTTTTCGGCATGTTCTACCGCAACAACAATGATTTTACTAATATTGTATTCTGCCATTACGGCTAGCTTTTTATCGATTTCCCAATTGCCATATTTGGCTTTTTCATTAAATAAATTCTGAGCATCCTGCAAATACAAAACTGGATAACTCTCAGTTGACTTTTCATAATCATGTGGCAATAAAGCCCAAACTCTGCGGGTTTTATTCAACTGTGGAATTTCAAATTCTTCTGAAATTAAATGTACTTTGGGTAAGAACTTTGATTTGAATGGTAACCAATTGTGCCGCCATTTGGCAACATGTTCTTTGTGAACGCCGTTGTGTTTTTTACAAGAACGATTTTCGGTTCGGTCTCCGTATTTATCAATCTCTACTTCGCTCCAATCGCCACGAGTGAATTTGTATAATAACTCGTCAGGATAAACAAAATCATATTCGAACTTAAAGTGATACAAACCTTGTCCCACTTTTTCCATTTCAAATTTCTTATCCTGTGTTACCCAATTGTTGAAATTCCCTGAAATATAAACTGGACGCTCATCATCTTCGTCGGTGGTGAGAATAATATTGAGTTGGGGTTCTATTATATTTTTAATTTCTAAATCTTCTGCTAGGTTGCTTTGTTCTTTACTCATTCCACTTATATTATGACAAGCTATAGCTTGTATACCTGACTGCCACTGGCAGACCTCCTCTTAATATCAAATCTTGTTCTTTACTCATCGCATTATGCTAAACTAAATTTGTAGAAAGTAAAAATACCTTTTTGCATTTTTAAAACAAAGCCTTTTTCCAAAATATGTGGATATTTTTGTAGAATTTAATTGTTGTTGAAGAATCGAATTTTTAAGGCAATAATTTTGAGAAAATAACATAAAAAAACCTAACTTCAATTAGAAATTAGGTTTCAGTTTAAATAAAATTATGCTTAATCATTATCTTCTGTTTCATTGCTTTGTATTGGTTGCCCATTAGCTCTTATTTCAGTATGGCGAATTTCACCTCCTGAAGTCCCAACACTTTTGGCCAATACAACACCAATTACCGCAATTACTAATACTAGAAAAGATGTTAATTTAGCTTTGCTATGATTTTTGATATTAGCATACAATCCTAATAAAGATACTGCTCCCAAAAGATATAAAACAATGGCCAATTTTTCGGCTAATTCTTCATGCTCTTTAATAATTTCTTTACCGATGTTAGGCATATCCTCAACTAATTCTTCTGCACCTTCTCCAGTTGACATACCTATAAAAGCGAATATTGCAGCAACAATAAATATAATATAGGAAACATTTTTAACTGTGTTGTTTTTGAAAACTATTCCGGCAATTAAAATTCCCAATCCAAAAATCGTCCCGATTATGGGAAAATGGTTAACCAATAAATGTAAGTGTGCGTCGTTCATATTTTTATTTCTGATTTATAATTAAGACTAAATTATAATTTCCAATTGAGTTTTTAAATGATTATTATCATATTTAGTTATTTAGAATCAATAAGTCAACTTTAATTATTTGGGAAAACTTAAAATCACATCGGTGCCAACATTTTCTTTGCTTTTAATTTCTAAATCAATTTGAAGCAATAAACACAATCTTTTTACAATTGACAACCCTAGTCCGGTTCCTTTAATTTCAGGATGTTCGTTGGATTTAGAACGATAAAACTGGTCAAATATTTTTTCTAAATCTTCTGTTGCAATTCCAATTCCGCTATCGGAAATGGTAAAAACTGTTGTGTCTTTTGTCTCTTTAATATCAAAGTTTATCACACCACCAACTTTAGAATATTTAATAGCATTTGTCAAAATATTATTAACAATCAATGAAAATAAATAGGAATCGGTTTCAACATAAAAATCTTTGGTAAATAGCTGCACACAGCTTAGTTTCTTTTCTTTTATAATTGTTGAATTTCTAGAAACAATATCTAAGAATATAGCGTTTAAAGAAACTTTTTCTATTTTTAAAGATTGCTTTTGATTTTCGAATCGGGCCAATAGAAGCAATTCGTCAACCAAGTGATTTAATCGATTTACTTCGCTAATACAAAAATCAATTTTCTCTTTATATTCTTCCTGATTACGAGGTTTTCTGACTAATACTTCCAATGTTCCTTTGATAACTGCTAAAGGCGTTCGGAGTTCGTGAGAAGCATCTGAAGTAAATTGTTTTTCACGTTCGATGGCGTTTTCAACTCTGTCTAATAAATTGTTAATTGTATTTGATAGTAAATGCAATTCATCCTTGTTGATTGGCAAAGGAATTCTGGACTTTAAATTATCCTTAGTGATAACATTTGAGGTTTGAATAATAGCACTAATAGGCTTAATACTTCTTCCAGCAATAAATCGGGCGATGAGAAACAGCACTAAAAGAATTAAAGGATAGGCAACCAATAGGATAATAAAAAGATTGTTCAATACCATGGCTGAGTCTTCCAAAGACATGGCAATAATCATGAAACCAATAATTTTAGTATTCTGGTATAAAGGAACTTGTATCTGTCTAACTGAAGTATTTTCTAATTTGGCATCAAACAAAACATTGTTGACAGCTTTGGGATAATAGTTTAGTTTTTTCTGTTTAAGATTTGGTGATTTATCAACTAATGCACCCAACTCATCAACAAATTGTATGAACGCCGGACTGATATCTACTTTATTAAATTGAATTTTCTTCCATTGTTTTTCTCTAATGAGAAGCACACAATTTTCTTTGACTTCAATTTCTTTTAAATGTTTTGCTACTTCGTTTTTAATATCATTGTTTACTTTGACATAAACGCTAAATCGTACTATAGAATATATGACAAAGAATACCACAAAAATCAATAATGCGGTGGTAATGATATAATTGGAAGCTATTCTGTTTTTAAATGAAAGTTGTTGCATTTTTGTTAATCGTTAGCGATGAAACCCACACCGCGAATGGTTTTAATATAATCTTCGTCGACTTTTAGGTTGAGTTTTTTTCGAATCGCATTCATAAAAACATCTATTACTCCGGTGTCATAATCAAAATGAATTCCCCAAACATCCTGAATAATTTGAGTTCTCGAACAAACATTGCCCTTATTTTTTACCAAATAGCAAAGCAAGTCAAATTCTTTATGGGTTAATGTAACATCAGAATTGTTAACACTCACTGAATGTTTTTGTATGTTAATTTCAATTGTCCCAAGCGTAAGTATTTCTTGCTCGTTTTTATCTCGCAATTGTACTTTGATACGTTCTACTAATTCGTCAAAACTAAATGGTTTTTTGATGTAATCGTTTGCTCCCGTTTTCAAACCTTCCACTGTTTCTTGCACGGTATCTTTGGCTGTTAGAAATATAATGGGTGTTTTTGAATTGGTTTCTCTTATTTTTTCGCAAACTTGTAATCCAGTCATTTGGGGAAGCATCCAATCTAAAAGCACTAAATCAAACTTCTGATTTTGAAAAAGTTTAAAACCATCTAAACCATTATTAGCCGAAGAGACTTGATAGTTTTCTTCCTCTAATCCTTGCTTTAAGAATTGAACAATTCCTTCTTCGTCTTCTACTATTAAAATATGCTTCATGTTGTGTTGCTAAATTTTTACAAAAAGTAAATTTAAAACTTAATTGTCGGATAACCCATGCATCGAATCTGTATTTAAGTAAAAATTAATCATAGGGCAAATTAATAGTTAATTGTTAACTACTTTAGCATAAAAATAACAACTCCAAATGAGCTTTTTTAAAAAATATTCGCCTTTCATAAACTTACTCGTATTTTTTCTTATTGTTAATATCATCCTTAGAATTGTACTGCTGTTCCATCCTATTACACAATCGACTTTCGGAGTCTTTGAAATCATTAAGATATTTTCATTTGGTTTGTTTTCGGATCTGTTTGTATTTATAGTAGCCAGTGCTCTTTTATGGTTGTATTTACTGTTTTTGTCTAATTCAAAATACGAGAAACCTTGGGGTTATATTATTTTTGGATGTTTACTTTCACTCCTGATATATGTTTCTTTTTTTAATACTATTCTCAATGAATATGGTGGCTCATTGCCTGAAATTGGCATTAGTTTTATTGCACTAAAAACCTTTTTCTTCGGACTATTATTGTTTTTACCTAAGTATCGAAAACAAATTCGATTGGTTTTGTACAGTATTACCATTTTTATTTTTGTCTTGGTAATTGTCCAAAATGCGATTAGCGAATTCTTCTTTTGGAACGAGTTTGGCGTACGTTATAACTTCATTGCCGTTGATTATTTGGTCTATACAAATACTGTGATTGGTAACATTATGGAATCGTATCCTGTAATTCCTTTGTTTATTGGTGTTGGATTAATCACAGCTTTGTTTACTTATTTTATCGTAAAACATACAAAACCGTTTCTTTATAATCTTCCTTCATTTGCAGATAAAATTAAAGGATTAGGTGTTTATGTAGTTTTATTTATAATCTCTTTGTTTGTGATTCCATTTTTCGCGAATCAAGAAAAGTCAACAAATGTTTTTACCAATGAGTTGCAGGCCGATGGTTTGTATAAATTTTATGTAGCTTTTATGAATAATGAATTGGAGTTTCATAAATTTTATAAAACATTGCCCGATGCGGAAGCTTTTGCCTTGCTTCAAAAACAGTTACCCGGAATTGGAAATAGAACCTCGTTGCGGATTATAAAAAGCGATTCAACAGAAATACATAAAAACGTAGTATTAATTACTATCGAAAGTTATAGCGCCGAATTTATGAAAGGTTATGGTAGTGAAAAAAATATTACTCCGTTTCTGGATTCGTTAGCACAGCAAAGTTTGCAGTTTACCAATTTGTATGCTGTTGGCAACAGAACCGTTCGTGGTTTAGAAGCCGTTACACTATGTTTGCCTCCAAGTGCTGCCGAAAGTGTGGTGAAACGCAAAGACAACAAAAACAAATTTTCTACCGGAAACCTATTTAAACAAAGAGGTTATAACGTCAAATATATGTATGGTGGTGATGCATTTTTTGATAATATGGGTGATTTTTTTGGTGGCAATGGTTATGATATTGTGGATAAAAAAACATTCACACCAGAGGAAATTACCTTCTCAAATATTTGGGGTGTTTGTGATGAAGATATGTACAACAAAGCCATCAAAGTAATGAATACAGAAGCAAAAGAAAACAAGCCTTTCTTTAATCATATTATGACGGTTAGCAATCATCGACCATTTACTTATCCTGAAGGTAAAATTGATATTTCCGGAAAAGCAAAATCAAGAGATGGCGGTGTGAAATATACCGATTATGCTATGAAACAATTTTTTGCTATGGCTTCTAAGCAATCTTGGTTTAAAAATACTGTTTTTGTAATCTTGGCAGATCATTGTGCTTCGAGTTCAGGAAAAACCGAATTGCCTATGGACAAATACCATATTCCGGCGTTTATTTATTCACCTGGATTTATTCCTGCCAAAGAAGAAACAGTTTTAATGTCACAAATTGATATTATGCCTACGCTGTTTGGATTATTAAATTATAATTACTCAAGTAAATTTTATGGTCAGGATATATTTGCGGCTGATTATAAACCAAGAGCCTTTGTAGCGACCTATCAAGATTTAGGATTGATTAAGGATAATGTGTTGACGATTATTTCTCCCGTTAAAAAAGTAAAACAGTTTCAACTAATACCACAACCTAATACAAAGTTAAAACCTGGTTTTCAATTGTTCTATGACGAAAAACCAATGACTACTTTGAGAGAAGATTTGGTAAATGAAACAATTTCATTCTATCAGACATCTGCCTATTTATTGAAAAATAAGAAGTGTCAAAAATAATTTGTTGTGATGAATTTATCGAATTAGTTATTTCTTTTTAGAAACAAATACCATTTTGTCTTTATCGTAAACTAAAGTAGTTTGTTGGGTTTTATTTTTCTGAGTTATTGAACCATCAGGATTTAATACAAATTCAAAACCTTCTCTTCTCACTTTTTCCTGCGTTTCAGAAGCAGCTGTTCCACCTAAAAATACCTTTTCGGTAATATGATTCGTTAATTGATAATTAGAATGCACTTGTTTTTTGGATGTAATTTCATAAACTACAGAATAGATAGTGGTTTTATCCTCAGTTTTATTTGTCGATTTTGTTTGAGACAGTTCTGTCCACGTAAGTAAATACAACTTAACTCCACTTGCCATAAATGAACTCAGCTTGCATTCATTTGGAGCATATCCGGTAGTAACTTCCTTAACCACTAAAGCATCGTTGGCTTTTCCTTTCTCACTAATGGCAACCTGGAACTTTCCAGCTCTTACTTCAACCTGTAGATTGTCAAGTTTTGGGAATACTGAAACAGTTGTTGATTTAGCTCCGCTCCGTTCGGCTCCGCCTCGGGTCTTTTTTTGGCTGAAAACATTGACACTCAACAAGCCAACACATAGGAATAAAAATATTTTTTTCATAGCAATAATAATAGGTTAAAATATAGATAGCCAATGTACAAAATAAATTATTCTATAAATGTTAAATAAAAAAACCGCCAAGTAATTAAACTTGACGGTCTTGATTTTTAAATATAAAATTTAGTCTTTTTGTGATTTAACTGCTAAAGAGTAAATAACTAAACCAAAACCGATTTTGTTAATTGCATCTGCGATATTGTAGGCAACATCTACATTTCCTTTACCTAACATACTTGTATACCATCCTTCAGTACCTAACATATAACCTAATGGATAAATAGCCCATCCTACCAATACAAACCAACATAGAATTTTGTGCGCCTCTAAAACATTTCCACCAGCTGCTTTAGCTAATTTTGATGCTTCACCTAACCAAATTTCATAAACGATTGCGAAGTATGCAATACCAGAAATTAATCCCCAAATTTGAGCACTTTCAGGATAAACAGCTTCTCCAAAGTAACCAGTTACTAACATAATTACGGAATAGAAAATCATTTTAGATAATAAGCTCTTCTTTGCACCAGCAATTTTAAGTATTAAATAAAACTCAAGACACATTAATGGAACGGTAAGAATCCAGTCAACATACCTGAAAAATGTTGGAGATTCTTGGAATGAAGCCCAATAATCTCTCATGTAAAAATAATGTACTGCTGCAATAAAGGTTATCAAACCTGATACTAAGACAGAAGTACGCCACTTTTTATCAAATTGATTTAATGATAAAAAGAAAAATGCAGATGCTGCCATCATAGCCATGCATCCAACAAAAAAAGTGAAACCAACATAATCTGTAGGTAACATTTTCGCAATTAGTGCTGAAGATAAAATAGTGTTTAACATAATTTAAAAGAATTTAGATTAATTTTGTTTAACCAAATTTATAAAAGATTAAACAAATAAAAAATGTTTTTGTTTATTTTTTTTTGTTTATTTTTAAACAAATTTTAATATCAGATGCCAAAATATACAAACTTCGCAATAGTAGCAAGCTTTTTAGGCTTATGGATAAACTCGTTTTTTTCAAATGAATTTCAACTAATTGTAGGTTTTATACTAATACTTTCATTTGGAATTTTACATGGCGCAAACGATTTAGCTCTGATAAAAAATGTAAATCCTCACAATAAAGTTCAAAATTTTTATAAAGTCTTACTTTATTATGTTATAATAGTACTTATAGGCGCCACTCTTTTTTATATCATTCCTTGGTTAGCTTTGACTTTATTTATTATCATTAGTGGATATCATTTTGGTGAACAACAATGGAATGAGCAACTAAAAATAGAAGTGAAATGGATAAAGTTTGTATATGAGATGTGTTATGGACTAATAATTCTCTTTTTGATATTTACATTTCATGCTGTAGAAGTTCAGAAAATAATTCTTGCTATCACTACTATAGAGGTTCCAAATTTTGCTTTTTTACTTATTCTAAAAATCCTTTTGAGTATTTTTACTCTTTTAAGTATCTTTTTTTATTTCAGAATTGAAAGATTCAAAAACTACTTCTTTAAAGAACTATTCTTTCTATTTGTGTTTTCAATTATTTTTAAAGTATCAACTCTTATATGGGGTTTTGCATTATACTTTATATTTTGGCACAGTATTCCTTCAATGATGGATCAGATTAAGTTTCTTTTTGGTAACGTTAGCTTCAATAATTTTAAATTATATTTCCGTTCGGCATTTGCTTATTGGATTGTATCATTATTAGGTATCGCTTTACTTTATTTTGTATTTAAAGATCAAAAAATATTTAATGCTTTATTCTTTTCTTTTCTAGCTTCAATTACTTTTCCTCACGTAGTGGTAATAATAAAGATGTTTGGAAAGAAATAAGAATAAAAAAAACCGGATAATCGCTTATCCGGTTTTCTGTTATTTTTTCCAAGTCTCCCGAAGTCTCGGGACGGAATAAGTGATTTACACAATTTTGTTATACACAATTGGTTGGCTAACTTACTTTACCTCTTCGAATTCTACATCTTGTGTATTATCTCCTTGTGCGTCAGCTTGTGGTTCTGCGTCTTGCGCTTGACCGGCTTCACCTTGAGCATACATTGCTTCAGTAGCTGTTTTCCAAGCGGCATTAACATTGTCAAGACCTTTTTGAATCGCTTCCAAATCTTGATTTTGGTGCGCCATTCTCAATTCAGTCAAAGCTAATTCGATAGCTACTTTATGATCGTCAGCTAATTTTTCTCCCAGTTCTTTCAATTGACTTTCTGTTTGGAAAATCATACTGTCAGCTTCATTTAGTTTTTCTACTCTTTCTTTTGCAATTTTATCAGCCCCTGCATTTGCTTCTGCATCCTTTTTCATTCTTTCGATTTCTTCAGCGGTTAAGCCAGAGGATGCTTCGATACGGATGTCATGCGATTTTCCTGTTCCTTTATCAGTAGCCGAAACTTTGATGATACCATTGGCATCAATATCGAAAGTAACTTCAATCTGAGGAACACCTCTTGGAGATGGCGGAATTCCGTCTAAGTGGAAACGACCAATCGTTTTGTTATCTGCAGCCATAGTTCTTTCTCCTTGCAATACGTGGATTTCAACACTTGGTTGGTTATCCACAGCAGTAGAGAATACTTGTGATTTTTTTGTTGGAATAGTTGTGTTTGACTCGATTAATTTAGTCATCACATTCCCCATAGTTTCGATACCTAATGATAAAGGCGTAACGTCTAACAACAATACATCTTTTACATCTCCAGATAAAACACCACCTTGAATAGCAGCTCCTATCGCTACAACTTCATCAGGGTTTACTCCTTTTGATGCTTTCTTACCAAAGAATTTTTCAACTTCGTCAGCAATTCTTGGCATTCTTGTAGAACCACCAACCAAGATAACTTCGTCAATATCTGATGTAGATAAACCAGCATCTTTCAAAGCTTTAGCAACTGGTTCCATTGAACGTTTTACTAAAGAATCTGATAATTGCTCAAATTTAGCTCTTGTTAATTTTTTTACTAAGTGTTTTGGCCCTGAAGCTGTAGCGGTAACGTAAGGCAAATTGATTTCTGTTTCAGCAGAAGATGACAATTCGATTTTCGCTTTTTCAGCAGCTTCTTTAATTCTTTGTAATGACATTGGATCCAAACGCAAATCAATTCCTTCTTCCGATTTGAATTCATCTGCCAACCAATCAATGATAGTTTGGTCAAAGTCATCTCCACCTAAGTGTGTATCGCCATTTGTAGACAATACTTCGAAAACTCCGTCACCTAATTCAAGGATAGAAATATCAAAAGTACCACCGCCTAAATCGTACACTGCAATTTTTTGGTCTACTCCTTTTTTGTCCAATCCGTAAGCTAATGCCGCAGCAGTTGGCTCATTGATAATTCTCATTACTTTAAGACCTGCAATTTCACCAGCTTCTTTTGTAGCCTGACGTTGCGCATCATTAAAGTAAGCCGGAACCGTAATAACTGCTTCGGTAACGGTTTGACCTAAATAGTCTTCCGCTGTTTTTTTCATTTTTTGAAGTGTCATTGCGGACAATTCTTGTGGTGTATATAAACGACCGTCAATATCAACACGTGGTGTATTGTTGTCACCTTTTACAACACTATAAGGTACTTTTTTTGCTTCACCAGTAGTTTCAGCGAAAGTATGTCCCATAAAACGTTTGATGGAACCAACCGTTTTTGTTGGGTTAGTTACCGCTTGTCTTTTGGCAGGATCACCAACTTTTATTTCACCACCTTCAACAAAAGCGATAATTGATGGTGTTGTTCTTTTTCCTTCTGAATTAGGGATTACTACTGCTTCTTGTCCTTCCATTACAGAAACGCAAGAGTTGGTTGTTCCTAAGTCAATTCCGATTATTTTTCCCATTTTATTTAGTTTATATTTTTGTTTGTGTGTTTATTTTTAAAACGTTGGTTGTCCAAAGTCAAGTATTGTGCCAAGCAACATATGGGAATAAATTGTCAGTTTTGGGCAAAATAAATATGACAACATGACATTTTTACATAAAAAAATCCCAACCTTTCAGTTGGGATTTCTAATATTAGTCATTCATCGAGATGAGGAATTCCTCATTGTTTCGGGTTTTCTTAATCTTATCATTAATCGTATCCATTGCTTCCACTGGATTCATATCGGCAAGGAATTTACGCAAAATCCACATACGTTTAAGCGTATTTGGATCTAATAATAAATCGTCGCGACGCGTACTTGAAGACGTCAAATCGATAGCAGGGAAAATTCTGCGGTTGGCAATTTTTCTATCCAATTGCAATTCCATATTACCGGTTCCTTTGAATTCTTCGAAGATAACTTCATCCATTTTAGAACCTGTTTCAGTTAATGCAGTTGCGATGATACTTAACGAACCACCATTTTCTACATTACGTGCCGCACCAAAGAAACGCTTTGGTTTTTGTAACGCATTCGCATCAACTCCACCCGAAAGTACTTTTCCGGATGCCGGTTGCACCGTATTATATGCTCTTGCCAAACGCGTAATCGAATCTAATAATATCACTACATCATGGCCACATTCTACCAAACGCTTTGATTTTTCAAGAACAATATTCGCAATTTTCACGTGTTCCGAAGGTTCTCTATCGAAGGTAGAAGCGATAACTTCACCACGAACACTTCGTTGCATATCGGTAACCTCTTCAGGACGTTCGTCTATCAATAAAACAATCAAATAAACTTCAGGATGATTGGCAGCAATGGCATTAGCAATATCTTTTAATAACATTGTCTTTCCTGTTTTTGGCTGCGCTACTATCATTCCACGCTGTCCTTTTCCTATAGGAGAAAATAAATCGATAATACGCGTAGACACACTAGCTTGTTTATCAGCAATGCTAAATTTTTCTTGCGGAAATATTGGTGTTAAATGTTCGAATGAAACTCTGTCACGAACCACTTGCGGGTCATGACCATTTATTTTTAAAACTTTTACTAATGGAAAAAACTTCTCGCCTTCTTTTGGTGGACGAACCACACCTTTTACAGTATCTCCGGTTTTTAAACCAAACAATCTGATTTGTGAAGTCGAAAGATAAATATCATCAGGAGAAGCCAAATAATTATAATCTGAAGAACGCAAGAAACCATAGCCATCAGGCATCATTTCAAGTACGCCTTCGCTTTCTATAATTCCGTCAAATTCAAAATCTGAATCGCGGAAATTATTCTGCTTTTTACCTTTAAAATTTGGGTTGTTGTTGCCGTTGTTCCCGTTTGGCTTTGCCCTGTTCGGCTCTGCCTCGAGTCCGTTTTGATTTGGGTTATGATGCTTTGGCTTTTGAACCTGATTACCATCATTATTTTGATTTGTATTGGCTTCAGAATCTTCAACAGCAGGTTTTTCTATAACTTCTAAATCGCTTTCAGTTGGCTGTTCTTCAGAAGCTATTTGTTGCGTATTAGTATTCTTTTTAAAAAGGGGCTTTTTGAACTTTGGGTTTTTATTTTCAAAAGCCGTTTTTTGCTGAGCCAGTTCGCTATCGCTCCTGTCAACAACTTCAGCTTTTTCGGCAAACAAATCATTTTGATTGGTACCAGCCACTTTTTTAGTTTCGGGTGAAATACGAGCGCGTTTGGATTTATTATCTGAAGGTTTTTGCTTCTCCTGTTCGCTTTCGCTCGAGTTTACAGCACTATTTGGTTCGTCTTGAGCCGCATCTTTGTTCTGATGTTCCAAAATTTGCGCAATAAGCGTATCTTTTTTGGCACCGGTAACTTTTATTGTTTTTGCTAATTTGGCAATTTCCTGAAGCTCAGCAAGCTTCATTTCTTTTAGGGCAGAAATGTTAAACATAAATAGTATTTATATCGTAATCGTTATAATGGAATGTAAAAAGTGGGTAGATTTTAATGCTTAGAATAATCCGAATGATGAAGTTCTTGCGGATATGAAATGCAATAATACAAATAATATTTTATCATGCAATAGTATTTTTTTAAAAAGAAATTTTATTTTTGCATCTCATTATTGAAAAAAAACAAATGTTTAGAATACAAACATATTATTTGATCGCTTGCTTGATTATAACCGGAGTTTTACCGTTTGTGTTTCCATTATGGAAAGATGTAGCCGGAAAACCTTTCTATTTTATGATGGATATGGTTTATGTTACGCTGTTTGGATTAAGCACTACGCTATCTTTATTGAGCATTTTATCACACAAAAAAAGACAACAACAATTTGTCATGGGCAGATTGAATATGATATTTAATTTAATTTTATTAGGATTATTTGTGTATCGAACACTAATTGCATCTGGAGAAACAGCTATTTCTGAGAAGGGTGTTGGGATGTTCTTACCTATTTTTTCTATCGTAATTTTGGTTTTGGCCAACAAAGCCATAAAAAAGGACGAAGATCTCGTAAAATCTGTGGATCGACTGCGATAAACCTATAAACTTAGTTTTTTAGTGCTGCGAAAAACCCGTCTCGTTAAACAGACGGGTTTTTTATTTTGTCATTGCAATGAAATAAATAATCAAAATAGTACGCGAAGATTTACTAAGAAACGGTATGCTTCGAGAAGTTGATTTGGATATGGCACACAGATAACCCACATTTTTCGCGTTGCGTTTTTCAACAGAAATTTAGCTGAAAAGTGAGGTTTTAGTTTTCTAAAAGTGTTTCGAAAATGTTTATTCAGAAACTAAATTTTAGCATAGATTTAGCGGATATTGCATAAAAAATCGTAATGAAAGAAAAATTATATTAAATTTGTCAAATTAAAAGAAAGAAAAATTATGAAAAAATTATTACAATTAGGAATCATTATTATTGCGAGTAATGTTTATTCCCAATCGGGAAGTTTGGACTCAAGTTTTGGAACAGGTGGTAAAGTAGTAACTTCTATAAATAGTGGTGCCGACAAAGCATATGCTGTTGCATTGCAAACTGACGGACAAATTATTGTTGCTGGAATGACAACAAATGCATCAACTGGCAAAGATTTTGCTTGTTTACGTTACAATTCAAATGGAACATTAGATTCTACTTTTGGAACAAGTGGAATTTTTACTATTGACGTTCAGACTGGTAGCGATGATGTTGTTTATTCTGTTGCTATTCAAGCCGACGGAAGGATTGTTTTAGCAGGTTACTCTGATGATGGAAGTAATAAAAATGCAGCCTTAATAAGATTAAACACTAATGGAACTTTAGACACTTCATTCGGAACATCTGGCAAAGTTTTAACAGATTTTATAACAAACAGGGCTGACGAAATCAAAACTGTCAAAATTCATTCTTTAACTGGTAATATTGTAGTAGGCGGAACTTCATCACTAACATCAACTAATTCACAAGCTGTTATTGCTAGATATACTTCTGCTGGATTGTTAGACACCACTTTTAATACAACAGGAAAAGTTTTACTTGATGATGCTTCGGGAACAGGTACATATTTTAATGTGATTGAAGATTTATCAATAAAGTCAAATGGGAAAATTTCTGCTGTAGGTTGGATAAATCAGCAAGGATTACAATGGAGTGCAAATTATTATGGTTGCAGAATAAATAATAATGGATCAATGGACACATCCTTTTCGACAGATGGTTATATAGTTACAAATGGAGGTTTTAATGGAGATGACAAATCATTTTCAATGATATTAAACTCTGATGACAGTATATTATATAGTGGAGGTGGCTATTTATCAACTTTAGAATATGATTATTTTTTAGGACTTTATGATTCTGCTGGCTCAACAGCAGTTGGAAAAGCATTATTTGATTATGGTTCACTCGTTAAAGATATTGCATATGGCATGGGAATTGACAGTACAGGAAAAATTGTTTTAGCTGGTTCAAATGTAACATCGGTTACAAGTTCAACTTTTGGAATTGCAAGAGTAAATGCAAATTATACTGTAGATTCTACTTTTGGAACTGCTGGAAAAGTAACTACAACATTTGGGACCAACACTACAAATGAGGCATTTGATATGACTATACAATCTGATGATAAAATTATTGCAGTTGGTTATTCTGGTAATGATTTCGCATTAGCGAGATATAATGGAAATACTTTGTCTATTAATGAGTTTGGGTTGAACAAACAAATTACCTTATATCCAAATCCAACTGCAAATTTACTGAACATAGACTTGCAAAATAATCAATCAGATAAAGACGAATTTAAAATAATTGACATTAATGGTAGAATTATTTTAAACGGATACTTAATGAATGGATCAAATCAAATAAATATTGAAAATTTAGCAAAAGGTATATACATTTTCAAATTAGGTGAAATAAACCAAAAATTTATAAAAGAATAACAACATTAGCTGATACATGTTTTTAGCAATTGAGGCTTTTGATTACATCAAAAGCCTTTCTTGTACTTGCAAAGTTCAGTTTTTAAGTGAAAGGCAAGTAATGGAAAGTGGAATCCTAAGTGGAAACTGGCAAAGTTTGTGCGCTCAAGTTAGTATGAAAAACGTAGGTTAACAGCCGTTTCTCGCAATTGCGAATTTTGTTGTAAGTTCACGTTCACGTTTCGCAAGAATTTTTATCTTTAACAGAAAATATAAAGTTCCGAAGTTCGCAACTGACGAGAAGAGGCGGAACGATAACACTGATTTGTCTGATTTACACAGATTAACAACAAAAGAAATCTGTGCAAATCCGTTTAATCCTTTCCAATCTGTGGCTAAACTAATAACTGCGACTGTGACTGAACACTACTTCTTCCCTATTTCAATAATCTCGAGGTTCTGAATCTTATCGCCATCAATTTCAAATCGCAACATTGTTCGCACTTGATGAAAACCATAAATACCGCAAGCTCCGGGATTTATGTGCAATAAATTTAAAGTCTTATCAAATTGCACTTTTAAAATATGCGAATGACCACAAATGAAAAGTTTGGGCGGATTATTTTGGATTTCGGTTCGAATGTTTTGATTATATTTTCCCGGATAACCGCCAATGTGTGTAATCCAAACATCGACATCTTCACAAAGAAAGCGATTATTCAATGGGAATTCCATTCGCGCTTTGTCATCATCAATATTGCCATAAACCGCACGTAATGGTTTTAATGATTTTAGTGTATCTGTTACTTTCAAATCACCAATATCACCAGCATGCCATACTTCATCCGCTTGACGAACATATTTTAAAATAGTATCATCTATTTGACTGTGAGTGTCGGAAAGAAGAAGGATTTTTTTCAAGACAAAAGGTAATAAGGTTCTGAGATACTAAGGTTCTGAGGTTGCAAATATAATCAATGAAATTATGAAAACTTTAAACATCAAAATTAAAAACCTTTGTACCTTTACACCTCATAAATTTAGGCACTTCAACATTGAGATATTTTATCGAATTAGCATATAAAGGAACAAATTATCACGGTTGGCAGTATCAACCTGGCGCTGATTCTGTGCAGGAGACGCTTAACAAAGCCCTATCATTATTGCTAAAAACCGATATTGATATTGTTGGTGCAGGAAGAACCGATACCGGAGTTCATGCCAAACAAATGTTTGCTCATTTCGATTTCGAAAGCGAAGTTGATGTACCACAATTGGTTCACAAACTCAATTCATTTTTACCAAAAGACATTGCTGTTTTCAATATTCTAAAAGTTTCCGACGAAGCGCATGCAAGATTTGACGCTACGAAACGCACTTATGAATATCACATTCACACGATGAAAGATGTTTTTGAAAATGATGGAAGTTATCAGTTTCAATTGCCATTGAATATTGATAAAATGAATGAAGCGTGTCAAATTTTGTTTAAACATAACGATTTCGAATGTTTTTCAAAAGTAAATACGGAAGTCAATACATTCAACTGTGTGATTTTTGAAGCACATTGGACTCGAGGCAATCCCGAAGCTTCGGGAAAACAAAACGGAAACAAACTGATATTTACCATTGCTGCTGATCGGTTTTTGCGAAATATGGTTCGCGCAATTATTGGAACCATGATAAACATCGGAACAGGAAAAATTAGTTTAGCCGATTTTGAAAAAATAATTGATAGCAAAGACCGCAGTCAAGCCGGATTTTCGGTGCCTGCACACGGATTGTATTTAACCAAAATTGAATACGAATATTTCAAATAACATTAACTTAGGAACGGATTGCTTTGCTTCGTGCCTCGCAACTCCTCGCAATGACTATGCAAGCAAAAGCATTCGACACCAATTTATTTAAGCGAATTTTAAAATATACCAAACCCTATAAATTCAGATATTATGGGGTGATTTTGTTTGCTATATTGCTTTCTGTTTTTGCTGCACTTCGCCCTTATTTGTTAAAGCAAACTGTCGATGAATATATAAAACCAAAAGACGAACACGGACTTTTATTTTATGTATCTGTCATGGGAATTGTCATGCTTTTAGAATCCATTTCGCAATTCTATTTTGTGTATTGGGCCAATTGGTTAGGTCAAGATATCATAAAAGACATCCGAATAAAATTATTCAAACACATTCTCAGTTTCAGGATGAAATATTTTGACAATTCACCTGTTGGCATGTTAGTAACACGTTCTGTTTCCGACATTGAGCAAATCGCACGTATTTTCAGTCAAGGATTGTTTATGATTTTCAGTGATTTATTGAAAATGATTGTGGTGTTATTCTTTATGTTTTACATGAACTGGCGATTGACATGGATAGTCATAATTGCCATGCCAATATTGGTTTATATCACACGGATTTTTCAACGCAAAATGCAGGTTGCCTTTGAAGAAGTTAGAACTCAGGTTAACAATATGAATGTTTTTGTACAGGAACGTGTTACCGGAATGAAGATTGTGCAGCTTTTTAATCGGGAAGATATTGAATTTGAAAAGTTCAAAGAAATTAATCAGAAACACAATAAAGCTTGGATTAGAACCATATTTTATAACTCCATCTTCTTCCCTATTGCCGATATTATTTCGTCATTAACACTTGGTGCCGTTGTTCTTTATGGCGGTTTTCATATTTTAGATGGAGATAAATTTACCACATTTGGCGATTTGTTTTCGTATACGATGTTCATCGGAATGCTGTTTAATCCGTTGCGACAAATTGCGGATAAATTCAACGAAATGCAAATGGGAATGATTGCGGCTAATCGTGTATTTGATATTTTAGACACCGATAACGATGTTCAGAATGATGGAACAAAAACAGCCAATCATTTTCATGGAAACATTCGTTTTGAAAATGTTCGTTTCAGTTATATTGACAAAGAAGAAGTGCTAAAAGGCATCAACCTAAAAGTAAATGCCGGTGAAACCATTGCCATTGTTGGAGCTACCGGCGCAGGAAAATCGACAATCATTAATCTTTTAAATCGGTTTTACGAAATCAATTCAGGTACGATTTATATCGATGACCAAAACATAAACGATTTCAAACTCGAAAGTCTTCGCCAACAAATTGCTATTGTATTACAAGATGTCTTCCTTTTTGCCGATACGATTCACAATAATATTACGCTGAACAATCCGGAAATTACTCGTGAAACTGTTATTAATGCCGCAAAAGAAATTGGCGTGCATAAATTTATTAAAAGCCTTCCCAGCGGTTATGATTATGATGTAAAAGAACGTGGAGTTATGTTATCTTCAGGACAACGTCAATTGATTGCTTTCCTTCGTTCTTACGTGAGCAATCCAAGTATTTTAATTTTGGACGAAGCCACTTCCTCTATTGATACGTATAGCGAAGAATTAATTCAAAAAGCCACCGAAACCATTACCAAAGGCAGAACATCTATAGTAATTGCGCATCGATTGGCTACTATTATTAACGCTGATAAAATCATCGTAATGGACAAAGGTCAAATTGTAGAAGAAGGAACGCATCAGGAATTGATAACCAAATCGGAAGGCTATTATAAAAAATTATATGACTCACAATTTTCTTTAGAAAACAATTCATAATTTGTCGCACCTATAAATCAAAATACAATGGCATTTACCATAGCAATTTCTAAAGAAAGAACTCCATTAAAAAATAATATTTGGCAGAAAGCCTTTATCATATTTTTTCTGATAAACTGGATAAATTCCTATGTTGGAAATACCGATACCGCTAATTGGATTTTAGAAAATACCTTGGTTTTTATCTTTTTAGGATTTCTTATTTTCACCTATAAAAAATTTGTATTCAGCGATTTAAGTTATCTGTTGATTTGCATCTATTTGTGCCTGCATGTTTATGGTTCAAAATATACTTATGCCGAAAATCCTTTTGGTTATTGGCTTAAAGACGCATTTGATTTGTCCCGCAATCATTATGATCGAATAGTACATTTTAGTTTCGGATTTCTGTTAGCTTATCCGATGCGAGAGATGTTTTTGAAATGGTTAAAATTTCCAAATTGGGTGGCATGGACATTACCGATAGAAATTACACTTTCCATAAGCGGATTTTATGAACTAATAGAATGGGCTGTTGCCGATGTCTTCTTTAAGGCGCAAGGCGATGCTTATCTTGGAACACAAGGCGATATTTGGGACGCACAAAAAGATATTTTTCTAGCATTTATAGGATCAATAATAGCCACAACTATAGTGACTGTTGTGAAAAAGATTTGGAACTTAAATGAAAAATAAAGCAGATTATAAAGTGGTTTCAACTTCTCATTTTATTTTAAAATAATTCCTTAAATTCGCAGTCTCAATTAATTTAGAAATCATATACAAATGACACGAGCGTTAGCGACTGCATTTTACCAATATTAAAATAACTCGAAAAAATGAAATACGATATTATTGTTTTAGGAAGTGGTCCAGGCGGTTATGTTACTGCTATTCGTGCCTCACAATTAGGCTTTAAAGTAGCCGTAATCGAAAAAGAAAACCTTGGCGGAATTTGTCTGAATTGGGGTTGTATTCCAACCAAAGCGCTTTTAAAATCGGCTCAGGTTTTTGATTACCTAAAACATGCTTCTGATTATGGATTAACCATAAAAGAATTCGACAAAGATTTCTCAGCCGTAGTAAAACGTTCAAGAGACGTTGCCGACGGAATGAGCAAAGGAGTTCAATTCTTAATGAAAAAAAATAAAATTGACGTTATCGATGGTTTTGGAAAACTAAAACCAGGAAAAAAAGTTGATGTTACCGATAAGGACAAAAAAGTTACCGAATATTTAGCTGACCATATCATCATCGCTACTGGTGCGCGTTCACGTGAATTACCAAACTTACCTCAAGATGGTGTAAAAGTAATTGGTTACCGTCAAGCGATGACTTTGCCTACACAGCCAAAGAAAATGATTGTTGTGGGTTCTGGTGCAATTGGAGTTGAATTTGCTCATTTCTATAACGCAATGGGAACAGAAGTTACCGTTGTGGAGTTTATGCCAAATGTGGTTCCAGTGGAAGATGAAGATATCTCAAAACAATTTGAGCGTTCGATGAAAAAATCTGGAATAACTGTGATGACTAATTCTACAGTTGAAAAAATTGACACTTCAGGTAAAGGTGTAAAAGCTTTTGTAAAAACCGCTAAAGGCGAAGAAATTCTGGAAGCTGATATTTTGCTTTCGGCAGTTGGAATCAAAACCAATATCGAAAACATTGGCTTAGAAGAAGTTGGTATTGCAACGGATAAAGATAAAATTTTGGTAAACGCTTATTCTCAAACCAATGTTCCCGGTTATTATGCAATCGGAGATGTAACACCAGGCCAAGCTTTGGCTCACGTTGCTTCGGCAGAAGGAATTAATTGTGTGGAGAAAATTAAAGGTTTGCACGTAGAACCAATCGATTATGGTAATGTACCGGGTTGTACTTATGCAACTCCTGAAATTGCTTCTGTTGGTCTAACCGAAAAACAAGCCAAAGAAAAAGGATACGAATTGAAAATCGGAAAATTCCCATTCTCAGCATCAGGAAAAGCAAAAGCTGCCGGAACACCTGATGGTTTTGTAAAAGTAATTTTTGATGCCAAATATGGCGAATGGTTAGGTTGCCACATGATTGGTGCCGGAGTTACCGATATGATTGCAGAAGCAGTTGTAGCGCGTAAACTGGAGACTACAGGTCACGAAATCCTAAAATCAATCCATCCACATCCAACGATGAGCGAAGCGGTTATGGAAGCTGTAGCTGATGCTTATGGAGAAGTGATTCACTTATAAGATTGTTAGATCGTTAGATTTTTAGATAATTAGAATCCGCTTTTTACTAAAGCGGATTTTTTTGTTAACAAGTATTTCTGTCGAATTCCAATTGATTATCAATATTTTATAAATTTAATAATCAATAACTAACCATTAAATTTATCATTTATGAAAAAAATTCAATTATTAAAAATCGTTTGTGCTTCTTTAATTTTAATATGCATGAGCTGCAAAAAAGCAGAAGAAGCTCCGGGAGAACAAGCAGCTTCTGCAGCCGCTTTTGATTTAGCCGCGGCAAAAACATCAGTTGAAGCCGGTTACGCAGAATTCGAAAAAGCATTTAACGCAAAAGATTCGGTAGCACTTGCCAATTGCTATACTTCTGATGCAAAATTTATGAATCCAAATGGTAAGGCTGTTGTAGGAAGGCCAGCCATTCAAAACACTTTTGGAATGTGGTTTAATGGCGATACATCAACAATAAAATTAAACCTTGTAGACCTTTGGGGTAATGAAACCAATTTGACAGCAGAAAATGCCTGGACAATGTACGACAAGGACGGAAAAGTGTTGGACGACGGAAAATCACTTGAAGTATATAAAATGGAAGACGGAAAATGGAAACTCTACCGTGATTGTTATAATTCTAATATGCCAGCAATGCCTATGAAAAAATAAAAGTTACAATTATTAAGTTATAAAGCCATCAAAATAATTACTCTTTGATGGCTTTATTATTAAACAAATAGGCGAACTGATAAAATATTATATTTCTAGTATGTTGAAAGTGAAGCTTTTTAAAAAATATTTATTTTAATGATTAAAAAAAGAAATGAAATAGTTGTAATTTATAGAATGAAAAGTTACATTTGCAACCGCAAAAAAGTTAAGTTCTTTGAGCATTATTGAAAACCTGGAGAGTTGCCTGAGTGGCCGAAAGGACATGTTTGCTAAACATGCGTATGGGAAACTGTACCAAGGGTTCGAATCCCTTACTCTCCGCTTTTTAATTTTCGGGGTGTAGCGTAGCCCGGTTATCGCGCCTGCTTTGGGAGCAGGAGGCCGCAGGTTCGAATCCTGCCACCCCGACTTTTTATTAGTTTTGTTTTAAAAACTTCTTTGGTTCCATAGCTCAGCTGGATAGAGCAACTGCCTTCTAAGCAGTAGGTCGAAGGTTCGAATCCTTCTGGGATCACAATGTAAACCGTTTCGTTATTTTACGAGACGGTTTTTTTGTTTAAAATAATTAAGTTTCAATTCTTAGGGAAAAGTATTAAGATTTATTGGGCTTTGAATTCCATAATTTGCAATAAAAGATTAGTTTTGCAATACCAATAACAAACAGCATATTATGAGTAAAAAAGTAGTCATCGTTTCAGCAGTTAGAACCCCTATCGGGAGTTTTATGGGGTCGTTGTCAACAGTCCCAGCGACCAAATTAGGAGCCATTGCCATAAAAGGAGCTTTAGATAAAATCAATTTAGATCCAAATTTAGTTGATGAGGTTTTAATGGGAAATGTGGTGCAAGCAGGAAACGGACAAGCACCGGCAAGACAAGCGGCTCTTTATGCAGGATTACCAAATACGGTTGCCTGTACTACTATTAACAAAGTATGTGCCTCCGGAATGAAAGCGGTTATGCAAGGTGCTCAGGCTATTATGGCTGGCGATGCTGAAATTGTTGTTGCTGGCGGAATGGAGAACATGAGTTTGATTCCACACTATGTTCACTTAAGAAATGGTGTGAAATTTGGCCCAACAACCATGGTTGACGGAATGCAGAAAGATGGCTTGACTGATGCTTATGATAATAATGCGATGGGAGTTTCTGCCGACTTATGTGCGTCTGAATATAAAATATCTCGAGAACAGCAAGATGCTTTCGCAATTCAATCCTACGAACGTTCGGCTAAAGCCTGGAGCGATGGAAAATTCAATAATGAAATAGTTCCTATTGAAATTCCGCAAAGTCGTGGTGAACCGATTATCTTTTCTCAAGACGAAGAATATACCAATGTAAAATTGGACAAAATTCCAACACTAAATGCTGTTTTCACTAAAGACGGAACCGTTACAGCGGCTAATGCTTCAACTATAAATGATGGTGCAGCTGCTTTAGTTTTGATGAGTGAGGAAAAAGCACAGTCAATGGGATTAAAACCATTAGCTTATATAAAATCATATGCCGATGCGGCGCAGGAGCCAAAATGGTTTACAACATCGCCAGCAAAAGCATTACCAAAAGCTTTAGATAAAGCTGGAATTTCCCTTTCAGATGTTGATTTTTTTGAATTCAATGAAGCTTTTGCAGTGGTTGGTTTAGCAAATGCTAAAATCTTAGGTCTAGACAATGACAAAGTAAATGTAAATGGTGGCGCAGTTTCTTTAGGTCATCCTCTTGGATGTTCCGGAGCCAGAATCATTGTAACCTTAATTAATGTTTTAGAACAAAATAATGCCAAAGTCGGTGCGGCAGCTATTTGCAATGGCGGCGGTGGTGCTTCAGCAATTGTTATTGAAAGAAAATAAATTTAGGATATGGGAATTGGGATTTAGGATTTGTTTCCTACTTTTAAATTCCTTAATCCAAAATCCTTAATCCTAATTTACATTGATGTTTGCCATTTGTAATCTTGCTATAATTCCTTTACGAGCCGAATCAAGCGACAGAAGCGAAATCGTTTCTCAAGTATTGTTTGGTGAGCATTTCGAAATATTGGAGACACAAAATCAATGGTCAAAAATCAAATTACAGTTTGATGAATATGAAGGCTGGGTCGATTCTAAACAATATCAAACGATTTCTGAAAAGAGTTATAAAAGTTTATCCAAAGACGCAATTATATTAAACTCCGATTTGGTGGAATATGTCACAAATCCGTCAAATGTATTGTTGCCAATTCCATTAGGTTCTTCACTATCGTTTTTAAATCATAGCGAAATCAATATTGAAAATTTTGAGTTTGAAGGTATGAAAACTACTGGTGTCAAACCAAAATCAGATTTGATTACAACCGCCTATATGTATTTGAATGCTCCTTATTTGTGGGGCGGAAAAACACCATTTGGTATAGACTGTTCAGGGTTTACACAAATGGTTTATAAGTTAAATGGGTATTCTCTACTAAGAGATGCTTCGCAACAATCCACGCAAGGCGATGCTTTGAGTTTTATTGAAGAAAGTGAAGCTGGTGATTTAGCTTTTTTTGATAATGAAGAAGGAAAGATAATTCACGTTGGCATTATCATGGAAAACAATTATATCATTCACGCCAGTGGCAAAGTTCGCATTGACCGATTAGATCATTTAGGGATTTATAATGCGGAACAAAATAGACATACACATCGTTTGCGTGTCATCAAAAAAATTATTTAAACCTTCTCGTTCCAAAAAAACGAGACGGTTTTTTATTTATTTTAATAAAAAGTTGAGCCCAACATTTATACTTGAGCGACTATTAGTCAGTGACGAATAGCCTGGTTCTTTATTTATATCTGTAAAACCACCCTGCCCCTCTATTTCAGCAAAGAATTTTAGTTTGTTGGAAATTGGAATTTTAACTCCAATACCAGCAGCTAAACCAAAATCAGTGGTGTTGAAAAACTTTTTCATATCAGCATCAAATTGGGTGTCTTTTGCACTCAATAGAAATCCTAAGTAAGGTCCAAAATTCAGGTACCACTCTTTTTTATTTCCAAAATGCCAATTGGCCATTACAGGAATAGTCAGATAATCTAAATTATAATCTGTTGGATAATATTGTCCGTCATCAAGATTCAGAATTTCACCATTATCCCAACCTTTTTGATCATATATCATTTTTACTTTTAAACTCCAAGTATTGGAAAAGTAATAATCAAGAGAACCTCCAACATTCAATCCCGTACTTGAATCGTATGAATACTGGCTATCGGAAACAGATGAGTTATTAAATCCAATATTAACTCCAAATTCTACATCGCCTTTCTTTTGAGCCGAAAGGTTTGACGATATTCCGAATGCAATAAGTGCAAGTAAAATGGTTTTTTTCATGACACTGATTTTTTTGTTTATTCAAAAATAGGCGTTTTTTCAATGAATTAGGTTTCTATTTAAATTTCTTTTAACGTAGAAACCAAATAATCTATTTCTTCTTTGGTGTTGTAATGACTGAATGAAATACGCAAACTTGGTTTTTTTAACTCATCCTCGTAAAGCATTTCGGCCAACACATGTGATGGTTTAATACTTCCGCTTTGACATGCGCTTCCGCGAGAAACTGCTATGCCTTTCATATCCAAATTAAATAAAATCATAGCTGTTTTTTCGGGAGTAAAAGGCAATAAAACATTCAAAATATTGTAAAATGTATTGCTCCCATTTATAATAACATCGGGAAAGGAAGCTTGTAATTTTTGGAAACAATACACTTTCAATTCAGAAATTTGTCTTCTTTCCTCATTCAAATGCTCATAAGAAAGTTCAAGTGCTTTTGCCATTCCGGCGATTTGATGGACTGATTCAGTTCCGGCACGCCAGCCTTTTTCTTGTTCGCCACCAAACAACATTGGTTGTAAAACCAAATTTTTACGAACAAAAGCAAAACCAACACCTTTTGGTCCATGAAATTTATGGGCACTAGCAACTAAAAAATCAACGGCTAATTCTTTTATATTCAATTCTGTTTTCCCAATAGATTGAACTGTGTCGCAATGAAACAATGCTTTCTTTTGGTGACACATCGCTCCTATCTTTTCAATATCATTGACAACTCCAGTTTCATTATTTACGTGCATCAACGAAACTATTGTTTTAGTATCAATGGAAAGCAAGGTCGAAAATTGGTCATAATCTAAAATTCCATCGTGAGAAACTTTTACAAATTCAACTTCGAGACCAAATTCTTCTTGCAAAGCCTGAACGGTATACAAAGTTGCATGATGTTCCACTTTTGAGGTAATTATTCGCTTAACGCCAAAGTCTTTTACAGCACTTCTTAAAATCCAATTTGTGGCTTCGGTAGCTGTGGAAGTAAAAATGATTTCCTGCGCATTGCAATACAAATATTTTGCAATTTTTTTTCTCGAAGTTTCAATAATGGCTTTAGCACTTCTGCCAATACTGTGTGTTGACGAAGGATTTCCATACTCTGACTGCATAACTTTTACCATTTCATCAATAACTTCTTGACGAATTGGTGTGGTTGCTGCGTTATCGAGGTATATTTTTTTCATTTTACTTTGTACAGTTCGTCTCGTATTTAGGACGATACTCGAGTTGCAAATATAAAAGTACTGTTCTTAATTAAATGATAAAAGGCAAAATTTAATAGTATAAAAAACTTATTTTTGCTTAAAAATTATACTATTCCGATGAAAAGAATTTTATGTATGCTCTCATTGTTACTGATTATTACCGCTTGTGACGATGGAAATTTAACTGTTGATGTTATCGATTTTTCTGAAGTAACTGCCCAAAAATGCAGTGCTAAAGATGTGATTTATAAAGTTAAAGATGGTGAAATGCTTTTTATTGAAATTCCGGCTTCTACTTTTACAGCTGATGAAACGCTTGATGGCGCACCGATAGAAGTTTCTATAAATTCAACCAATAAAGTGACTTACAGAAAATATGATGGTGATGTAAGTCAATTAAATATTTGTCCAACAGTTCCTGATGCGACACCAAATTTAAAGGAAGAATGGAATGCAACTGCCGGTACAATTCAAATCACTTCTACTGCAGTTAAGTCGACTAACGCTACCGACAATTCTACCCGAATTACTGGCTATACTTATAATATTGTATTTAAAGATATAACCTTTGAAAAACCAACTGGACCTCAAAGATATCAAACTTTCGTCTTCGGAAACTATGCAACTACAGTAAGTCCTTTAGCATTTGGCTTTAATCATGAAGTTGATAAAAGTGCTTGTAGTACAAAAATTTATGATTTTAGCGGTGGAGAGGTTTTTACTTTAGATCTTGCTGATTATACTGCATTGTTTACACATGATACAGCAACTCCAAGAACTAGATTGATTAGCGCTACTAATAAATTATCCTACCGATTATATTCTGGTACAATAACCGATGCCTATTTCTGCGCTACGACAATTCCTTCTACTCCAACTCTAACACAACAATGGGATGCGATAGATGGAATTGACACTGTAAGCGGAATAATTGAAGTAACTACAACAACCCTTACTTCATCTACTTATCTTCATACTATTCGTTTGAAAAAAGTCACTTTGAAGAAAGGAAATAGTGAGTTTTCTTTAGGAGATGATTATCTTTTTGGAACTTTGATAACCCCTTAATTTACTAAAATTATCATGCCAACTGACTGTATTAGCTATCAAAAATCAGGATATTTTACTAAATTAATTGTAGATTATTTAGATGAAAAGCCCGAATTGAAATCGCTGCACAATCGTTTTCCAACCATAGAAAACTTTAAAGGTCAACTGGATGAAAAGGCACAAAACTATCCCGAAGAAAATAGAAAAAGCTTGGTTTCTGCTCTAGAAAATCAATATAAAGGTTTTCAAATTTCAGAGTTTACTAAAGCTAATATTTCACTTTTATCCAATACAAAAACGTTTACCATTACAACTGGTCATCAACTGAATTTGTTCACCGGGCCTTTATATTTTTTGTACAAAATTGTTTCCACAATTAACCTTTGCACTACCTTAAAAAGAGAATATCCTACTTATGATTTTGTTCCGATTTATTGGATGGCGACTGAAGATCATGATTTTGAAGAAATAAATCATTTCAACTATAAAAATGCAAAAATCAACTGGAACACCGAAAGTCATGGTCCGGTTGGACGACTTTCGACAGAAGGATTAAACAACGTTTTAAATGTCTTTGCTTCCGAATTAGGAATTGGTGAAAACGCAACTTATTTAAAAGAACTTTTCGAAAAAAGTTATCTAAAACATAACAATCTTGCTGATGCCACACGATTTTTGGCAAACGAATTATTTGGCGATAAAGGCTTAGTTATTCTTGATGGTGATGATAAAAGCTTAAAACAATTATTCCTTCCTTTTGTCAAAAATGAATTATCAAATAGAATGTCTTTCCAAAAAGTTACCGAAAGCAATTCATTACTTCAGGCTTCCTATGACATTCAGGTAAATCCGAGAGAAATCAATCTGTTTTATATTGAAGATAATCTCAGAGAGCGAATAGTTTTTGAAAATAATCTGTTTAAAGTTAATACAACCAAACTTGCTTTTTCAGAAAAAGAAATTCTAGAATTGGTAGAAAACCAACCTGAAAAATTTAGCCCAAATGTTATTCTTCGTCCATTATATGAAGAAATAGTTTTGCCCAATTTGTGTTACATTGGTGGTGGTGGAGAAATTGCCTATTGGCTACAATTGCAATCTACTTTTGAAATGAACAAGGTAACTTTTCCAATACTTTTAGTGCGTAATTCTGTTTTGTTAGCAACGGAAAAACAAATTAAAAAAGCAGATAAATTAAACCTTTCTTGGGCGGATTTATTTAATAATCAGCAAGAGTTGTTTACCCAAAAAACAAAAGAATTTTCAAAATTCAACTTAGATTTCTCAGAGCAAAAAGAACATTTAAAACAGCAGTTTGAAAAGCTAATTCTAATTGCTAATGAAACCGACAAATCTTTCATTGGTGCTGTGAAAGCGCAACAAACCAAACAAATAAAAGGGCTGGAAAATCTGGAGAAACGTTTGCTGAAGGCCGAAAAAAGAGTTTATGCTGAAAAACTGGAACAAATAATTTTGCTTCAGAATGAGCTATTCCCAAATCAAGGATTGCAGGAACGAAAAGCAAATTTCTCAGAGTTTTATTTGGATGTAAATGGTAAACTCCTAGAAAAATTGTTTCAGGAATTAAAACCATTAGAGCCGAATTTTACAATAATTACTCTTTAATTCAGTAAAGTTTTCAACACGAAAACGTTAGAGTGATTTCCAAATTTTTATAATCTATTATCATAGTTTACATTGGCTAAAAAAATTTAAATCAATTCGTTATGAAAAAACAATTACTTCTTATTCTTATTTTATTTTTATCATTATATTCTAATTCACAAATCATTTCAATTGTAGGAACTGGAGTTAATGGTTATCCTCCAAATTTAATCGGTTCAGAAATTATTTTATCAACTACAGATAACATCACTTACACCAAAACAAATTTATTATTGTCAGATGGTGAAGTTAAATTTAGAGAAAATTATGATTGGACAAATAATTGGGGCGGAACTACTTTTCCAAGTGGTCAAGGAATTTTAAATGTTTTTGGTTCTGGCATTCCAACTCAAGCTGGGATTTATGATGTAACTTTTAATAGAAGTAATGGCACTTATACTTTTATTGGAACTCCATTTCCTAAAATTGGAATTTGGGGTCCTGCTGTAAACTCTCAATTAGGATATGCTGCACCTGATGTTGATATGGTTACTACCGATGGAATAAATTACACATTATCTGGATTTTATTTTAGTAGTGGAAATGCCTATTTCAGACAAGATAATACAACCAGCAATGTTTGGGGAAGTACTATTTTTCCTAGTGGAACGTCTGTTTTAAATGGCCCATCTTTATTTATTCCTGGTAATGAATGGTTTGTTACTTTCAACAGAATAACTGGTGAATACAGTTTCACTTATCCTAGTATTGGTATTTTAGGAACTGCATTAAATGGCTATTTGGCTATTGATACAGATTTAACAACCACTGATGGATTTAGTTATTCAATTTCTAATTTAGTGCTAACAACAGGTACAGTTAAATTTAGGAAAGATAATCTGTGGACGTCTAATTGGGGTTCAACAGGCTTTCCTACGGGACAAGGAACACAAAATGGTGCAGAGATACCAATAAATACAGCAGGTACTTATAATATTACATTTGAAAAATCTAATGGAAATTATTCGTTTAGTAATATCTTATCAAACCCGGAAAATTCGATTTCGAAAGTAAAAATCTATCCTAATCCAACTAACACTATTTGGAATCTGTCACATACAGAAACTATTGACAGCGTTGAACTTTTTGATGTGACTGGTAAAACAATTCAACGTTTTGAGCCAAATACTTCTCAATTCGAATTAGATGGAAGCACATTAAGTCAAGGCGTTTATTTTGTGAAAATTAAATCAGGATTAGATTTTGCCGTGCAAAAAATTATCAAGAATTGATAGTCGTTCTATTTTTAATAATGGTATAAAAAGTTTACTTTTGCACCGAAATTAAAAATAAAAACAAAAAAATGGCAACGAATAGAACATTTACAATGATTAAGCCTGATGGTGTTGAAAACGGACACATAGGTGGAATTTTAAATATGATTACTGAAGGTGGTTTCAGAATTGTAGCAATGAAATTAACGCAATTAACAGTAGCTGATGCAAAAGCATTTTACGCTGTTCACGCTGAAAGACCTTTCTACGGAGAATTAGTAGAATTCATGACACGTGGACCAATCGTAGCGGCAATCTTGGAAAAAGACAATGCTGTTGAAGATTTCAGAACGCTAATCGGAGCTACAAACCCAGCTCAAGCTGCTGAAGGAACTATCCGTAAAAAATATGCAACATCTGTTGGTGAAAATGCTGTTCACGGTTCAGATAGCGATGAAAATGCAGCTATCGAAGGTGCTTTCCACTTTGCAGGAAGAGAGCAGTTTTAATTCAGAACTGATATATTATATAAAATCCCATTTCTTTCGAAATGGGATTTTTTGTTTTAATTTAAGTAATCATTTTATTTCCGTAATGATTAGCTTTATAGTAGTAGATCCAATATTTCTAGCCATATGGGTTACTGCAGGAATAAAAACAACATCTCCCGATTTGACATCCATAGTTACTGCCTCTTTGCCTTTGTCGGTGATTTCAATTTTACCATCGCTCAAAGCATAAATAACATGATTAGGATGTGTATGCCACGGAATGACTTCTTTTGGGGCCATTTCAAATTGTAATACTCTGACATTATCATTTTCTAAAAGTACTTTTTTGTAATTTTTTGGAGCTGTTTTCACAGGATCTTGTGCATAAATATGAACAGATGTAAGCAAAAGAAAAGCTGTGAATAAAGGCAGTATTTTTTTAATTATTGTTTTCATTATTTCTTTTTATTAAAAGGGTTATCTCTCATAAAGAAAATTGATTGCCTATGAGAGTGAATATTTTTAAAAGTAAAATCTGCTTTTATGGCTTTTTGGTAAGTCCTTATTTTTGAGCAGTAAGATAAGTTTAGTATCTGAAGAAATTCAAAACCTGCATACCGAAATCGCGGCAGCTTAACCATCAAAATGAGTTGTATTTATTAGTACAACATTACAATTCCAAATACAAAAAGGTGTATTATGTCAGAAATGGAGCTGATTGTTAATGAAAGCACTAATTTACAAAATATTTATACACACCTTATAAAAAAGACCCGAAATATTCGGGTCTTTAGTTTTATTGTAAACTTGCTAAACTTTGTTCTATTGTTGCAATCTTTGCCAACGCATCGGCTTCTTTTTTGCGTTCTATTTCCAGCACTTTTTCGGGAGCACCGCCAACAAACTTCTCGTTAGATAACTTGCCTTGTACACTGCGTAAAAAGCCTTGTGTGTATTTTAGCTCTTCAGTTAGTTTAGCAATCTCAGCGGCAATATCAATATTCCCTGAAACCGGGATGAAGTATTCGTTAGATTTTACTCTATATGTCAATGCACCATCAACTTTATCAGTAACATATTCTAGTAAAGCGATGTTACCAAGCTTAATGATAACACTGTCAAAATAAGTCGAAACCTTTTCGTTGTTTACCACTTTTAAATCGATAGCATCTTTCATCGCGATGTTTTTCTCTTTACGAATGGTTCTCAAACCAGCAATCACTTCGGAAGTAAATTCGAAATCAGCGATTAACTTTTCGTTAAACGAAGTCATCTTAGGATATTCTGCTATTATTAAGGCTTGTTCCGGAGTTCTATCAGCAATATACTGCCATATTTCTTCCGTTAAGAATGGCATAAAAGGATGCAATAATTTCAAATTAGATTCCAACATTTCAATGGCTTTGTTGAATGTCGCTCTATCTATTGGCTGTTGGTAAGCCGGTTTTATCATTTCCAAAAACCAGGAACAGAAGTCATCCCAAACCAATTTGTAAATCGCCATCAACGCATCAGACAATCTGTATTTTTCGAAATGGTCTTCAATTTCTACTAAGGTTTGTTGCAGTTTTGATTCGTACCATTCAATAGCCACTTTAGAGCTTTCAGGTTGTTCGATATCAGCAACTTCCCAACCTTTGATTAATCGGAAAGCATTCCAAATTTTGTTGGCAAATGCTTTTCCGTTGTTACACAATTCTTCATCAAACATAATGTCATTTCCTGCAGAAGCGCTTAAAAGCAATCCAACACGAACACCATCGGCACCAAATTTTTCAATCAGTTCCAAAGGTTCAGGAGAATTTCCTAAGGATTTTGACATTTTTCGACGTTGTTTATCACGTACCAAACCTGTTAGATACACATTCGTAAATGGTTTTTGACCAGTATATTCATAACCTGCGATAATCATACGGGCAACCCAAAAGAATAAAATATCCGGACCTGTAACCAAATCATTTGTTGGATAATAGTATTTGAAATCTTCGTTTTCCGGTTCCATGATGCCACCAAAAACAGCCATTGGCCAAAGCCATGAAGAGAACCAAGTGTCTAAAGCATCAGCGTCTTGGCGTAAGTCAGAAGTACGTAGTTGGAAGTTAGAAGTTTTTTCTTGAGCTAGTTTTAAAGCATCATCGATATTCTCAGCAACCACAAAATCTTCTTTTCCGTCGCCATAGAAATAGGCCGGAATTTGTTGTCCCCACCACAATTGACGCGATATATTCCAGTCGCGGATATTTTCTAACCAATGACGATACGTATTATCAAAACGAGAAGGATATAATTTGATTTCTTTGGTTTCTAAAACCGCTTTTATAGCAGGTTTTACCAATTCTTCCATACTCAAAAACCATTGGTCAGATAAGCGAGGTTCGATTACCGCTTTGGTTCTTTCCGAAGTTCCAACTTTGTTTAAATAGTTTTCTGTTTTGGCTAAAGCACCTGTAACTTCCAATTCTTTTGCTATTTCTTCACGAACCACAAATCGGTCTTTCCCTTGGTAATGCAATCCGAAACTGTTCAAAGACGCATCTTCGTTGAAGATATCTATGATTTCAAGATTGTGTTTTTCGCCCAATGTTTTATCGTTCATATCATGCGCAGGCGTAACTTTTAAGCAACCTGTTCCGAATTCAACGTCAACATAGTCATCTTCTATGATTGGCACTATTCTATTACAGATTGGCACTATCGCTTTTTTGCCTTTAAGATGTTTGAAACGTTCGTCATTTGGGTTGATACAAACTGCGGTATCTCCAAAAATAGTTTCCGGACGCGTCGTTGCAACTGTTAAGAAGTCTGAACTTCCTTCGATTTGATATTTTAAAAAGTATAATTTCCCATGTCTTTCTTCAAAGATTACTTCTTCGTCAGACAACGTTGTTTTAGCTTCCGGATCCCAATTTACCATTCGGTATCCGCGATAGATATAGCCTTTGTTGTATAAATCTACGAACGAACGAATTACAGATGCTGACATATCAGGATCCATTGTGAATTTGGTTCTGTCCCAATCGCAGGAGCAACCTAATTGTTTTAGCTGTTCTAAGATAGTTCCGCCGTATTTATCTGTCCAGGCATAAGCATGTACCAGAAATTCTTCACGAGTTAAATCGTTTTTGTTGATGCCTTCGCTTTTCAACTTTGCTACCACTTTAGCTTCCGTTGCAATAGAAGCGTGATCTGTTCCCGGAACCCAACAAGCGTTGAACCCTTTTAATCGCGCACGTCGAATTAAAACATCCTGAATAGTGTTGTTTAACATATGTCCCATGTGCAAAACTCCGGTCACGTTTGGAGGTGGAATGGTAATGGTATATGGTTTTCTATGGTCGGGTTTTGAATGAAAATAGTTGTTTTTCATCCAGTAATCATACCATTTTTTTTCTACTGCTGCAGCGTTAAATTGTGCGGGAATCGACATATTTGGTTATTCGTTAATTTATTCCGCTGCGCTCCATACAATTCGGCTGCGCCTCGGGTCGGTTATTTGTTTACAAAAATTCAAAAAGCATTTCTTCTAGCCCCGATAGAAGCAACTACCTTGTAGTGCGAATAGCGGGAAAATAGATAACTGATAAATCACAAGCCATCCGCTCCTAAACCTTCTGGCATGCCTTTTGTAAACTGCACTGCAAAAGTAATTAATAAAGACTTTAGAAAAAATTAAGAATTAAATTTTTGTGTATTAATTTAAACGAAGTATTTTTACTAACCAAATAACACATTTGAACCAATGAAAAAATATATACTTATTGCTGTTGTCCTTATGAATGCTGTAGTTTTTGCGCAAAAAGGTCCAAAAATTGAGTTTGCAGCTAAAGACAACACCATTGACTATGGAACGGTGAATAAAGAAGATGACAGCGGTCTTCGTACTTTTGAGTTTACCAATACTGGAGATGAACCTTTGATTATTACGAATGTACAATCGACTTGTGGTTGTACGGTTCCATCAAAACCGACAGAACCGATTGCTCCCGGAAAAACAGGGAAAATTGATGTAAAATATAACATGCACACCGGACCAATCAGAAAAACGATTACGGTAGAAAGTAATGCCGTGAATGTAGAAGAAGGCCGAGTTGCTATAAAAATTAAAGGAGAAGTTATAGAAAAACCTATAGTGAATCTCTTGGAAAAAAAGAAAACTAGTCCGATGATGCAATGAAAAAAGTCCCGATTAAAATCGGGACTTTTTTTATATAATGTTTTTGAGTTGGAATTTAAATATAAAGGTTTTACCAGCTCTTTCGACTTCTATTTCGATTATTTTTCCTTCTTCTGATTTGAGAAGTTCATTTATCATTTCGATGGTTAACCAGTGAGCTGTTTGACGATTTATCTTGAGAATTCTATCCCCAACTTTTAGCCCTACTTTTTCGGCTTCGGAATCTACTCTAACACTTGCTATCTTAAAAACAGGTTTTAGTGTAAAATGAATCTTTAAGCTGCTTTGAAATTTATCCAAAGTATTATCAGTATATATCTTTATACCACCACTTGTTCTCTCATCTTCAGCTTCCTTAACCCATTCTAGACCGACATGCTCTACTTCTATTCCACTCATATTAAAATTAAATGGATCGCTTATCCTTTTACTTGGCTTGATATAGATTGCATTATTTAAATAATCAAACACTATGGTAAACCGTGAAAGAATTTCACTTCCCAGAGAACCAACTCTATTTGGAACAAAATTCACACTTTTTAAAGAAGTCGAATCGGGAAAAGTTATCAAAGGATTGTAGAATGTTTTATTGCCGAATTCAAAGCTACTTATTCGAGCTCTTTTGCCATAAACATTCCCGCTAAATCCTCTGCCAAGATAATCTTGAATGTTTTTTTTTGGCAATTTAATTTTATCCGTTTTATTTAAAAAAACCCAAACGGCATCACTATTACCTGTATCTACTAATAATTTTGAAGGAATTGTTTGATTACCGTTTTTAATGTTTGAAATGCAATAGGGCTTTTTATCCTCAATTGTTATTGAATCTTTAACAAATTTTTTTTGAAGTCTACTAGTGATTTTTTTGTGATTATGATTATAAACAATAATCTTCTTTCTGTCATAATCTATTTCAACAATATGCTTTTTGAAAAAATTGGAACCAATAATGCCGTTTACCGGAATTCCAACATGAGAAGAAAAATTAAACTCTTGGTCAAGAACAACATAAATTTCATGATTATTATCGACGAAGTCTTTTATTTCAACTTTGTTTCTGGATGATTTATAGGAATCAATGGCATCTTTACTCCCTAATCCTCTTAATTTTAATTTCTCTACTTCAAATAATTTGACTTCTTCTTTATCATCCAAACTAAAAAGTATCGTTTGCTCAACACCTGTGTCTACTAAAAATGTCAACTCTTCGCCATTTATAGTAACCGGAATAAAAATTAGATTGTTAATAAGTTTGAAAGGGATAACAACTTTATTTTTTATATTGTTTATCTGAAATTCAGATTGGCTAAAACCAGAAACAGAAAAGAATAGAAAAAATAATAGCAGTTTTAAACGCATTACGAATGATTTTTTATAAAAATAAAAA
The DNA here is from genome assembly GCF_031381455.1 of Flavobacterium sp. Taxonomy (GTDB): domain Bacteria; phylum Bacteroidota; class Bacteroidia; order Flavobacteriales; family Flavobacteriaceae; genus Flavobacterium. The sequence continues at coordinate 1,753 of NZ_JANMXZ010000002.1, read as the reverse complement.
ATAATTCTCTGACAATTGTGATTTTAACAAATTATATATAAGCCTATGAATTGTATACCTCTAAAAAAAATCGCAAATTTGCAACACATATAAAATAGTCATGCCAAAAATATCATTGAAAGGTCAAAAAATGCCTGAGTCGCCAATCAGAAAATTGGTTCCTTACGCAGAAATTGCTAAAAAGAAAGGCCATAAAGTTTATCATTTAAACATTGGTCAACCTGATATTAAAACGCCGGATGTGGCACTGAATGCAGTGAAGAATGCCGATATAAAAGTTCTAGAATATAGTCATTCGGCTGGTTTTGAAAGTTACAGAACTAAACTTTCTGCCTATTATAAATCGCACGGATTGCCTATTGATGTTGCTGATATAATCATCACAACTGGCGGTTCTGAAGCCTTGTTATTTGCTATGGGAAGCACTATGGATACTGATGACGAGATTATTATCCCCGAACCTTTTTATGCTAATTACAATGGTTTTTCAACAGCTTCCGGAGTAAAAGTTGTACCTGTTATTTCTACTATTGATGATGGTTTTGCTTTGCCTCCAATAGCTGCCTTTGAAAAATTAATTACACCAAAAACAAAAGCCATATTAATTTGCAATCCCGGAAATCCAACAGGTTATTTATATTCAAAAGAAGAAATTTTGCAATTAGCTGAAATCGTTAAAAAGCACGATTTATTTCTAATTGCCGATGAAGTTTACAGGGAATTTATCTACGACGAAAACGACAAACATTTTTCTGTAATGAATGTTCCTGGTTTAGAAGAAAATGCGATTATGATCGATTCTGTTTCCAAAAGATACAGCATGTGTGGTGCTCGAATTGGATGTATTGTTTCTAAAAACAAAGAAGTAATGGCAACGGCTATGAAATTTGCTCAAGCAAGATTGAGTCCGCCAACCTATGCACAAATTGCAAGTGAAGCAGCTTTAGATACTCCACAAAGTTATTTTGATGATGTAATTGAGGAATACAAAGAAAGAAGAGACATCTTAATTACCGAATTGCAAAAAATTGAAGGCGTAAAAGTAGCAACACCAAAAGGGGCATTTTATTGCATTGCACAATTACCGGTTAAAAATGCTGACAATTTTGCCCAATGGCTTTTAGAGTCTTATGATAATAATAAAGAAACTGTAATGGTTGCCCCAGCGGCTGGTTTTTATTCTACACCAAACGTTGGTTTAAATGAAGTCCGAATTGCTTATGTCCTTAAAAAAGATGATTTGATTCGTTCTGTTGCTATTCTTAAAGATGCTTTAGAAGCTTATAATAAAAAATAATTTCTTAAATTATAGTATTAAAAATTCTGTCTTTTTATTGAAACGAGACGGGATTTTTCTTTTAGGAGCAGCACTTCTAACATCACTACAACTCTCCTCCCGCTATCCGTTTCAATCTTTTTTATCGTTTTGTCATACTGAGCTAGTCGAAGTACAAAACGATAAAAAAGGATTTCCACTATTATCGGGGCTATAATCGCCTATTTCTTTCTATCACATAAAAAAGCCCTCTCGTCTCATAAACTAGAGGACTTTCTATTTAAATTACCTATCGCTTCATCGCAAAGTGGGCCTTAAATTGTTTCATTACGCCGCCTTCTGCAAAATCAACCGTAAACCAGTAATCATCCGATGGTAATAGATGACCGTTATACGTTCCATCCCAACCATTGCCTGTTGGACTGATTTGTTTCAACAGTTTGCCATAACGGTCAAAGATGAAGATTTTTGCGGGTT
>NZ_JANMXZ010000015.1:0-50942 GCF_031381455.1 Flavobacterium sp. | reverse complement strand
TGTCAAAGGATTCGTCGGATAAACAAACAATTACATTGTAACCTCTTTCATTGGCAACATTTTCAATGCCACTGATAACAGTAGCAAAAAAATGATGAATAATTTCAGGAATTATTATGCCAATAGTTTTTGTTTTTCGGTTCTTTAAACTTAGGGCAATCAAGTTGGGTTTATAGTTGTATAATTTGGCAAAGGCTTGTACTTTTTGTCGGGTGTCTTCACTTATTTCCAAACTGTTTTTAAGTGATTTTGAAACAGTAGAAATAGAGACGTCAAGTTCTTTTGCAATATGCTTTAAGGTTATTTTTTTTTTCATAATACGAATCTGATAAATATAGTTTTCTGAATAAAGATACTAGATATTTTTATTAATGGCAATTTTACTCATAAAAACCTCCAATATTAAAAAAGTTTTCAACACGAAAACGTTTTCGGTGGCTGTTTTACAAAAGATTATCTTCAAAATTGATTTTTTTACATAAATTTAACTTTCGAAGTAAAGTATGAGCACAAAAAACAAATTTCTAACCTAAACAAAATGTATGAAAACAATTTACAAAAAGTTGTTATTTTTATTCCTGTTATTGCCTATTAGTGTTATGGCACAAAGCAGTTTAACTGGAGTTGTAGTTGACAAAAAATCAAATCAGCCACTTCCAGGAGTAAACGTAAACATTCAAGGTGCCAACAGTGGTACTACAACAGATTTCGACGGAAAATTTCAATTGGGAGGACTTAAAAATGGAGACAGAGTTGTGTTTTCATTTATTGGTTATACCAATGAGACTCTTTCATTTACAGGGCAAAAATCTGTAGTTATTAATTTAAATGAAAGTGCCAACGAACTACAGGAAGTTGTAGTTCAAGTGGGGTACGGTTCTGTGAAGAAAAAAGACGCTACTGGTTCAGTATCTGTTATTTCTTCTAAAGATTTTAACAGAGGAGCTATTTTGACTGCTGATCAGTTGTTAGTGGGTAAAGCTACGGGTGTTAGAATCACCAACAATGGTGGAGAACCAGATTCTGCTCCAAACATTAGAATTAGAGGTATTTCTTCTCTTAATGCTGAAGCAAGTCCGTTAATTGTAATTGACAACGTGCCAATTGACAACCGTTTGGCTGCTGGTCAAGGAAACCCATTATCTTTAATTAATCCTAATGATATTGAGTCTTTTACCATTTTAAAAGATGCTTCGGCAACTGCTATTTATGGATCAAGAGCTTCTAATGGTGTTATCATCATTACTACTAAAAAGGGTTCTTCAGGGACACCTCAATTTAATTACTCTTCAAATTTCTCATTTGGAAAAGTTGGAGAATTAATTGATGTTAGAGATGGTGTTTCTTTTGCGCAATTTATTACAGATAAATATCCTTTATTAGTTGATAAATTAGGTATTCCTGATCCAAATAATCCTGGACAAAGAATTATTTATAATACCGATTGGCAAGATCAGGTTTTTAGAAGTACTATAAGTCAAGATCATAATTTTAGCGCTAGATCTGCAATATTTGGTGATGTGCCATTTAGAGCTTCTATTGGTTATAACAATACTCAAGGACTTGTAAAGAATAATGATTATTCAAGAATTTCTGCAGGATTTAAAGTAACACCAAGTTTCTTTAATAAGCATTTAAAAGTTGATGTGAATGCTAAAGGATTTAGTTCAAAGAAAAATGCTGTTGATTCAGGTGGTGCTATTGGAGCTGCTTTAAATATGGATCCTACCAAACCTGTTTTTGGAGATAGTCCAGACAACCGTTTTGGCGGATACTATCAAGAAACATTTTTAGATCCAACTTCTGGAAGACATCAAATACAAGGATCTTTAAATCCATTGGCAAGATTGGAACAACGCGATCGTCCTGAAAGCATTGATAAGTTTTTGGGTAATATCGAGTTTGATTATAAAATGCACTTCTTACCAGAATTAAGAGCAGTTGTAAATTTAGGTATTGAGACTTCTCAATCTAGTATTAGAGAAAACTTTGTAGACGGTGCTCTTGAAACGTATCAATTTAACCAATCAACCGATCCAACTGACAACTATTTGTTTAATCCTGGATTAAACTATAGTGAAAGACAAACAATAGACAATAAAACTATTGATGCTTATTTGGTATATACCAAAAAATTAAGTGGATTTGTAAGTAGAGTTGAAATGCAAGGAGGTCATAACTTCCAAAGTTTTGTAAATCAAGGTTTTTCTTCAAGATTTCAATATAATTTGACTACGGGTATTAGAGAGCCAAATGTTAATCCACAAAACCCAACCAACAGATACTATGGCAAAATGACTTTAGAGTCTTATTTTGGAAGAGCTAATGTTGATTTGCTAGATAAATATTTATTTACATTTACATTAAGAGCAGATGCCTCTTCATTATTCCCTTCAGACAGAAGATGGGGTTATTTCCCTGCTGCAGGTGTAGCTTGGAAGTTAAAACAAGAAAGTTTCTTAAAAAACTCGAAAGTGTTTAACGACCTTAAATTAAGAATTGGTTATGGAGTTACTGGTAATAGTGATATCAGAAGTCAAGGGTATTATCCTTACACCCCATTATTTTCTCCAGGAAATCAAAATGGTCAATACCTGCCAGGAGTAAATGTTTATTCGGCAAATGCTTTTAATCCTAACTTAACATGGGAGAAAACAGCGACAACAAATGTTGGCCTTGATTTTGATTTATTTAAAAATGGGTTTTTATCAGGAAGTGTTGATTTCTATACTAGAAAAACAACTGATTTGTTAGCCACCGTTTCTTTCCCTCCGGGACAATTTTTGACCAATCAGTTTGTTAATAATGCAGCTACAATGTCTAACAAAGGGGTTGAGGTAAATTTATTAGCTAAAATAATTACATCTGATAATATGAATTGGTCAATTAACGGAAACATTTCTTATAATAAAGGGAATGTTGATGAAATTAATGGATCTTCAAGAATAGCAGCAGCCGGTGGAGGACTTCCTGGAATTGGAAGAACGCTTTCTTATCATGCAGTTGGTGAGCAACCACAATCTGCTTGGGTATTTGAACAAGTTTACGATAATGCTGGGCAACCAATTCCGGATGTATTTGTAGACAGAAATGGTGACGGACAAATTTCAGATAAGGATAAGTATTATGTTGCCTTAGTGCCAAATTGGACTTTCGGATTTGGAACCACTTTTAACTATAAAAACTTCGACTTTAATGCAAGTTTTAGAGGCCAATTAGGAGGTAAAGTTTATAACTCTGTTAAGTATCAATATGGATGGGAACAAAAAGTAGTTCCTAATGTTTCTCAAAATTTAAATAACAATTTAAATGGAGATTTGCCATTTGTAACCATAGCAGAGAATTCAGTTGTTTCAGATTATTTCTTAGAGAACGCAACCTTTTTACGTTGTGAGAGTCTGTCTATTGGATATAAATTCGACAAACTATACAAATCAGCTTCAATGCGTTTGTATGTTGGAGCCAACAACTTGTTCTTGATAACGAAATACTCAGGACAAGATCCAGAAAACTTTAATGGTATAGATACTAATTTTTATCCAAGACCAAGAGTGTTTAACATGGGTGTAAATATTGATTTTTAAAAAATAAACTATGAAAATAATAATTAGAAATTTAGCAACGGCATTTGTTTTATTTGCTTTTAGTTCTTGCTCAAGCGAGTTAGATACTAAACCAGTGATTGAACAGTCTTTTGAAAATTTGTTGCAACAAGACCCAAATGCTGCAAAAGGGTTGTTGTCAAGAATGTATGCGACTTTTGCATTAACTGGTCCAAATGGACCTGGTAGTTCTGACATTGTAACTACAGATCCTGGAGAAAGTGGTTTCCTTAGAGGAATCATTAACCTTCAAGATTTTAGTGCTGACGATATGAAAAATCGTTGGGGAGATGATGGTTTAGACCAATTAACAACCACATCAAACTGGACTCAAAATAATAAATTCTTCAGATATCTTTTTGATAGAGTGTATTATACAGTACCACAAACTACCAATCTTATCATTGCTTTAAATAGTACTAGTGTTCCAGATAAAGAACAGTATATTAGCGAATTGCGTTTTTTACGTTCGTTAGCATATTATTACATGATTGATTGTTTTGGTAAAGGTGTATTAGTAACTACTGAAAATTATGGTACCACTTCACCACTTCCAGAAGCTACTAGAAGAGAACTTTTCAATTATGTTGAGTCTGAATTATTAGCAATTGAAAATGATTTGCCTATGACTAATGAATATGGTAGAGCAAATAAATCAGCTTGTAGAATGTTATTAGCAAAATTATATATGAATGCAGGTGTATATACCGGAACAGAAAGATATAATGATGCCTTAACGTATGTAAATAAAGTGATTACAGAAGGCGGTTATACTTTAGCTCCTAATTTTTTACAGAATTTTTCTGCAGACAACAATACGTCGCCAGAAATCATCTTCCCTTTAATTGCTGATGCGTTAACAAGTCAAAGTTATGGAAATACAACTTACCTTGTTAATGGTAATATGAATTCAGACACGATGCCAATAAGTGTATTTGGTGCTACTGAAGGTTGGGGAGGCCATAGAGCTACGAAAGCTTGGTATGGATTGTTTGGTAATTTACTTACTTCAACAGACGCAAGAGCGCAATTATTCTGGACAGCAGGGCATACTTTTGAAATGGGGGATTATAAAAGTTGGACTAATGGGTATCCATCAATTAAGTTCAGAAATACTAATTTCTCTGGTTCATCAAGTCCAACGAAATTCTCAAGTACAGATTTTCCAATGTTCCGTTTAGCAGATGCTTATTTAATGTATGCTGAATGTGTCTTAAGAGGAGCAACCGGAGGTTCAACTTCTCAAGCGCTTACTTATGTAAATGATGTAAGAGCAAGATCAGGAGCTAGTGCAATCACTCAATCAGATTTAATCTTAGATTTTATTATTGATGAAAGAGGAAGAGAATTGAACTTTGAAGGTCATAGAAGAACCGATTTAATCCGTTTCGGAAAATTCACAGGAGGAAGTTATTTATGGCCATGGAAAGGAAATGCTGAAAATGGAACTTCAATTCCAGATACCTATAATTTATTCCCTTTACCATTAACTGCTTTAGATGCTAATCCGAATTTGACACAAAATCCAGGATATAATTAATTTAAAATAAAAATATAATTATGAAAAATTTATTTAGAAAAACATTTTTACTCGCCTTTATAGCCTTCGGAGCTTATTCTTGTTCTGAGGACAGTAAAGATCCTTCTGGGAAAGCAAGTGAAGACATTACGCTATCTGCTCCAACAGATGGTTCATTTTCATTGCTTGCGTCAAGTGCCAGCGAAGAGTTGTTTGTTGCCTCCTGGACATCAGCAGATTTTGGTTACCAAGCTGCCACCAACTACAAACTTCAAATGGTAAAAGGAACCGAGACTTTCACAGGTGGTAATATTGCTTCACTTGATTTAGGTAATTACAGCTCAGTTGCAGGTACTAGCTTTGAAAAATCAGTAACAGTTAGACAGTTTAATGCTTTAGTATTGGCTGCCAATCCTTCAGGAATTGGGGCTACAGAAAGTTATAAAATAAGAATAGTTGGTTCTATAGTAGGTCAATTAGATACTTCTGAAAATAATTTACCAGACGTCGTTTCGCAAGAAGCAACCGTTACTGTTACGGCTTATGATGCTTTTGATGAGTTTGATAGAATTTATGTTCCTGGTAATTATGGCGGTGCCAGTGGATTTGCAGATTGGACACCAAGTAATGCACCTAAATTATTCTCTAAAGCAAATGATGGAAAATACGAAGGGTTTGTATGGATGAATAATGCTTCTCCCGAATTTAAGTTTACACCAGTTCCTGACTGGGTAGGTGATAAAGGAGAAAATAATCCTTCTGGAGCTTTTTCAGGTGTGTTAGGAACAGCTTCAAATATCAAACCTGCAGATGGTGCAGGAACATATTTCTTTACGGTTAACTGGCCAGCACAAACGTATACTATGGCAAAAAGACAAGTAGCTATGATAGGTGCAGCAACACCGAATGGTTGGGGAACACCAACCTATATGATATTTGACACTGACCCAGCTTCACCTTATTACAGAATGTTCACATTAGATTTAGCCCTTGCTCAAGATGAATTTTTGATTCGTTTGAGAGATGACTGGTCTGAAAAAATGGGTACATTATCTGGAAATATGGAAACGCTTGCTGCTACTTCTGCTAACGGAATTAAAATTGGCGGTGGTAATATGAAAGTTCCTTCAGCAGGTAACTATAAAATTGTATTAGATGTAAGAAATGCTGCAAATTATAATTTGCGTCTAATACCAAATTAATATAGTTCAGAAATAAATTTTAAAATATTTCCCGTCATTATTATTTGGCGGGGAATGTTTTTTTTTAAAAAACACACTATGAAAAAATTACTGTTAATCGTACTGTTTTCTACTTTAGCTGCTCACGCTCAAGTACAAACAATTACACCTACTGTTACTCCAAACCCCTTTGAGAGAAATCAGAGTATTACCATCACTGTTCAGGGAAGCCAGATTAATGAAGCAACCTGGGGTGTTACTGGAAATGCGCTTTATCTTTGGGCATGGATGCAAGATGCCAATGGAAATTATATAGCTGATTGTCCTTCAAATGGCGCTTGGACTGTTTCATCAGAAACTAATAGGCTAACTTACAACTCCGGTAACGATACCTACACCAAGACTTTTGTTCCTCAAGATTTTTATGGTAATACTGTTTTTGGGAAAATGTGTTTTTTGGTAAAAGCTAAAGACGGTTCCGGAGATAAAAAAACAAATGATAATATTTTTAATGTAGGTGCATTTCAAATGACATTATCATCACCAGCAGAAAATAGCAATACTATAATTTCTACTAGTACTAATGCTAGTGTTGTAGCCAGTAATACAGGTGGAGCAGCAACTTACACCTTAAAAGCAAACGGAGTGATAGTTAATGGTCCAACATCGACAACTTTCTTTACTGCGGGTCCATTAGTAACACAAAACACAGTATTTACATTAGAGTGTACGCAAGGAGCAACAACAATTTTAAAAAGATTTAGCTATATATTCAATCCTGGAACAACTTCACAGACAATACCAGTAGGAAAGGTTGATGGAATAAACTATGATCCTGCCGATGCTACAAAAGCAACATTGGTATTAAATGCTCCTTATAAAGACTTTATATATGTAGCAGGCAGCTTCAACAATTGGCAGCCAACAGCATCATATGCCATGAAAAAGGATCCAACAACCGGAAAATTTTGGTTAAATATTACAGGCTTAACTCCCGGACAAGTATATGCTTACCAATATTGGGTTTGCGATGTGACGAGTCGTCCGACCAATTCTCCTGCAGTGGTTAAAACTGCTGATCCATTTTCTACTCTAGTATTATCTCCTTTTGATGATCCACAAATCATAAGCTTAGGAGTATATCCCGGATTACCAGTTTATGCTACAATAGCACCAGGACAAGATAGAGAAGTTACAGTTTTACAAACTGGCCCAACAGCATGGTGGAATTATACTTGGAGCGCAGCAACAACAAATTTTGTCAAGCCTAAGAAAAAAGATTTAGTAATTTATGAAGTTTTGGTTAGGGATTTTGATGCCAATAGAAGCTACCAGGATTTAATCAATAAAATTGATTATTTTAAAAATCTTAAAATAAATGCCATTCAATTGATGCCCGTAATGGAGTTTGAAGGAAATGAGAGTTGGGGTTATAATTCCGTTTTTCATTTGGCACCAGACAAAAGATATGGTCCTCCGGCCAAGTTAAAAGAGTTTATTGATTTATGCCATCAAAACGGAATTGCAGTAATTCTTGATATTGCATTAAACCATGTTTTTGGTCGTTCACCACTTGAAAGAATGTGGATGTTGGATACCGATAATGACGGTTGGCCAAATTCAACTGGTTTCAGAGTTTCATCAGAAAATCCATATTGTAATCAGGATGCAATGCACTCGTATAGTGTTGGTACCGATTTAAATCACTTTAGAGAACCAGATAATTTCACCAATACTTATTCTGTTAGAACTATTCAGACATGGATTCAAGATTATAAAATTGACGGTTTTAGATGGGATTTGACAAAAGGATTTACTCAGCAATGTCCTCCAAGTACTACTGCTGGGGTTCAAGAAACATGTACCAATGGATACCGCTCTGATAGAGTTGCTAAACTAAAATGGTATGCAGATAGACAATGGGAGTTTGACTCAAATTTCTTAGTTATTTTTGAACATTTGGGGAATGGAGGTTCTTATGATGAGGAAGTGGAATGGGCTAACTATTTGCGTTCAGGTGACGTCAAGGGTATTATGCAATGGAGAAAAATGACTGATCCATATGCCAATCTTTTGAAAGGAAATTTTGCCGATATTACTTCTGTTACTGATACAACAAATCGTTTTGTTGGTTATGCTGAAAGTCATGATGAGGAAAGAGTAGTTTATAAAGCTTTAAACGATTCTGGAAGTAACCAAACTTATGGTAATTTGTTTAAAGTGCACCAAAGACTCTCGGCGATGGGTGCAGTTCATTTATTAGTTCCAGGGCCAAAAATGATATGGCATTTTGGAGAATTAGGTTGGGATAGATCATTATGGACATGTAGTACTGGCAACGTTTCTTATTCCGCACCAGATTGTAAGTTAGATACAAAACCGCAACCTCAGTGGACAGAAAACTGGTTAGCCGACACTAATAGAGGTGCCATTTATGCTAACTGGGCTAAGATGATTGATTTAAAGAAAACAGAAAATGTTTTTGAAAATGGTCAATATGCTTGGAACCTAAATGTGCTTGGCAGTCCAAGGATTGATATTTACACGAGTCTTTCACAAACAGCTTCTTTAAGTTATGTTTTTGTTAGAACAAATTTCTCTGACAATACCTTGAACACTTCAGGAGGTTTCCCTTTTATTGGAACTTGGTATAATTTGATGGATAATACGACAATTGAAATAACATCAACAACTCAGAATATTTCATTAGAACCAGGTGGATTTAGAGTTTATGGTAATAAAGCTGCGACTTTAGCGAACAATGATTTTAATCTTATTAATACAGTAAGCTTATATCCAAATCCTACGTCGGGAAGTTTTAATATAAAAGGACAAGTTACTAAAGTAGAAGTATATTCTATTACAGGACAATTGGTAAAATCATTTGGCAATATTATTTCAGAAGAGCATCAGTTTGATGTAAATGATTTGAGTAACGGAGTTTATTTAGTCAAAGCAATTGACAGTAACAATAGTTCTAAAACAATGAAATTAATTAAACAATAAGGTATAGTTAGTAATATTTAGTTTGTTTACAAGCCACACCTATTTGTGTGGCTTTTTTTATGTAAAATAAAACAAAATCATTTGCTGTAAAAACTTTAGAATGGTAGTTTTGTAACATGAAAAAAGTGATTGTCAGAATTTTAAAAATTACCGGAATTTCATTTGAGATTTTTTTACCATGCTATGCTCAAATCACAAACTCTAAATCAGCACCCAATCATGAATAATGCAATTTCTGGGTTTTCAAAACTAACCAAAGAAGAAAAAATAAATTGGATTACAAAGGAATATTTTGCCAATCCGGCAGAAGCTGTTGCGACCATAAAGCAATATTGGAACAGCGATGCCAAGCTGCAACAATTACACGATGAGTTTATAGAAAACACGATTTCCAATTTCTATTTACCAATAGGAATTGCTCCTAACTTCCTAATTAACGGCAAGTATTATTCGGTGCCATTGGTTATTGAAGAAAGTTCGGTTGTAGCTGCTGCTGCCAAATCGGCAAAGTTTTGGAGTACGCGTGGCGGATTTAAAGCAACGGTTTTAAACACCGAAAAAATAGGGCAGGTTCATTTTCTGTTCAAAGGAGATTCAGCTAAACTTGAGAAGTTTTTTGATAGTCAAAAAGATAATTTGATAGCCTCCACAGAAAGCATTACCAAAAACATGCAAAAGCGTGGCGGCGGAATAACCTCTTTGGGACTTCGAAATAAAACTACTGAATTAGAAAATTACTTTCAGTTGCATGCCACTTTTGAAACCAAAGACAGTATGGGTGCAAATTTCATCAATTCGTGTTTGGAACAATTGGCAAAAACATTAAAAGGAGAAGCACAAAATTATTCCGATTTTAATGAAACAGAAAAAGAGATTACAGTCGTGATGAGCATACTTTCGAACTATGTTCCGAATTGTATTGTTCGCGCCGAAGTTTCTTGTAAAGTTTCAGCATTAGCAGAAAGGAAAATAGAAAACCCACAGGAGTTTGCAGAGAAATTAGTTCAAGCTGTTCGCATTGCCGAGATTGAACCTTTTCGTGCGGTTACGCATAACAAAGGAATTATGAATGGCGTTGATGCAGTTGTTTTGGCAACGGGAAATGATTTCCGTGCTGTGGAAGCCGGAGTTCATGCCTATGCTTCCCGTAACGGTAAATACTCGAGTTTGTCTCATGCTAAAATTGAAAACGGAATATTTACTTTTTGGATGGAAATTCCGCTAGCATTAGGAACCGTTGGTGGTTTGACTTCATTGCATCCATTAGTGAAAATAGCTTTGGAAATTCTGGGAAAACCATCGGCTACGGAATTAATGCAGATTGTTGCAGTAACAGGTTTGGCACAAAACTTTGCCGCCTTACGTTCATTAACAACAACCGGAATTCAGGAAGGACATATGAAAATGCATATCAATAATATTCTCAATCAGTTTCAAACCACAGCGGAGGAACGAAAAATAATCAAAACTCATTTTGAAAATAATTCCATTTCACATGCTTCGGTGGTTGATTTTATTGAGAAATTAAGAAAGTAGTTTAAGATTAGCTTCGCTCCGTTCGGCTAAAGCCTCGGGTGCTTCGTAACATCTCAATGACAATGAAAAAGACTTTTTACAGTAACGGGAAACTACTCATCACAGGAGAATATTTGGTACTTGATGGTGCCAAAGCTTTTGCGTTACCTACAAAGTTCGGCCAAAATTTAATCATTGAAGAGTCGGAAGGCCATATCATTCATTGGAAAAGTTTTGACAGCGATGGAAGTATCTGGTTTGAGGATTATATTCAGTTTTCTTCCATTATTAGAAAAGAGCGTTTTGATGATGCCAAAAACATCACGAACACTTTAATCGAGATTTTACACGAGGCTTTTACAATGAATCCTGATTTAATTACAAAGTCAAAAGGATATACAATCAGAACCGAATTGACATTTCCAAAATCATGGGGTTTAGGCACATCTTCTACGGTAATCAACAATATTGCTCAATGGCTCGAAATAGATGCGTTTGAGCTGCTTAAAAGAAGTTTTGGAGGTAGTGGTTACGATATTGCCTGCGCTCAAAATAACAGCCCTATTTTATATCAGTTGGTCAATGAAAAACCAGTGGTAGAAAAAGTAAATTTCAAACCTGATTTTCAAACCAAAATCTATTTTGTTTATCTCAATAAAAAACAAAACAGTAAAGCGGCGATTGAGTCTTATTATGGCAAACATGGAAATATAGAGAATGCAATAACAAAAATTAATTCGATCACAAAAGCTGTAATCGAAGCTAATACTCTAAAAGAATTTGGCGTCGCCTTACAAAATCACGAAATTGAATTGAGTACTATTTTAGAATTACCAACCGCTAAAGAAGCATTATTTCCCGATTTTGACGGTGTGATAAAAAGCCTTGGTGCTTGGGGTGGCGATTTTGTAATGAGCATCTCTAAAGAAAATCCAACCGAGTATTTCAAAGAAAAAGGTTTTGAGATTGTGATTTCGTATAATGAAATGATATTGTGATAGGATTAATACAAGTATAAGCTTTTGTATCTTCTACATATCTAAGCAGTTTCTTAAATCATTTGAGAACAATTCAATATTAAATTTTTTCAGCTTTTCATTATTGAGAATCTCTTTTGATTTATTTAGAAATTCTTCCTTTAAAATAATCATTCTTTCCTCTTTGTCAGCATTTAAAAACTGTTCGAAATCAAGTTTTATTTCGTATTCAATTGCGGGTTCTTTTCTGAAAATTTTTAATGTTCTTACCGTGAAGAAAGGTTCAAATCCTTTAGAAACACAAATGATGACTACATATATTTTTTTAATCTTGGGGTCATATTCCTTTTCAAGAAAAAAATCATTCAAGATAACATTAAGGTCCAGAACAATTCTAGATTCAAAAAATGTAAATTCTCTTGAAAATTGTGGACCAATACTGAATTCCATAATTCTAATTTTTATTAGTACGATAGTTATTTGTAATGTTCAAAACAAATCTAAACAAAAAACCCAAAGCAATAGCTTCGGGTTTTTTTATACCTTGAGATTACAAACTAGTAAAAATTAGCTCTGTTATCTTCTATGTCAGCATCGTCTTTCAACGCTTGCATAAATCTTCCTGAATTTCCAACAGCCTGTTGTTTTACTTTAGCAGTATAATCATCATATTTCTGAATTGCTGGTGCTTTGGTAACCACTTTAGTAGCAATAACATATACTCCCGAATTTCCTTCAATTGGTTTTGAAACTTGACTTGCTTTAGATGTAAATGCCTTTCCAACTACTTTTGGTTCAAAACCAGCACCAGGAACATTTGGACTTTCAACGGTTAAATCAACAGCGTTCATAACAGGAACTTTATTAGTAGCCGCGATAGCTGCTAAAGAAGCACCTTTCATTTTAGCTTCAATCTTAGCTGCTTTCTTTTTGTTTTTCAATATTGGCTCAACTTGTGGTCTTGCTTCTTCAACTGACATTAATCCTTTTGGAGCCATGCTTTTTAATTTAGCAATAACATGACCAACATTTACGATTTCAAATCGTTTTACACTACCAATCTTGGTATCATCTTCAAAAGCCCATTTCACAATTTGTCTTTGGTTACTCATTGAACCAAAGTTCTCATCTATTGCTTTTACTCTTACCGCTGGACTTGCAGTTAGTTTTGCTGCTTTAACTAAGGCAGCAAAATCTTTATTCGCCGCATCCATTTCAAATTTGGTTGCTTGTGTGTAAATCTTATCATTCGTAGCTTCCGACGGCTCAATTTTTTGAGCAATAGTTGCCAATTTCACGGCATCTTGCTTATCAGTTACTTGGATAATATGGTAACCAAATTCAGTTTCAACTAAACCAATTTTTCCGATAGGATTATTGAAAGCAAAATCATTAAACGGTTTAACCATTTGACCTGGACCAAAAAAACCTAAATCGCCACCTTGCTGCGCAGATGAATCATCAGAGTTAGACATGGCCAACATCATAAACATTCCTGGGTTTGCTTGCGCCTGCGCTAATAAACCATCAGCTTTAGCTTTGGCTTGTTCTTTAGTTCTTTTTTCTTTTTTGTTTGGAACTTTTGTTCCTTCCCAGCTGATTAAGATGTGACTTGCTTTTGCTTTCGCTCCGGCTTTTCTGCCTAATCCTTTTGATAAACAATAGTAGTTATTACGCATGTATGGACCATAAATTTCGCCTGTAGGTAAGTTAAATAATTGTTCTGCAACTTCAGCTGGTAAATCTTGTTTTGACACATAACTTGAGTCAAACGGAATATCAGAATTTGCGTTTACAAAGTCAGCGTTATCCGTTACTGATCTAAATCCTTGAATAGTATCATTTTTACCTGTTTCTTTATTGTAACGAACATTTGGTAATAATAAGGCGTCAACATTTTTCTTGATTTCAGCTTCGTCGGCAGCAGATGGTTTTTCTGAAATTAAAACATAATCCAACTCACGAGATTCTTCCGATTTGAATTTTTTCTCTTTCGTTTTCATGTATGTAGTGATTTCCTCATCAGTCACTTTTACATCACTGTCTTTTATTGAAGAAAATGGAACCATCACAAAATCAAAGCTCACTTTGTTTGATTCTGCTTCATATTTGAATTTTCCTTCTGTTTGAGTAGCATACATTCCACCTTTTATCAAAGAATTATAGATGTCATACTTGGCTCTTAACTCAGCATTTTTTTCCTGATCTTTCAACATTTGAATTCCGTTTGGAACTTGTTTGAAATAATCCTTAAACTTGTTTAAGTCAAATTTACCGGCTGCATTTAAAAACATTTGGTTCTGACCAATATTTGGGTCAGATTTGAACGCTTCAATAATATGTTTTTCGCCAACGCGAATTCCTAATTTTTCGAATTCAGCGTTAAGCAGCGCCACTTGAACTTCTTGATTCCAAACTTGGTTTGAAGCTTGCATCGAAGTCATATTTTGACCTTGATTTTGAGAATTTTTTTCAGTGTTTGCTACCTTTATTTTGAACTCGTCAAAAGAAATATCTTTTCCATTTACACTTCCTACGTCTGTAGACACACTTTTAAAACCTTTTGTAAATACATCCTGTACAACAAAAGCCAATAAAGCAAAACCTATCGCTAATAAAAGTAAGCCCGAACGATTTCTAATTTTTGATAAAACTGCCATTTCTATTTTTGTTAATTTTTAATTCAGTTTGCGAAAATACAATTATATGTGAAATAATAATACTCACAGAGTTATAATTTCATCTAATTTTCGATTTTTTTTTTGGAAATTAATCCAATACCGTCATTTTTACTAATTCGATTTTCTTATTCGTCGCTTCTTCAATAACAAATAAAAAGTTTTCGATGGTAATTTGAGTGCCTTTTAATGGAATTTCTTTCGAAAAATCAACGATAAATCCACCCAAAGTTTCATACGAATCACTCTCAGGAATGTTCAATTTATAAGTTTCGTTTAAATACTGAACATCCAAACGAGTTGAAAAAAAATAATTCGAATCATCTACTTTATTTTCTATTAATTCTTCATTAGAATCGTGTTCGTCTTCAATTTCTCCAAACAGTTCTTCCACAATATCTTCTAAAGTCACAATTCCGGAAGTTCCACCATATTCGTCTAGAATTACTGCCACACTTCTTCGTTTTTTGGTCAACACATTCATGGCGTCTTTTATCAAAATTGTTTCGGGAACAAATTCTACGGGAATCATAATCGATTTGACACTTCGTGGTTTTTTGAAGAGTTCAAACGAATGAACATAACCCACAATATCGTCAAGTGTATTTATATAAACTAGTATTTTAGAATAACCGGTTTCTATAAAAAGTTCTCTTAAATCTGCTATAGAACTGTGCAAATCAACCGCAACGAGTTCTGTTCTTGGCGTCATGATTTCTCGTGCTTTCACGCCGGAAAATTCTAAAGCATTTTGAAAAATCTGAATTTCAGAATCTACGGTTTCGTGATCTTGCACGGCATTCATTTGTTCCGAAATATAATTTCCCAGTTCTACTTTACTAAAAGACAAATTAATTTGGTCTCCTTCGGTTTTGAAAAATTTTCGCAAAACATAATCTGAAATCCAAATCAGAAATGACGAAATATAATAAAAGAGTTTGTAGAAAAAATAGGCCGGCAAGGCAAAGAATTTGATAAAGGTATTGGCATAGATTTGAAAAAACACTTTTGGTAAAAACTCGGATGTCATTAAAACGATGAGCGTTGAAAGTGTTGTTTGTAAGAATAAATTCGAAAAAGCGGTGAAGTTAAATCCGAGTGTTACAAACCAGCGCATCAATAAATCGCCCATAAAAAACCCGTAAACAACCATAGAAATATTGTTGCCCACAAGCATGGCGGCAATAAATTTGGATGGTTTTTGGGTAAGTTTGGTTAGGATTTTGGAAATAAAATCGTCTTGTTTTTTTTCAATTTCAAGATAAATTTTGTTGGAAGAAACAAAAGCGATTTCCATTCCAGAGAAAAAAGCGGAAAGTATCAAGCATAGAATGATTATTCCGATTTCCATGAATTAGGGTTTTTTGTTGTGGTCGTCAAATTTTTTAGCAAACTTTCTTCTAAAGAAAAATAGAAAAATACAAACAGCAGCAAATATTGCACTAATGGTAAAGTTTTCTTGTGATCGCCATTTTACAAAAGCGTCAATAGCAAAAAGGATTCCGGCAAGTAAATAGGCGTATTGGGTAAATCTTAAATAATTCATAGTGGTTATTCTGATGATTGGAGTTCTCCGGATATTTTTTGTGAGTTAACTTTTTTGAAATCTTTACTAAAATCAATTCCTTCGCCATAGGAAACTCCCTTTGGAGAAGTAAATTTAAACTTTTTTTCGGTAAAAAACCATTCGTTTTTCTGGTCGTAATACAATTGCTCTGTTTCGAGCAACTCGCCATTTTGATTAGAGATTTTTACGTCGTTCTGCAAATCTATTATTTTAGTGGCTGCGTGAGAGACAGCATATTTCGCATCAATATACGTTTCCTTACCATTTTTATCAAATAACGTTAAATGGATGCCTTTCGGGAATTCGGTAAATGGGAATTCCACCGTGGCATAGTCCAGCATTTTTGGACTTATCAAATTGGCGGTTATTCTTCCGGAGTCGGTGTATTTTAGGTTAATTCCATCAGCATCACCACTTGGTGAAAATTCGGCAAAACCCATTTTTTGAACATCACGAAAGTTACTTTCACAACCAATTATAAGAAAACAAAAGAGGATTGCGATAATAAACGGGACACTATTTCTAGTAGAATACATCATTGTTTGGCGGGAAAAGTAATGGTTTCATTAATCCAACAACCAATGGTTAGCGATTTTCCATTCATTTTTGCTTTGGAAATTTCAGCAGCTGTTACCGATTTGGCTTCAAAATCTTTGGCTACTTTATCAGAAGTTGGCTTTAATCTTGGTTCAGCAATTGGAGCTTTTTTAGCAGTTTGTATCGCTAAATAATAGACTGCTTTCTTTTCGAAATCGGTTTTACCACAATCGTTCGCACTGTTAGCGTAAAGTTGGGCTAAAAACAAATAGGCTTTTCCCATTTTTGGATCAGCAGTCACAGCTTTACTAAGGCATTCTTTTGATTTTGGTAAATCGTTTGCCAATAAACCTGAAGCAAGTGTGTAATATATTTTGGCTTTTTCTATTGGATTCGTTTGTAATTCGGCCGATTCGTTATAAAATTTAATCGCTTCCGGAAACTTTCTTTGTTTCAAATTCCCTAATGCCATGAAGTTAGCCGATTGCGCTGTGACTTTAAGGGAATACAGTTTTTCGGCCAAAGTATTGAAGATAGGTTTGTTACTACATTTACCAGAAAGACTGAGTAATGCAGACGTAATCCAATCTGTATTTTCTTGATTTTCACTATAGTTTTTGGTGTAAAAAGCTTCTAGATTTTCACAAGTTTCCACGTCTTTTATCAAGTTGTCAATGGCTCTTTGTGCGGTTTTATATTCCTTGCTTTCCGGTTTGGAAGCTTGTAATTGATTCAGTAAAGAATTCACCATTGTGTATTTATCTAAAACTGAATTGGCCGTTATTTTTTTGTCACCGCTTTTGAATTTTTCACAATACATACTGAAGTAAGTATAGATTGCGTTAGCATCAGTTACATTTTTTGAAGCTTTGGCAAAACCGTTGTCTAATAAATTGAAGATTTCTTCTTTGGCATCAATTTTATTGGAAACCAAAGTCATGGCTTTATTTACTTCAAAATCCGGAGTTGAAAGAGGAAAGTTTTTATTGTATTGGTCGTACAATTTTAGAACATCGCGAACTAACTTTTCTTTTTCTTCGGCTGAAGCAGCATTGTCAATTTTATATTGAAGAATTTGAATTCCGTCAGTATAAACTACTTCATTTTCTTTTGGGCAATTTTTTATAACATTGTTCCAAACATCATACGATTCAGCAATTTTATTAGCTTTAAAAAAGGCTTGATATTCCGTAGTTTTTGAAGTACAATCAAATTTTTGAGCATTGCTATTTGTAATAAACAAAATGCTAAGTATAAAAATAATTGCCTTCATAATTATTAGTTTTAGTCGAATTTACGCTTCACAAACCATTTATCGCTTAATGATAAACCAACACTTAAGTTGATATAATTTTCTTCTACTAAATTATAATATTTTGTTCCTCTTTTACCAATTTCAAGTCCAATATTGATGTTAGTAAAGGTACCACTTAATGGCATTCCCAAACCGATATTGGCAGCAAAATCATTGATCGATTTATTCTGAATTACTAAACCAGTATTTTCATAACGCAATCCACCACGATACACAATTCTCTTGTAATAATTAGAGTAAGAATTGTAGTTTGGTATAAAAAAACCACCTAAACTATAGCGAATTGAGTTTTCAAAAGTAGCTCCTTCGATATCGTTAAAACGATTAGACATTACACTGTTATTTAGTAAAGTAATTTCGGCACCCAATAACCATTTTTTCACCTCACCAAAACCTGACCCAAAAGTAAGTTTTGCAGGAAGTTTTATTTTGGTGTCTTCAACGGGTATGCTTTGCCTTTCAATTACACTTACAGCACTGCTGCTCAAAAGTTGAACAATATCAATATTACGGGTATTACCCAATGTTAATTCGGCTTCGGGTGTATAAGCTAAACTACTAAAGAAAGAATATTTAGCATTTACTTTTGTTTGATAGGTTATTCCTAAATCAACGTTAACACCTCGCAAGTCAGAAATATTGTTTTCTCTTGATCCGTATTGCAAATCAGTTTGATATTGCAAATCAGTAGTCTCTATTGTTCCAAAATTATATTGAACAGTAGCACCAACATTTATTTTAGTAGTAAGACGATATCCAAAACCTAGGAAAACTTTGTTTACGCCGCCAATTCCATTATATTTTGAATAAATGCTTCTGATAGTGTCATTATTGCTATTGGTAACATGGGTTGTTTTTCCAATTTTATATCCGACAGAAGAATAAGGAATAAGCCCAAATCCGATACCAAGTTTACCAACCGGAATTCCGACAGCTAAATAATCTAAAGATGTTCTTCGCGCTTTTGCTTCTTGAGCTTCTGTTCTGGATTTTGTATTGGCATAAGTCCCGCCAATAGCAAGTCCTGTTAGCTTTAGACTGGCTAAATGTGCAGGATTTTGAATATTTATGTGAATACTATCTGGGAAAACAGAAAGACTTCCCATAGAACGATTTTCAACAGTTCCTTTAAATTTTATATCGCCAATTCCGTAAAAAGAATAAGGGGAAGATGTTCCTTCTTGAGCAAATAGTGCCAATGAAAAAAGTAAACAGATGCTTACTATAATTTTTTTAATCATTTTGGTTGTATTGAAATGTTTGGTTCAAACTTTCTATTAGGAAATTTGAATTGGCAAATATGGTATTTTTTAATCGTATAGCCAAAAATTCTGCATCACCGCCCGTTAAAATTATGATAAATTTAGCGTATTGGGTTTTGTAAAGTTCAATAAACCCATCAATTTCGGATGCAGCGCCATTAATTACACCAGAATGAATAGATTCTTGAGTAGAATTTCCAATAAAACTTTTGGGATAGTTTTTAGTTAACAAAGGTAATTTAGCGGTATGCTGATGCAATGATTCATAGCGCAAACGAATTCCAGGAGAAATGGCACCACCAAGATAATTGTCATTTTCATCAATAAAATCATAGGTTATACAAGTTCCCATGTCGATTACCAAACGATTTTGTTTGGGATATTGTATAACCGCACCAGAAGCCAAAACCATTCGGTCGATTCCAAGCGTAGCTGGAGTACTATACAAATTGGTAAACGGGAATTTTTTTTCGTGCGTTATAAAATGAATTTCAGCTTTGTTTTTTAAAGACAAAAACGATTCCTTTTCTACACTTCCTACTGAAGCCACAACTAATTTTTTGATTTTCGGAAACTTATTTAGGATAAAATTTGTCTCAGTTAGAAATGCTTCTTTGGTAAAAATAAAAAGTTCAACAAGTGTATTTTGTTCAAAGACAGCAGCTTTTATTCGGGTATTTCCAACATCAATGATTAAATGCATGACACTATTTTTGGTTGCCAAAGTTACGAATAGTTTTTTTTTAGAATTTTTTTTGGATAAATTAAAAATCGTCCTATATTTGCACCCGCATTAAAAAGGTACCTTAGCTCAGTTGGTAGAGCAATGGACTGAAAATCCATGTGTCCCTGGTTCGATTCCTGGAGGTACCACAAACAAACCCATCACTAAAAAGTTGATGGGTTTTTTGTTTTCAACCTTTAAATGTGTCTCTGGTTCCCCCGATGCTTCGGGGCTGGAGGTACCACAAACAAACCCGAACAATCTGTTCGGGTTTTTTGTTTCCTGGAATTTTTGAATACGGAAAGATAAGACATTTGTGATTATAGCCCCGACAGAAGCTGGCTACCGTGTAGCGCGGATGGCGGGAGCAGAAGTGTAAAGAAAGCAAAAGTCCCGCTTCTAAAAATCTAATTTCCAATCTTTTTCTCAAGACATGAATTTCATAAAATTGCATTTAACACAAAAAAGTGCTGGTAATTGTAATTTTTTCACTAAAATTGACAGTTTTTATAAAGAAAAATAAACTATTCAAAACCAAACTAAAACAATAAAAAATGAGTGAAACAGCGGTAAAAACTGGACATCCAAAAGGACTTTGGGTATTATTCGGAACAGAAATGTGGGAAAGGTTCAACTTCTACGGAATGCGAGCGATCTTAACTTTATTCCTTGTAAATTCTTTGATGATGAAAGAAGAAGATGCTTCTTTGATTTACGGAGGTTTCTTAGGGCTTTGCTATTTAACGCCAATGTTAGGTGGATTTATTTCTGACCGTTTCTTCGGAAATAGAAATTGCATCTTGCTTGGTGGATTAATGATGGCAGCTGGACAATTTTTATTGTTTTTTAGTGCTTCTGTTTTTGGTTCAAACATTAGTTTGGCAAATACCTTAATGTGGTCAGCATTGGGAATTATCATTTTTGGAAATGGATTTTTTAAGCCAAATATTTCTTCAATGGTCGGAAGTTTGTATCCAAAACAAGAGAAATCAAAACTAGATACAGCATTTACCATTTTCTATATGGGTATCAACTTGGGAGCTTTTTTAGGACAATTAATTTGCCCGATTGTGGGAGATGTTAAAGATGATGCAGGAATTAGAGATATTCACGCATTTAAATGGGGGTTTTTAGCAGCGTCATTGGCGATGTTAATAGGAACAGCTGTTTTCTATTTCCTAAAAAATAAATATGTAGTTACACCAGAAGGAAGACCTCTTGGTGGTTTGCCAAAACACAACGTATCGGATGATTATGAAGAAGGTGAATCTCAAAAAGCTGTTTTCTCTCAAAAAGCTTTAATTGGAGCTGTTGCTTCTTTCTTCATTTTAGGCGCAATTTTTCACTATGTTGTCGATCAAAACTGGATATACACCGTTATCTATTCAAGTGGTATTACTTTAGCAGGATTAATTATTTCCGATTCCTCTTTAACCAAAGTAGAAAGAGATAGAATTTTGGTTATTTATATTGTAGCCTTCTTTGTGATTTTCTTTTGGGCAGCCTTTGAACAAGCCGGTTCATCTTTAACGTTTATTGCCGATAATCAAACTGACAGAAACTTCTTTGGCTATAATATGCCGCCATCGATGGTGCAAATTTTTAACGGATTGTTCGTTGTGGCTTTTGCAGTTCCGTTTAGTATGTTGTGGGATTATTTGAGAAGTAAAGATAGAGAGCCAATTTCTCCTGTAAAGCAAGCCGTTGGTTTAGCCTTGATTTCCTTAAGTTATTTTATCATTGCTTACAATGTAAAAGATTTGGGTAATAGCGGATTGTTAGCCATCAAATGGTTGATTCTTTTATATCTAATTCAAACGGCAGCCGAATTGTGTTTGTCCCCAATCGGATTATCATTAGTTGGTAAACTATCGCCAAAACGTTTCTCTTCCTTATTATATGGAGTATTCTTTTTATCAAATGCTTCAGGATATGCATTAGCTGGAACTTTGGGTTCTATCTTGCCAGCAACTGGAGATAAGTTTGTAAAAGCACAAGAATTGGGTATCGATTTACAAGCGGTTTTGGATAAAAAAGTAACGCCAACAGCAGAACAATTGAAGTTGCTTGCTGACAATCAAATCACTGACCATAATCCTGTTTTTGTCGGATTTGAAATTCACAATCTATTCGAATTCTTTATGGTATTTGTAATTCTTACTGGATTTGCAGCTGTAATTCTTATGGCATTAACGCCTAAGTTGAAAAAAATGATGCATGGCGTTCGTTAGTAATCTTTAAAAATATTTTATATCTTTCAAACCTCCAATAACTCTTGGAGGTTTTTTAATTTTAAACACAAATGGAACAAAATCTGACTCTAGATCAAATTCAAAATTTTAAGGGAAAATACCCAAAACAATTGTGGTCTTTATTTTTCTCTGAAATGTGGGAACGTTTTTGCTTTTATGGAATGCGGGGAATGCTTGTCATTTTCATGGTCAATGAGCTGATGATGAATGATGAAGTGGCCAACCTGCAATATGGCGCCACACAGGCTTTTGTTTATGCTTTCACATTTATCGGCGGCTTGTTTGCCGACAAAATATTAGGTTACCGAAAGTCCCTGTTTTGGGGCGGAATCCTGATGATAGTAGGAAGTACTATTCTTGCAATAGATCCAAAACAATTCTTCTTTTTTGGTATTAGCTTTACGATAATTGGCACGGGTTTTTTTAAGCCTAATATATCAACTATGGTTGGGAAACTATACAAAGACGATGACAACAGAAGAGACGCCGGCTTTTCATTATTCTATGCGGGGATAAATCTAGGTGCTATAATCGGCGGTTATCTTTGCATCTCAGTAGCAAACGGAAGCATGCTTTCCTCCGTTGTTCCCGAACATTTGCGCTGGAACGTCGCGTTCGGATTTGCCGCAGTAGTAATGGTAATAAGTTTATTGACTTTTGTACAGACACAGAAATCATTGGGTTCAATCGGAACATCTCCTTTGCTCGAATTAACTGACGGCAAAAGAAAAACCTACGAATTCCTTACCTATCTAGGTTCGCTTGTTGTCATTCCTGTAGTTATACTATTGGTATCCAATTCAGGTTATACCGACATATTCATGTATATCATTGGGCCCTGCTCGCTGATTTATCTTTTGTATGAGATGCGTCATTTCTCATTAAAAGAAAATAAAAAACTACTTGCAGCCTTGGTATTAATCATATTCTCGATTGTATTCTGGGCCTTTTTCGAACAAAGCGGAGGTTCATTGAGTCTTTTCGCAGCAAGCAATTTAAATAAGACAGTTCTGGGGGTTCCACTTGATCCAAATGGTGTAAACAATTCCGCAAACGGCCTGTTTGTAATTGCTTTTGCAGCATTAGTAGGACTGGTATGGCTCTGGATGGCCAAAAGAAAGATTGAGCCTAATACCGTGATTAAATTCGGACTGGCATTCTTATTTCTCGCAGGCGGTTTCTATATATTCTATTACACCAAATTTTTCGCAAACGCCGATGGAATTACTTCACTGGATTTATTTACTTTTGGGTGGTTCATTATTACATTTGGCGAATTGTGCCTGTCACCGATAGGAATGTCAATCATGACAAAGCTGTCACCCGCAAGATTGCAAGCCGTAATGATGGGGATGTGGTTTCTGGCCAGTGCGTATGGTCAATATTTCGCAGGATTATTAGGGGCTAATATTGCTAAAGCTTCAAAAAACGCAACAAATCTGGAAAAACTTACTGTATATGCTGATGGCTATAAACAATTAGCGATATATGCACTGATAGCGGGATTAGTCTTAATACTCATTTCACCATTGGTAAAAAAATTAATGCAGGGAATAAAATAATTACTCCATGAGTCAAAATTCAACAGATCAGTTTTTTAAAAGCACCGTTTTAGGGCATCCTTCAGGCTTATTCGTTTTATTTTTTACAGAAATGTGGGAACGATTTTCATTCTATGGGATGCGTTCTCTGCTTATTATGTTTTTTACGGCTTCATTAGTAGATGGAGGTTGGGCTTGGACAAGAGAAAATGCTTCAGCTTTGTTTGGGTCTTATGTAGGTTTGGTTTATTTGTCAACCATGCTGGGAGGTTATTTTGCTGACAAGGTTATTGGCTTCCGATGGGCAGTAATGCTCGGTGCTTTCTTAATGACTTTGGGTCATGCTGCCATGGCAGTTGAAACCCATTTCTCCATTTATTTAGGTTTGGTATTATTGGTTTTTGGAAATGGGTTTTTCAAACCAAATATGGTTTCTATTATTTCTGAAATGTATAAAGACAGACCGGAGAAAAAAGATGGTGCCTATACGTTATTCTATATGGGTGTTAACGCCGGAGCTTTTTTCGGAATATTATTGTGTGGTTATTTAGGTGAAAAAGTAGGTTGGGGTTATGGTTTTGGTTTGGCCGGAATATTTATGTTTTTTGGAATGATACAGTTTTGGTTGTCACAAAATATTTTTGGCGACATTGGATTGAAACCAAATAAAGAAAGCAAAGCCAAAAAAGAAACTTTGGATGACGACAAAAGAAATCCATTTACGTCTTGGCAGTTGGTGGTTATTGCAATTTCAGTTATTTTGGGATTACTTTGGATAATAAACGCTCCCGTTTCAAAAATATCAGAAGGTAAAATAGATGTCTTCGGATTTTTGGGAAGTAACGGAAATTCAACCGCTATTTCAACCGCTTTAGGATTGTTCATTATTTTACTGATTTATCGTTTTACACAGTATTCTAAAATTACACGCGAGAAATTAATGGCAGTTACCTTTTTTGCTTTTCTGGCCATTTTCTTTTGGGCTATATTTGAGCAATCACCAAACAGTTTAACCATTTTTGCAAAAGATTATACTGATAGAGTTTTGGAAGGAAATTGGAGCATGATTTTCTTAATTGTCAATTCCTTAATGACGATTTTGCCTTTAGCTATTATTACCTGGTTAATGTTGAAAATGTTTAGGCAAACTTTTAAAAATTATGCGGTCGCGAATATTATTCTAAGTGTAAGCTTTGTTATTATTTGGAGTATTGCTATCTGGATGCTAGTTAAAGATTATTACACCGCCGGAGTTTTATCACTTTCTGACAGCACACTTGATTTATTGAAAATTGATAAGGTTGCGACACCACTTACCGAAGTTCCGGCAACTTGGTTTTCGACTTTAAATTCACTGTTTATTATTTCCTTAGCACCATTATTTTCAAAATGGTGGGAAAGTAAATACAATCCAACGGCTAATATAAAATACGGAATCGGAATGCTATTTCTTGGATTGGGAATGGCTTGTATCGCAATAGGCGCAAACGGAATTGAACCCGGAGCAAAAACGGCATCTGTTAGCATGATTTGGCTGATTTTAGTGTATCTTTTTCACACTATGGGCGAGTTGTGTATTTCACCTGTTGGATTGTCATACGTTAGTAAATTGGTGCCGGCCAGAATGATTGCTTTTATGTTTGGCGTATGGTATTTGGCAGTTGCCATTGGGATGAAAGGCGCTGGGATTTTTGGTGAAAACATAGATAAAATTGCTGACGAACATGGATTGAGTTATTTCTTTTGGTTATTGACAATAATTTCTGTAACCATGGCGCTGCTATCAATATTAATGTCTCCAATTATAAAAAAATTGATGCATGGTGTCAGATAGATGACATTTATTTGGCATTCTTTTTGTTATATTTGAAAAAATTTAAAACAATGAAAAAAATAGTAATCACTTTATTTCTAATCTTGGGTTCGTTAACAATACAAGCGCAAGAGGTTAAATGGCAAACTGATATGAACGAGGCAATGAAGATTTCTAAAAAATCTAAAAAGCCATTGTTTTTGTTTTTCACAGGAAGCGATTGGTGCGGATGGTGTATTCGTTTGCAAAAAGAAGTTTTCAAAACTCCGGAATTTGAAAAATGGGCAAAAAAAAATGTGGTACTTGTTGAGTTAGACTTTCCAAGAAAAACAGCACAAGATCCGGCAATTCAAAAACAAAACTCCGAATTACAACAAACTTTTGCGGTTCAAGGATATCCAACAGTTTGGATTGTAAACGCAAGCAAAAAAGACGGAAAAATCAATCTTGAAAAATTAGGAAGTACCGGTTACCTTGCCGGTGGACCAACTACTTGGTTAGCTAATGCAGATCAAATACTCGCTAATAAATCAACAAAAAGTGGTTTCACTACAAACTAAAAAAATTAAATCTTATAAAATCCTTTTTCATTAGTATTATGAAAAGGGATTTTTTCTTTTCTACACGTTGCTTCCCAAAGCCGGATATAACTTTTAAAGTTTGAACCATCAACAACAATTTCTTTGGGTTTATAGGTTTTGAGTAAACGTTGCATATTCAGTTTTGGTGATTGAATAATAACTAAAACATCAGGATGAATCCCTTTTGTGTAAACACACGAACTGTCTATGATTAGCATTTTTTGATGTTTGAAATACAGTACGTTTTGCAATGGTTTTTTTGCTTTAGCTTCACAAAAATTTCCAACCAAATAGGATTGAATAAGTAAATTAGAACTCAGATTTTCCCGAATACTATCATTGCTATATAATGTCACAGCATTACCAATTCTTTTGGTTATGATTGTGTTCTTTTTACAGTTAAAAATAATTAGCTCATCATTATTTTGAGTTTGCTTTTTTTGAATAATAAAAATAATTTGTAATAGAAGAATACTTGTAAAAGCTACTGTAAGTCTCTTGAAAGTTGGCGTTTTAATCCATAGAATGATTAGAATAATTACCAAATAGGAACTCGACAGCATTGCAGTTGAAAACGAAATGTTTTTAAAAACAAAAAAATCAAAAGAAGCAACCCAATGAATTATCCTATTAAGAAAAGCAATCAGAAACTCAATTGGTTTTGCAATAAATTCAGGAACAGTATGAAATGTAGCGATCAGAACTGCCAAAACACCAACCGCCATAATTATTCCGAGTAAAGGCAGAATAAGCAAATTGGTTACAAAAAACAATCCCGGAAATTGATGAAAATAGTAAATACTTAATGGCATGGCGCCAATTTGTGCGGCAAAAGAAACGGTGATAATATCCCAAAAGTAGTTGATGATTTTGTTTTTTGGTTGCCAAATGCTTGACAAAACAGGTTGTAACCAAATAATAAAAAATAAAGCAAGATAACTCAGTTGAAATCCGACATCAAACAAAAAGGAAGGTTTGAATAGTAAAATTAGCAACATTGAAACCAACAACGTATGGTAAATATTGACCGTTCTTCTTAGATGAATTCCAATTGCAAGAAAAGAAAACATGGTTACAGAACGCACGATTGATGGCGCTAAACCAGCCAAAATGGCAAATGACCAAAGAGACAAAACGACGATAAGCAATTTCAACAATGAACCTTTTCTCGAATTGCTAATTGGTTTTAGCAAAAAGGTAATAAACAGCAAAATAAAACCCACATGCAAACCGGAAACAGACAAAACATGAACCGCTCCGGCATATTGATAATCTTTCAAAACTTCAGGGGAAATGTCTTGTTGTTGCCCAAGGATTAATGCATTCAAGACATTTAATTCTTCTTTTGAAATAGCGGAATGTTCTAAATTTGAAATGATGGTTTCCCTGAAATTCGAAAAACTTGCCCACAAACCCGACTCATAATTTCCAATTTTGATTTGATTCGGTTTTGTATAAACCTGAACATATATTTCCTGATTTTCAAGGTATTTACTATAATCGAACAAGTTTGGATTTAATGGTGTTTTGTTTTTAAAAACGATTCCAATGACCATTAAATGATTGCCAATTTTCAGATTCTTAACAGTATCTCTTTTAGCAATATTGAGAATAATTTTTCCATAACTTCTATTACCGTCAAGTTCTTTAACTAAGCTTACATAGCGATTATTTTTTTGAGTACTCTTTAGCTTTTCCACCAATAGCAAATCCAGCTTATGAACTTTTTCATAATCGGTAATTTGATTGGTGTAATGAAATGGGTTTGCGTTCTCTTTGTGAATCAGTGCTGTTGAAATTCCGATAAGAGTAGATAAGAGAAAAACAAAACTTCCAAAAAGGATTTTGTAAAAAGGTCTTTTTTGACTGTAAAGGGAAGAAATACATAATCCAACTATGCCTAAAGCCAAACTAGTAAACACAAAAACCGAGTTCAGACTTACTATCCGACACAAAAGTATCCCAAATAGAAATCCGATAAATATTCTTGCCAAAGGGAATTGTAAGATTTTCACATAATAAAAGTACGTAAAAATTCAATTCTTGCAAGAAAATTATTCTATAATTCTGTTGATTTGTTTAAAAGTTCTTTCGTAATAAGATTCTTTTAACGATGAAATCATTACGCCACCAGTTGTTGAAGAATGAATAAATTTAATCTCATCACCATTTACTTCGACAATCATACCAACATGATTTATTCGATGCTGACCTCGATTAATAAAGAAAATAAGATCTCCTTTTTTGGCTTTCTCAGGGTTAATTTCTGTGCCAACTTCTGCCATTTCATGTGATGAACGAGGAAGCGTAATGTCAAATTTTTTGAAAGTGGAATACATTAAACCGGAACAATCAAAACCTGCTGGAGTTGTTCCGCCAGAGCGATAACTAGTTCCTAAATTATCTGAAGCAACATTAATGAGCTGTAATGCCAGATAACTATCCGTATTGTTTTCAATAAAAATATCGGTTGCATTTTTATTGTTAAGGGGATATTTTTTAGTGTCTTTTTTCTTTGGATCGGTATTAAAACTTTTTGTCGAATTGCTCAAAGTAGTAACTTCGTTTAAAATAGCATCACCCATTGTATTTGAGGCAAAAGTACTGCCGCATACAATAGAAACGAGAACTATTTTAAATATGTTTTTCATTCACTTAGGTTAGTAAGCAAATATAGTATATTAAACACTTAAACCAAACTTTTTAACACTTTAACGATTATTTTAGCAGTTTTTTCACTGGCACCAATGCCTCCAAGTTTAGATTCTAAGTCGTCATATTTTTTCAATAGCACTTTTCTGTGATTTTCTTCCAATAATTTAGAAAGCTCTTGCTTTAAATTTTTTGAGTTGAATTTATCTTGAATAAGTTCCGTCACGACTTGTTCATCCATAATCAAATTGACTAACGAAATATACTTTAACGTAATAATCCTTTTAGCGATTTGATATGATGCCCAACTTCCTTTGTAGCAAACCACTTCGGGCACTTTAAATAAGGCAGTTTCCAAAGTTGCAGTTCCCGATGTAACCAAAGCTGCTGTTGCGATACTCAACAAATCATAGGTTTTATTCGAAATAAATTTCACGTTTTTAGTAGTCAAAAAGGGTGCGTAAAAATGATATTCCTGACTTGGTGCACCGGCAATTACAAATTGATAATCCGGAAAATCATTGACTATGCTCAACATAACGCTCAGCATTTTCGTGATTTCTTGTTTCCGGCT
Organism: Flavobacterium sp.; assembly: GCF_031381455.1. GTDB lineage: Bacteria > Bacteroidota > Bacteroidia > Flavobacteriales > Flavobacteriaceae > Flavobacterium. The sequence continues at coordinate 21,646 of NZ_JANMXZ010000015.1, read as the reverse complement.
TCCGGGAAGAATTGCGATAATTGGTTTTTCGTCTAAATTATTTTCTTTTCGGAATGTAACTTCATCTGTTTTAACGCGAGTATGAATGGCATCAATCAATGGATGCCCAACAAACTCAACCGGAAAATGATGTTTTACTTCAAAGAAATCTTTTTCAAAAGGAAGAATGACAAACAGTTTGTCAAAGTCTCTTTTTACGGCTTTGATACGGTTCTCTTTCCATGCCCAAATTTGTGGCGCAATATAATAGTATGTTTTTATTCCTTTCTGCTTTGCCCATTTAGCAATGCGCATATTGAAACCCGGATAATCAATAAAAATAATTACATCGGGATTGAATTTTTCAATGTCGGTTTTACAAATTTTAATGTTATTGAGAATGGTTTTCAAGTTCATCACTACTTCTGCAAAACCCATAAAAGCTAGTTCACGATAATGTTTTACTAGAGTACCACCAACATTTCGCATCAAATCGCCACCCCAAAATCTGATATCGGCGAAAGTGTCTTCTTTGTAAAGTGCTTTCATCAAATTAGAACCGTGTAAATCGCCCGAAGCTTCGCCGGCAATGATGTAATATTTCATTTTATATTTGCATATTTGTTATTTGAATAAAATGCAGTCGCTCTAGCTGGTGTCATAAATTCCAAGTGTTAAGCTGGGCAATAGCATGATGCGCCGTTAAATCAAATTGTACCGGAACTATAGAAATGTAACCATTTGCCAAAGCCCATTCATCAGTATCTTCGCCTTTGTCCTGATTGACAAATTCTCCTGTTAACCAATAATAATCTTTGCCATAAGGTGTTTGTCGCTTATCAAATTTTTCCATCCAAATGGCTTTCGCTTGACGGCAAATTTTAATTCCCTTAATTTCTTCCATTTTTAGTTTGGGAAAATTAACATTCAAAACAGTTCCATCGGATAGTTTTTTTTCTAAAACTTCTAAAGCAATTTTTTTGATATAAGGTTTTATTTGTTCAAAATCGGCATTCCAATCATAATCCAATAAGGAGAAACCAATAGCGGGAATTCCTTCAATTCCGGCTTCAACAGCAGCGCTCATCGTTCCGGAATAAATAACATTAATCGAAGAATTTGAACCATGATTAACACCTGACACGCACAAATCGGGTTTCTTTTTCAAGATTTCGTTGACTGCCAATTTTACACAGTCAACAGGCGTTCCCGAACAACTGTATTCTGTTATGACGGAATTTTCGGCAGAAATTTTATTCAAATAAATAGTGCTGTTGATGGTAATGGCATGCCCCATAGCACTTTGCGGACTATCGGGAGCCACGACAATCACTTCACCGATTTCTGCCATAACTGAAATTAAGGCTCGAATTCCCGGAGCATTTATGCCGTCATCATTGGTAATTAAAATCGTAGGTTTGGAAATCATATTTTTGAAATTATTTAACTAGCACAGTTTTTGTTAGACTTGTGTTCAGCAAAATTAAACTATTTTTAAGATTTGTATAGCTGCATTTTCATAACTTTGAACCAGCATGCGATGTAAATCAATAAGGACAACAATTTTTTTAACAAAAAATTATCTCGACAAGAAATTCTTAGCATAGTTTTTTGTTTACTTTAGACCAATAATTAATGATTAAAATAATTCAATTTATGAAAAGAAACTATAAAGTGCTTCTGGTAATTACGTTGTTATCAGTTGCGTTGTGGAGTTTTATGCCAAAAGAGAAATCTTCTGATCCTGAGAAAGATAAAATGTTGATAGAATTATTGACGTTCGTTATTGAAAAAGGGCATTATAATCCGACAGCCATCGATGATACTTTTTCAAAAGGCGTCTATAAAGATTATTTGAATGCATTAGATCCATCAAAAAGGTTCTTCATGCAATCGGATATTGATGAGTTTGCGAAATACGAAACTCAAATTGACGACCAAATCAAAAGCAAAGATTTGACCTTTTTTGATTTGACTTACACTCGACTAATGCAGAGAATGGAAGAAAGTAAAACCTATTATAAATTGGCTTTAGAAAAACCATTTGATTACAAAAAATTGGAATCTATAAATACAGATTACGAAAAATTACCATTTTGTAAAAACATACAGGAACTGAAAGAGAGATGGCGTTTACAAGTGAAATTATCCACTTTATCATCGTTAGTTGAGAAACAAAAATTGGAGGAAGATTTAACAAAAGATAAAAGTAAAACTTTAGAAGAAAAGTTAAAAGAGTTTAGAGCTAATCAAGGAGACAAACTTACACCTGAATCAGAAAAGAAATTTATTGCTGATGTTGAGAAAAGGAAAAATCAAACGCCAAAAACATATGAGCAGCTCGAAAAAGAAACGAGAGAAAGCACATTAACCTCTTTGAATGACAACTTTAGTTTTATAAAAGATTTGGAAAGAGAAGATTGGTTTTCTATATATGTAAATGCTATAGCGTCACGTTTTGACCCACACACTTCTTATTTTGCTCCAAATGAAAAAGAGAAATTTGATGTTAGTATGAGTGGCAAACTGGAAGGAATTGGTGCTCGTTTGCAAAAGAAAAATGATTTCACAGAGATTACAGAATTAATTTCTGGTGGTCCAGCTTGGAGAGGAAAAGAGCTTGAAGCCGGAGATATTGTTTTGAAAGTTGCTCAAGCTGATGCCGATCCTGTTGATGTTGTAGGCATGCGATTAGATGATGTTGTCAAAAAAATAAAGGGGCCAAAAGGAACAGAAGTTCGTTTAACGGTTAAGAAAACAGACGGTTCCATAAAAGTGATTACTATTGTTCGTGATCAAGTTGAAATTGAAGAAACCTATGTAAAATCAAGTGTCGTTGAGAAAGATGGCTTTAAATATGGTATAATTTATTTGCCAAAATTTTATATCGATTTTGAAGACCAAAATAGTCGTGATGCGGGGAAAGATGTCGCAATAGAAGTAGAGAGATTAAAAAGAGAAGGTGTTCAAGGTATTGTTATGGATGTTAGAGATAACGGAGGAGGTTCTTTGAAAACTGTAGTTGATATTGCAGGTTTATTTATTGATCAAGGACCAATAGTTCAAATTAAATCAGCGGCAGGGAAAAAAGAAGTGCTGTATGATAGAGATGCGAAAGTACAATGGGATGGTCCGTTGGTAGTAATGATTAATGAATTTTCAGCTTCAGCTTCAGAGATTTTAGCAGCGGCTATTCAGGATTACAAGCGAGGTATAATCATTGGAAGCAAGCAGTCTTACGGAAAAGGAACTGTTCAAAATGTAATTGATTTAAATCAGTTTGTTCGTGGAAGCACTTATGGAGATTTGGGTGCACTAAAAACTACAACTCAAAAATTCTACAGAATAAATGGTGGTTCTACTCAATTAGAGGGAGTGAAAAGTGATATCGCTATTCCGGACAGATATTCTTATCTAAAAATGGGAGAAAGAGATATTGATAATGCGATGCCATGGGATAAAATTGATCCGGCTGATTATAAAATTTGGGACAAACAAAACAACTTTGATTTAGCTATTGCAAAAAGCAGAGAAAGAATGAGTAACAATGCTCAAATGAACCTTATTGATGATAATGCGAAATGGTTGGATGAAAGAAATAAAGAAAATGTTTATAGCTTAAATATTGATAAATTCAAGGCTGAACAAAAATCATTGGACGAAAAAAATAAAAAATACAAACCGATTGTCGATTATAAAAACTCGTTTGATTTTAATTCACTTCCTTATGAAATTGATGAAATGAATAAGGATTCTGTCCTGAAAGAGAAACGAGACAGATGGCATGAAAGTTTGACAAAAGATATCTATATCGAAGAAGCGATTCATATTCTAAATGATTTGCAATCTGCGGATAATAAAGGATTAACAACTAAAGTTAAGAAAGACAAACTAGTAAAATCGTAAATTGATTTATCGTTCTAAAGGAAAAGCCATCTCATTTTTTACGAGATGGCTTTTTTATTAAAATGGTTATTAAAACTACCACTCATTGACTTTGTTGGCATCCATTTTTAGGAAGATAAAAAGCAAAATTGTAAAGCCCCAAAGTCCGGAACCACCATAAGAAAAGAATGGAAGTGGAACACCGATGGTTGGGAATATACCTGCTACCATAGCAATATTTACAAAAAAGTGAATAAATAATATTCCAGCGACACAATAGCCATAGACTCGGCTAAACTTGGTTTTTTGCCTTTCTGCCAAATAGATAATCCGCATGATTAAACAAAGGAAAAGACCTATTACAAAAAGACAACCCAAAAATCCCCATTCTTCGCCAACCGTTGTAAAGATATAATCGGTATGCTGTTCTGGCACAAAACCACCTTTAGTTTGTGTTCCTTCAAGATAACCTTTGCCAAACCAACCACCAGATCCGATAGCAATTTCAGATTGATTAGTGTTATAACCAATACCTTTCATATCGACTTCTTTACCCAAAAGAATATTAAATCGGTCTCTGTGATGTTGTTTAAATACATTTACAAAAACATAATCGACAGAATAGACAAAGCCACCAATCATCACAAATATTAGGGAACTCAAAATCCAGTTTCTATTTATGATACGGCTTCTGTAGTATATAAAAAGGATGACGACTAAAGCAATTCCGGTTAATATTATAGGTTTTACTACCAAGGCCAATACAAATAAAACCAACGCTATAAAGCCTGTCCAAACATACCATGAAGGCAATCCTTCTCTGTATAAAACCAATATGAAAACACTATAAATTAAGGCGCTTCCAGGGTCATGAGGGACAATTAATAATATGGGTAAAAATAGGATTCCCAGCACTTGTATTTGTCTGTTTAAATCTTTTAAATTGACTTGAACATCACTTAAATATTTTGCCAAAGCTAAAGCAGTTGCAGCTTTTACAAACTCGGAAGGTTGTATACCAAACGATCCAAAAGAGTACCAATTGGCTTGGCCTTTTATGGTTTTTCCAAAAACAAATAAACCGGCTAATGACAATAAACCAATGACATAAATTACACTGGAAAATTTTTCGTAAAACTTTCCGTCAACAGATAGCACAACAAATATTAACGGAATCGTAAGGATGATAAACATAAATTGTTTACCATAGATTTGGGTGAAGTCAAAAATCGAAGCTTCTTGTTCTATCGAAGATAATGAAGACGAATAGATATTCAGCCATCCTAATATCACTAATGTGAAATAGATAACAATACTTATCCAGTCTAGATTATTGGTTACACTTTGATTTTTCATTTTTTTAGAAACTAATTTTCTGGAGCATCATTTATTTTAACTTCCGGCTTAGCTACTTTAACTTCCGGTTTTAATACAATTGGTTTTGCAGGACCATCAATTTTTGATTTAGTCAAAGTATCTACAATCGGATTTGCATAATATTTATTGTATTCACCTTGAAGACTTCCTTCCAGCATTCGTTTTTCTAAATCGGTTCTTGTAATTTTTCTTTTGATATATTTTTCAATCATCAAACTTGTAATTGGTCCAGCCCAACGAGCTCCCCAATAGCCATTTTCAACAAAAACAGCAATGGCAATTTTGGGATTATCCTTTGGCGCAAAAGCCACAAATATAGAGTGATCCTGAAGTTTTACTCTTTTACCATTAATTTTTGCAAAATTTTCTGCTGTTCCTGTTTTCCCACAAATATCAATACCTTCAACATTTAAACCATGTGCCGTACCTAAATTATAAACGTCAAATAATCCGCTAATCATAGGCTCGAAATATTTTTTGTCAACGGTGGTTACATGTTTTGTTGTGAATTTTTTATCAATAGCATGACCTTTAATTTTTTTGATAATATGAGGCGTATAATAATAACCACGATTAGCAACGATAGCAATCATGTTGGCTAATTGAATTGGAGTCATTAAAACTTCCCCTTGACCAATAGCATTAGAAACAATCGTCTTGCTTGACCAGCCCCAACCAGGATACATTTTTTTATATGTTTTGGATGTAGGCAGGTTACCCTTCTTTCCAGTTGGCAAATCATAACCCATAAACTGTCCTAAACCAAAACTTTTCAAGTGATTGCTCCACACATCAACCCCTTTTGGCGGATTGTTATACTTGTCAATTGTTTTCATATAAGAGCTTGAGAAGAACGTATTACAAGATTCGTAAATTCCTCTATGAAATTGAATAGAACCACCATGGCAGTGACATTTCATAAAACGACCTGGCGCGTAACTAAAACCGTGACGACAAACAAAAGCGGTAGTTTCATTAATCGCGCCTTCTTGTAAAGCAACTAATCCGGTTAGAATTTTAAATGGCGAACCAGGCGTGTATTCTGCCAACAATCCTCTATCGTACAAAGGTTTTGCAATAGAGTCTTTATATAAAGTAGTGTAGTTTTTAGATCGCTGTCTTCCCACCAAAATGGCAGGATCATAAGAGGGAGCAGTTACTAAAGCTAAAATTTCACCGGTTTTTGGTTCGATTGCTACAATTCCACCACGTTTGTTAACCATTAATTCTTCTCCATATTTTTGGAGTTCGGCATCAATACTCAAATTAATATCACTTCCTTGAACGGCAATGGTATCAAATTTCCCTTCTTTATAGGAACCAATATCTCGGTTATATTTATCTTTTTGAATGTATTTTACTCCTTTTACACCACGTAAAAAATCTTCGTAACTTTCTTCAACACCTTGTCTCCCAATTAAATCGCCACTATTGTAATACTTATTTTTTTGAATAATTTTATCATTCACTTGAGTGATAAACCCAAAAACATTAGCGCCAAATGCTACCTGATAATCTCTTAAAGCACGTTTCTGAATATAAAAGCCAACAAACTTTCTCTGAATTTCCTGAAAAGCAGCGTACTCTTTTTTATTCAGTTGCGATAGAAAAACAGAAGGAAGTCTGGGACTATATACTTTAGCTTTGGCTACTTTTTTAAGAAAGTCTTCTTTGGTGATTTTTAGTAACGAACAGAATTCGGTTGTGTCTAAATCTTTGATATCTTTTGGGATAACCATGATATCATAAGAAGGCTGATTGGCTACTAAAAGGTTACCTGTTCTATCATAAATATAACCACGTTCCGGATAATCATAAGCGATTTTTATCGCGTTGTTATCCGATGCCAATTTAAGTGTATCATCGATTACTTGTAAATAAAAAAGGCGTAAAACAAGTAAAATTGTAGCGATAAAAATAATTGTGGGCAACAAAACTTTTCTCATCGCTTACTTGGCTTAATGATATAGATAATAATAATACAAGTAATAATTGTAAAAATGGTACTTAATACGGTTCGGACTAAAATATCCCAAAGGAAACTTACTTTGAAAACTTCGAGTACAAACAATACAAAGTGATGCATTACAACGGCAATTAGTAAAAATGAAAATCGTTCCGGAGTTAAAACATCATTTAGTCTAACGGTTTGGTATTCATAACTTAAACCAAATGAAAATTTAAAAATTGCGGGTCTGAAATAGGCAAGAACCAAACAAGCTGCGGCATGAACTCCACCCGAATTCCAAAACATATCCATCAGTAATCCCAAGAAAAAGCTAGCAACTAATAAACCGCTTTTGTTTCCGTTTACAGGATATAAAACAATGAAAAGCACATATGGAAACGGATTGATAAAGCCAAAAAGATCAATTCTGTTGAATATCAATATCTGTGCTGCAAGCAACAAAATAAAACGCGCAATATTTCCTAACAAGGCACTATTCATCTTTCTTACTTTGATTTTCTAAAGTGGTAATTTCTTCCGTGTCTTTATTTTTAATTATATAAACATGTCCCAAATTGGTCATGTCATTGAATAGTCTAATATCCAAAGTGTAATAATTGGTTTCGTCGTCAATGTATACTTTGTCTATAGTTCCGATTCCAATATTTTCAGGGAATATGATTGACTGACCTCCGGTTACAATAGTATCGCCTTTGCGGACTCCCGCCAATCGCGGCACATCTATCAACTGAACAAAGCCAGTACTTTTACCATTCCAAACTAATGAACCAAAGTGATTTGATTTTTTAATTTTGGCATTGATTTGAGATTTCACATTTAAAACACTGATGATAGTAGAATAGTTTTTTGAAGTTTTATCTATAATCCCAACAATTCCGGCACTGTTTATTACGCCCATATTAGGTTTAATTCCCGAAGTTGCACCATTGTTAATCGTGATATAATTTTCAAGAATACTATACGAGTTATGAATGACTTTGGAAACGACGATATCCATTTTCTTAACCCCTTTAATGGAGTCTAACTGAGGTAGTTTTGTGGTGTCTTTTTGATTGAACAAAAGCGATTTTAAACGGGCATTTTCTTTGGCCAGCTCTTCATTTTGCTCTCTTAAACCAAAATACTCATCAACGTTATTTATCTTTTCGTAGATTCCGCCGGTAAAGAAATTAGCAGAACTTATGACTTTGCTTTTGTGATAAGAATGGGATTGAATAGTGAGCAAAAGTGATAATACCAAAAGCAGCAAAAACAGTAAGCGATTACTGTTTTTAAGTACAAAATTAAATATTTGCTGCATTTTTTTCTAGTGTTCAGTGTTCAGTAATAAGTGTTCAGTGTTTCCACAACAAGTACTATTTTATAAGTATGCTTCTGAATTTCGGAATATTTTTAAGCGCCATTCCGGTTCCGCGAACAACAGCTCTTAATGGATCTTCCGCAATATATACCGGCAAATCTGTTTTTTGGGAAATTCGTTTGTCCAATCCTCTCAACATAGAGCCTCCACCCGCAAGATAAATACCTGTGTTGTAAATATCAGCTGCTAATTCCGGCGGTGTTTGCGATAAGGTTTCCATGATGGCATCTTCAATACGTTGTATCGATTTGTCTAATGCTTTGGAGATTTCTCTATACGATACTTCAACCTGTTTTGGTTTCCCAGTCAATAAATCTCTTCCTTGAACTGACATATCATCTGGTGGCGTTTCTAAATCATCAGTTGCCGCACCAATTGTAATTTTGATTTTTTCAGCAGTGCTTTCACCCACAAATAAATTGTGTTGCGTTCTCATATAATACACGATATCATTCGTAAAAACGTCACCCGCAATCTTAACTGATTTGTCACAAACAATTCCGCCTAAAGCGATAACAGCAATTTCAGTTGTTCCACCACCAATATCTACAATCATGTTTCCTTTTGGTTGCATAATATCAATACCAATACCAATAGCTGCAGCCATGGGTTCGTGGATTAAGTATACTTCTTTTCCGTTTACACGTTCGCAACTTTCTTTTACCGCTCGCATTTCCACTTCGGTAATTCCGGATGGAATACAAACCACCATTCTAAGTGCCGGAGTAAACATTTTTTTCTTCAACGCGGGTATGCTTTTGATGAACATACTGATCATTTTTTCAGACGCATCAAAATCGGCGATAACCCCATCTTTCAAAGGACGTATGGTTTTTATGTTTTCATGGGTTTTTCCCTGCATCATGTTGGCTTCTTTTCCAACAGCGATAATTTTCCCCGATATTCGGTCTCTGGCAACAATTGAAGGGCTGTCAATTACAACTTTGTCGTTGTGTATTATCAGAGTGTTTGCGGTACCAAGGTCAATTGCAATATCCTCGGTCATGAAATCAAAAAATCCCATAGATTTTAGTAGGGTTAATGGTTATAAAAATTTAACGCACAAAGTTAAACAAATTAATGTTTAAAATGACGAGTTCCGGTAAATACCATTGCAACTTTATTTTCGTTACAAAAATTAATACTCAGCTCGTCTTTTATCGAACCACCAGGTTGAATAACAGCAGTAATTCCAGCGTTGTGAGCAATTTCAACACAATCCGGGAAAGGAAAAAAAGCATCACTTGCCATCACTGCACCATTCAAATCAAAGCCAAAAGTTGTCGCTTTTTCAATCGCTTGTTTCAACGCATCTACTCTCGAAGTTTGACCTGTTCCTGATGCCACTAATGTACTGTTTTTTGCAAATACAATCGTGTTTGATTTGGTATTTTTACAAATTTTTGATGCAAATAATAAATCGTCAATTTCTTGCTCGGTTGGAGCTGAATTTGTGACCACTTTTAAGTGGTCTTTTTGATCAGTAATATTGTTTTTATCTTGAACTAATAATCCGTTTAGACAAGTTCGCACCTGACGATTTGGGAGCGCAACATCATGCTGAACCAAAATGATTCTATTTTTCTTTTCGAATAAAACGGCAATCGCATCGTCATCATAACTTGGCGCGATTACTACTTCACAAAAAAGTGAGTTTATTTCATTGGCTGTACCCAAATCAATTTTTCCATTAGCAATCAAAACACCACCAAAAGCCGAAGTTGGATCACCAGCCAAAGCTGCCAGATAAGCAGCTGCCATAGTGCTTCTTGTTGCTAATCCGCAAGCGTTATTGTGTTTTAAAATGGCAAATGTCGGATCGTTATTTTTGAATTCCAAAATCAGATTTACTGCCGCATCAACATCTAACAGATTGTTGTATGACAATTCCTTTCCATGAATTTTAGTAAACATTTTATCAAAATCGCCAAAGAAAAAACCCTTTTGATGTGGATTTTCACCATATCTCAAAATCTGACCGTTATCAATACTGGCTTTGAATATCGTTTCATCTGTGTTGAAATAATTGAAAATGGCTGTGTCATAATTGGAAGAAACATGAAAGGCTTTGGTTGCCAACAATTTTCTTTGTTCCAAAGTTGTATCTCCGTTTTGAGTTGAAATCAAATCGAATAAAACTGCATATTCATTTACCGAAGCTACAATAACGGTATCATTAAAATTCTTAGCCGCAGCACGGATTAAAGAAATCCCACCGATATCAATTTTTTCAATAATATCACTTTCGCTGGCGCCTGAAGCAACTGTTCTTTCAAACGGATATAAGTCGACTATCACCAAATCAATTTGTGGAATTTCAAAATCCCTCATTTGTGCAATATCGGTTTCATTGTCTTGACGGTTTAAGATTCCACCAAAGATTTTTGGGTGCAATGTTTTTACTCTTCCGCCAAGAATTTCAGGGAAAGCCGTAACTTCTTCAACAGGAACAACAGGAATTCCTAAATTGTTGATGAATTCTTCTGTTCCGCCGGTGGAATAAATCGTTACGTTCTGTTCGTGTAGTTTGCGAACTATCGGCTCTAATCCGTCTTTTGAAAAGACTGAAATCAGCGCCGATTTAATTGTTTTTGTAGTGCTCATTGTGTAGTTGTGTGTTTAGCTTCGCTCAGTTCGGGCTATATGCCCTCGAGTTGCCACAAAAGTAGGTTTTTGCAAGGAACGAAGCAATCTGATTTTTACTTTTTTTGTAACAATATTTTATTTTTTGACACCAATAGTGCAATCTGAAAAATAGTGGTAATTTTCATTTTTTTAATCGAAATTTACAATATCATAAACCAATCTAAATGTTACTTTACTTAAGACTGCTCAAAGAAAGTTTGGCTTTTGCCATGAATGCGCTACGCAACAACAAGCTGCGAACCATGCTTTCTTTATTGGGTGTGACGATTGGAATATTTTCTATCATTGCGGTATTGGCAGCCGTTGATTCTTTAGATAGAAAAATCAAGGCTGATTTGAGTACTTTAGATAAAAATACCATTTATTTGACTAACAAGTCTTTTGGCCCAAGTGATATTCCAAGATGGAAGAGGGACCAATTTCCAAAAGTCAGTTATGAAGAATACCAATATTTAAAATCTTCGTTGAACAACATTGAAGATGTGTGTTTTCAGTATATGACTTTAAACCAAACCCTTAAATTTGAAGCAAATACGGTTGATAATGTAAATATGGTTCCGGTAACTTCTGAGTTTACATATATCCAACGAATGGAGTTTGCCGAAGGGCGTTTTTTTAATGAATCAGAATCCAATTCAGGAAAGCAAGTGGTGGTGATTGGACATGATATTGCACAATCGCTTTTTGGAGAGCTTGACCCAATTGGGAAATCGATTCGTATTTATGGACAACAGTTTAAGGTGATTGGCATTACTAAAAAGAAAGGTGATTCCACGATGGGTTTCGGAGGAGGTGATGATGTTTCTGCTTTTTTACCTTCTAATTTTCTAAGAAGAATTTATGGTGATAATAACCCAAAAGTATCAGCCATGATTATAATAAAACCTGAAAAAAGCATTGATATTGAAGAATTAAAAGGTGAAATCACTCAAAAATTACGCACTTTTAGAGGGGTAAAGCAAGGCGATATAGACAACTTTTTTATCAGTGTGCTTTCCGGTTTTACCGATTTGTTAGACGGAGTGATAAGCCAAATTCGTATCGGTGGAATTATCATCAGTCTCTTTGCCTTTTTGGTTGGTGGCTTTGGAATTGCCAATATTATGTTTGTTTCGGTGAAAGAAAGAACCAATTTAATCGGAATTCAAAAATCGTTGGGAGCCAAAAATAAATTTATCCTTTTTCAGTTTTTGTTTGAAGCGATAATTCTTTGTGTTATTGGAGGAATTATAGGCTTGGTGATAGTCTGGCTTTTGGCAATGCTACTTACAAATTCATTGGATTTTGAATTTGTATTAAGCTTCTGGAATATTTTGATAGGCTTTGGTTTATCAATGGTAGTAGGCTTATTATCCGGAATTCTACCTGCTATTTCTGCTTCAAGATTAGACCCAGTGGAAGCGATTAGAAGTGGGTTTTAGAATTAAGTGTTTAGTGTTCAGAAGTTAGTGTTCAGTTCTCATAGATTATCTAAACAAGAGATTCTTCATTACTAAAAATAAAAGACACAAAGTTTTACGCTTTTTGTCTTTGTGGTAAATAGCTATGGCTGTTTTACTGTGATTTGTTTAGGATAACTCTTGAAATTTTTTTCTGAATTCTAATGGATTTTTTATACTAGGAAATATTTCTCTTGTTCCGCCAGAACCAACAATTATGATTGTGCCATAACCAAGGATTCTTCCCAATATTGTTTGATCTATATTGACACTCTCTATTTTTGAAAGATTCATTTCAAATGTCTTTCTGCTTATCAATCCCGTCTTTATGATTAAACGTCGATTGGTAATTGCAAACTCATCAGAATATTTGTCAATCATTGGGGCTATAAACAAAGTTAGAATAGCTCTTAAATTGCAAAAAATTATCCAGTGATAAGTTGTTTCTAGTTCAACGTGTTCATCTTTAATTAAATTGTTGTTTACGTAATTTCCCATTTATTTTGAAACTAAACTATAACTATCTAATATTCTGATTTAAAATCAAATCGAGATATAAATTAATCTTGTCTTTCAATTCTTTTCTTGGGGATATAAAATCAAGGAAACCATGATCTAAAACAAACTCAGCAGTCTGGAAACCATCCGGTAAATCTTTTCCGGTTGTGTCACGAACAACTCTCGGACCGGCAAAACCAATCAAAGCACCAGGCTCAGAAATATTTACATCGCCAAGCATTGCGTAAGAAGCGGTTGTCCCACCTGTTGTTGGGTCGGTGCACAAAGAGATATATGGAATTTTAGCTTCGGCTAATTGTGCTAATTTTGCAGAGGTTTTTGCTAATTGCATTAACGAGTACGCAGCTTCCATCATACGCGCGCCACCCGATTTTGAAATCATCACAAAAGGCACTCTGTTTTTGATAGAATAATCAATACCACGGGCAATTTTCTCACCTACAACAGCACCCATCGAACCACCAATAAAAGCAAAATCCATACAGCAAACTACTAAATCGTTCCCTTTTGATTTTCCAACACCGGTTCGAACAGCATCTTTCAATCCTGTTTTCTCAATAGCGTCTTTCAAACGGTCTGAATATTTTTTGGTATCCACAAAACCTAAAGGATCTTTTGATGTCATCTTGGCATCCAATTCCTTGAACTCGTTGTTGTCAAATAAGATTTCGAAATATTCTTTACTACCAATTCTAACGTGAAAATCATCTTCCGGACTTACCCAAAGATTTCTGGCCAATTCGTCTTGGTCAATAATTTTTCCGGTTGGCGATTTATACCAAAGCCCTTTTGGAACGTCTTTTTTGTCTTCGGTTGCGGTGGTAATCCCTTTTTCTGTTCTTTTAAACCAAGCCATATTTTTATAGTTATGAGTTAAAAGTTATAAGTTATGAGTTAAAAGCATTCACTTATAACTCATAATTCATAACTCATAATTTATAATGTGTTTACATTATTCAAGTCAGCAAAAGCTTCTTCTAATCTTTTGTTAAAAGTCAGTTCGCCTTCGCGTATCCATTTTCTTGGATCGTAGTGTTTTTTGTTTGGAGAATCTGCTCCGTCCGGACTTCCGATTTGTGTTCTTAAATAGTCAATATTGTTAACCATATAATCGCGAATTCCTTCGGTAAAAGCAAACTGTAAATCGGTATCAATATTCATTTTGATTACACCATAAGAAATTCCTTCTCTGATTTCTTCAAGCGTAGAGCCTGAACCACCATGGAAAACAAAATCAACCGGATTGTGTCCTGTATTGAATTTATTTTGAACATAATCCTGAGAATTTTTCAGGATTTTTGGAGTTAATTTTACATTTCCAGGTTTGTAAACACCATGAACATTTCCGAAAGCAGCTGCGATAGTAAATCTTGGCGAAACTTTCATCAACTCTTCATAAGCATAAGCTACTTCTTCAGGTTGAGTATATAATTTTGAGCTGTCAACATCTGAATTGTCAACGCCATCTTCTTCACCACCTGTAATTCCAAGTTCGATTTCTAAAGTCATTCCCATTTTGCTCATTCTTGCCAAATAGGTTTTACAGATTTCGATATTTTCGTGAATTGGTTCTTCTGATAAATCAATCATGTGTGAAGAATACAATGGTTTTCCAGTTTCAGCGAAATGCTTTTCAGAAGCATCTAATAAACCATCAATCCAAGGTAATAATTTTTTAGCGCAATGATCCGTATGAAGAATTACCGTTGCTCCATAAGCTTCTGCTAAAGTGTGAATGTGTTTTGCTCCTGCAATTCCACCTGCAATGGCTGCTTTTTCGCCAGCATTTGAAAGTCCTTTTCCAGCATTAAATTGTGCGCCACCATTTGAAAACTGAATAATGACCGGAGCGTTTAGCTTGGCTGCAGTTTCAATTACTCCGTTAATTGTACTTGAACCAATTACGTTTACCGCAGGAAGTGCAAATCCTTTTTCTTTCGCGTAAGCAAAAATTGCCTGAACTTCATCTCCTGTTGCTACTCCAGGTTTTATATTATGAGCCATTGTTTGTGTTGTTTTAAAGTTAAGTCTACAAAAATAATAATTTCTAATTTTAGAAAGGATAATTTATTCCAATATTTAAAACGGATTTGTCAAAACGCATTTCTTTTAACCATTTCTCACCTTCCGGATTGGCAGGATTATACGTTTTGAAACCCAAATCCAAACGGATTACAAAGAAATTAAAGTCATATCTAAATCCGAAACCCGAACCAATTGCTATGCTTTCCAAAGATTTTAAACCTGAAAAAATAGCGTCTTTATTGGTGGCAATATCACTTACATTCCAGATGTTTCCGGCATCAATAAAGAAAGCTCCATTTAATTGTTGAAAAATGCCAAAACGAAACTCTGTACTAAAAAGCAATTTCATGTTCGCTTCGTTAAAGTCATTAATCGAACCGGTTTTCCCTGGACCTAAACCATAGGATTGCCATGCCCGAATATCGTTTGTTCCCCCGGCAAAGTAACTACGAGAAAATGGAACACTATTCGAGTTACCATATGGAATAGCTACGCCACAAAATGCTTTGGCTGCCAATATTTTTTTGCGTCGTAAATCCCAATGCTTAATATACTCAAACTCGGTTTTAATGTATTGTGAAAATTCTACACCAAAAGCAGTTTTTGAATTGCTTTGCGTTTGTTTAGAAGCTCCGGCTATCAGAGACATTAAGTTTCCGGCCGATTCTACCTTTGCCTTAATGGCATAAAAACTGTTGTCTGTTAAATCTTTTTGTGAAGTTTTTGAAAAGGCAATACTCGAAGCAACAATCAAATTGTCTTCGGTTAATCTTCCTTTTTGTTCAACGATGCTATTGATGGCTTTAGTGTCATTGGCGGAAGGTAAAATTACGCCATTGTTAACATCGCTCAAAAAGCTATTGACACCATCATTAATTATCAAATTGCCATTAGTATCAAAATAACTCGGATCAGCTCCATAAGAAGTTGCGAATTGATTTAAAGCTTGATAAGAGGAACGATAGACATTAAAATAGTTGTCCGGATTTATGTTTTTTACAAATTGAACATTTAACAAATCGAAACGTAAAGTTGTATTTTTTCTAGGTGTCCAATTATAAACCAGCGAACTAGTAAAGTTTTGTTTGTCTAATCCGATGTTGGTTTGCTTCGAATAACCCACACTAATTGTAGTGTAAGGAATCATGGTTTTAGGAATGATTTTGTCTGTTTTGAAAGGCAAAAACAATCGCGGAAAATTTAATTTGGCATCAGCTCCAATTTCTGAAATGTTGAAAAAATTATTGTTGGGATTGGCAAAATCTTTTGAAGCACCAATGCTTCCTCTAATTCCAATTTCAAATGTTTCAGCACCATTGAACACATTTCGAATACTCAAAAATGTATTTCCTGATATTCCAAAATCCTGTATGTTGGAATGTATAAAATCAGCAGAAAAACCAAACGTATATTTTTTTCTTGGCGACAAATAAATATTAGCAATCAAGCCGTTCTTTTGATTTTTATCTTCAATATATTGAATCAATGGATAATTGAAAACTTTAAGATTACTCAAATATTTTGAAGTCAAGGTTGTTTTATTATCCGAAAAATAATTGCCTTTGGTTACAAAAATTCCATCTGTAATTGCTTTTGGACGGTATTTCAATTTGTTGACGCTATATAAAGTGAAGCCTTTATAAACCGTGCTGTCTTTTATGGGAAGATTTTGATTGGCTGGACTATGGTCGGTATAAATGTTAACCTTACTGATTTTATACAATTCAAAAGGAACGCTGTACAAACTATCTTCCACTCGAATCGATTCGTTTTCAATATTCAAATCTACATTAGCAATACGTTTACTGGTTAAGGTGTCAATTACATAAGTCACATAGTTTTGCTGAAAACGGAATGCTCCATTGTTTCTAAAATCTTCTGTGATTCTCGCTTTTTCGGCATCGAAATTGGAATACTCAACTCGTTTCCCCGATTTTATATAGGAGTTTCTTTTTCTTAATTGATAAATAGAATCTAGTGGTTTACTCGTGATATTGCTATTAATACTATCAATCATATACGGATTCCCTTTTACAATGTCGTAGCGAAGTTTTGCTTTTTTCGGACCAATGCTGTCAATTTTATATTTACCGGCAACATCAAAATAACCGCGAGTATAATAATAATAATTCAAACGTCTAAGCGATTTTTTAGTACTGACAGTATCTAAAATCACTGGTGCTTCACCCGTTTTTCTCAGGAAATTATGAACACCAGAATACCAAAAAGATTCTCCCAATCTTTTAACTTGCTTTTTGGAAAGCCATTTAACTTTTCGGTTATATTTTTTAGGATTATTGGCGAACTTGGCTCTGTAAATAGAGTCGGTTTTTTGTTTGGCTAAATTGTAAATATTCAATCGCAGACGATAACCAAGAATAGAAGTATTTTGTTTTTGATACAACTGATTGAAAACATCTTCAACATTGTTTTTTTTACCGTCAACAACAATATTGTTTTTGGTTAGGAGACTTTTACCGTCAGGAACTCTTTTTGTGGTGTTGCAGCCAAAGATAATTAGCCCAATTAGAATAAATAATGATATTTTTGTGATACTCTTTTTCAAGTGCTGCGAAATATTTAATTCAAAAATACATTATTTTATGGTTAGTAAAAACCAAATAAAATTAATTACAAGTCTTCAACATAAAAAATATAGAATCGAGCATCAATTGTTTATTGCCGAAGGCGTAAAGGTAATACAGGAATTGTTAGCATCAAATTTTGTACTCGAACATTTATTCGAAACTGAAGCTATTTTTGAACACGTATCTATTTCCCAAAAAACAGTAATAAAAGAAGCTGACATGAAGCGAATTACAGCTTTGAGTTCGGCAAGTTCTTGTCTGGCAATTTTTAAAATTCCACCAGCATCCAAAATAGATACGAAAGGATTAATTGTCGCTTTGGATGACATTCGCGATCCGGGAAATTTAGGTACAATAATTCGACTTTGTGATTGGTTTGGGGTTACACAATTGCTGTGTTCTCACGAAACTGTAGATATGTATAATCCAAAAGTAATTCAGGCAACAATGGGTTCTATTTCTCGGGTAAAGATAAATTATGTTGATTTGAATGCGTATCTTTTGCAAAATTCACTTCCTGTTTTCGGTACTTTTATGGATGGCAAAAGCCTTTATAAAGATGCGCTGCCCAAAGAAGCAATTCTAATTCTCGGAAACGAAGCCAACGGAATTTCTGTCGAATTAGAAAAAAATATAAAAAACAGAATTGCCATTCCAAGGTTTGGCGATATACAAAAAACGGAAAGTCTAAATGTAGCTACCGCAACTGCGATTTTCCTGAGTGAGTTCAGGAGACACGAGCTTTAGCGAATTTGCGAAGCACAATCTTAATGAAAAGTGAAGTTGATAAGCACCGCACGGGTTTTCATCGATTGGATATTTCCCGTCCAAGGACTATTTGGATCAGTATCGCGAATTAATTCATCTTTTAATCCAAAAACACCACGAATAGAAGGCGAGAATTTAAAATATTCAAAATACAAATCAACACCAAAACCCACAGTATAATTCTGTGTCCAAGGTTTTACTCTAAATTTTTGCTCTAAATTATCATCTTTAGATTTTGAATTGCTCGAAAGATTTAAGGTTGATGATAATCCGCCAAGAAGATACGGTCTAACATTTCCGGTTCTCAACGAAGAAAATTTTAGGATCATTGGAAAATCAATATAGGTAGCTTTTATTTCTCTGAGACCGTCTCTTTCGTTTGTAAATTGCGAATAAGTTAGCGTTCTGCTGGCGTAATACAATCCCGGTTCAAATCGTAACTCTACATATTCATGTAAACGAAGCACGCCAACTAATCCGACGTTAAATCCGGAATGACCTTTAACATCTATAAGTTGATCCGGTGCTGGATTCGTTTTAAAATCGGTTTTAAAATCAAAAGTACTAAACCCCAAAAAATAACCCCAATACACACGTTGCTTGTCAAAATTCTCCAAATTGATAATCGGATCTTTTGTAAACATACTTTTGCCCAATTGTGCGTTGGCGTTTAGTGTAAGTAGAAGAAATAGAACTACTATTTTTTTCATATTGTTACTGAAAAGTCAGTTTCATTTTTTGGTTGCGGTATAAATTGTGGCAACACCGAATGTTTGCGGCATAGCTTTACATTCTATAAACGAAATTTTACGCAATATATTGTTTAAAGTTTCTCCAAAAGGAAAATTTGCCGCCGATTCGGATAAATAGCCATAAGCATCATTGTCTTTCGAGAAAATCTTTCCAATAATAGGTAAAATAAATTTAGTGTAAAATGTATAGCCTTGTTTGAAAGGGAATTTAGTCGGAACCGAAGTTTCTAATATTACAAAAATTCCATTAGGCTTTAAAACTCTATAGATTTCGCCTAATCCTTTTTCCAGAGTTTCAAAATTTCTGATGCCAAAGGAAACCGTAATCGCGTCAAAATAATTATCAGGATAAGGCATGTTTTCGCTGTCGCCCAAAACCATTTCTATTTTTTCGGAAAGTTTTTTGGCTTCAATTTTTTGCTTTCCAACTTCAAGCATTCCGGCTGATATATCAAGACCAATAATCTTTTTGGCAGAAGTATTTGACATCATAATCACCAAATCGCCAGTTCCGGTGGCAATGTCAAGAATGGTTTCCGGTTTTTTTTCGGCTACTAAAGCGACCACTTTTTTACGCCATTTCATATCAATACCAAGCGATATTACTCTGTTTAAGTCATCATAGTTTCCCGAAATGTTATCAAACATTTGGGCAACCTGTTCTTTTTTGCCCAATGACGAATCTTTATAGGGCGTTATAATCTTTGACATGCTTGATTTTTTTGGCAAATATAAGCCAATATTTTAATTAGAAGTAATCTTTGAAAGTAACTGAGTGCCTGAGTAACTAAGTGCCTGAGAAGTTGAGTTAATAATGGTTTATCAAAAAAATGTTTAATGAATTTACTTTTTTAGATATGACTGAAAAGTGAAGTCAAATTGGTGTTTTTCGTCTTTTGAATGAAATTCTGCGGATGTTAATTTCCATTTATTCAAATCGATTTCAGGGAAAAAAGTATCGGCATCAAAGGTGTTATGCACTCTCGTGATATCCAATTTATCAGCAATCTCAATGGATTGATTGTAAATTTCGCCACCTCCAATGATGAATAGTTCTTCGGTTGGCGGACAAATGGCAATCGCTTTTTGCAACGAATCCACCACAATGCAGTTTTCAGAAGGATATTTTTTTTGACGTGTAATAATAATATGTGTTCTGTTGGGCAATGGTTTTGGGAAACTTTCAAAAGTTTTTCGTCCCATAATAATGTAATGACCTGAAGTTACATTTTTAAATCGTTTGAAATCATCCGGCAAATGCCATAGTAGTTGGTTGTCTTTGCCAAGCGCATTGTTTTCGGCAACAGCAGCAATAAGTGTAATCATTCGGCTGTTGATTTTGAATTCTCCAAATCGTTTTTTAGTTTTTCTATTTTATTGCCTTGTCTTAGCACTAATTTATCAATTTGCTCTCTTTCCCAATGCTTATTCATAAAGTTATTAATCACAAAAACCTTGATGACATGAAGGATAAATACAAAAACCCAAACCGTAACAGCCCATGTCCACCAAGTTTTATCAGAATATAACCCTAACCATTTATTGGCTATGATTAAAAAAAGACTGCCGAGACAAAGCATTATAAAATGATAAAACAAGCCTTTTTTTTGCTTGATTCTATCTCTGGCATATTCATATAATTCGTGTTGTACTGCTTCCATAAGACGAAATTGTGGCTTAAAGGTAAAATTTATTTTTAAAATGGCGAAATATGATTTTATGATATTGCAGTAAGAAAACGTTTTCTTAATTAGAGATGCAAAATTAAAAGCACTTTAAATTATACATCTTCTTCTAAATTTGCTTAGTTTTTAGCAAATTCTTAAAAATGATTATACGTGTAAAACATATTAAACTAATGCTTTACTTTGCCTCAGTAATCTATAAATGAATTAGTTATGGCTATTAAAAAACAAGTTATAAAAACAAAACCGGTTGTAAAAGTTACCTTTTCAATCGAAGCAAAAGAAGCAAATACAGCTTCAGTAGTTGGTGATTTCAATAATTGGAATCCGGCAGAAGGGGAATTATCAAAATTAAAAAGCGGTACTTTTAAAGCTACTTTTGATTTGCCAAAAGACAATTCTTTTGAGTTCAAATATTTAGTTGATGGTAACTATTTAAATGATCCAGAAGCTGACAGTTATGCTTATAATGAGTTTGCTGGTGCAGAAAACAGTGTTTTATCTGTATAATTCCTAGAAATTAAAAAAATCCCTTAAAAACTATTTGTTTTTAAGGGATTTTTCTTTTCTCAATTTTATTAGTTTACAAGCTGGCTTTTTGTTTTAATACAAAATTATTCGATTGCAATTCTAATAATTCAGTTGTGTTTCTAC
>NZ_JANMXZ010000011.1:0-34941 GCF_031381455.1 Flavobacterium sp. | reverse complement strand
TGGCGATGGAATCCACGACACTTGGAATGTTGTTGGAATAGAGGAACCCGCAAAAATCTTCATCTTTGACCGTTATGGCAAACTGTTGAAACAAATCAGTCCAACAGGCAATGGTTGGGATGGAACGTATAACGGTCATCTGTTGCCATCGGATGATTACTGGTTTACGGTTGATTTTGCAGAAGGCGGCGTAATGAAACAATTTAAGGCCCACTTCGCGATGAAGCGATAGTTGTTAGTTGTCAGTTGTAAGTTATAAATGAAAGTCTTGATTATATGTTGGTTTTTTTTTTATGTGATAGAAAAAGATTTAACGGATATTGGGAGTAGGGGAAAACCTTTTTATTTAAAATATAAATTTAGCTTTCTAAATTCAGTAATTTTGAAAGTGTCCTATTATATAAATAGGATATAAGTATATATATTTCGGCAACAATTAACAACTTTAACACATAGCTTATGTACTTAAATTACATTTTAAAACATTCCCCAAATCAAAGTGTTTATTCGGTAAATCTGAAAAAGATTTTCATAGTGATGCTACTATCTTTTAGTTTCACGAGTATGCAATCGCAAACTACGTTTACTTCTGTACAATCTGGGAATTATACTGACCCAACAACATGGGGAACAGCATCGGCTCCGACTTCAGATGACCATGTTGTAATTGATACTGGACATACAGTTACTCTTGATGATGTGCTTACTGCACAAAATGTTACCATTAGTGGTACATTAGAATGTACGGCAGCTTCTTCGGAATTTAGTGTAGAAGGCAATTTAACGGTTAATTTGGGTGGCTTGTTTAAAGGTATTTATTATTATGATGCAGGTTCATTTGGATACAACATTGGGATAAAGATTGCTGTAGCAGGTAACATTATAAACAATGGTAGAATTGATTTGTCTGAAGGGTCCAGTTATAGCCCTGAAGGAGTGCTACATTTAAACGGAACAACTTTGCAAACGGTCAGTGGTTTGGGTACTTTTGGAGGCACTTTTTATAGTACAGACAATAGTAACACCGGAGCGGTAATTAATCAATTAATCGTTGATAACTCTAGTACTACATCTCCAAATATTATTTGGGGATTTAATAACATTAAAATTAGAAGTGCTTTAGTGCTAACAAGTGCTCAAATAGATTTAGGCACAAACAAAATGTCTATCGGAAATTATGGTAGTGCTAATACCACGTGTTCATCGGGTAGTGGTTTTTTAAGCGGAACTATTGGAAGATGGTATGGGGCTTATGATATTTTTGCTCCAATAACTCCAGGTACTGATTATTATAACGTAAATACTTTATTTCCTTTTATTAGTGCTGATGGTAAAAACAGAGCAGCCTTTATTTCAAGACCAAGCGACACCACCAATTCGGCAGTATCCGGAGAACTTACCGTAAGTTATTATGATGCATCAACAGTTTCTACTGGTTTTTCAGTTCCTGATGGTGCATATACAGTTACTGATATCTACGAAGGTGCCTGGGTTATAGAAAAGGATGCCAATTATTTATTTCCGTTAGGAAATCATTCGATAGCTTTTTCAATTGAGGATGCTTATTTGATTAAAAATGGAAATTCTAGGATTATTAAGGTTGATGAAACGACAGTTGGAACGCATCAAACAGGAACAACTACACCTTTTGCCCAAAGAATCGGACTTTCAGATACTGATTTAAATAATGCTTTCCTTGTCGGATACAACGCTGTTTTAGATACTCCGGTAACTTCAGTTCAATCGGGGAATTGGAATGATGCTTCTACATGGAGTAGCAATGCGGCACCAACTTGTGCAGATACTGTCACTATTCTTGGAGGGCATACGGTAACTGTTAATTCAGTTAGTAGTGTAGCCGGCGTAAATATTAATGCCGGAGCTACTTTAATTAGTGATTCTTCGAGCTTAACGGTTGGTTGTACTAATAACAACGCTACTTTTTCGAACAGAGGAACGTATACTATTAATAGTGGTTCTCTTATTGTTAATGGTAATGTTTCGCATACTAATGGAAGCACATTCAATCAAATAGCGGGAGATATTATTGTTGATGGAAATAATGATGGCGATGCTGCAACCAGTATTGATCAAACGCTGTTCAAAATAGCAAACACGACGTTAAACTTGACAGGAGGAAAAATAAGCATTGTTGACCCACCGGTTGTTAGTGCTAGTTTAGTGACTACGCATTCCATTACAAGCATAGTACCGTGTACGGGATTTTTCTGTTGGTTTTCTAGCGATATATTTTTAGACTCAACAGCTGATTTGTCAATAGGGCAAGTTGTCGTTGGTACAGGTATTCCGGCAGGTACAACCATAGCTAGTATAAATTTTGATGGCTCAATTAACACGAATCCTAGTTTACCTGCTACAGGATTAAGCTTGCCATTAAATGTGTCGTTCTATAATGTAGGTAATGCTGTTTCTGCATTTGTTTATGAATCCAATACTAATTATGCTGCGGGTTCAGGTCATACATTGCAAATTGGAGATGGAATATCTACAGAGAAAGGTACAGTAACAACCAATGGTTTTAATTGTAATTTTAGAGCTGCGGAAGGAACCTTATCTTTGAATAACTTAATTATTGATGCTTTAGATGCTACCGATAGATTTATAAATTTAGATAATACTAACGTCAATTCCAATCCGGTTAAAATGAATGTACAAAATGATTTTACGATTGTACATGGAAAAGTAAAAGGTTCTGGAGTTGATACTTATTATGGAGGAAACGTAGTTAACAACGGAGAATTATTTATGTATAATTCAACCTTTTTAGGAAATTATATTGATGGTTCTTATACTGCAACGGCAAACCCACAAACCATTTCAGGTTCAGGAACATATAATGCTCAGACTGATTTAGCCCTTAATACGCCCGCTAATACAGGATCTGTATTACAATTAACAGTTAATAACACAAGTCCGGCAGGGGTAACTTTTACGGTCCCTTTTAATGTGGTTAGCGGATTAACTATGACTGATGGTATTATTCATACGTCATCTACAAGTTTGTTAAAAATTGGTGCTCCAGCCATGTCCTATACTGGATTTATTACAGGAAATTTTGGAGCTAATTGTTATATTGATGGTCCGATGTCAAAAGACATTGGAGGTGGTCAGAACGCAGATAACATAAACAATGGTTCAGGTTTTGATGGCGCGTTTTTTTTCCCGGTAGGAAAATCAACTTATTCTCCTATATGGATTGGAGCCACAACCCCTTCAACAGGTTTTGGAAGCCCGGGTGCAAACTTTAATGTAGAAGCTTTTGAAACCAATTCGGGAACACCATCTTCTAATATTGCTTATTTAAATCCAAACAGATGGGAAGTTTCTAAAACCGCTGGAACTGTTACTGATTTTAATATTAAAGTTGCTGCGGATGCTATAGTAGACGCCAGTTATATCATAGTTCAGGCACCAACGGCATCTGGAGTTTATGATAATGATTTTGGCATAACAGCAATATTTGCTACAGGTACACCAAATACGTTAACTTCTACAACTGACCCATTACCATTTTCTAGTTTTAAGGGTTATTTTTCTACCGCAAGACAAGCAGCATGTTCAGTTGTAACTCCAGGTAATACAGTGGCTTCTGAAACAGCAATTTGCGGAGGGAAATCGGTGACTTTAAGTTTAGAAAATGTAATTATTGGTGAAGGGATTAGCTATCAATGGCAAAGTTCAACCGATGGATCAAGCTATTCTGATATTAATGGAGAAAATGCTACAACTTGTTCTGTTACTCCATTAGAAAACACGTACTATCTTTGTAATGTAACCTGTTCTTTTAGTACATCAACAGTGGCTTCTTCCCCAATTCAAATTACGTTGAATAACACGATAATTACGACTACGCCGGCTACTATTTGTATGCCTGATGATACGGCGATTTTGTCAGCTACTTCATCTACAGGTGATGTTAAATGGTATCAAACACAAGCCGGTGGAGCTTCTATCGGAACTGGAAATTCATTTACTACTCCGGTAATTACAGCAACCACAACATTCTATGCAGGAACTGAAACGACTACGAGCGTTACAGCTGGTTTAGTCTACACTAATGATGGCTATGGAACGGGAGGAACGAACAAAGGTTTGGCATTTAATTTATTAAATTCAATCATCTTAAATTCGGTTAAAGTATACTCACAACAAAGCCCTGGAGGAGCAGGTCCGTTGCCAATTACAATTAGAGTATTGCAAAATGGTGTTCAAGTACCGGGAACTGTAGACGTTATATTTACACCAGATGCGGCATTAGATTGGTCTCCAACGAATACTGCTCAAACGGTTACACTTAATTATTCATTAACTGCAGGAGCTAATTATTCTCTTGAAGCTACAGATGGTATTAGCTATGATAATGCTTTAGCTTATGTGAGTCCGTTTCCAAGTCCTTTCCCGGTTGATAATGGTGCGGTATCTATTATAGGCGGAATAGATAGTGGTTTTGTTGATACCTACAGCTACTACTTCTTTTTTGATTGGGATATTACGGAAGTTTGTTCTTCTGCAAGAGTAGCGGTAACCGCAACAGTACAATCCGCTGAAGAGTGTGGTTTAGGAGTTACTCCGATTACGGATTTGTTGGCAAAAGTTGTTGCGTATCCAAATCCGTATTCAAATACATTTAAATTGGCTATTCAAACAAATATCACTGCTGATGTCGATGTTAAAGTTTATGACATGCTTGGAAGAATACTTGAGCATAAAGTGACAAGTTTTGATAAAATAGCACAAATGGAACTCGGTAGTGGGTATCCTTCAGGAGTTTACAATATAGTGGTAATACAAGAAAATACAACCAACGCACTGCATGTTATTAAAAAATAATTACTAACCATTTTTATTTTGAAAAGACCGATTAATTTTCTAATCGGTCTTTTTTTTATTTATCTAACACGTAAAGCGTTTTAGTAACTTTTTTTCCAAATAGAAGGGAAGTAGGGGCAATTGATTTTGAAATTCCAAATGAGGTCGTCAATTTATTTTTAAGGTTTCTGTTTTATGGGAAAGACTCAGTTTATTTGACGATTAATTTCTTAACGCTTTTTTGAGAACCGGAATACACAGTCAATAAATAGATTCCTTTGGATAGGTCTTTAATAGCCACTTCATTAGTGTTTTCGTTAGTAGCTAAAACTAATGCGCCCAGCATATTGTATATTTCTACTTTATCAATAGTGAGTTTTGAATTGATATGCACATATTCAATAGCAGGGTTTTGAAAGGTAAATTCTCCCAAATCAGAAGAGCTTATTGTACCTAAGGAACAATTATTTCCCACCACATAAGAAATATATCTGGTAACTGATAATCCACCCGAATAAGCAAATTTACAAGCATAATTAATGGTTGCACCAATAGTTTGCCCTGTTATGGTTTTAGTAAAACTATTTCCGGAAACATTGGTCATTTGAGTTTCAGTGAAAGGGGCTTGCTTCCACAGAAAAGCAACTACACCAACTCTGCCTGTATCCAACAATTCAAATGTAAATTTGACATCTGTACCAATGGTTTCAAAAGCATAATTATATCCCAATGTGAACGTTCCTTGCTGAGCTTGTATATCATTACCTGAACAACCCACTGTATTTGTAGTTGTGGCATTTACTAGTATAGGATTATTCGTGTAAGCATTTCCAGATAAATCGGTTGCAGTCACTGTAAAAGTATAGTTGGTATTGGGTAACAAATTAGGCAGGATAACCGATTTTTGCACTCCGGAAGGATTGGCAAACGAAACAGTAGTTGACCCATAAGTTACAGTATAGACTACCGTTCCGGAATTGTCGTTTGAATTCAATAATAATTCTACCGATGAACTGGTTACGGCACCGAGAGTCGCTGTGAAATTAGTCGGGTTTTCTGTATCTACCATAGTATTTTGATATACTCGAACATAATCAATTGCCATTGAAGTTTGATTGAAATCTGTTGGGATTGTTCCGGCGATTCCACCCATGGCAATATTTAATAGAAGATATTGTTCAGCATTAAACGGCCAATTGCTTGGCGTTTTAACACTAGGGTTGTAGGTATAAAAAAGTACACCATCAAGAAGAAAGGATATTTGAAATGGCGACCAATTCATAGAATAAACATGATAATCGTTTCCTAGATTGTTGGCAATAATTCCACCAATATTTGTTGTATTCCCAAAAGAAGAAGGTGTGTGAAGTGCACTCTGTACGTAGTTTACAGGCTGTGATGGTGTTATACCATGTTCCATGATATCAATCTCTCCACAAGCGGGCCAATCCGTAGTACCGAAAGCTGCATCAAAATAGGCACCATCTTCATTTACATTTTTACCTAATAACCATATTGCTGGCCATGTTCCTTGATCTAAAGGTATTCTTGCTCTTACATCAACACGACCATATAAAAAGGAAAATTTAGAATTTAATCGGGCAGAAGTGTATTGTTTGGTTATTCCTTGATTTGTATAGTTTTCTTTTTTTGCTACAATATTTAATAGACCGGCATTTACATATGAATTTTCAATTCTATTTGTATAATGTTGTACTTCGCCGTTAAACCAACTTCCTCCTGCGGGTAATTGCGTTTGATGAAACCAATTCGTTGTATTTATCGAACCATTTGTATCAAACTCATCTGACCAAACCAAATCATTATAAACCACATCAACTTGTGAAAAGCTGAACTGTGTATGCAGAAAAAAGAAAATAAAAATCAGAAAGGAAGTAGTTTTTCTCATAGTGATTACTTTAAATGAATTTTTGTGAATTTGAAAAAACTACACTTTTATATCAGTCAACCCAAATTATTTAAATGCTTGATAGTTTTATTTATGATTTAGTCCTCAATGAATTTTAATTTTTCGTCTTTATCCCATAATCCCCAATAAGCGCCAACATCACCTTCGGCACCTACTTTCCATGATTCATCAAATGAGGAAAAATAGAACATATCAATAGTGTCATTAGCCGACCAAAGTTGGGCATTGATAAAATATTTCATCGCATTTTCTTTAGATGAGAAGGCACCTTTTAGGCTACCACCTTCGCTTGGCCATCCTGTTTCTGTAATAATGACTTTTTTACCGTTACCAGCATGAGCTGCCTGTCCGAACATGGCTTGCATATGTGCTAAGGAATGATCAATATCGCAGCCTTCCCAATAAGGGTAACAATTAGAGAGAATTACATCACAGGCTTCAGTGATTCTTGGTCGATGGGAAAACTCATAATACGCATCTACATAGCCAACAGGAATTCCAGGTAATGCCTCTTTTACCTGATTAATATACTCTAATAATTCATCCTCTGTTAAATCGCCACGGTACATTACCTCGTTGCCAACAGCAGCTATATCGACACATCCTTCTTTCGCTAAAGCAATAAGACTTTCAATTTCTGCATCATTCATTGTCTTGTCATTGCCTAACCAAGCACCGACCAACGTTTTAAGTCCATTTTGATGTGCGACTCGAGGAATATGTTCGTTTCCTTCGACACAAGAAAAAGAACGAATCCATTTGGTATAAGGTTTTATGATTTGAATTCTTCTATTTACTTGTTCTTCGCTAATAATATCGCCTGGTTTTTGTCCATCTTCATACATGCTAAAACACAGGCCATGCATTCCTTTTTCTAGAGTGTCTCGCCATAGTTGCTCCAATTTTTTTGTTGGTACAGAACTAAAATCAACACCATCATAATGGGTATAGCTTCCAATATGTTGTGTATAGTTGGTTTCATTTATGGAAGACTGATGGTCTTTTCTATATGACATTTTTGGTTAAATTAAATTAATAAGTCTCGTCTACTTTTTGCTCTTGATAATGAGTTTTTTTATATTTAAAGTTTCCTTTATCATCCCATAATCCCCATGAGATTCCTGCTTTTCCTTCGGATTGCATTTTCCATGATTCATCAAAGGAAGAGAAATAAAATAAATCTATATTCTCTTTTTGAGCCCACAATTGTGTTTTAATATAATACTTTATCACATTTTCTTTTGAAGCTACTGCACCTCCAATTACTTCTCCTTGACTTGGCCAACCCGATTCTGCTATTATCACTTTTTTGCCTTGAGCAGCTTCAAGGGTTTTTCGGTATATTTCCTGAAGGTAGAAACCAGCAATTCTTATATCAGCACCTTCCCAAAATGGGTAGCAATTTGCCAGTATAACATCACAAGCAGCTGTTAATTTAGGTCTGTTTAAAAACTCAAAATAAGCATCAACATAACCTACAGGCGTATTTTTGGTTGCCTTTTTTACTTGGTCAATATAATTGATAATAGCTTGTTCGTCTAATTCTTCTCTGTATAACACTTCATTCCCGACGGCAGCAATATCAACAAAATCATTTTGTATTAGTTCTATAAGATTTTTGATTTCAATTTCATTCTCTTTGATATCATTACTTATCCAAGCACCTACAATGGTTTTTAGTCCAATTTCTTTCGCAATTTTAGGTATTTTTTCATGTCCATTTGTACATGAGAAAACACGTATCCATTTGGTGTGTGGTTTTAGTATTTCTAGTCGTTTTCTAATTTGGTCTTCTGAAATAGCATCTCCAGGTTTTTGTTCATTTACGAAAGCACTAAAACAAATACCATGCATTCCATTTTTAAATGCAGCAGTAAATTCAGCATCAAGATCTTCTTTTGATAAATCAGAAAAGTCAACTTTGGTTGTGAAAAAGTTAGGGTATTTTTCTTTTAATTTCTTCTCAGATAAAACATCGATGTTAATTTCTGAAAGCAACTTCAATTTAGCGTAACCTGATGGTTTGATTGCTTTTCTAGTTTCTAATTCTTTTGATATTTCTCTCGCTTTTTCTTCTGTCAAGTCATAATTTCTCATTACCCACATAGCGATTAATGTCCCTAAAATTGGAATTCCTGAGAAGAAAAGTCTTAATCCGTTAACTGCACCTTCTGTTTGTGTTGCTGCCCCAGGATGGAAATCTACAAAAGACATAATTATACCAGTTAACAGACCAGCAATGGCAAAACCAAATTTTACCATCCACCAATAAATAGCTCCAAAAATTCCTTCTCTTCGTTTACCAGAAGTCAATTCATCCATATCACAAACATCAGCTGTCATTGACATCATCAAAGTAAATAAACTTCCGATACCAAAGGAAAAGAAAGGTAGAGCGAAAATAAACATATAAGGTTTTCCCGGAATGAAAAGAAACCAAAGCAAGATGTATCCAAAAATTGAAATTCCTTGACAAATTAAAAATGTTTTCTTTTTTTCCATTTTTTTAGACATCCAAGAAACTATCGGAATTACGACAAAAGTGGTGGATAAAGCCCCTAAACACCCAAAAAGTGTTGGCCAAATACCAGCATCTGATGAACTTCCATTAAATAAATAGTATACAACTATAAAAAAAGTAAAGCCAGCAACAGTATTGAAAGCATTAAAAATAAAGAACGTAGCAATACAAAGTTTTCTGAAAGGACTGTTTTTAAAAGCTTCAACAAAACTTAGAAAAATTTCTTTTAGACTGCCTCCCATTGTTCTAAAGGTTAATGGAGAAAAACTCTCTTCGTCTTTAGTTGACTTACTTTTAAGGAAAATAGCTGGAATCATTGCCAATATCATACAAGAAATTCCAACCCAAACAGCCAAAGTTCTCGTGGCTGTATCTGCATTTGGAAACCAACTTGGATCATACATAACAACCCAAAACCAAGGTGCTATTACCCAAGCCCATTGTCCAATCCATTGTGATATAGCCATAATGCTGGTTCTTTCGTGAAAATCATCACTCATTTCATAACCCATTGCCACAAAAGGAACGCTAAAAATGGAAAGTCCCAAATAAAATACAATAGACCATATTAGAAAATAGTAGAAATTATAATCTATTCCGCTTTCTCTGTATAATTGCCACATCACAACAAAAGAAATTCCCATAATAATTGCTCCTATAAAAACATATTGTCTTCTTCGTCCCCATTTAGAGCGGGTGTTGTCTGAAATGAAACCCATAATTGGGTCTATAAAAGCGTCTAAAATTCTAGGTAGAAAAAAAGTAATACCCCACATCCATGTTGGCATACCCAGATTCTCTACCAAAACAACCATAAAAATACCTAAGGCGGCAGGAAACATTTGGTTTGCTAACATTCCCAACCCAAAGGCAACTTTCTGTCCGAAGGGTACTTTATTTTGACTAACATTTGTATTTGAACCCATAATTACGTTTTTTCTAATTGATATTATTTATCAACCAATTTTTTTGATCGTTTGGTTACCGATTTACTATATTTTTAATGCATTGCTTTTGGGACTAAAACATCCTTCATTAAATCCTCTTTATTACCGTTGTATGTTTTAGTTATTTTATTTCCATTTCGAGTCAAGCCTTTGAATATACCTTGATCAACTAAGTTCCATAACGCAAATTTTGCTTGTCCGTTTAGGGTAAATAAGCCAAAATGATTTTCAGAACCTGATGGATTCTTGGCATCTTTCCATTGTTCATCAAATGCTTCAAAGAAAAAGCATGACATACCTACTTTATTGGTCCATTCTCTCATGTGATTATAAAATAAAGCTTCCTTATATTCATCGGTTGCTTTAGAACCTTCGTTGCCATAATGTTCATTTGATACACTAGCCCAACCTGTTTCTCCGATATGAATGGGTTTATTTACGCCTAGGCTTTTCATATATTTAGAAACTCCCTCATATTGTGAGATGGCATATTCTTTAGCGCGAAGCATAGCAGCATTTATCTTTTCAATGTCAGACAAATGGCTTTCCTTTTCGAGAACTCCCCAAAATGCCGGATTGTAATGGGTGTCATGCATAGGGTAGGTGTGCATTGAAATATAATCTACAGCTTTAATCAATTTTTCTAAATCGGGGACGTGATATTGACTTTCGCCTCCACCCCAAGAAGCAAAATTATCAGAACTCGTAATCCATAAATCGGAGGGTAATTTTCCTGATTTTTTTAGTTCTTGCAAATGATTGACCCATTTTAAAATCACACTTGGTTGCACAAAATAACTGGTTGCCCATTTTACCATAGCTTCGTTTCCAACGGCAATAATTTTTACAATTTCAGGATATTGATTTGCTAATTCGACTGCTCTGTCAATTTCGACAGCATTAGCCTCACTTTCAACATCATGATTTGGCGCTAGATTCGTCCATGCATTTTGGCAATCTATCCAAGCACCTAACATTACATACATTTCAAAGTTCTCATCTTCTTTTTTGAGTTGACGAATAACTTCCAGAAGATTGGCTGCTTCTTTTAAATGAACATTATAGGTTCTCAAGACTTTGACACCCATAGCCGAAAGAATTTTCATATCCTCTTTGAGTTCAGGTATTGTAGGCTCTATATCTCTTGAAGTTTGTCTGAAACCACCATACGATAGTGCTAAATATTTTGAGTTGCCTAATATATCGGCTGCAGTAAGATTTTTATTTGGCATTGGTTTACTTTCTTTTTTTTGAGCTTTCATACTTCCACATCCAAACAGTACCAACAGAATTGGAACTAGTAAAAATATATTTTGAATGTTTTTCATTTTGTTATTTTATTATCGAAACAATGATTTGACTAATATTGTTTTTTCTTCCAAAAACTAGTTTTGAAGTTGCCTCATCTAAGCTTAAATTTTCAAAAAAACGTGATTCATTATTGTTATAAACAACTTTTAAGCTTTCGTTATCAGCTAGTTTGTAAACGATTGGAATTTGGCAATACGTAAAACAAAGTGAATTTGGTTCTAACTGAATTTTGGCTTCTTTATTTTCTTTTGTCAGATAATTAAATGTTTTAGGCGATTGCAAAAACTCGTTTTTTCGCAACAATCGAGGATTAAAAATGACTTTTCCGTCAGTAACAAAAACGCCAACTTCACCAATTCGACTTAATATATCTTCTTTAACCTGACCTGTCATTCCGGGTTGTTGCGCTCCTTTTCCAGCAGGCGTATGAGAATACGGATCGGTTGGGAATGCACCGTATAATTCAGGAGATTTGTGCACACCAATTCCAGCGTTTATTTCATAATAGTGATCTAAAAGTTTTCCAATGGTTACTTTATCTTCTTTTGAATTTATGGCTAGTAGACAATTTTCTTGAACGGCTAGCAACAATTTAGAAACCATGTGCCAATAAATAGAACCTAAACCTTCATAGCCGTAGAATGTTCCTGAACGACCTGTAAATGCTTTATGATTAAAAACTTCCTCATACATTTCTAATAGTAAGGCCGAATCTTTTTCAATTAATGTTTTGTATTTTACTTGATTTAAATTGGATAAGGCTGTTTTTAAAACATTGGCATTATTAAAATTTCCATTAAAATGATAGTTCCCTAAGACATCTTTTTCTACAATTTGAGTATTCCCATCTTTTATTAATTGCGCTAATAAATTTGATTTTGCTACTTTTTCAGAGGCGATGTTATTCTTTTTATCAAATCGTGGTAACTCTTTGTTTGGGTATAAAATATAACTGTATTGATCTTCTCTAAATAAAGCACTGCTTTTTAATCCGTCAAGTACTTTTAAGGCTTCTTTTGGTGATAACATTCCGGAACTTAAGACAGCAACTTGCCCTTCTAACATTTCTGGCAGATAGGAAATGGCTATTTCTTTTTCATTCTTAACAGTCATTAAGTTGTAGGCATGATACATGGCATCATCCCTTTTATTTGCGGTTATGGTGTGCGTTAAAAATCCTTTAAGCACTTCAAAAAATGCTAAAAGTTCGTTTTTAGAAATGACTTTTTTAGAACCTTTAAATCCATTTTTGTAAATAGATAATCGGTAGTTACTTCCTGCATTTCCTAAGCCATCTAATACTGTTTTTCTGTTTTCATCTGAGATTTTATCTGAAAGTAAATGTTTATTGTTTACTAAAGTTGAAACAACTTCATTGAAAAAATCAGCCAATTCTTCTGATAATTCAACTTTGTCAACAGTTGATTTACTAATCACTTTTTCATAAAAAAGTATAAATCGATTCAAATAACAAAGTGTAACCATAGAAACACCATTTCCAACTAGAGCGTTGTTGGCGTCATTCCATTCCGGACGCTGGGTGTTCATCCAAATACCACCTTCGGGAATAAAGTTGGATACTTTCGCTAAAAGGGTGACTAATAATTTTTCAGTTAGGTTTACTTTGTAAATATTAGAATTACCATCCATTATAAGTGTCCCATCAGAACCCATTTCGCCCCTTAATTGTCTAATTTTTCCATCTAATTTGTAATCAAAATCGATAGTGTCTTTTGGGTTTGAAAGCGTATCCTGATAGCTTTTTATTTTGTAGGGTACATTGGCATACACAAAAATGTTTTGGGTAAATCGTTTTTCTAGAAGGTTTGGATAGTGATTTTCAATAAATTCTAAAAACTTGAGTAAATAAATAATTTGGTGATCGCCCCAATAACCAATGTAAGACCATGGATCGTGCTCTTCGATAGCTTCCCAATCAAAACCGTCTTTGGTAACACGATACGGATTGTATCCGTCAAAGGTGGTAGCATTCAGAAATTTATGAATCATACTTTCGATAAACTCCGGAAAAGAATGTGCTAATGCTTCCCAGTTCTGGAAAATATCTCTCCAGTTTCCTTCATAATCTAGTATTTTAGAACCATCAATTTCACTTCGGGTATTAATCGAAAATTTATTCCAAGGTCGGCTTGGGTCACCATGACGACGACTAAATTTTAGAGGAAGGTATTCAAAACAAAGACGTTTAAAATTGCTGTCTTCAATAGTATTAGTGCTATTTTTTAACTCTTCTAAAGTAAAATTGTGGGGTAGAGCGGTAAGTATGTCTTGATTATTATTGAAAACATTTTTGTTGGCCTTTTCTAAATACGTTATAAAATCTTGTTTTTCAATAGTATACCCATCATCAAATATGCCACCTCGCATGATGTTAAAGAGTGTATTTGAAAAATGTCTGGTGTTGGTTAGTTCATCTTGGGTTATTTGTAATCCATCAGATGCTGCGGTTAATGCAATTAGTTTTTTGGTCCCCAATTCTACATCTTGCTGAATACTGCCTGCTAAATCTTTTTCAGTAGTAATAAACTCTGCTAACGCTGTTACTTTGGAAATGGTCTGATTTACATCGGCTACAAAAAACCAATTTTTTTCTGATTTTGCTCCCAAAGTAATGGTAGAACTAACAAAATAAGCACCTCTTTCCGCTTTGATATCAGCTTCTTGTGTAACGCGATTTCCTTTTCTAAAATTATTAAGTTGTAAAGACGAGATTAGATACGTTGGCGAATCAATTCCAAATGACCAAACAATATTGGTTTTTAAACATTCGCTTGGTTCTGCTTTATCAACAATGATGGCACTTAAAGAGTAAATTCCTATTCCTACATTAGCGAATAATTCACTTTTTTTATAAGCATCAACAAGATTACTTTTACTACTTTGCAAATCCTCATTTACGCCATTTGGCAAAATGTTTTGCATACCGTCTAGTAGGGTTATCTCAAGATTATTTTGAGAGTTATTTAGTAAAGTTGCTTTTTTTATAAATCCAAATTTATCACTGGAATTCCATTGATATCGGTAGATTAAATTTAAATCTTCATTAATTTCTTCAAAAATTATTTTATTGCCATAATTGTTTTTATACAGATTTTGGGTTGTTTTATAAACTCCCATCTGTCGGATTGAGAAAGGTTCCCAAATTACAGTTTTCGAACCTAAATGAATTTGAAAAATGCTCTTGCTACCGGTAACTTCAGCATTTTCAGTTATTTTATCGTCGGTATAATAAGGAAATAATGCATTGTTGCTGTCCTTTCTACCGCCTGATAAACCACCGTTACTAGAAATAAACATCCAATGATTGGAATCGCTAACGATGCTCATAAAAAAAGGTCGCATCACATCACTGTTTGCTATTTTATAAAACTTTTCGTTTTCGAAGGTTACCCATTCCACTTTACTATTCTTTGCTTCCATTGAAACCTGTTTACTTAATTATTTATTGAATTGATTTTCTATTTGTTACTTATTAAAATAGTTTGAATTGAATGCGGAAGTGCTTTTAAATAAGCTGAATTTGATTGAAGCGTTACGCTGTAATCTATATTTTTATCACTTGTATTCATGACAACAATAACCAAACTTCCGTCTGTATTTTTAAAAGCAGTTGTCAATAAAGCATTGCTACTAGAAACACTAGCAATTTTTTTGGCTCCCGGACGAATAAATTTTGAAAAATGTCCAATATAATAATACGAATTGGTAAACGTAATTTCATCGGTTTTGGTATTGCCATGAACAGGTGAAAAACAAAGATTTCCGACGTGATTTGGTCCTCCAGTTTCATCAAGAAGGATATTCCAGTCTGTCCAAGCTACCACACCATTGTTAAAATCGTTTATCATTGATTTTCCGTAACGCTCGGCTAATCTTGGGTCTTCATTTTTTATTCTTTCCAGATTATAACTTTCATTACAACCTTCAGTAAAAATTAAATTTTTATCGGGGTAAGCTTCTTTAACATATTTCACAGCATCATACATTGGCACACCATCTTTCCAATCTTCATACCAATGAAAACCAACACCCCAAGCATATTTTGCTGCTTCAGGATCGTTTAAAATCACATTGGCTCGCTGAAATAATAAGTCTCTATTATGGTCCCAAACAATATTTTTTACACTGCCTAAACCTTCTTTTTGTAACGTTGGTCCTAAATAGTTTTTTAAAAAGTCGCGTTCTTCTTCTGCAGTATAAATACAAGACTCCCATCGTTGTACTGCTAATGGTTCATTTTGGACAGTTAAACCCCAAATAGGAATGCCTTCAGCTTCATAGAATTTGATAAATTGCACATAATAATTTGCCCAAGATTGGTAAAATTCCGGGAGCAACTTTCCACCATTAAGCATACTTTTGTTTGATTTCATAAATGCGGGTGGGCTCCATGGGCTGGCATACAACGTTAGTTTTCCTCCGGCTGCTTCAATAGCTTTTTTTATAAATGGGATACGGTATTTTTTATCGTGTTCGATAGAAAAGGTAGCAAGCGCACTATCGCCATCCTCAATATAAGTATAACTCGATGCTGAAAAATCACAACTATGTATAGAAGTTCTGGCTAGTGAATAGCCTATTCCTTTTTCTTGATTATAGTATGCTTCTAAAAATCTTTTTTGATTATTTTTTGATAGTTTATAGAACGTTTCAGCAGAAGCATCAGTTAATGCTCCTCCAATACCTAAAAAAGTTTGAAATTCCTTACTCGAATCAACAATTATAGAAGCATCCGTTTCAAGAGGTTGTTTCAGCTCTTTAAATTTTAATGAATCAGTAATGGTTAATTTAAAATCAGAATGATGTGCGGTTGTATAAACAGCTGTTTTTATAGTTTTCAAATTTAAAACTTTACTAGTAGTATGTTCTTGAGAGGTATGACTAATTCCTTTTATCGGCTTGCAACAAATGAATAATAACAACCCAATACACTGAATTGTTTTTATATTAAAATATATCTTCATTAATTGCATGTTGTGTTTTATAATCTTTAGGATATTTTAAAAATAAGGTTAATCGTAAATTATAATTAACCTTATTTCTTGACTCTAATAGTTATTCATATACTCTTACGTAATCAACGAGCATGGTTTGAGGAAAAGTTGTTTCGTTATTAGGAGAGCCAACATAATTACCTCCTACAGCAAGATTAAGTATGATATAAAAGGGCTTGTCATATACCCACTCACCAGTAACTTTATCCGGAGTAATTTGATTGTATAAAACATCATCAACATAGAAGTTTATGTAATTTTTTCCCCACTCAATACCAAAGATGTGAAAATCAGTATCAAAACGGTTATTTATCAAATCATAACTTTTAGTAATAGCGGTAGCGCCTGAATAACCTGGCCCATGAACAGTTCCATGTGTTACGGTTGGTTCTTGTCCTTTATACTCCATAATATCAATTTCACCACATAGAGGCCAAGTTACAGTATCGGAATCAGCTCCTAATAACCAAAATGCCGGCCAAATTCCTTGTCCCCATGGCATTTTAATTCTGGCTTCAAATCGACCATATTTTTGTTCAAATAATCCTTTGGTTAATAATCTTGCCGAGGTATATTCTGAACCCATATAGGCTTCCTTTTTTGCAGTAATCTGCAACATACCATCTTCTACTTTAACATTATCAGAACTGTCGGTATAATATTCCAGCTCGTTATTTCCCCAACCATTACTACCCGTGCCAATATCATAAGTCCAAATCGCGCTGTTTGGTGCACCATTAGTGTCAAACTCATCCTGAATCACCAGTTTATTCATGGTGGTAACTTTTTGTTTTTCATCATCTGAACAACCAAAAACTACAAGCAATAAGGCAGTAGTAAGAAAGCTTTTTGCTAAACTTATACTATACCATTTAGTGTTAAAATTTTCTTTTGACATACTTTTATCCATTTTATTAAATTGATTTATCTGATACATTTTTTAAATTTTATAAGTGTTTAAAACCATTTTACTAATTATGAAAATAGATGTTGTCTAAATGAATATCTCCGTTACCATCAAACTTAAGTTGGATAACATCTGAAAGATTAACAGGTGAAAAATCACTTAATGGTATTTCCACACTTTGCCATCCTGCAGTAGGTACGGTTAAAACTTTGGATTTTTCTACAGGACCAGTACTAATCAAATAGGTCTTAAGAGACGTTGAGTTAGCAGTCCAATAGTCAATGTGTAGGAAGGTCATTCCAGAAACATTTTGACTACTACCCAATTGAATTCCTTGATAATTTAATCCTGCATATTTTAGTGTTGTATTTCCAGCAATAAGTGGTTGTGTTACCACAGTAGCTTGACCCCAATTAGGATTTAAATTAGTTCCGGCAATATTAGTATAAGCATTACTGAATACAGAAATTACATTAGCAGCAGGAACCGTAGGCGTTGGAGCTGCAGTTGTTGGTGCATTAGGTAGTGCGTAGAAATACATGTTGTCAACAAGAATATTAGAAATAGTTCCATCAGAAATAAATAATATCTGTGCTAAATGACTTCTACTAGTTAATCCTGTAAAATTTGCAAGAGGAATATCAAAACCTACCCAACTTCCATTTGTAAAACTTCCATTGGTGTAGTTAACTGATCCGTTTGTATCATCACCGCCTCCGAAAACTGCATTTGCACCAAAATCACCTAATTGTATTCTGATATGGTCTCCAGCTGTCATTGCTTCCTGCACTTGAATATCCACATGAAAATGAGTCATTGAAGTGGCATTAATTGTAGGTTGAGAAAACTGAGTTCCAACAAAATTAAGTTGTGTATATCTTATAATATCATCGCCATTTATATGGATATCGTCTTGCCCTTGTGTGGTTTGATAAGGAGCATAATAACCATTGTAATATTCTACAGGCACATTAGTGTATGCATCACTAAATATAGAAATTACATTTGCAGGAGCACGA
The DNA here is from genome assembly GCF_031381455.1 of Flavobacterium sp. Classification (GTDB taxonomy): domain Bacteria; phylum Bacteroidota; class Bacteroidia; order Flavobacteriales; family Flavobacteriaceae; genus Flavobacterium. The sequence continues at coordinate 16,461 of NZ_JANMXZ010000011.1, read as the reverse complement.
GTAGGAGTTGGCGCTGGTGTAAAGTCTCCTAATGAGTTAATTGTAAATGAACCCAATGCATCTAACTCCCCTAATTTTGCAGTTATAACAGTTGTACCTGCACCAACTACATTAATCACACCTAATTCACTCACTGTTGCTACAGCAGTATTGGAGGATGTAAAGGTATAATATGACGGAGCTACTGACACGGTTTGGTTTACACCATTACCCAAATTAAAGGTTTGTGTTAAACCTGTTATAGTAGTATTTATGCCAATAAAACTATCTTCCACTTTATTGATACCATTATAAATAGTTGGAACTGGATGAGCAATTGTACCTAATTTTTCATATTTTACTTCATCAATCCAAAAGGTATATCCTTGTCCATTTTCTGGCCCTTCTGCATACCAAAACATACCTTTTTCAGATGTTAATTTAGAAGCATCAGGAATCGGAATAATGTATTTTTTCCAGTAAGTAGATAAAGGAACATTCGTCATTGTTACCACGTATTTGTTTTGGTTAAAATCATTACCAAAACCTAGTTCATTGATGGTTGCTGCTTGCGAACCTTTTGCCCAAAAAGTTAGTGCATCATAGCCAGAAAGGTCACGTCCACCACCGTCTATAAATACTCCGCCTACATAGTCACCTTCAGGATCTCCAACATTTGGAACATCAAATCTCATAGAAGCAGTACCTTTGTATTTTACATCTGTATCAACATTAAAACCCGTTAGTAAGGTATTACCAAAAGCTCCGTAATCTAAACCTGGACTGAATCCATCTATGAATACTTCGGCAGTTTTTGGATATGTTGCTAATACAGAATCATCAGAAGGATCTCTATCACAACCGAGAACTAAATTTAAAATCAATCCTATTAGGAGTGTGATTTTTAAATAAATAAATTTTCTTGTTTTCATTTTCATTTTTTTATATTATTATTTTATTTTCCAATGTTAATATGAACATAGGTTCTAATTTCCCATTCACTACCGTTAGGAAATCCAGCTGGACTCACAATAGGTTCTGTTATAAATGGTCCGGAAGTTTGATTTGGACTATAACGAGGAGAATATTGGTCTAAAGAACGCCAAGTACCCATTATTCCAATTTTTGTATTTGGTAAAACATACCAATTTTGTTTTCCAACAGATGTTGATAAATCTAACATTAGTTGGAGAGGGTATGTTAAATTAAAGTCACGATGGTAATCAAATGGTCCCCAATCGTTAAACTTGATTGAACTTGTTAGTTTAATTTTTCTGTAAATTAATCTAATATCACCACCAGCTCTATTAATTGTTCTTTCGGAATCTCCATTAGCTTGACCATTTCCAAAATAAATATTTGCAATAACACCAAGATCTGGAGTTAATTTTGAAACTATTCTCGTATTCGATTCCCATAAATTTTGAGCCGGTGCTGATTTAGCAAATGCAAAAGCGGTACGATTACTAAGGAATCCAATTGCGGCATCTTGTGTTGTAGGTAAATTTCTGTATACAAACCCTGTGCTTACGGCAAATTTTGCGTCTTCAACCATATCGTTATTCCATTCATACATCCATGTAGCAGGAGTTGGATCATACGTTAATAATAATTCTCCTCCAACAGTTTCCCTATTTGCTCTAACCACAAATGGATCATCTTGAATATTACGCAGTCTTCCTGGTGAACTTACATCATTTGGCATTGCTTCAACTAGTGGTTTTTGCCATAAAAAATTTGGTGCGATTTGAAAGTTTGAATTAACATTATAAGTAAATCCGGTTAAGAAGTTCATTTGATTCCCACTTCCAGTATCTTTTAATCTCCAACCCGTGAATGTTTGAACATTATCTGCACCACCATTTGCAACTAATCCCATAATGGCACCTTGTGTATAAATATTAAACCTTCCTTTTGATAATGTTAATTTCGCCTTTCCTCCCCAATTGTCTTTATTATTAACTTTATCATTATAAACTGTATAGTTTCCGGGTGTAGTTTCTTCAGCATATTGAAAAACTCTACCATTTAATGGTTGTCCTCCCCAAATACCTCCAAACTCAATACCTAGCGAACCAACTTTAGTTTTAAGATGCAAAGTTGCTCTTCTGGTTTTTGGTAAGGGAATAGCTATAGAGGTTAGTGCCGCACCTGCATTTGCAACATCTTCATGATACACTGCAGTGGCATCAAAAACACCTATTTTTTTACTATACTTCAGCAATAATGCAGGGTTTGCTCCCCACCAAAGCTGTGGGCCAAATGCAGCTTTAAGACCATTTAAACTTCTTTTGCCATCTATTTCTAATCCAAGAGTTTCTCCGTTATAAATATCTAAGTTTGGGCCGTAATTTGCCTCAGGGTACAAGCCAAAGAAATCACCTTCATATCCCCAATGGTAATGACCGGTTCTATAAAAACCTCTTAAATCAAAATCTTTTTCATTCCAAGAGTAAGAAGCATTATAAATTTGAACTCTGTTGTTATCACTTATTACAACCGGTCCATCTGGAGTGATAACTGTTTGTGCTCGACCTCTATTTTCATAAAATATTTCGTTTATTGGATTTTCGGCAACACGACCTAAAATATTCACATTTATATTAGCTTTCATATTTGGTGCAGGATTTCCTTCAACACCCACAAAATAAGACTGCATATGATCAAAGCCTAATTTATTTGGATAAGTACTTGCATCAGGATCAGCTTCATCTGGTGTTGTAATCAAACTTCCTCCAGTACTAAAAGTGGTAAATTCAGCTCTTAAATTACTGATTTTCAATATTTCATTATCATTACCGCCTAAGGCAGCCTTATCTCCTCTTGCTTTTAAAACGGCATCCATTAAATTAACATTATTGAATGCTTTATTTATAGTTTCATTTGTTGTTCCTTGTTCATAAGGATTAACTCTATGAGCTTCTTTTAGCGCATAGTAGGCCGCACGTGGATATAAATCATACAAACCTCTCGCATTTGTTGGGCCTTTTGCACAAATTCCAAACCATTCCTCGTTCATATTATTTTGACCTTTAATAAAGTCGTTTATGTAACCACCATTAGACCACGAAGCATTATCATCATGTATATCTAAATTTTTTGTTTGGCCATATTTCCACCAACCATCGCTAAATTGAAAAGTAAAACCTCCAATTGAATTACCAGCTTTACCAATACCTGCAGCGTTTTCATATATTTCTTTCCAATTACCAACCATATAGAAGGCCTGTGATTTTTGGTCTTCAGCATTTTCTAATACATTAAAAGCATCAGCACCAAATTCAGTAAACACTATTGGTTTATCTATTTTTTCTTTAACTCTTTGAAAGGCATCGCCAAAAGATACACCACGATACATATTAAGACCCAAAATATCAATGTCTTTACATTCTTCAGCTATAGTATCTAAAAACAGTAAATCTCCATTACAAATTGCAATAGGATGCGATTTGTCGATTTTCTTCATAGCAACAACTGCATCATTAAACAGTTTATACATGTCTTTAGATCTGATAGTAGATTTTCTATCTTCCATCGGAATATTCTCTGTTTCAGCACCATCCCAAAACAAACCATAGTTATTTTCATTACCTAACAGAAACAATAAAACACCAGGAGTATTTTTATATTCTTCAACCATTTCTGTAGTTTCTTTTAGCAGTATTTCTCGAGTTAATGGGTTTGAGTATTCAGTATTAGGAACCCAACTTCCATTTAAGGTTAATCCATATCTACCAAAAGAGTGATTCAACATTGTATATATACCATATTTATCATGTATGTATTGAATCCATTTTGGCTGAATTCCAGTATATTGTCTGATGACATTTACCCCCATGTTTTTTAACAAAGACATCTCCGTATCTAGAGCCGCTTTAATAACATCATCAGATTGTTTCCACAAACTGTAGTTGTAATTAGTACCAATTGGAATATAATCCCAGTTCATACCGTTGATCATAAAATCGTTACCGTTGACAACCAGTTTTATTCCTTGAGCGTTTTTATCAAGTGAAATAGTATCAGCTTGAGCATAAATAGTGGAAGAAAAACTCCAAAAGATTAGAAGTAAAATAATTTTTCTCATTTGTTATTATTGATTATTGGTTTTAAACTATTAAAATTGAGTTTTGGTTTGGATTGTAATTTCCCATTATAAAAATAAATTTATAAATTATAACAAAATTAAAAACAACCACAACAAAAAACATACATCACAATATTTTTGCATGTTATTTGTCATTTTCATAAAAAACATATTAATTAACAATATATTATGAGGCAATAATTTATTGCTATTTCGAATGAAAAATCAAACTACACGGTTATTGTTGTGCTTTTGTATAGGTAAAACAACTCATCTTGTAGAGGCTAGATGTACAATATATACTCTACCAAGCCTTGTTCGTGTGGTAAATCCATCTTTTTACGCAAACGATAGCGTTTTATTTCAACACTTCGAACTGAAATATTAAGTAGTGGAGCAATTTCTTTGGACGATAAATTCAATCGCAAATAGGCACAAAGGCGTAAATCATTTGGAGTTAAAGAAGGATGTGCCTGTTTTACTTTCTTTAAAAAATCGTTATCAGCGTTATCAAATGCTTCTTTAAAAACAGTCCAAGTATCTTCTTCACTAATGTTTTTGGTAATAGTTGAAATAACCGATTTGATACTTTTGTTGCTGTTATCTATGGATGTGTGTTTTAAATCTTCTTTTATCAAAGCTAACAACTCATTCTTTTTAATCAAACTCATAGTTGAAACGGCTAATTCCCGATTTTTTGTATCCATATCGCTAGATAGTTGCTCGTTTTTAAGCTTCATTAATTGCTGCTCATTTTCTAATGCCGCAATTTCAAGTAAAAAGTTATTTTCTTCAATAAGCTTTCGTTCTTTTTGGCGATAATATTTTTTATAGGTTTTGTGTATATAAACTGCCAATAAAAAGCCCAATATAAAATAGATAATCACGGCTAAATTAGTAGCATACCAGGGTTTTTTAATAGTAAAACTATAGGTTGCGATATTCTCCGGAGTGGAGTTGGCGATCTTTGCTCTAACTTTAAAAACATAATCTCCAGGAGGTAAATTTTTATAATTTGCTGCGGTTTTTGCTGACCATTGACTCCATTTTTCTTGTAAACCTTCTAATAAATATTGGTATTCTGTATAAATATATTTGTTGTATTCGGGAACCGTAAAATTGATTATAACGTTGTTTTCATCATGTTTGAATTCACCGGCTTCTTTGATGGAACAGTTAATTGATTTTTGATCTAATTTGTTAATGGACATACCTGATATGGAAACGCTATTGTTTTTAAAACTTAAATCATTAATGTTAATAGTGTAATATCCGTCAGTTGTACCGATTAAATAAGTTGAATTAGATAATTGTGTAATGTTTTCATAACCTAACATAGAGTTTGTCAATGTAGATGAAATAGAGATGGTATGAATTTTTAGTTGGTTGTTAAGTTTACTTAATGTGAAGTAGTTAATATAGTTTTTTGTGAACAACCACAATTTGTTGGAATTGTCAACAATTAATTTTCCTGAAGTGTATTCGTCTTTTCCAAAAACAGGACTTAATGCTACATCTTTATTAAAGGTCTTCTTGCTTTCGTCCAACTTATAAATCCCTTCCTTGTTAGCATAATAAATGACATTATTGAATTTTATCAAACTGGCATTCTTTCCTTTGGCTGGAGTTTTATATGTTGTAAAATTCGAAGATTTGGTAAAAGTATCATCCAATTGAAATCTAAAAACACCTTTGTATTCGTGGCTAACGTATATTTCATTAGCATTTGTAATTTCAAAGTATTTTGATGAATAGTTAAAGCCTTCAATTTTATTTCTGAACGTCCACTGATTATTAATTTTTTGAAGTACTGAAATTCCATAATAATTTCCTTGTAACAATAAATCCATTTGGCCTGTAACGGTCACAAATTTCCATGTTCCCGAAGAAGAATAAATGGTTTTTGCATTACCATTTTCAATAATAAATGTTCCGGAATCATGTCCGCAAAACAAAGTTCCTTGGTGAACAAAAATAGACCAAACTTGACCTTTTGTTCCTTTCACAAACTGAAATGAATCTTCTGAATTATAATTTTTATAAAACAAACCTTGATTGGTGCCAATATAAAGTTTACCATTATATAAAAGCGATGTGTAAACTGTTCCTAAAAAACCAGTATTATCAAAATAACTTCTAATTGGTGATTGTAGATTGATACAATTGATTCCGTTGTCTAAACCAATCCATAAGTTCTTATCGATATCTTCAAATAATGACAAAACAGTATTGTTGCTAATTCCTTTATTTTGACTGATATGATATTTAAGTTTTCCGGTTTCTGAGATTATAAAAATACCATTTGAAACAGTTCCAATCGCAAAGCTTTTATCGGATAGTTGTTTGCAACTATATACACTACTGGAAGCAATTTGAGCATCTGCATCAGAAAAAAACGGGTTGAATTTTGCATCTATAAAAGTGTAAAAACCATTAGATTGAGTTTCCAGAAGCAAACCAGCATCTATTGCAAAAATGGCAACAATTTTATTGTTTAGTGTAACAGGACTGTTAGAAACCAATTTACTTTTACCGTTTTCAATTTCAAACAAACCTTCGTTTGCAACCTGAAAATAAAGTGAATTATTAGCTTCAAAGGCTTTTAGAATATGGTTTTTTGGAGTTATTATTGAGAACTTAGTTGTTTTGGTATCATAAATATAAATTTGATCTAATGATTGAAATATAATCCATTGGTCATAATTTAGAATATTCCAAAACTGTTCATCATCTTTAATTCTGTTTTTTATCTTTTTGCTTAATGAATAATACTTAAGTTGATTATTTTCCTGTCTTGTCCAATAGCCAAATTCCATGTAGCATCCAGTATAAATTTTATCTCCAACAACTTTTACTGAACGGATAATGGTTTCATTTGGAGAAGGATAAAGCGTCCAAGACGAACCATTGAATTCTAACAAACCTTCGTTATTAGCAAAAAATAAAAAATGGTTAGCATCTTGTGCAATCATCCAATTTTGAATTCCAGCCAAATACACACTTTGTGAATATTTTACGATTGGCGGAAATTCCTGAGCAAAGCCAAAAAAAGTAAAGGCAACAAAAAAGGACAGAAATTTTGCGAAACTTTTAGGGATATGCATTTTTAGTGTAGCGTATTTTATACTTATGTAATTTAAAGATATAGATTATTTATTTATATGATACACTAACCTATAAAAAAAAGTAAAATTTAACAATCGTGTGTTTTAGGTTATTTATTAAAAATTTGTGATATATATAAAAAAAAGGAGGGCACGAAAGTAATTTCGTGCTCTCCGGGCTAATAAACTAAAAAACTTACTCTTTTATAAATTGTTTTCTTACTAATTCATCTCCAACTTGTGCAGTTAGAATATAAACTCCTTTAGATAAGCTACTTACGTCGACAGCTACTTCATTTGTAGAGGAAGCTTGTTTAGAAACAACTTGACCTAAAGTATTATATATTTCAATACTATTAATAATAGTAGAATTAGATAAATTTAAAATATTTCTAACTGGGTTAGGATATACTCTGAAGTTGGATGATGAAAAATTATTAGTGTTTAAAGGTAAACCTTTATAAAAATAAAAGTTATCAATAAACAATGTAGACGGTGCTGATGGGTCTATCAGAAGCTGTGTTATCTTAGACTTATCAACCAAATTACCTGTAAAAGCAGACATGTTTAAATCAATACTTTGCCATGAACCTGTGACAACTGGACCCAAAGGAGCAATGGCTTCGGTAACAGGAGCATTAACAGTATTTACTATTTTAACTGAAATTGGATTAGCACTTGGAGTCCAATAATCAATGTGTATTTTCTGCATAGTTGACAAATCAACCCCCGTTGCATAGTTTGTGACCATTCCTAAAAATTCACATCCTAACATTTTCCAAGTATCATCTCCTGTTATTTGAATTGGTGTAAACGAAGATAACTGAGACCATCCGGTTGGAAGTTCACTTAAAGCAACGTTACTATATGCATTACTGAAGATTGAAACAACATCACCTGCATTTCTTGCAGGAGGTGTAGGTGCGGCAACCATTGGTTCTTGACCCGGACATGGAGAGCATACTGAGCCTCCACAATCAATCCCAGTCTCACTACCATTTTGTATTCCATCTGTACAAGTTGCAGGACTTGTCAATCTATTTGCTCCCCAAGTTATATCATCAACAAGTAATTCAACAGCGGAAGTTCTATTTGGACCACCACAAGTAAAATCAATGAAAACTACTACTTGATCAATATTAATATTGTCTCCAACGTTAAATCCAGCTATATTCCATGTCAATGTTACCCATTGATTAGTTGTTGTAACCAGTCCTTGATTATCTGTTATTTCAAAAACAGTTCCATTAGTAGCATTCACAAATTTAATCCCTACTTTTCCAGGTACATTTTTATTAACTTTCATACTCAAAGTCAAATTGCTAGGAACGGCTGAATCTAATTGCCAAGTTCCTAAAGTACCATGAAAATTAATAGCACCTGCGTAACAAGCAGAAGATTGTGTGGCGCTTAATTTAAGAACATTTGTAGTTGTAGAGGTATTTACTCCATCTGGATCCGGATTGGTAATAATTTGAGCAACCGGATTAGGATTTTCAAAAGTAGCCCAATTACTCAAATTTCCAGAAGGAGTAGAGGGCTCAAAATTTAAATTGTATTGTTGTTGTTGTGCAAATCCTAATGCTGAAAACATTAAGGTGAATAATAGAGTAATTTTTTTCATAATAATTTGATTTATAAATTCATTACAAATGTATTTATAATTAAACGAATGATTCTTAGTTTAACTATATAAAAACTATACATTTCAAAAACTTTCTCAATCGTTGTAATTAAACCACTAGAGCTTGAATGCTATGTTTTAAATTTCGTTTTATTTAAATCTATAAACACTATTTGTTGTGTTAATGTTGTGGTAAAAATGAATTAACATCTATAAACGAAGGTTTATTTATTATTATTGTTTCGAATTATTAACATTAAATTTTTACTTAATGTTAAAAAATCATATTTTTTATGGAAATTATTATTAAAAAATAGTTTTTATCTCTTTTGAAGCTGTTGTTATAAATTAATTATTTAGTAGTATTATAAAATGCCAAAACCAAAAGTTGAAATTACAGAACTAACCAAATTGTGTTATTTTTTGACATTATAACTCTGTTACTATACTTTTATCTTCGAAAAAAGTATGAATTACAAATAGCGGCAACTCTTCGGACAACAAATGCCATTGAAAGAAAACGAGTAGTCTTGTCTGAATTAGTTATTGGTTTATAATGTAAATGTTCTGAAGGATTTTCTGAAATTTCTCCCAATCCGAATTGAGATAGGTTTTAGTTACAGAGTTCACTTTAGTAGGAAAGACTATTTTTAGTTAAGCTTCCGGTGCTTTTTGAGTTTAGGAAGAATTGATATACCGTTTTGAAAATACTTAATTAAAAAGTAGCTATTAAAATTTCTGAAATAGTAATAAGGTTGTAAATAAAAGTGAAAATTTTACTTGAATATATAAAATAAATCTAGTGCTAGTTAATAGTTTGTTTGATAAATTACAAAACATTAAAACGGCTAATCGGCAGAACAATAGCAAAATAGCTGTTGTGTGAAAAAATAAGTTTATTTTTTAGCTAAATTCTTTTTGCAATCAGCAAAAGGTTATTATATTTGCAACCGCAAACAGCTTTAGCGTTTACCGAACTCATATAAAAAATAGGAAAGAGGTGAGTTAATAAATAAAAGATTGCGCAATTTATTGGAGAAATGGCAGAGCGGTCGAATGCGGCAGTCTTGAAAACTGTTGACTGTAACAGGTCCGGGGGTTCGAATCCCTCTTTCTCCGCAACACTAAACCGTAAACAGCTTATAAATAAGTGTTTACGGTTTTTTTATTATCTTCTTGTCCGACGGTTGTCCCAATTTCAAAAAAAATATTCAATTTTTTAATTTCTTTTTCTATCATTGTCCGATAATGATTAATTCAGTCAAATAGTTAGCTTGATTAATTTTCGTTTTATAAAATTGAAAATATAAAGTTTATTTTTGGGTTGAAAAGAACAAATAGACACTAAGATAATCTAAATAAAAAAATAATAATGGATTACGAAGAAATAGAAAACAGAAAATTTGTAAAGAAATTTAAGCTCGAAGAATTAATACTTTCAAATATTGACAACCTTGTTTTGCACAATGTTTTTATTGAAGATGAAATTTTAATTGACAATGTGAGAACTGATTCAATAGAATTTGATACTATGATAACATTAGGAGCAAAAGAGTATCATATAAATCAAGACATTTTAAAAGAAATATATACTTCTATTCGTTTTTTTGTAGAAGTTGTAGCAACAGACACGGAATTTGATTTAAACAAGATTTTAACCAACTTAGAAGGTAGAATTGAAAGTGTTGAAAAAATTAAATACTTAGAAAAAAAGCACAAGGATTTATATTCGCAAGTTAAGAATGAGCCGGAATATCTTGTTTACGCTGAAATAAAAGAGTTTAATGGATTTGAAAATTGGGAGGAATTAATTATTGAAAGTCTCAAAGGAGAAGTTGATTTTATCCAGAAGTATTTAACATCAGATATCGAAATGTCAGATGTTCCCAAAGAGATTTTAAGTATATGGGTAAAATATTATACCATAAAGGCACAAATAGATTTTTGTAAAGAGCAAATTAATAAACTAAAGAACACTAAACAGAAATCAGGATTGGTTGATACTTCTTTACAAATTTTTCTACTTGAGGAAATCATAAACATAAAAGACTGGAGCATTATAAGTGCAACAAAAAAAGGCGAAATACTTAGTCATTTATTAGGTAAAAATAAAGACAACATTAAGAAGATTTATCTTGAGCTTGAAAAAAAAATTTCTGAAAATTCAGAAAAACTTTTAAGCGACAGAAAACAAGCAGATGAAATTATAAAAAAACTATTAGGGTAACCATCAGGGTTACCCTAATAGTTTTAAACCCATTCGACTAAATTAAGTTTGTGCCATAATTAATAAAATAAATAATTAAATTATGGTTAAAGAAATCTTGCAACTCGAAAGCACAAACGCTAATGATTTTAAAAACGAAATCGTCAAAGACATCACACTCGCACTTAAAGGGTATGCCACTAATTTGCAAAATCCTGATAATGAAACATTATTAACAAGAGAAGAAACTGCAAAACTCCTTTCTGTTAGTTTAGTTACTTTATGGGACTGGACAAAAAAAGATATTATTCCTGCCTATCGCATTGGAAATAAAGTTCGCTATAAAAAAAGTGAAGTTTTCAAATCATTGAATCAAAAAAACCAATTTGGTCAACTTTAAAACACTTTTTTATGCAAATTAATAATCAAGCTTTAATTTCAGATGCTATAGGTCATTTGAATTGCTTAAAAAACGATTTTGCGAGGTTACGATTGGATTATAATAGAGATAATAATATAGTCTATTCAACTGGAAAATTCATTGAATCCTGTGAATTAATCGGTCAACTTATAAAAGGCTACGATAATCATAATTTCAAATTATTGTCAAACAATATCAATAGCGTTTTATTAAAAGATTCTGAATTACATGGTGTTTTAATCACAATCAGGAAAAATAAGCACTCCCATAACTTTGATCCTTCAAAAATGGCATCTATAATTTTTGAAATATGAAAAAGTATATCCGTGTGGGAACAGAATATTTTAAGGAAGTGTTATGTCCTCTTATGAGTGGCGACAATATGAAATCATTGATAAAATGGAATAAAGCCACCATTATTGATGACTTTGGGAAAGACAGTTTGAAAGTCATAAAAAAATATGAAACTTTCTGTACGTTTCCGTCACACATTAATTATCAAAGAGAGATTAATAATTTTTACAATAAGTATGAACCTCTTTCTTATTGTGCGAGTGAAAAAGGAGATTGGGAAAATATAAAACTCTTTCTGCAACATCTTTTTGGTAAGCAGTATGAACTAGGATTAGATTATTTAACAATTCTTTGGAAGCACCCCAGTCAAATCTTACCCATATTGTGTTTAGTAAGCGTTGAAAGAAACACAGGTAAAAGCACCTTTCTAAAACTCTTAAAACTGATTTTTGAAGGTAATATGACAATCAATAAGAATGAAGACTTTAGAAGTCGTTTTAATTCCGATTGGGCAGGAAAATTAATTGTGGCTGTTGATGAAGTATTACTCGACAAAAAAGAAGACAGCGAACGTATAAAAAACCTTTCAACCTCTAATCATTACAAACTAGAGGGAAAAGGAGTTGACAAAGCTGAAATCGAGTTTTTCGGCAAGTTCATTCTATGTTCAAATAATGAAGAAAACTTTATTAAAATTGACGATTTAGAAATTCGATATTGGGTAATTAAAGTCAATCCTTTCGCTAAAGAAAATCCAGACCTATTAGAGCAAATGAGAAAAGAAGTAGCTTCATTCGCATATCATTTAAGTCATAGAAAAATTGTAACCCTAAGAACAACCCGAATGTGGTTTACTAAAGAGCAGATTTATACCAAAGCATTAGATGTTTTAGTTCGTGGAAACAGAACTTCTATTGAAAAGGAAATTGAAGAGTTTTTAATTGACCAGTTCTGCACTCTTGAATTGGATGAATTATATTATACTACTAAAGATTTGCACGAACAATTAAACCTAGCCAATATCAGAGTAGGGAAAAATTATGTATCTAAAATAATCACAGAGAATTTTAAACTTGAACCTAAAAATAGTAGCTACAATTTTTACAGTTTGGATTTATCTACAATGAGTAATGGGAAATGGAGCGTTTATACTGAAAATCGAAAAGGGAGATTCTATACTTTCAAGAGAGAAGAATTTATCAAATAATTGTTGATTTGTTGATATATAAAAAAAATGTCAATAAAAACAGCACCTTACAAGTCAACAGAGCATCAACAAACTGTCAACAAAATATATTTTGTAGTATTCAATTGTTTTTTTGTTGACAGCGTGTTGACAATTTGTTGAATTCATAAACCTAATAAATTAAAGCCTTTACAACATAATTTCAACAAATCAACAAAAAATACACTCTTTTACATTTACTTTCAATCAGTGAGTTTTGTAAAACTTTCTTCGCTTTTAAACCGATAATATACGATAGAAAAAAATTGCAATGAAATAGAAAATCATTGCAACTTGTTTTCATTTCATTGCAATGGTTATTTTTATATACTTCCTTATTAAATTGTAAAGTTAGAATATCCACTGAAAAGGCTTCGAGTTTGCCAAAAGCAATAAAAGCGTCAAGACGAAAGCAAAGAAATAATCTTGATTAGAATAGCAAATTATTATCTTTGACCCTATGAAGTCAAAATTCAAAATAATTATGTTCACTCTTATCTCGTGTTGTTATTTCAACACGGTTTTTGAATTTTCAGATGTAGAGAAGAAATCGAATTTTGAAAATGAAGCACATAATTATATTCAGCAGGATACTCAAACCTTAAATACTACTTATTCAAAAATAGTATTGCAACTGGATAAGGTTATTATCAACGAGCAAACCGAAACCGTTAACCTTTTTATTGTTTGTTTTAATGATAGTAATTACAAAACCGATTATGCCTTGCCTCCCCCAGAGCGCAGATATATACTATACTCTTCATTGATAATATAAGAGGACACTTTTTTATTTTAAATTGCAATTGATTTTCAGTTGCAACAGTTATTTTATTCCTATCAATTATAAATAAAGATGAAAAAGTTAATCATTATTATACTATTCACGTTGCCTTTCTTGGCAACAGCCCAAAATACTTTAACAGTAAAATTAGCAGACGAAAAAACGAAATTACCTTTAAGTGGTGTTTCGATTATTTTAGATGGAACTCAAAGCGGAGCAACTTCTGATGATAAAGGGTTTGCCCAACTCAATAATATTCCCAATGGAAAACAAACCATTGTTTTTAATTCCATTGGTTACCGCAAAAATGAGAAAACAATTGTTTTCCCTCAAAATGATACCATTGAAGTATTTTTAGAACCAACGGCAGAAGAACTAGAAGAAGTAAAGATTACGTCAACAACAAGAAGTAGCCGAACAATCAAAAATATCCCAACACGAATTGAAGCGATTGCAGCAGGAGAGTTAGACGAAAAATCCTCGATGCAACCGGGCAATATTAAAATGTTACTCACCGAAAGTACAGGAATTCAAACCCAACAAACTTCTCAGGTTTCGGGAAGTGCAAGTATTCGTATTCAGGGATTGGACGGAAAATATACTCAGCTTTTGCAAGACGGCTTTCCTTTGTATTCGGGATTTGCAAGTGGTTTAAGCATTTTACAGATTCCCCCACTCAATTTAAAACGTGTAGAAGTTATCAAAGGTTCAACATCGACCCTCTACGGAGGTGGAGCAATTGCGGGACTGATTAATTTGATTACTAAAGAGCCTACTGAAAAAAGAGAGATTTCTTTTTTAGCGAATATAAATCAAACACAAGCATTAGATTTAAGCGGTTTTTATGCTGAAAGATATAGAAAATCGGGACTTACAATGTATGTTTCGAGCAATTCTCAAAACGCTTATGATACGAATAATGACGGTTTTTCAGATATTCCAAAATTTGACAGGTATACTATAAGTCCAAAATTTTTCTATTATCCAAATGAAAAAACAACATTTAGTTTGGGAGTTAATGCAGGATTTGAAAAACGAATTGGTGGAGATATGCAAGTGATTGATAACAATACTGATGCTACACATACTTTTTTTGAGCGAAACAATAGTAACCGATATTCAACACAGGCAAAGTTTGAAAAGACATTTGAAAATAAAAACATATTGACCATTAAAAATAGTGTTGGGTATTTTGACCGAAAAATTGAAAAGCAAACATATAATTTTGAAGGGCAACAAATAGCCACTTTTACAGAAGCAAATTATCTAATTCCAAACGAAAAATCGGAATGGAACTTGGGTGCGAATTTAGTTTCGGACGATTTCAAGCAAATTAATTTAGTCGCTGACAAGTTAGATTATTACAATGCTGCATTTGGTGTTTTTGCCCAAAACAATCTGAACATAACCGAAAAATTTATTTTAGAGAGTGGTTTACGTTTAGACCTAACAAACAGAAGGAATGTTTTTGTCTTGCCTCGTTTGTCGTTATTGTATAAAATCACTGAAAAAATATCTTCAAGATTTGGCGGTGGTTTAGGTTATAAATCACCAACCATTTTTTCGGAAGAAACCGAAGAGAAAGCATTTCAAAATATAAATCCACTTGATTTTTCAAAAGTAAATCCTGAAAATTCGTTTGGGTTAAATGCTGATATAAACTATAAAACTACCATTTTTGAAGAAGTAAGTTTTACCATTAACCAAATGTTTTTTTATACCATTATCAAAAACCCTTTAGTTCTTAATCCAGTTCCGTTTTCTACAAATTATGCTTTTGAAAATGCTAACGGAAATATAGAAACCAAAGGTTTTGAAACAAACGTGAAGCTTCGTTTTGAAGATATTTCCTGTTACATTGGTTACACCTATATTGATGCGAACAGAAATTTTAATAATACTACAATAGTAAATCCATTAACGGCAAAGCATAGAATAAATGCAAACGTAATGTATGAATGGGAAGAGAAATTGCGAATCGCTTATGAGGTTTTTTATGTTGGAAATCAATATTTGACCACTAATGAAAAAGTCCGTGATTATTGGGTAATGGGAGTTTCGGGGGAATACAAGTTTAAGTATTTTAGTGTCTTCTTAAATCTTGAAAACTTTTTGGACAGCCGACAATCGAAATGGGAAAATATGTATTCTGGAACAATTCAGAATCCACAATTTAGGGAAGTCTATACGCCAACAGACGGATTTATTTTGAATGGTGGAATTAAGATTAGATTGTAAACCAAATGAAAATAAAAGTAATCACAAGAACTGTTTGGATACTTTCAATAGTCAGTTTGTTTACCGATACAGCAAGTGAAATGCTCTACCCAATAATGCCAATTTATTTAAAAACAATTGGGTTTTCAATAGTTTTAATAGGTGTTTTGGAGGGTTTCGCCGAAGCATTGGCAGGATTAAGCAAAGGTTATTTCGGGCAATTGTCGGACAATTCAGGAAAGCGTGTACCGTTTGTGCAACTCGGTTACGCTTTAAGCACTATTTCAAAACCCATGATGGCGGTTTTTACTTTTCCTTTTTGGATTTTCTTTGCACGAGCAATTGACCGCTTTGGAAAAGGAATTCGTACTGGTGCAAGGGATGCTATTTTATCAGATGAAGCAACTCCTAAAACAAAAGGTAAAATCTTTGGTTTTCATCGTTCAATGGATACTATAGGAGCTGTTATCGGTCCAACATTAGCATTAGTATATCTGTATTTTTATCCACAGGACTACAAAAC
>NZ_JANMXZ010000051.1:0-17382 GCF_031381455.1 Flavobacterium sp. | reverse complement strand
TATGATTCGAAATTTGCAAGAGCTATTGGTCACATCTCCATTATTTCTCTTGGATTAATGTGGTTGTATAAAATAAAATTATACCAATGGACACAAGATTTCCAACATGGTTTCTTTCCAAAAATGGAGAAAAAATACCAAGCATTTTTATCAAAAATATTAACCGGAAGAAATGCATGGATTGCTCTGGGTACCATTATTGGGATGTTGTTTCTTTCATTCATGCTATTGGGAATTTTCCCGAGAAAAGTATTGTTCTTTCCGGATAACATTCCAAATCAGGCGATTGTTTATATTGAATATCCACAAGGAACCGATATCGAAAAAACAAACAAGGCTACCTCATTTGTAGAAAAACAAGTGATTAGCATTTTGAATAAATATGCTGATCCAAAAGATAAGAATGGAAATTTCTTGGCAGAAAGTATTGTTTCTCAAGTTGGTGTTGGTGCTGGAAATCCAAATGTTGATGCCGGTTCTGCATCTGAGACACCTTTTAAAGGAAAAGTAACGGTGAATTTCTCTGAGTACAAATTCAGAAGAGGCTACAATACTTCTGATGTTTTAGAAGAAATCAGAGCGAAAGTAAAAGGAATTGCAGGTGCAAATGTGACGGTCGAAAAAGACGCGAATGGTCCGCCAGCCGGTTATCCGATTAGTATACAGTTGACTGGAACCGATTATGATGTAATGCTAAAAGAAGCTGACAAATTGATTGCTTTTGTCGATTCTAAAAATATTCCCGGAATTGAAAAACTGAATGTAGATGTAAACAAAGAAAGTCCGGAACTGGAAGTAAAAGTAGACAGAGTAAACGCCGGAAGTCTTGGTGTTTCTACAGGTCAGTTAGGTTTTAATCTTCGTCGTTCCGTTTATGGTCAGGAAATTTCAACTTTCAAAGAAGGTGATGATGATTATAACATTGTGGTTCGTATGCAGGAAGACCAACGTAAAAGCGAAAATATACTTTTCAATCAATCGTTGACTTTTAGAAATCAGAATAACGGACAAATCGTTCAGGTTCCGATTTCTGCTGTTTCGCAAACGGAGAAAAAAGACACGTATAACCAAATCAAAAGGAAGAACTACAAACGTATTTTGACCTTTTATTCCAATGTGTTGACCGGTTTT
The DNA here is from genome assembly GCF_031381455.1 of Flavobacterium sp. Lineage (GTDB taxonomy): Bacteria > Bacteroidota > Bacteroidia > Flavobacteriales > Flavobacteriaceae > Flavobacterium. The sequence continues at coordinate 16,251 of NZ_JANMXZ010000051.1, read as the reverse complement.
AATGGCGACGAAATTACCAAGCAAATTGGGACTGAATTAACCAGTTACAAAATGCCAAAAGGAGTTACGTATTCGTTCTCAGGTGTGCAGGAAGAGCAAGGAAAAAATCAAAGTTTCTTGTTTTATGCGTTGTTTTTGGCTTTAGCCGGAATTACCATAATCATCGTGTTGCAATTTAATTCGGTTTCCAAATCACTAGTTATTTTATTTACCGTATTGTTAAGTTTCAGTGGTGTTTTCTATGGTTATATAATAGCAGGAATGGATTTCGTTGTGCTGATGACCATGATGGGAATTATTTCCTTGGCGGGAATTGTGGTGAAAAATGGAATTGTATTAATGGATTTCTTTGTATTGCTTTTGGATAAAAAAGTAGCAGACAAAGGAGTTGAATCACACAATGATTTATCGCTTGACGAAATAAAAGCCGTAATTATTGAAAGTGGAAAATCGCGTTTGCGTCCCGTTTTATTAACAGCGCTGACTGCAGTTTTGGGATTAATTCCGTTAGCGATTGGCTTGAACTTTGACTTCTTCGGATTAATAACCGATTTGAATCCGCATTTATATATGGGTGGAGATAACGTTATTTTCTGGTCGCCTTTGGCTTGGACCATTATCTTCGGATTGACTTATGCAACCGTGCTGACTTTAGTAATGGTTCCGGTAATGTTCTATTTAGTGAAACGAACTAAGTATTATATTAGAGATAGAAAAGCATTATAATAGCATTTCTTACATACAAAAAAGGGAACTCAAAATTGAGTTCCCTTTTCTATTTATAAATAATTAACTTTTTAATTTTTAGCAAGAGCGTCTTGTTTCCAAGATTTCACTTTGGCCACTCTGCTGCTTGAATAATCAACTTCGCTTAGTGATTTATCATTCCAAAAAAACCATTTTCCGGTTTTTTCTCCGTTAGCATATTCACCAATTGATTTTTTATTTCCATTAGTATCATAAGCAACCCAACTTCCTTCCAATTTGCCATCTTTAAAATGACCTTGTTGTTGGATTTGTCCATTATCATAGTAGTAAGTAGCTTTTACTAGATTACCTTCTTGTTCCAAAACTGGCTTTGCTGTTTGTGCAAAAGTCAATGCTGAGATTGCTAAAGCACCTAAAATCATTATCTTTTTCATCGTTGTAGGTTTTAAATATTCATAATTACATAACAAATATATACATTATTTTACATTTAAAAAACTTTTAGTTAACAATTTGGTAACATTGGATGAAAATTTAACATTGTCTAGTTGTTAAACAGTTTGGAAATTTACTTTCTTATCACATTGAGCGTAAATCTTTTTCCTCTATTTTTCAGATAATTATTTTTTTTGCTTGACTTTACCTTCATGTTTATTCTGCGACTCTTCAATAGAATGTGAAGTATGCAAGCTAGTGTCTTTAGCTGATAAAGCACTCAGGTTGCTGTAGTATTTTTGTACAGTTTCCATTTCTTCTTCGGTCATGCTTTCAATATCTACAAGACGATTACTCGAATATTTATTGGAAGCTACCAGCTCATTTAGTTTAAGCTGTATGGCCAGAGAGTCTTTATTCTGTGCTTTTTGTATCAGGAAAACCATTAAGAATGTAATTATGGTTGTCCCAGTGTTAATTACCAATTGCCAAGTTTCAGAATAGTCAAAGAAGGGACCGCATATTGCCCAGACGATTACAATTATAAACGCACAACTAAATGCGCCTGTACTTCCGGTTGCTTTAGATACTTTGCTCGCCCATTTTTCGAAAAATGAAGTCTTTGACGGTGGTGTCGCTTTCTTGGTGTTTTTTTTATTTGTTGCCATGATTCTGTCTTTAGGATTGCCGGACTAAAGTAAACCGAATAGCATACAAACGTTTTACAAAATTTATTTATTTAATTATAAGATTAACTCATTATTTAGTTTGGTGAATTAGTTACTTTATAACTTCCACCATGAGCTTCCCGGAACATGTTCGGGATATTGGGAGCTTCGAAACTCGCCAAAAGTATTAGGCATAAAAAAAGAGCAACATTTACATGTTACTCTTTTATGCTCCCTCTCTTGGGCTCGAACCAAGGACCCTCTGATTAACAGTCAGATGCTCTAACCAACTGAGCTAAGAAGGAAGGTGTGTTACCTTTTAAAGCGGTTGCAAATATAATGCGATTTTTATTTTCTACAAATAATTTTAAAGAAAATTTTAAAAAATCTTATTTATGAAAAATTGCCTTGTAAATATCATTCCCGTTGGCAAACAGTAATAACGAAATAAGTAAAACAAAGCCAACCATTTGGGCATTTTCTAGGAACTTATCACTAGGTTTTTTACCACTAATTATTTCGTATAACAAAAACATTACATGACCTCCATCTAAAGCTGGAATAGGCAACAAATTCATAACGCCAAGCATAATTGACAATAAAGCTGTAATGCTCCAAAACGCTTCCCAGCTCCATGAATCCGGGAATACATTATAAATCGCTGCAAAACCTCCAACACCTTTATAGGCTCCTGTACTTGGTGTGAAAATTGCTTTTAACTGCTTTCCATATTTGGCGAGCTGATCAAATCCTTTTTGCATTCCAATTGGAATAGATTCAAAAAAACCATATTCCACATTATTGAATTTGTAATAACCAAGTTTTTCTAAATTGTCGGTTTCCAATTCACCTAATTGGACTCCGAGTTTTCCTGACTTGTTGACTTGAAGGCTCACATTCGTTAGCTTCTGTTCTCTTAATACAACTGCTACCAAACTTTTACCTTTATTAGGTTCCAAAATCGGGGTCACCTCATCTATATATTTCGTAGGTTTGCCGTCAATAGAAACTAAAATATCTTTTGGTTTTAACTGTTTGTCATTAGGAGAACCCGCGGAAAAACCTGCCACTACAAAAGGGAGTCTTAAGGTAATCACACTCTTTTTATCCTGGTCAATTATTTTCCCGATGAAACCTACTGGAAGGTCTATTGTTTTTTCTTCCCCATTTCTTTCAACTACAACTTTTTTAGACATTAAAATATCCAAACTAACAGCAGGTACAAAGCGCTCTACTTTTTCACCATCAATGGAAACAATTTTATCTCCTGTTTTGATTCCGGCTTTCTCCACAACTGGATTGGTTACCCATACACCGTCTTTTACAGAGTCATTTTTAACATAGATATCACCATAAAAATAAACCATCCCAATATAAATGATAAAAGCCAAAATAAAATTCACCGTAACACCACCAAGCATAATGATTAATCGTTGCCAGGCTGGTTTAGAACGAAATTCCCATGGTTTCGGCGGCAATGCCATTTGCTCTTTGTCCATGCTTTCATCTATCATTCCTGATATTTTCACATAGCCTCCAAGTGGCAGCCATCCGATACCGTATTCGGTTTCGCCGATTTTCTTTTTTAGTAATGAATATTTGATGTCAAAAAACAAGTAGAACTTCTCTACTCGTGTTTTAAATAATTTGGCAGGAATAAAATGCCCTAATTCGTGAAGTATTATTAGTATTGATAAACTCAGTAAAAATTGAGATAATTTGATTGCAATTTCCATTTCTTATGTATCGATTTCTTTTAAAAGCACAAAAGTAAGGTTTCCGCCTTACTCTTGTACACTTTTTTTGTTAAAAAGGTCTGCCTGCCGTCAGGCAGGTTATTTTTTTATGAATTTTTTATGATAAGTGCCATCTGTCGTCTGAATCTCCACATAATGAACTCCCGTTGACAAGCTATTTACCGAAAAATCTAAAGTCGGATTTTCCAAAACTTTTTGCCCTAGATTATTATAAACAGTTACATTTTCTAATGTTGAAGTACTCGGCATTTGAATGTGCAGTACATCCGAACTTGGATTAGGATAAATCGAAACCGCGTTGTCTACATCAAAATTTTGATTTCCTAACGTAGCTGAAGAATTAGCCGCAATAATATGTCGTTTAGGATCAAATTCAACATTTGTAATAGCAAAAGGAACACTAACAATAATTTGTTCTCCATTAAACGTATTGTTCAATGCTAAATCAGCTTGTTGTCCACCAGCTCCATAAATTCTAAGCGGAACCGGCATTTCAAAATAGGAAACTGAAGCATCCGATTGGGTTTGGTTAATCACAAATTTGGCCTGACCTACGCCCCAATTTTGAGCCGTAATCGTATAAGTCGGATACCCTTGATTGTATATCCAATCGTTGAAAAACTCCGTTAAACTTTGTCCGTAAACGGTTTCCATATGGGTTTTGAAATCGGTAGTTACGGCATATTTATAAGCCAAATTAGAATCGGCTAAATAATTTTTCACCCCTTGAAAGAACAAGGCATCACCCAATTTAAAACGCAACATTTCCAAAACCATAGCGCCTTTGTTATAACTCAATCGGCTGCTGAAAATTCTGTTTACATTGGTGGCTTGTGCATCCGTTAAATAAACATTCCCGGTTGGACTTGAAGTAATATAATCTATCATACCTGCTTTTTCGGTTACAAAAGCATCGGCGCCATCAAAATTTTCAATCACTAAAGTAGCCAAATAGGTAGCAAATCCTTCGTTTAACCAAATGTCTTTCCATGTGCCACAAGTCACTTTATCTCCAAACCATTGGTGTCCCATTTCATGAGCAATCAATTGTCTGCTAAAATTAAACATAAAAGAAACTGTTGTATGCTCCATTCCGCCGCCCCAACTAAACTGAGCATGTCCATATTTTTCGTTGCGAAAAGGGTATGGCTCAAACAGCGTTTCATATAAATTTATTATTCCTATTGTTTCATTTAAATCCGAAACGGAGGAACTATAATTTTCAGGATAAACATAATTTATAATGGGAAATGTATTGGGGGCCGTTCCTGCAGTTTGGTTGTATATTTGATAATTTGTAACCGCCATACAAATTAAGTAAGCTGGAATCGGGTGACCATGATGAAAATGTGTCGTTTTATTTGCACCTGAAATTACTGGTGTGGTAGTTTCAATTCCGTTAGAAACTGCAATGTATTGTGATGGCGCTGTGATATAAACATCTATACTATCAATTTTATCATTCAAGTCCTGCTTACAAGGCCACCAGTCTCTGGCACCAAATGGTTCTGAAAGTGTCCAAATAATTGGACTACCGTTATGTGTTGATTGAACAAAGGAATCAAACCCATTGGCTGGCGGAACACCCGAATAATTAATCTCAACAGTAGCTGAAGCCCCTATAGTTTGTGTTGCAGGTAACGTAATAATCAACTCATTATTGGTGTTTTCGACAAAAGTCAAATTAGTGGCTCCGATTTTGACCGAACTCGCTGTTAATTCATTAGCAAAATCAAATGTTACTGTAGTCATGTTTGCCAATGCTGTGAACGTAGTAAAGACTTTTCCTGTGATAAACTTCACCGTTGGATTAACTGTAAATTCCAATCTGTGATAGGTAATGTTGTAATTAGCCGTATTTGGATTGACTTCAATATTCATCTGTCGTGATGCCGAGTTCATTTCAGCTTCAGCAATTGAATTGGTTTTATTTAAATTGGTTTGGGCAAAAACAATAGATACTGTAAAACACAGCAGTAATAGGTAGGATTTCTTCATGGCAATAGCAAAAATTTTTGCTAATATACCACTTATTGAATTATGCTTCTGCCAAATAAATTATAAATTATACTTCTATTCCTTTGATTTTTATTTAATTAGATTTGAGATTAAGAGGAGACTGTCCGGTGGACAGTCGGTATTTCAGATAGTTGCAAATTTATTGTAGTTATTAAGTTTCACTATCAGAAAGGTTATATCAAACATTTCATTAAATTTGCGTCCTTATAAAGAAAATGTCATGTTACAGATAAGTTACGTCAGAGATAATAAAGAAAAAGTGATTACGGCTCTAGCCAAAAGAAACATGGATGTGAAGACACTCGTGGAAGAAGTAATCCTATTAGACGAAAACAGAAGAAGCACACAAGTTGCTTTAGATACTACTTTGGCGGAAGCCAACAAGCTTTCATCAGCCATTGGCGATTTGATGAAAAGTGGTGAAAAAGCAAAAGCTGAAATCCTAAAACTAAAAACGGTTCAGTTAAAAGAAACGAGCAAAGAACTTGGTGAAAAATCAGATGCTTTAGCCAATGAACTTTTAGAAAAAATGTATCAGTTGCCAAATCTTCCTGCGGATATTGTTCAGGTTGGAAAAACTCCCGAAGAAAACCTAAACGTTTTTGAAGAAGGCGAAATTCCTGTTTTGCACGAAGGCGCACAACCACATTGGGAATTGGTAAAAAAATACGACATCATCGATTTTGAATTGGGTGTAAAAATCACTGGCGCAGGTTTTCCTGTTTATAAAGGAAAAGGAGCCAAATTACAACGCGCGTTGATTTCATATTTCTTAGATAAAAATACCGAAGCCGGTTATCAGGAATTTCAGGTTCCGCATTTGGTAAATGAAGCTTCTGCCTACGGAACCGGACAATTACCGGATAAAGAAGGGCAAATGTACCATGATGCAACCGACGATTTATATTTAATTCCAACTGCCGAAGTTCCGGTAACGAATATTTTCCGTGATGTGATTTTGCAGGAAAGCGAATTGCCGATTTTGTGTACAGGATATACACCATGTTTCCGTCGTGAAGCAGGTTCTTATGGAGCTCACGTTCGTGGGTTGAATCGTTTGCATCAATTTGACAAAGTAGAAATAGTTCGCATCGAACATCCTGATAAATCGTATGAAGCTTTAGACGGAATGGTGGAGCATGTGAAAACTTTGTTACAGGAATTGAAATTACCTTACCGAATTCTTCGTCTTTGTGGCGGCGATATGGGTTTTGCTTCGGCTTTGACTTATGATTTTGAAGTATTTTCTACGGCACAGGATAAATGGTTGGAAATTAGTTCTGTTTCGAATTTTGAAACCTTCCAGGCGAATCGTTTGAAATTGCGTTTCAAAGGAAAAGAAGGCAAAACGCAGTTAGCGCACACATTAAACGGAAGCTCATTGGCATTGCCAAGAGTTTTAGCCGGAATTCTGGAAAATTATCAAACCCCGGAAGGTATCGTAATCCCAGAAGTATTGCGCAAGTACACCGGATTTGACATCATAAACTAAAAAAGTTAACCTACCTGTCGGCAGGCAGGTCTTTATTTAACATATACTTGCACTAATCGGACACAAAAAGTGTTACTTTAGTGCATTGTTTTTTAAAAAAAATTCATGAAAAAAATTCTCGTAATAGTAGTGTTATTCGTTTCGCTTTGGGCAAATGCTCAGAACGAGCAGTTGGCGAATAATTATTTTGACCGTGGTGAATTTGAAAAAGCGTTGGTGAGTTATGAAGATTTGTTAAAATCCAATGAAGGAAATTTTAATTATTTCCAAAGAACAATTGAATGTCTGCAGCAATTACAGCAATTTGACAAAGCGGAAAAACTTTTAGAAAACCGAATTGACAAATACAGGCAAAATAATCTTTTGGTCGAATTGGGTTTTAATTATCAGTTGCAAAAAAACCAAGAAAAAGCCACTAAATATTACAATCAGGCGATTGATAAAATCAAGAAAAATGCGAATGAAGTCTACGGAATTGCCTATGTTTTCGAAATAAAGGCATTAATAGATTATGCGCTTTTGGCATACCAAACAGCCTTGGAAAAAGAGCCTAAGTTGTCTTTAAATTTTCAAATGGCCACGCTTTACGGGCAAAAAGGCAATACCGATTTGATGATTGACATGTTCTTGCAGGAGGCTTTTCAAAACCCACAAAATCTGCCGCTAATTCAAAATCAGTTATCCCGATTTATGACGGAAGAAGTGGATACTAATTTTAACGATTCGTTAAAAAAAGCACTGTTGCTTAGAGCACAAAAAACACAGGATGTTTTTTGGAATGATTTCTTAAGCTGGCTTTTTATACAGCAAAAAGAATATGGCAAAGCCTTTATTCAGCAAAAAGCGATTTACAAACGAAATCCCGATTCTTTTGCCAATATTGTAAATTTAGGACAAATGGCGATTGAAGATAATGACCAAGATTCGGCAACCGAAATTTTGAGTTTTGTACTCGAAAATACCAAAGATTTAGAATTACTTATTCAGTCGCATTCCTATTTGATAGAAATGAAAATTGACCACGCTACAGAGAAAGATTATCCTGCTATAACTGCTGAACTAGAATCGTTGGTTAAAGAATTTGGCGTAAGTCCATACACGCTTTCGCTTTTAAAATTAGAGGCTGATTTCAACGCTTTTCATTTGAACAATTCAGAAAAAGCCAAAGCGATTTTGAAAAGTGCTATGGAAATGCCGATTAACAGATATCAATTGGCTGAAGTAAAAATGGAATTGGCCGACATTTATTTATTTGAAGAAAAGTTTAATCAGGCGTTGATTTACTATTCCCAGATTGAAGAAGACATGAGTGGCGATGTGGTTGGTCAGGAAGCCAGTTTAAAAACCGCTAAAACCAGTTATTTTAAAACCGATTTTGAATGGGCATCACACCAATTAAAAGTATTGAAATCAGCGTCGTCACAACTGATTGCCAATGATGCGTTGGATTTATTTTTGCTGATAAGCGACAACACTGTGGAAGATTCTCTGCAGGTGGCTTTGAAGAAATTTGCGCGTGCTGATTTTCTTTTATATCAAAATAAAAAGAAGGAATCGTTGGCAGCATTTCAACTGATTTTGAAAGAACACAAAGGCGAGGATATTGAACCCGTAACACTTTTGCGCATTGGGAAAATCTATGAAAAATTAGTTGATTTTGCTAATGCTTTAGCCAATTATGATGCGATAATCACCAAACATAAAGACTGCATTTATATTGATGAAGCACTCTATTTTTCGGCAGAAATTTATAACAACCAACTGAAAGATACAGAAAAAGCAAAACCGCTTTATGAAGAAATGCTCACCAAACATGAAGACAGCATTTATTATGTAGATTCAAGGAATAAATACCGAAAACTACGAGGTGATACTAATCTTTAGTGTTCAGCCAGCCTACCGGCAGGCAGGTCTCAGTCGCAGTTAGAGTTTTTTTATAAACTTCATAACCCTTTTAAACTTATAACCCTTAATCAAAATGATACTTTACAACGTAACCATGAACATACACGAAAGCGTTCACGACCAATGGATGCAATGGATGCAGGAAAAACATATCAATGATGTATTGGCTACCGGGAAATTTTCTTCCGCTAGAATGGTCAAAGTTTTGGTCGAGGAAGATATGGGCGGAACAACCTATTCTATTCAATACACTACTGACAGTAAAGAAACCCTACAGAGGTATTATGATGAAGATGCTGGAAGATTACGCGAAGAAGGATTAAAATTATTTGGCGATAAAATGCTGGCTTTCCGGACAGAATTGGAGTTGATTTCGGAACATTAAAAATGTTTATAGTTTATGGTTTGTAGTTTATAGTTACTCCAACCCTAAACCTTAAACCCTAAACCACAAACCTTATGGACGTAAGAGCCAAAAAACATCTCGGACAACATTTCCTAACGGATGAATCGATTGCCAAAAATATAGCCGACACTTTGAATTTTGAAGGCTATGACATTACTTTGGAAATTGGTCCGGGAATGGGAGTTTTGACCAAATACCTTTTGGAAAAGCCAACCGAAACCTATGTTATCGAAATTGACACCGATTCAGTTGAATATTTGAATGCGCACTATCCTAAACTGCACGGCAAAATCATTTCCAAGGACGTTTTGAAATACAATCTCAACGAAGTTTTTGAAGGCAAACCTTTTGCCATCATTGGTAATTTTCCCTATAATATTTCATCGCAAATTGTTTTTAAATGTTTGGAATTGCGTCATCAGGTTCCTGAGTTTTCGGGCATGTTTCAAAAAGAAGTGGCAGAACGCATCTGTGAAAAAAAAGGAACAAAAGCCTACGGAATTCTATCCGTTTTGGTTCAGGCTTTTTATGAAGCTGAATATTTATTTACGGTTTCACCCGATGTTTTTAATCCGCCCCCAAAAGTAAACTCTGGGGTTTTGCGCTTACGCAGGAAAGAGAATTTCACACTTCCATGCAATGAAAAATTATTCTTTTCGGTAGTAAAAACAGGTTTCCAACAACGTCGCAAAACATTACGGAATAGTTTAAAATCATTCCAGCTTTCGGATAATTTAAAAGAAGATACTATCTTTGACCTGCGTCCTGAGCAATTAACCGTTGAACAGTTCATAGAACTCACTCAAAAAATAGAAGCCAATGCAGTTTAAAATCAGCAAAGAACTCTTAGAGCAAATCGAGCAGCTCATTCATGACAAAAACGACCAAGAGTTGGAAGTGTTGTTGAATGATATGCACCATGCCGATATTGCCGAGATTTTTGATGAACTGAATATTGAAGAAGCTACTTATATTTTTAAGATTCTTGACAGTGAAATAACCGCTGAAATTCTTCCCGAATTAGAAGATGATGTTCGTGAAAAAATTCTTCATGGTCTTTCTGCCAAAGAAATTGCAGAAGAGTTAGATGAATTAGATACGGATGACGCTGCCGATATTATTGCCGAACTTTCGCAAAGCAAAAAGGAGGAAGTAATCTCGGAGCTGGAAGATGTTGAACACGCCAAAGACATTGTCGATTTGTTGCGTTACGACGAAGATACTGCCGGTGGTTTGATGGGGAAAGAGTTAGTGAAAGTCAATGAAAATTGGAACGTGCTTACCTGTGTGAAAGAAATGCGAATCCAAGCGGAAAACGTTACTCGCGTGCATTCGATTTACGTGGTAGATGATGAAAATCGTTTAAAAGGCAGATTATCGCTAAAAGATTTGTTGACGACTTCTACCAAAACGCCAATCAGCGAAGTGTATATCAAAAAAGTGGATTCTGTAAAAGTTGACACCCCAAACACTGAGGTAGCCCGAATCATGCAAAAATATGACTTGGAAGCGATTCCAGTTGTTGATGAAATGGGGAGATTAGTGGGTCGTGTTACGGTTGATGATATTATCGATGTGATCAAAGAAGAAGCCGACAAAGATTACCAAATGGCGGCAGGTATCACGCAAGATGTAGAAGCTGGCGATAGTGTTTTGGAAATGATAAAAGCACGTTTACCGTGGCTTTTGATTGGAATGGCAATTGAATTAGTAGCCTCATTGGTGCTAAAGGAAAACGAAACGACGGCACAAACCTATTCAACATTAATCATATTTGTTCCATTACTTTCGGCAACCGCAGGAAACATAGGAGTTCAGGCATCAGCGATTGTGGTGCAAGGCTTGGCAAACGGTTCATTAAAAGAATTCAGTAAAACCTATCTAAAGAAAGAACTCGCAGTTGCATTGCTTTCAGGAACTATAATTTCATCTTTTCTATTTTTATATCATTCTTTAATGTACGGACAGGAATTGGTTGGGCTCGCGATTTCCATCTCAATGATTGTCGTGATTCTTTTTGCAGCATTGTTGGGGACAGTAGTTCCATTAGTACTCTACAAAAATAAAGTAGATCCCGCTATTGCTACAGGTCCCTTCATCACTACAACCAACGACGTTTTCGGAATCATGATATATTTCTGGATTGCGCGTATGATTCTTGGGTTTTAAATAAATTATTACAAAGAGAATTAGGAACCACATTTAGTTCTATCAAACCCTGTAGTTTTTTTAAATCTGTATTCTATTTTTATTTACTACATTTGAAGATAGCGGTTAGTATATGTCTTTCATTACATTATCAATTATTAAACTATTGTATTCCATTTTTCTTCATCAATTAACTATATTCTATTGTTTACATAGAATAAACTTCAAGGTTATATGATTAATCAAGCATTAATAAATAGTTCAACAGATCTCATGTGGAGCATCGATAAGGAATACAAGCTTATTGCCTTTAATGATACTTTTAAAGATAGTTTAAAATCCTATACAGGGCATGATTTTAATGTAAACGACTATGTGCTTTCCAAAGAATTTTTCGATCACGAATATCTAGCATATTGGAAAACTCTATATAATAGAGGATTTAAAGGTGAAAAAGTGACTCATGAAATTTATAGTCCGATAGCAAATTCCGATGAATTACTTTGGTATGAAATTAATATTCATCCAATGTATGAAGAAAATGAAATTTATGGCATTGCTTGTTTTGGCAAAGACATTACTGAGAAAAAAATTGCCATTGATACTTTAGCTAAAAATGAAACAAGATATAGAGACATATTAAACAACCTTGAAGCGGGTGTTATTATTCACAATCCAGACACTTCCATTCAAATTAGTAATGCTAAGGCTTCCGAATTATTAGGTTTGAGTGAGGATCAAATGAGAGGAAAATTTGCAATTGACCCACAATGGAAGTTTATTTATGAAGACGGAAGTTCAGTGCCGTTAGAAAATTATCCGATTAATGAAATAAAATCAACGAAAATTCCTTTAAAAAATAGTGTTATAGGCGTTAATCGCCCATTACATAATGATATTTTATGGGTATTGGTAAACGGTTTTCCGAAGTTTAATGATGGAGGATCTGAAATTAAAGAAATCATTATCACATTCATTGATATCACTGCCCGAAAAGAGATGGAAATTGACCTATTGAAATCAAAATTACAAGCTGAGACAGCAAGTAAAGCCAAATCAGAGTTTTTAGCAAATATGAGTCATGAAATTAGAACACCGTTAAATGGTATAATTGGGTTTACTAATTTACTTATGAAAACTAATTTGGATAAAAACCAAATGGAATATATGTCAACCGTTAGTGAATCTGCAACAGCATTAATGGAAATTATAAATGATATTTTAGATTTTTCTAAAATTGAAGCAGGCAAACTCGAATTGAATATACAAGAAGTAAATTTAGTTGAACTTACAAATCAAGTCATCGAACTTTTCAAACAACAAGCGCTGCTAAAAAACATTTCCCTAACACTTTCTATTGATCACGATGTGCCCGTTACTATTTTTGCTGATGCTATTCGGCTTAAACAAATATTCTTCAATCTAATTAGTAATGCCTTAAAATTTACTTCGTTTGGTCAAATTCATTTGGATTTACATTGTCTTGAAAATAACAATGGGGAAGCCACCATTCAATTTTCAGTTAAAGACACTGGAATTGGTATTAAAGAATATAATCAAGAAAAAATATTCATGTCTTTTGTTCAGGAGGATAATTCTACCTCTAGAAAATATGGTGGTACAGGATTAGGGTTGGCTATTTCAAATAGGTTACTAGGTTTGATGAATAGTAAGATGAAACTCGTTAGTAAATTTGGAGAAGGGAGTAATTTTTATTTTGAAGTTGATTTTCAAACTTCAACCAATTCAACAGAAAACACTATTGCATTTTCGAATGAAGCTAGAAAAATGAAAGATATTCAGTCTCTATTTACTAATCCTATTCAAATTTTAATTGTAGAAGACAATCCTATCAATATGTTTTTAGCAAAAACATTGGTTAAGAAAATGGTTCCCAATGGAACTATTTATGAAGCCATTAATGGTGCTGAAGCTATAGAACAATTTAAAAATAACCCATTAGATCTTATTTTAATGGATGTGCAAATGCCCATAAAGAATGGTTATGAAGCATCAACTGAAATTCGAACTTTAGAAGACAAAAGCCATATTCCAATCATTGCATTAACCGCCGGAATTATGTTGGGTGAAAAAGAAAAATGCTTTGAATTTGGTATGAATGATTATCTTTCAAAACCTATTATATTTAATGAGTTGGAAACTCTTTTAAAGAAATGGATTAAAGCCTAATTAACTCATCTGACTTTGTTAATTCAAACTACCATTAAAAAAATCCACAAGTATTTCAAATTGTTTTTGTAATTAAAAGTAAGTTAAAAAGCAAAAAGCACTATGAAATATTAGCTGTTTTTAAAGCGCTTAGGGCAAGCAAATAAAAATATTTGACTCGCTCTTAAATTAAAAAGCCCCACCTTTGAGATACGTTTTTGTACCTGCCTAACGGCAGGCAGGCCTCGAGCTTGAGCAAACAAAAGGAGTTTGACTCCAGCCCACAAAAAAAGCCCTTCTTTCGAAGAGCTTTTGTACCCGGAGCGGGACTTGAATCTACCTGTCGGTAGACAGGCCCGCACGGTTGCCCACAGGTGTTTGAGACCAGCGCGTCTACCAACCTGCCTGCCGGCAGGCAGGTTCCGCCTATTGCGTTAAACTTTCTTGAATGATTTTTAATTTTTCCTTACCAATGCCGCTTTTAAAATATTTTTCTTTTTGCCTAGCTTCTAGTCTTGTCTCAAATTCTTGAGTATAAATTATTTTAAATGGCAAATAAGGTTTGGTTGTTTTGTTTTTACCATTGTTATGTTCAAAAAATCTTCTTTCTAAATTATCTGTTAAACCTACATAAATATAGTTGCGTTCCAAACTAGAAATTGCGTAAACATAATACATAAAAATATTTTAAAATTAAAAAAAGCCCTTCTTTCGAAGAGCTTTTGTACCCGGAGCGGGACTTGAACCCGCACGGTTGCCCACAGGTGTTTGAGACCAGCGCGTCTACCAATTCCGCCATCCGGGCTAAGTAGACAAAACCAACAACAGTTGGTTTATCGCGAAAAATAAGAGTCAAAAAGGCTGCTTATTTTTAAACACGGTGCAAATGTAAAAAATAAAACATCATTTTCTAAAAAAATACTCTAAAATATCCTTTCAGAGTTAGATTTAATTTCTAAATTTGCACCTCGGTAAAACGAAGCACAACTAACTAACTACATTCGAGGCATTTCCGTTAGGATTGCAACGGATAAAAACAACAAATTATAATGTCGCATTTAGAACCAGAAGCAAAGATATTTGCGTGTTCGCAAAGCGTCTACCTTGCTGAACAAATAGCCGAAAACTATGGTGTTCCGCTGGGTAAAGTTACGTTCTCAAAATTTAGTGATGGTGAATTTCAACCTTCTTTTGAAGAATCAATAAGAGGCTTGCGTGTTTTTATTGTCTGCTCTACATTTCCGAGCGCCGACAATTTAATGGAACTTTTGTTAATGATTGATGCTGCAAAAAGAGCATCAGCCCGACACATTACTCCCGTAATTCCGTATTTTGGTTACGCAAGACAAGACCGAAAAGACAAACCAAGGGTTCCGATTGGAGCAAAACTGATAGCAAAACTATTAGAAACTGCCGGAGCAACCCGAATCATGACGATGGATTTACATGCTGATCAGATTCAAGGTTTCTTTGAAATGCCGGTGGATCATTTATTTGCATCGACTATCTTTTTGCCTTATGTTAAGAGTCTGCAGTTAGACAATTTAACAATCGCATCTCCA
Source organism: Flavobacterium sp. (assembly GCF_031381455.1). GTDB lineage: Bacteria > Bacteroidota > Bacteroidia > Flavobacteriales > Flavobacteriaceae > Flavobacterium. The sequence continues at coordinate 982 of NZ_JANMXZ010000051.1, read as the reverse complement.
GATATGGGAGGTTCAAAAAGAGCGTATGCGTATTCTAAGTTTTTAGAATCAGATGTGGTAATTTGTTACAAACAAAGAAAAGCTGCCAACATAATTGACACAATGGAGTTGATTGGTGAAGTGAAAGGTAGAAATGTAATTCTGGTGGACGACATGGTCGATACCGGAGGAACACTTGCCAAAGCAGCTGATTTAATGATTGAAAAAGGAGCGTTAAGCGTGAGAGCAATTTGTACTCATGCGATACTTTCGGGTGATGCTTATGAGAAATTAGAGAAATCTCAATTACTGGAATTGATAGTAACCGATTCAATTCCGTTAAAGAAGGAATCAAATAAAATAAAAGTAGTGAGTTGTGCGCCACTTTTTGCAGAAGTAATGAACATGGTGCAGCACAACAATTCCATTAGCGGGAAGTTTTTAATGTAAGCTGTTGGAAGTAGTTTGCAGAAGATTGCGTTAGCGATTGCAACGGCAGCCCGCAGCGCAGCAAGGACTATAGTGGAAAGCGCGGCGCGAGGAACGAGAGCAACGCCCAGAAAAGAATTTTTATTATTAATTATATATATTTTACAATGAAATCGATTACGATTAAAGGATCACAAAGAGAAAGCGTAGGCAAAGTTGCGACTAAGGCGGTACGTAATGCTGGAATGGTTCCTTGCGTTATTTACGGAGGAAGTCAACCAATTCATTTTGCAGCAGAAGAAAAAGCATTTAAAAGCTTGGTTTACACTCCAAACGCACACACAGTTGTGATAGATTTGGATGGAAAAACTACCAATGCCGTTTTGCAAGACATTCAGTTTCACCCAGTTTCAGACAGAATCAATCACATTGTTTTTTTCCAATTGGATGACAACAAAGAAATCATTATGGAAGTACCTGTAAAAGTAACCGGAACTTCTCCAGGTGTACTTTTAGGAGGTGTTTTGAACTTGAATCAACGTAGATTAAAAGTGAAAGCTTTACCAAAAAATCT